>NZ_JBWKIS010000034.1:0-91355 GCF_056432625.1 Streptomyces sp. NPDC045026
TGCTTCTCCACCGCGCGCGCGGAGCCGGCGTGCGTGGCCTCGTCGATCCGGCGCTGCAGGTCCGCGAGCTTTCCCGCGGTCGTGTGGATGTCGATGGCGCTGGACACGTTGGGCTCTTCCGGAACGGACATCGGGATGCGGCTCCCTGGCTGCTCAATGGGGACGTGAGGACGGGGGTGGGCGAGGTGGCGCGGGGGTGCGGTGCGGGGTGCGGTGACGCTCGTGGTGTGGTGCGGTGTGGTGCGGCAGGGTTTGGGTCTGCTTGGCACCTGGCCCTGGTGCTACTGGCTCGTAGCGTAGTGGCGTGGATACCGTTCAGCAGTGCGGCGTTTACCACACCTAGGGTGGGTTGCATGACGCCCCGAAATGCATCAGACGATCCTTCCGACGCGAACGACGGTCAGCAGTGGTCGGACCTGGACCGGCCGCCGTTGAACGCCACCGCCCTGCGGCGCGCCCTTGTGCGTGGCGGGCTGTGGTCCTCCGTCGACGTTGTTCCCGCCACCGGGTCCACCAACTCCGATCTCGTCGCCCTCGCCTTGAGCGGCAAGGCCGAGGAAGGGGCCGTCCTCGTCGCCGAGTCGCAGAGCGCCGGGCGCGGGCGGCTCGACCGGCAGTGGACCGCTCCTGCGCGGTCCGGGCTCTTCTTCTCCGTCTTCCTGAAGCCCGGCGCCGATGTGCCCGTGGAGCGGTGGGGGTGGCTGCCGCTGCTCACCGGGGTGGCCGTCGCCACGGGGCTCGCGCGCGCGGCTGGGGTCGACACCGCCCTCAAGTGGCCCAACGACCTGCTGGTGAATGTGGACGGCGAGGAGCGCAAGGCCGGGGGCATCCTTGCCGAGCGGGCTGGGGACGGTGTGGTGGTGGGGATCGGGCTCAACGTCTCGCTGCGCGCCGACGAGCTGCCTGTGCCGCGGGCCGGGTCGCTCGCCCTGGCCGGGGCCGTTTCCACCGACCGGGACCCGCTGCTGCGGGCCGTTCTCCGGTCGCTGGAGGAGCGGTTCGTCGAGTGGCGGGCCGCGGGTGGGGATCCTGCCGTGTCGCGGCTTCAGGAGACCTATGCGGCGGGGTGCGCGACGCTTGGGCGGAAGGTGCGGGCGGAGCTTCCTGGGGGGCAGGAGCTTGTGGGGGAGGCGGTTGCCGTGGACGGGGACGGGCGGCTCGTCATCGCCTCCGAGGACGGTGTGCAGCAGCCTGTGGGGGCGGGGGACATCGTTCATCTGCGGGCGGGAGACTGAGGGGCGCCTTGGCTTTTCGGGTGCGGCTTCCTGAGGTGGTGCGTCGTCGGGTGCGGGCTCGGTGTGGGCTGCTCAGGTGTGCTTTCGGGTGCCGGCTCGGTGTGGGCTGCTCAGGTGCGTTTTTGGGTGCGGGGCCGTGGGGGCATGTACGTGCTCGCTGTTCTATGGGGCATCGCTGCCTAACCAAATTGGCTGTACGTGGTGCTGGTGGCTCCGCGCGCACATGCCCCCACGGCCCCTCCCGTCTCGTACGCGGCCGACTGCCCGGTGGGCTCTCCATTCCCCCGTCGGCGGATCTTGTCTCGTACCCGGCTGATCCGTCGTGGGGGCGTTCTTTCCGTTGTACTTGGGTGGGGGTCAGGACTCGTGTGTGCTGGGGGAGTGAGCTGCGGCACACCTGCCGTAAAGTTGAGGCCGGTCGATATATGACCGTGGCAGATCGGAAGGGCAGCAGGCGTGACCGTCGACGACTCGGGCTCCGGCGCGGGCACCCCATCCGACATCGAGTCTGTCGAGGACGGTGCCGGCGGTGAGGATCCGCTTGCCCTCCGGCTCGAGGGGCTCATTCTCGGTGCGGAGCGGCGGTATACGCCGTTTCAGGCCGCGCGAAGCGCCGGTGTTTCCATGGAGCTCGCCTCCCGGTTCTGGCGGGCCATGGGGTTTGCCGACATCGGGCAGGCCAAGGCGCTGACCGAGGCCGATGTGCTCGCCCTGCGGCGGCTTGCCGGGCTTGTCGAGGCCGGGCTGCTCAGCGAGGCCATGGCCGTGCAGGTCGCCCGGTCCACCGGGCAGACCACCGCCCGGCTTGCCGAGTGGCAGATCGATTCCTTCTTGGAGGGGCTCACCGAGCCTCCCGAGCCCGGGATGACCCGTACCGAAGTCACGTATCCCCTGATGGAGCTGCTCCTGCCCGAGCTGGAGGAGTTTCTCGTCTACGTGTGGCGGCGGCAGTTGGCCGCGGCCACCGGGCGTGTGGTGCAGGCCGCTGACGATGAGGAGATGGTGGACCGGCGGCTTGCCGTCGGGTTCGCCGACCTCGTCGGCTTCACGCGGCTCACCCGGCGTATGGAGGAAGAGGAGCTCGGGGAGCTCGTCGAGGCCTTTGAGACCACGGCCGCCGATCTTGTTGCCGCCAACGGCGGGCGGTTGATCAAGACTCTGGGCGATGAGGTGCTGTACGCCGCCGACGACTCGGGGATCGCCGCCGAGATCGCTCTGCGGCTCATCGAGACCATGGCCAATGACGAGACCATGCCCGAGGTGCGGGTGGGGATGGCCTTCGGGACCGTGACGACCCGGATGGGTGATGTCTTCGGGACGACCGTGAATCTGGCGAGTCGGCTCACCTCGATAGCTCCTCGGGACGCGGTGCTGGTCGACGGTGCGTTCGCGGAGGAGCTGCAGCGGACCGGTGAGGCGCCCGTTTCCGAGGCCGAGGCCGCCGCGCTAGCCGAGAAGGAGGGCGAGGACGCGCCCTCGTACCGCTTTGCTCTGCAGCCCATGTGGCAGCGGCCCGTGCGTGGGCTCGGTGTCATCGAGCCCTGGCTTCTGACGCGGCGGCCGCTCTAGGATTCTGCCGTTGTTAACTGTCGTTAACCGGGAGGGTCTGTGAGCGAGCGGTTCGGAGAGTTCGTCGAGGTGTGTCGGCACGGTTTTGTCGCCGAGCTCGTTCTCGATCGGCCCAAGGCCATGAACGCCGTGTCCAGCGCCATGGCGGTGAGTGTCGGGGAGGCTTGTGTCTCTCTGGCGGGTGATGGTGGCGTGCGCGTTGTTGTTCTTTCCTCGTCTGCCTCTCGTGCTTTTTGTGTCGGGGCCGACCTGAAGGAGCGGAACTCCTTTTCCGATGCCGAGCTTCTTCGGCAGCGGCCTTTGACCCGGGGGGCCTACGGCGGTGTTCTTGAGCTCCCTATGCCTGTCATCGCCGCTGTGCACGGGTTCGCTCTCGGCGGCGGGTTCGAGCTCGCTCTGGCCTGCGATCTGATCGTGGCCGACGAGACCGCCGTCGTGGGGCTGCCCGAGGTGTCTGTGGGTGTGATTCCCGGCGGGGGCGGTACGCAGTTGCTGCCGAGGCGCGTGGGGGCCGCGAAGGCCGCGGAGCTGATCTTCTCGGCGCGGCGCGTCGAGGCTCGGGAGGCCCTGGAGATGGGGCTCGTCGATTCGGTGGTGGGGGCGGGGGGCGATCGCGAGGCTGCGCTTGAGCTTGCCGGTCGCATCGCCGCCAATTCGCCTGTGGGGCTTCGTGCTGCCAAGCGCGCTCTGAGGGTGGGGTACGGGCTCGATCTGCGTGCCGGGCTCGAGGTCGAGGACGCCGCCTGGCGATCCGTCGCCTTCTCCGGCGACCGGGCGGAAGGTGTCGCCGCCTTCAACGAGAAGCGGGCGCCTCAGTGGCCCGGTGAATGACTATTCCTGGCCTCGTATGGGTCTTGAATGTATCGACTTGGGCTTTTCTTTCCTAATCTTGGCCTATGGGAGAGGAAGTCCGGTTGCGGGCCGTGGTCGCGATGGCGCAGGGGATGGCCGCGGCGCAGTCTCCGCGTGAGTCCTGGCGGGCCGCCGCCCTCGGGGCCTGCCGCGCTCTGTCCGGTACCTTCGCGGCTCTGTCCGTGTGGGAGCGCGAGCGCGGGAGGCTGCGCGTCCTCGTGAACGTGGGGGAGCGCGCCGAGGGTGAGGTCGAGTTCCCCGAGGACGAGGCCTATCCCGTGCACCAGTTCCCGGAGATCACCGAGTTCCTGCACGAGCAGTGGGTGGGCGGGGGTGCTCCGCGCGCCTGGGTCGAGACCGCCGCCGGGACCGTGGAGGGGGGCGGCTACTGCCATCAGCGCGTTGCCGCCCTGCGCCGGCGGGGGCGTGGGTGTTGCGTTGTCGCGCCGATTGTTCTCCACGGGCGCGCCTGGGGCGAGTTGTACGTCGCCCGGCCCGCGGGCGCCGAGGTCTTCGGCGCCCACGATGCCGCCTTCGCCACCGTTCTTGCCGCTGTTGCCGCTGCCGGTATCGCTCAGACCGAGCGGCTCGAGGAGGCTCGGCGGCTCGCCTTCACCGACGCCCTGACCGGACTTGCCAATCGGCGTGCCGTCGATATGCGGCTCGACGAGGCGATCGAGCGGCACCGGGTCGGGGGTGACGTTGTTTCTCTTGTCGTGTGTGACTTGAACGGGCTCAAGCGCGTCAACGACTCCTTGGGGCATGCCGTCGGGGACCGGTTGCTGGAGCGGTTCGGATCCGTTCTCTCTTTGTGCGGCGCGATGTTGCCGGGGACCCTGGCCGCTCGGCTGGGGGGCGACGAGTTCTGTCTGGTGGCGGTGGGGCCCGACGCCGATGACGTGGTGCGGGCGGGCGAGGAACTGTGCCTGCGCGCCTCCGAGTTGGAGCTGGGGGAGGGCGTCGCCTGCGGGATTGCCTCCACCGGTGATCCGATCGGTGAGGTGCTCAGCGCGCGGCGGCTCTTCCGGCTTGCCGATGCCGCCCAGTACCGGGCCAAGGCGCTGCGGGCCGTGAAGCCCGTGGTGGCCGGGCGGGACGGTCCCGACGATCCCGTCGTGCGCCTTGCCGACTCGCCTCCGCCCGCCGTCGGTGACGGTG
Organism: Streptomyces sp. NPDC045026; assembly: GCF_056432625.1. Taxonomy (NCBI): domain Bacteria; kingdom Bacillati; phylum Actinomycetota; class Actinomycetes; order Kitasatosporales; family Streptomycetaceae; genus Streptomyces; species Streptomyces sp. NPDC045026. The sequence continues at coordinate 4,815 of NZ_JBWKIS010000034.1, forward strand.
AGCGGCGCCGGCTCCGGGGGCGGGACGCGGGGGCGTAAGGGGTCCATCCCGAACTCGGTCGTGACATTGGGCTCTTCACCTCGTACGCTCCTGAATATGGATATGCACACTGTGGTGGTGGGGACGTCCGGCGTCAGCGCGGCCGATGTCGTCGCCGTGGCGCGGGCGGATGCCCGGATCGAGCTCTCCGAAGAGGCGGTGGCCGCCCTTGCCTCGGCCCGCGCGATCGTGGACGCGCTGGCCGCGAAGCCCGAACCCGTGTACGGGGTCTCCACCGGGTTCGGCGCGCTCGCCACCCGGCACATCAGCCAGGACCTGCGGGCCCAGTTGCAGCGGAACATCGTCCGCTCGCACGCGGCGGGAATGGGCCCGCGCGTCGAGCGGGAAGTCGTGCGCGCGCTCATGTTCCTGCGGCTGAAGACCGTCTGCTCCGGGCACACCGGCGTGCGGCCCGAGGTCGCGCAGACCATGGCCGACGTCCTCAATGCGGGGATCACGCCCGTCGTGCACGAGTACGGGTCCCTCGGGTGCTCCGGCGACCTCGCGCCGCTCAGCCACTGCGCTCTTACGTTGATGGGGGAGGGCGACGCCGAAGGGCCCGACGGTGTTCTTGCTCCTGCAGGCGAGCTGCTCGCCGCCCATGGCATCGCGCCTGTCGAGCTGCGGGAGAAGGAGGGGCTCGCTCTCCTGAACGGGACCGACGGCATGCTCGGCATGCTCGTCATGGCGCTCGCCGATCTGGAGAACCTGTACAAGTCCGCAGACATCACCGCCGCCTTGTCGCTCGAGGCCTTGTTGGGGACCGAGAAGGTCCTCGCACCTGAGCTGCATGCGATCCGGCCGCACCCCGGGCAGGGTGCCAGCGCGGCCAACATGCTGGCCGTGCTGAAGGGTTCGGAGCTCACCGGGCACCTCCAGGACGACGCGCCGCGCGTGCAGGACGCGTACTCCGTGCGCTGCGCCCCGCAGGTCGCCGGTGCCGGGCGGGACACCATGGCCCACGCGCGGCTCGTCGCCGAGCGCGAGCTGGCGTCCGCCGTGGACAACCCTGTCGTGCTGCCTGACGGGCGCGTCGAGTCCAACGGCAACTTCCATGGCGCGCCCGTCGCTTACGTGCTCGACTTCCTCGCCATCGCCGCCGCCGACCTCGGGTCGATCGCCGAGCGGCGCACCGACCGCCTGCTCGACAAGAACCGGTCCCACGGGCTGCCGCCGTTCCTCGCCGACGACGCGGGCGTCGACTCCGGCCTGATGATCGCCCAGTACACGCAGGCCGCCCTGGTCAGCGAGATGAAGCGGCTGGCCGTGCCCGCCTCCGCGGACTCCATCCCGTCCTCCGCGATGCAGGAGGACCACGTGTCCATGGGCTGGTCCGCCGCGCGCAAGCTGCGTACCGCGATCGACAACCTGACGCGGATCGTCGCCGTCGAGCTGTACGCGGCCACGCGCGGCATCGAGCTGCGCGAGGGCCTTGCGCCGGCCCCGGCTTCCCGTGCGGTGATCGATGCCGTGCGGGCGGCGGGAGTTCAGGGTCCGGGCCCCGACCGCTTCCTCGCGCCCGACCTCGCGGCCGCGGACGCCTTTGTGCGCGGCGGGCATCTGGTGGCGGCCGTGGAGCCCGTCACGGGGCCGCTGGCCTAGGAGTTACGGAGAACACGGGCGGGCCGCACCCATAGGGGTGCGGCCCGCCCCTGCGTTGCTCAGTAGGCGGTCATGCGGCTTTTCCTGGCCGAGTACGTCAGGAAGCCGGCGCCTATGCCGAGGAACGCCGACCCGCCGATCACGTACGGCGTGGTGTCGACCGTTCCCGTGTCGGCCAGGCGCAGTTGGCCCTCGGACTGCGCGTGTACCGCTGTCGCGGTCTGCTGCTGATCTGCCTCCGCTGTCTTCTCGGGCGTCGCGGTGGCGGACGGAACGAACCACAGAGCAGCCAGGAGTGTCCCGGCGGCAGTGGCGGTGAGCAGCGATCGTCGTGCGACGGACACGGAATCGATCCCCCTTGTGGAGCTGGCGAATTGGCCGTGTGAGGCGATGTTAGTGAAAGGTGCGGGTCACAGGAAAGTCACGGGTGGGGTGAGGCATACGCTCCGTCGTATGAGCACCCCTGAGGCATCACGATTTGTTCGGCTCCGCGTTGATTTGGTCCTGGAAATCGAGGACACCGCCGCCGTCACCGGAGCGGCGTTGCAGCGCATCGCCGAGGACGAGGACATGCCGGCCGACGAGCGGGCCCACGCCGAGGCCGCCGTCAACGAGGACGAGGCAGAGGCACTCGCCTATCTCGTCGACCCGTTCGACCTGGTCGGCGAGGTGCCCGGGACGGACCTCGTGCAGGCCTCCTGGTCCAGCGAACAGGTCGACTACGATCCCGATTCGCCCGACTGGGACCTCGACGTGGATGATGACGAAGCCGGCGACGCTCTCGACGCGGACGACTAGGGCGGGATGCGGGGCCGGGCAGGAGCGCACGGACTCGGGAACCCCGGGTGGCAACCGCCGGCCGGGGTTTTCCCGTCCCACAGGGGGCACCAGGAGGGTTCCGTTACCACTGGTGCATGCCTGGTCACGGCAGTCGGACGTGTCATCCCCCACATCGGGGACGGAATTGGAACGGGACGAACCGGTCATGGCGTTACATGGGCTGATGGGGATTCCCGCTCGGCGGGGATCGGGGCCCGCAGGGCCTTCGGGGTTGTTGGGAAATCGGCGACGATGGAGATGCGTGTGATGACGGACAGTAAGCGGCGCAAGGGTCTGATGGCCGCGTCCGCTCTGGTCGGAGGAGTGCTGGTGCTCTCCGCGTGCAGCGGAAGTGGCAGCGAGGCCCGCGGTGCCGATGGCGGCGGCACGAAGTCACAGGCCGCCGTCGACGAGGCCGCTGCCAAGAAGACGTCGGAGGCGCTGATCAAGATCGCGCCGAAGAACGGCTCCGACAACGCCAGCATCAACAACGCCGCAGCCGTCACCGTGAGCAAGGGTTCGCTCACGAACGTGACGATGACGACCGCCGAGGGCGCGGCGGTCCAGGGGCAGATATCCGCTGACAAGAAGAGCTGGAAGCCTGCCGGCCAGCTCGAGCGCGCCACTGTCTACAAGATCGCCGCCGAGGCCAAGGACTCCAGCGGCCGCGCCGCCCACGAGAACGCCTCGTTCACCACGGTCTCGCAGGCCAACAGCTTCATCGGCAACTTCACGCCCGAGGACGGCTCCACCGTCGGCGTCGGCATGCCGGTCTCGATCAACTTCGACAAGGCGATCACGAACAAGGCCGATGTCCAGAAGGGCATCACCGTGACCTCCAGCAGCGGCCAGCAGGTCGTCGGCCACTGGTTCGGCAACCAGCGCCTCGACCTGCGCCCCCAGGACTACTGGACGGGCGGCTCCACGGTCACGCTGAAGCTGAACCTCGACGGCGTCGAGGGTGCGAACGGCGTCTACGGCGTGCAGCAGAAGTCGGTCACCTTCAAGGTCGGCCGCAACCAGGTCTCGACCGTCGACGCGGCGACCAAGACCATGACGGTCACGCGGGACGGCAAGGTCGTCAAGACCATCCCGATCTCCGCCGGTTCGCCGGAGAACAAGACGTACCAGGGCCAGATGGTGATCTCCGAGAAGTTCAAGGAGACCCGGATGGACGGCTCGACGGTCGGCTTCAAGGGCACCGACGGCAAGGGCGAGTACGACATCAAGGACGTGCCGCACGCGATGCGTCTGTCGGCCTCCGGCACCTTCATCCACGGCAACTATTGGGGCGCCAAGTCGATCTTCGGTGGCGCCAACACGAGCCACGGCTGCGTCGGCCTGTCCGACGCCAAGGGTGCCAATGACCCGAACACGCCGGGTGCCTGGTTCTACAACAACTCCATGGTCGGTGACGTCGTCGTCGTGAAGAACACCGGCGACAAGACCATCCAGCCGGACAACGGCCTCAACGGCTGGAACCTGGACTGGGCGCAGTGGACGGCCGGTTCGGCCGTCTGACGGTCCTTTCGTCCGGCAGTCCTCGCGGAAGGCCCGCACCCTGGCGACAGGGTGCGGGCCTTCGGGCTTTCCAGCGAGTTCTCATCCGCCTCTTATCCCGGGCTTATCCGATCATCACGGTGTGTCCCTAGCTTCACGGCATGTTCTTCACCTACCTGAGGCGCGAACTGCGCCGCCGCAGAAAGGCGGCCCTCGTCGTCGCCTCCGGGCTCGCGCTCGGCATCGCGCTGGTCATCGTGGTCAACTCCGTGTCCTCCGGCATGAGCCAGGCCCAGGACAAGGTTCTCCAGTCCCTGTACGGCCTCGGCACCGACATGACCGTCACCAAGGCCGCCGAAGCGCCCAAGAGCGGGGAGACCGGGCGGCCGCGGTTCGAGTTCGGCGCCAAGGACGACGGCGAGGAGCAGAGCAGCGACCGCGTCATGGTGCAGGGCTTCCAGACCCTCGCCTCGTCGACCGTCACCAAGGTCGCCGGGCAGAAGGGCGTCGCCGACTCGGTGGGCGGCCTCAGCCTCCAGGTGATGAAGGTCAACGGCGAGTTCAAGCGCGGCCAGTTCAAGCAGGACCAGGGCGGCGCCACCACCCGCCAGGGCGGACCGGGCGGCTCCGGCGGCCAGCCGCAGGGCCGGGTCGAGGGCGGCGGCGCCTCCTTCGACGTCAACTCCTACAGCGTGTACGGCACGGACGTGGCCAAGCAGGGCCTCGGCCCGCTCACCTCCTCCAAGGTCACCAAGGGGCGTACGTTCAAGACGTCCGAGACCGATGCCAAGGTCGCCGTGGCCGACGCGTCGTACGCCAAGGAGAAGAAGCTCGCCCTCGGCGGCACCGTCAAGATCAAGGGCGTCAAGTACAAGCTCATCGGCATCGCGACGCCGGACACCGGTGACGCGGCCGCCAACCTGTACGTACCGCTGAAGCAGGCGCAGACCCTCGCCGACGCCAAGGACAAGATCACCACGGTCTATGTGAAGGCGACCGACTCGCAGCAGATCTCCGCGGTCAAGTCCGCCATCCAGAAGAACATCTCCGGCACGACGGTGACCACTTCGGCCGATCTCGCCGACACCGTCTCCGGCTCGCTGTCCACCGCCTCCGACCTCGCGGCGAACGTCGGCAAGTGGCTCTCCATCGCCGTACTCGTGGCCGCGTTCCTGGTCGCGGGGCTGCTCACCTCGTCGGCGGTCTCCCGCCGCGTACGGGAGTTCGGCACCCTCAAGGCGCTCGGCTGGAAGTCCGGACGCGTCACCCGCCAGGTCGTCGGCGAGGCCGTCGTCAACGGGCTCGTCGGCGGCGTCCTCGGTATCGCCGTCGGCCTCGCGGGCGCCTACGCCGTCACCGCGATCAGCCCCACCCTCACTGCCGAACTCGGCTCCGGCGCAGCCGGCGGCGGACGGGCCGGCGGCCTGGCCATGGGCGGCCCCGGCATGCGCCAGGCGGCCGGCAAGACCCTCGACATCGCCCTCAGCGCGCCCGTCAGCGCCACCACCATCACGCTCGCCGTCGGCCTCGCCGTCGCCGGAGGCCTGATCGCCGGCGCCTTCGGAGGCTGGCGCGCCTCCCGCCTTCGCCCGGCCGACGCCCTGCGCCGCGTCGAGTAGCCGCACCGCGCGGCCTCCCGAACACCTCTACGTACCGCAGGAGTTGCACCATGTATCAGCTGAGAGGCGTCACCAAGCAGTACCGGCGCGGCAAGGACACCGTCGACGCGCTCGCCGGGGTGGACCTGACCATCGGAGACGGCGACCGGCTCGTCATCCAGGGCCCCACCGGCGGCGGCAAGTCCACCCTCCTCCAGATGCTCGGCGGACTCGACCGGCCGACCGCGGGCAGCATCGAGCTCGACGGCGTCGACCTGGCGAAGCTCCCGGAGGCGCGGCTCACCAAGTTCCGCGCCGAGTCCATCGGGTTCGTCTTCCAGAGCTTCAACCTGATCCCGACGCTGAACGCCCAGGAGAACGTCGAGACGGCCCTCGTGCCGCTCGGCCTCAAGGCCGCCGACCGCCGCGAACGCGCCGCGCAGGCCCTGAACTCGGTCGGCCTCGGCGAACGGCTCGGCCATCTGCCCGGGGAGATGTCCGGCGGCCAGCAGCAGCGCGTCGCCATCGCCCGCGCCCTCGTCAAGAACCCCAAGGTGCTGCTCGCCGACGAGCCCACCGGCAACCTCGACGAGTCCATGCGCGACGAGATCATGGACGTGCTCGAGACCATGTGGAAGGAGCACGGGCTGACCTTCATCATGGTCACGCACGACTCGTCGATCGCCCGCAGGGCGCCCCGGCTCGCGACCATCCGCAAGGGCCGGATCACCATCACGGAAAACTCAAAAGCTGTCTGATTTCGATCGCTTCAGTGCACAACCCGTGGCTCCCCTGCATCATCTCTTTGCAGGGGGGCCGCTTGGGTCTCCCACCGGTGAACTACCGTCACCAGGGGGAAAGTTGCACAGACAGGCACGAATAACCTCGAAGAGACTGAGCGCCACGACGGTGGCCGCCGCGGCGGCCTTCGTCCTCACCGCGGGTCTGACCGCCCCGGCCGTGGCCGCCGCCCCTGCGGCGCAGTCCGGCGAAGCCGCGAAGGCCGCGCCCAAGCAGCACATCACGCTCATCACCGGCGACCGCGTCACCCTCGACGCGAAGGGGAAGCCGGCCGGCTACCAGCACGCCAAGGGCCGCGAGCACATCCCCGCGCAGACGCGCACCGTCGGCGGCCACACCCTCGTGGTGCCGGCCGACGCGCAGCGCCTGGTCGCGAGCGGCAAGCTCGACCAGCGGCTCTTCGACGTCACCGAGCTCTCCAAATCGGCCAACCGCAAGGCCCAGAAGCACGGCCTCAAGGTGATCGTCGGCTACAAGGGCACCGCGACCGCCGCCCGAGCCGACGTGCGCGACGCCGGTGACACCACGGTCCGCAGGACGCTCAAGTCCCTGAACGCGGACGCCGTCACCACGCCCAAGCAGGACGCCACCCGCCTCTGGGACGCCGTCACGACCTCCCGGGGCACCGCCGCCTCCGGCATCAGCCGCATCTGGCTCGACGGTGTGCGCAAGGCCAGCCTGGACAAGTCGGTCCCGCAGATCGGCGCCCCCAAGGCGTGGGCGGCCGGCTACGACGGCAAGGGCGTCAAGATCGCCGTCCTGGACACGGGCGTCGACGCGACCCACCCCGACCTCAAGGGCCAGGTCGTCGGCGAGAAGAACTTCTCCACCGCCGCCGACGCGGTGGACCGTTTCGGCCACGGCACGCACGTCGCGTCCATCGCGGCCGGTACGGGGGCCAAATCCGGCGGCAAGTTCAAGGGCGTGGCTCCCGGAGCGAAGCTGCTCAACGGCAAGGTCCTCGACGACGAAGGCTTCGGCGACGACTCCGGCATCCTCGCCGGCATGGAGTGGGCCGCCGACCAGGGTGCCGACGTCGTCAACCTCAGCCTCGGCGGCGGCGACACCCCCGAGATCGACCCCCTTGAGGCCGAGGTCAACAAGCTGTCCGCCGAGAAGGGCATCCTGTTCGCCATCGCCGCGGGCAACGACGGCGAGTTCGGCGATTCGACCGTCGGCTCCCCGGGCAGCGCGGACGCCGCCCTGACCGTCGGCGCGGTCGACGACAACGACAAGCTGGCCGACTTCTCCAGCCGCGGCCCGCGCATCGGCGACGGCGCCGTCAAGCCGGACGTCACCGCCCCCGGCGTCGACATCACGGCCGCCGCCGCCCCGGGCAGCGTCATCGACAAGGAGGTCGGCGAGAACCCCGAGGGCTACCTCACGATCTCCGGTACGTCGATGGCGACGCCGCACGTCGCGGGCGCCGCCGCGATCCTCAAGCAGGAGCACCCGGACTGGAAGTCCGCCCAGCTCAAGGGCGTCCTCACCGGTTCCACCAAGGGCGGCAAGTACACGCCCTTCGAGCAGGGTTCGGGCCGCATCCAGGTCGACAAGGCCATCGAGCAGACCGTGTTCGCCGAGCCCGTCTCCGTGAGCTTCGGCATCGCGCAGTGGCCGCACACCGACGACACCGCGATCACCAAGAAGGTGACGTACCGGAACACCGGTACCAAGGACGTCACCCTCGACCTGACGGCCACCGGCACGAACCCCAAGGGGCAGGCCGCCCCGGCCGGCTTCTTCAAGCTCGGCGCGACGAAGGTGACCGTCCCCGCGGGCGGCACCGCCTCCGTGGACCTGACCGCGGACACCAAGCTCGGCGGCACGGTCGACGGGGCGTACTCCGCGTACGTCGTGGCGACGGGCGGCGGCCAGTCCGTGCGCACCGCGGCCGCCGTGCAGCGCGAGGTCGAGTCGTACGACGTGACGCTCAAGCACATCGGGCGCGACGGCAAGGACGCCCAGGGCTACGAGACGTCCCTGTCCGCCCTGACCGGCGCCTCGGAGGGTGAGGTCTTCGGCGCGTACGACCCGGACTCGGGGACCGTCAAGGTCCGTGTCCCCAAGGGCAGTTACATTCTGAACGAGTTCCTGGCGGCCGACCCCGAGGACTTCTCCAAGGGCGCCGACTGGCTGGCGCAGCCGAAGCTGGACGTCACGAAGAACACGACGGTCACGCTCGACGCCCGCACCACCAAGCCCGTGTCCGTGACCGTCCCCGACGCCGACGCCGAAGGCATCCTGGCCGCGCCCGAATTCACCGTCGACACGGCCAACTCCTCGTCCAGCTTCGGCTGGCTCCTGGACTCGTACGCCAACTTCCGCACCGCCGGCCTCGGCCCGGAGCCGACCGGCGTCAAGCTCCAGCAGCAGTGGACCGGCGCGTGGACGAAGGGCGCCGACACCGAGTACGACACCGTCTCCGGCGGCGCCGTCAAGAAGCTCGCCACCGGCTACACCAAGAACTACAAGCCGAGCGACCTGGCCACGGTCAAGGTCGGCCTCGGCGGGGCGGCCAAGGACAAGACCGGCTCCCTCGGCGCGATCGGCATGCTGCCCGTCAGCTCCGGCGGCTGGTCGACCGCCGTCGACCAGAAGCTCCCCGGCACCCGCACCGTGCACCTGTCCACCGGCGACAAGGTGAAGTGGGGCCTGGAGTTCTCGCAGAACGGCCCCGAGGACAGCGACGGCTTCCCGACCGAGGAGGCCTCCTACACGCTGGGTGCGCCCCAGTCGTTCCAGGGCGGCAAGGCGTACGAGAAGACGTTCAACACCGGCGTCTTCGGTCCCCGTATCGGCGGTGACTACGGCGTCTTCCGCGACGGCAACGAGATCTACGGCAACCTGCCGATGTACGCCGACGGCAAGACCCACGCCGGCTACTCGCAGTACCTCTCGGTGAAGACCACCCTCTACAAGGGCAGCACCAAGGTCGGCGAGAACGATGACCCGCTGGTCGGCGAGAAGCCCTTCAAGGTCACGTCCGGCGACGCCGAGTACAAGCTGTCGACGTCCATCAAGCGCAGCGTCAAGATCGCCGCGGCCTCCACCCGCGTCGACGCCAGCTGGACGTTCCGCTCGAAGAAGCCGGCCTCGTCGGCCGAGTCGGCCAGGCTGCCGCTGTCCACGGCCCGCTTCGACGCGGCCGTCGGCCTCGACAGCACCGCCCCCGCCGACAAGACCCAGTCGGTCCCCGTCACGGTCCAGGGCGCGGCCGCGGGCAGCAACCTCAAGTCGCTGGCCGTGTACGTCTCCTACGACTACGGCCAGACGTGGAAGAAGCTGGACGTCAAGAACGGCAAGGTCACCGTGAAGAACCCGGCCAAGGGCAAGGCCGTCTCCTTCCACGCCAAGATCGCCGACAAGAAGGGCAACAAGTCGACGATCTCGGTCTACAACGCGTACTACGGCAAGTAGCCGCGGTGCGCGCGGCGCGTGGCGTAGGCGCGCTACGCCCGCAGGCGTAGTGACGGGCACGGCCCGTTACGCCCGGCGCTGACGGCCCAGGTGGCCCGTCCCGACCTCATGGCCGGGGCGGGCCACCCGTGCTGTGATGACTGCCATGACGTCGCAGACAGTCGAGTACATCCGCTACCGGATCCCCGAGGACCGGTCCGCCGAGTTCCTCGCGGCCTACACGCGCGCCGCCACCCGGCTCGCCGCCGCGCCAAGTTGCGTCGACTACGAACTGGCGCGCTGCGAGGAGGACTTCGAACACTTCATCCTCCGCATCACCTGGACCTCGACCGAGGACCACACCGAGGGCTTCCGCAAGTCCGAGCTCTTCCAGGACTTCCTCGCCGAGATCAGGCCGTACGTCGGGAACATCGACGAGATGCGCCACTACAAGCCGACGTCCGTACGCGGCACCGGCGCGTCCGTGCCCTCGCTGCACGACTGGGCCGGCGGCGCCGAGGCCTTCGCACGGCTCACCGACGTCTTCTACGCCAAGGTCCTCAAGGACGACCTGCTCGGCCCCCTCTTCGCCGGCCTCCCGCCCGAGCACGCCGGCCACGTCGCCCTGTGGATCGGCGAGGTCTTCGGCGGCCCCGCCGCCTACTCCGAACAGCAGGGCGGGCACAGCCACATGGTCGCCAAGCACGTCGGCAAGCACATCACGGAGCCCCAGCGCCGACGCTGGGTCAATCTGATGCAGGACGCGGCGGACGAGGCGGGCCTGCCGGCCGACGCCGAGTTCCGCTCGGCGTTCAGCGCCTACGTCGAGTGGGGCACCCGGCTCGCCGTGTACTTCTCGGGACCCGACGCGGCCCGGCCCGCCGAACAGCCCGTACCGCAGTGGAACTGGGGGGCCGCGCCCCCCTATCAGCCGTAGCTCAGTCCTGGGTGTGGCTCTGTCCCTGGCCCGCCCGCACCGCGTCCGTGCCCCAGCTCGCGAGGAGGCGCAGCGCCTCGGCCGACGGGGAGCCCGGTTCCGCGTGGTACACGACCAGGAACTGCTCCTCGTCGTCCGGCAGGTGCAGCGTCTCGTACATCAGCGCCAGGTCACCGACGAGCGGATGCCGCATCCGCTTCACGCCGTGACCCTTCTCCTTGACGTCGTGCGTCGCCCACAGCCGCCTGAACTCCTCGCTCTTGACGGAGAGTTCACCGACCAGGGCCGAAAGCTCCGGGTCGTCGGGGTGACAGCCCGCGTACAGGCGCAGATAGCTGACCATGTCGGACGCCTTGGACTCCCACTCCAGGAACAGGTCGCGGTAGGAGGGGTCGAGGAAGACGAGCCGCGCCCAGTTCCGCTCGGGCGGCGGCAGTTCGCCCCAGTCACCGAAGAGCGCCGCTGCCATCCGGTTCCACGCCAGGATCTCCGAGCGCGGCCCGCCGATGTACGCCGGGACGCCGTCCAGCGTGTCCAGGAGCTGATTCAGCGCGACCCGCACCTGATGGGGCCTGGTGGACCGCTTCGACTTCTTGTGCTGCTTGGGCTTCGCGAGATGCGTCAGATGCGCGTGCTCCGCGTCCGTCAGGCGCAGGGCGCGCGCGATCGCGTCGAGCACCTCCGCCGACACGTTCCGCCCGTTCCCCTGCTCCAGGCGCGTGTAGTACGCCACCGACACCCCGGCCAGCTGCGCCAGCTCCTCGCGGCGCAGGCCCGGCACCCGCCGGTGCCTGCCGAAGTCCGGCAGCCCCACGTCCTGCGGCTTCAGCCGGGCCCGCCGGGTGCGCAGGAACTCGCTCAGCTCGGCCCGCCGGTCCAGCGGCTCACCGACGGGCGGGGTGGCGGGGGTGCCCTCATCGTCCATGCTCCAAGTATCGCCGGGCGGCCACAGTCGTACGAAGGTGTTCCTGACCCCGCCAGTAGTAGGACCAGTGGGCGTACGCAAAGCGGGGCAAGGCCCTGAGCTCGAAGGATGCCTCCGGCTGGGGCACGCTGGACGTATGACCTCAGAGAACACCACCGTCAGCGCCTACGCCGCACCCTCCGCGAAGGCCCCGCTGGAGCGCACCACCATTCCGCGCCGCCCGGTGGGCGAGTTCGACGTCCTGATCGACATCAAGTTCGCCGGCATCTGCCACTCCGACATCCACCAGGCCCGCGACGGCTGGGGCGAGGGCATCTTCCCGATGGTCCCCGGCCACGAGATCGCCGGCATCGTCACCGAGGTGGGAACCGGCGTCACCAAGTTCGCCGTCGGCGACCGCGTCGGCGTCGGCTGCATGGTCGACTCCTGCCGTGAGTGCGACAACTGCAAGGCGGGCCTCGAGCAGTACTGCGCCAAGGGCAACGTCGGCACGTACAACGCCCTCGACAAGAACGGCGAGCCCACCTACGGCGGCTACTCCACCCACATCGTCGTCGACGAGAACTACACGGTCGGCATCCCCGAGGGCCTCGCCCTCGACGAGGCCGCGCCGCTGCTGTGCGCGGGCATCACCACGTACTCCCCGCTCAAGCACTGGAACGCCGGCCCCGGCAAGAAGGTCGCCATCCTCGGAATGGGCGGCCTCGGCCACATGGGCGTCAAGATCGCGCACGCGCTCGGCGCCGAGGTGACCGTCCTGTCGCAGTCCCTGCGCAAGCAGGAGGACGGCTTCAAGCTGGGCGCCGACCACTACTACGCGACCAGCGACCCGAAGACCTTCGAGGAGCTGGCCGGCACCTTCGACATCATCCTGTCGACGGTCTCTGCCCCGCTCGACTTCGGCGCGTTCCTCTCGCTCCTGAAGACGGACGGCGCCCTGGTGAACGTGGGCGCCCCCGAGGAGCCCATCTCCATCAACCTGTTCTCCGTGATCGCGGGCCGCAAGTCCCTCTCCGGCTCCGGCATCGGCGGCATCCAGGAGACCCAGGAGATGCTCGACTTCTGCGCCGAGCACGGCCTCGGCTCCGAGATCGAGCTGATCGAGGCGAGCCAGATCAACGAGGCGTACGAGCGCGTGCTCGCGAGCGACGTGCGGTACCGGTTCGTGATCGACACGGCGACGATCTGATCCCTCGGGCATTGACCGAGGCGTCGTCGACGGTCCGTCCGTCCCCCGGCAGGATCGGGTCATCGAACCGATCCTGCCGGGGCGTATGACGTATGCAGAACAGTGGGGCGTCGTTTTCTGCCGCGGGCAGAACGCTGTGTCGCACGGCGTGCGCCGCTCCTACGCTGAACCCGTGAGCAGCCACGCGTCCCACCAGGCCGGCGTCATCCCTCTGCACCCGGCCCTGCGCCCGGTCCCGGCGGAGCCCGCGGGGGTGCCGCCCAAGGAACCGCTCTGGCGCGACATCGTGGGCGATGTCCTGCGCCGCGAGCGCCTCGCCCAGGAACGCACGCTGAAGGACGTCGCCGACGCGGCCCGGATCTCCCTGCCATACCTCTCCGAGATCGAGCGCGGCCTCAAGGAGGCGTCGTCCGAGGTCCTGGCGGCCGCGGCCCGCGCCCTGGGCCTCGGTCTCGCCGACGTCCTGGCCCTCGGCCAGTCCGAACTGCTCCGCCTCGCGACTCCGCCCGCCGGCCACACCGTCCGCCGGGCCGCCCCGCGCCAGGGCGAGGTACGCCTCGCGGCCTGAGGACGCCGCCTCGGTGCGAGTGGTCCTATCCCTGCAGCGCCCGCCGCGCGCCGACCTCGGTCGGATATTCGCGGACGGTGAGCGCGGCGACGCTCCAGCCCACACAGAACGCGGCGAACGCCGGCATGACGGGAGCGGCGATCACCACGAGGCCACGGCCGAGGACGGCCAGACCGGTGGAGCGCCCGGCGGAGGCCCGCCGCCTGGCACGGGCCCGCCCGGGACTGGGCGGGTCCAGAAGATCCCTGCGGTGCGCCCGCCGCTGCACGATCCAGCCCCACACGACAGCCACGCAGGCCGCGACGGCCTGCGCCACGTCCCACACGGTGCGCACGCCGGACGGCAGCACCTCACGGAACCCGGAGTAGAGGCTCAGGGAGACGAAACAGAAGAACGCCAGCACGACCAGCCACAGCACACCGGTCCCGGTACGCCGCATCCAGTACCGCACCCCACGCTCGTACCAACTGGTCCCGAGCCCGGGTAGCACCGGAATCCGTCCATCGCCCGGCACGGGCGAGGCCCCCGCGGCGGGAACCTCAGAAGATGCTCTTGATGCCACCCCAGACATCCTTCCCAAGTCGCTTGAAGTCGTCCCCGGTCTGGGAGAGGACATGGCCGCTGCCGTGCAGCACACCGCCCACCACGCCGTCCTTGTGGATGTCCTCGCTCCAGTGCTCGTGGAAGGCGTGGTCGATGACGCCGGTCGCGCCGATCACGACTGCGCCGCCGACCCCGGCCACCACGGCCACGGGGACGTCGAAGGGCGCGGCCGCCACCAGGCCGGCGGTGATGGCCGTACCGGCGACGAGACCGTCACACTAGCCAGCAAGGGAAAGGGCAAATCCGGCTATGTCACCCGCCGTAGGGGCCACATGTCGAACGCATACGGCGGCTTGGCCACGACCTGGCCACCCTTTGACCACCCGATGACCGGGACGGTGACAGGGACGGTGACGGAGGAGAGAGTTCGGGAGCGGGGCCCGTCATTTGACGATGACGCCAGGGACCAGAGCGGCCAGGCCCGAGATGAAACTGCCCACGCCGGCCAGCGTGACGATCGCCGCCTTGCCGTCCGAGAACAGGCCGGAACAGAACGCGCGCACCTGTCGGCGCAGGATCAACATCTTGAGTTTCTGCCAGCGGTGCTGGTGGATGTGGCAGCCGAGCAGTAGACCCGAAGCGTTGTTGCGGCAGCCGTCCGCTCGTCCTCGCACGGGTGCGCCGCACGTCACGGGGGCCTGGAAGAAGCACCACACGAGTACGGCAGCGGAGAGCGCGATGACCACCGCCGGACCAGCGGCGGAGTTGATCCACGCGGCGATCAGAAGGGCGCCGGCCAGGACGCCCCACCACTGGTCCAGTCCGCCGAGTCGCCCGCTCTTTGCCCCCGAAGTCGCCATGAGGGAAATCGTGGCAAGCGAGCGGTGCTGTCATGCGGCCCGGGATGAACCTTGACCGAAAGTGATCATCCAACGGCCGGCGGGCGACGCCTGCTCGCCGCCCGGACCACCTGCCCGGCGCCGTTGAACGCTGTCATGCGGAAGCCACGACCTCCCCGGCCGTTACCTGGGGAGGGTTGGGGAGCAGCGACGCAAGGTTGTCCCGTACGAAGTCCGCAGCCCTCGCGATCGATTCGTCGGCACCGGCCCGGTCCTGGAAGACGCTGGTCGAAACCATCACTCCGTCCCCGGCATCGACCCAGTAGTAGGCCACGAAGCCGGAGACCTGACGCATGAGCGCCACGAACCCCTCGTTCACGAGGCGTCCCGCCTCGGCCGGATCGGTCACCCCTTCGTACCGCCGGACCGCTGCGTACATCGCCAAGCTCCTCACGGGAGTTCCGGGTTCGTCTCTGCTGAGACGTCGTACCCCCGCGCCGGCTGCCCGGCCCGTGATCCGTCCGGCCATCACCTGAAGGGGGCCGCCTCAGGTGATCCGAACGGCGGTGTCCGGCCCCGGACACACTGCGCCGGGCACGTCTGCCCGGCAGGTCGCCTGTCACCCCTCGGCCGGCGCGACCTCGATCGGGCAGGAGACCCCTGACCCGGCGCGCCTGTGCTGCCATGTGACCCATCCGGGCAGCGACGGTTGGAGTGGCGCGGAATCGCTTGGAGCCCTCGCGCGTTGAGCGAGTCATGGGATGCCGGCGGTGTGCGAGCCGAGTACCCCGAGTGACCGAGCTGACAGATATTGGAGGGGTCGAAATGGCTGGGCAGACGCAGAGGGCCGTGCTGGCGGGCGGATGCTTCTGGGGGATGGAGGACCTGGTCCGCCGACTCCCGGGCGTGACGGCGACCCGGGTCGGATACACCGGGGGTGACGTGCCGAACGCGACGTACCGTAACCACGGCACTCACGCGGAGGCCATTGAGGTCCTTTTCGACCCCGAGAGGACCGACTTCCGCGCGATCCTGGAGTTCTTCTTCCAGATCCACGACCCGAGCACCAAGAACCGCCAGGGCAACGACATCGGTCTCAGCTACCGCTCGGCGATCTACTACGTGGATGACGAACAGAAGCGGATCGCCGAGGACACGATCGCGGATGTGGACGCCTCCGGACTGTGGCCGGGCAAAGTCGTCACCGAGGTAGAGCCGGTCGGCCCCTTCTGGGAGGCCGAGCCCGAGCATCAGGACTATCTGCAGCGTTACCCGGACGGCTACACCTGCCACTTCCCGCGCCCGGGATGGCGGCTGCCCGCCCGCGCGGAGGGCTGACCGCGAGGCGGCCCCGCGGAAGGCGGAGGCCGGCTGGCCGAGGCTCCGCAGCCGGGCCGTGCTTGCGCTTGCGGGGTTGGGGGTGCCCCGCTGTGGACTCGTCGAGGTACGAGAGGGGTCCGGAATTCCGTCGCCGGGCGGGGGCGGTCAGTGGCGCAGCGTCGCCGGGCTCCCGCCGTTCGCCTCGTAGCCCGCGACCGCCAGCGCGCGGTACACCGCGTAGTCCGCCGCCGGGTCCGAGCCCGTCGTCCAGGGGAGCGCGCCGACGTGACCGTCGACGTGGAGCAGCTGCTCCATCGCCTCGGCCCAGCGCTCGCAGCGGACCAGGAAGAACACCAGGAGGTGGCGGACGTGGGCGAGCATCGGGTCGTCCGGGCGGGCGGCCTGGACGGCGAAGAGCGCGCCGTGGATCGACTTGGTGACGACCTCGCTCTGGTAGAAGCTGCGCACCAGATTGACGTCGGGCAGGTGCTCGTAGAGAGCGAAGAGGGGGAGCGCGGCGAGGAGGGAGCCGCGCGGGGCGCGCGCGGCGGCGGCCTCGGCGAAGGAGAAGGCGAGCTCGCGCGAGCCGTGCCACTTCTCGCACCAGTACCTCAGGCCCGCCAGGTGGGCGCCCATGTGGCCGGGCGCCGTGTCGAGGATCTTGAGCCAGAGCTGCTCGAAGTCGTGCTGGGAGTATCCGAGGCCGCGGGCCACGGCGAGATGCGTGATGTGGGGGACGGGGTCGCCGGGGGCCAGGAGCGCCGCGTCCTCGCAGGCCGACCTGGCCTCCTCCAGGATGATCCGACGCTCGTCGGCCTGGGCCTCACCGCCCGCGTTCCGCCAGGCCTGCTGGACCAGGAACTCCGCGAACACCTGTGCCCCGCCCGGGTCCTTGGGGTCCTGGGCACGCCACGCGTGGAGCCAGCCGGCACCGAGCCGCGGCGTCTGCGCCAGCTCCAGGGCGGCGGCCCCGGCGATGGCCTGCACGCGCTCCCAGCGCTGCTCGCTCTCCTTGCCCGTGCCGGCGAGGAGCTGCTTGGCGGCGGTGAAGTCCTGGTTGCGCTGGACCACCGACATCACGTTCAGCAGGTCCTGGTCGGGGCCCGGGAGCCGCACGTCGAGGTCCTCCTGGCGCATGAAGCCGTACTCCGCCGGGTCCGCCGCGTCCGGCGAACCGGGCGCGACCTGGCGTATCCCGCCGCGCCTGCGCAGCAGGTACGGGCCGAGCACCGCCCCCAACATGACCACTGCCATCAGGACCCAGAGAATTCCCATGCGTACAAGCGAACCAGAAGGGTCGGACAATTGGCGAACCAGGCCCGGTAGGGCCGCCGCGCGGCCCGTGTGCGCACTACGCTCTGGCCGCATGAGCGACATGCACAACAGCCAGAACGCCCACGGCGACCACGGGTTCGAGACCGTGGCCATTCACGCGGGCAACACGGCCGACCCCCTGACGGGCGCCGTGGTCCCCCCGATCTACCAGGTCTCCACGTACAAGCAGGACGGCGTGGGCGGGCTGCGTGGCGGCTATGAGTACAGCCGCAGCGCCAACCCGACCAGGACCGCCCTGGAGGAGAACCTCGCCGCCCTCGAAGGCGGCCGCCGCGGCCTCGCGTTCGCCTCCGGGCTCGCCGCCGAGGACTGCCTGCTCCGTACGCTGCTCACCCCCGGCGATCACGTGGTCATCCCGAACGACGCGTACGGCGGCACGTTCCGGCTGTTCGCGAAGGTCGTCTCGCGGTGGGGCGTGGAGTGGTCGGTCGCCGACACCAGCGACCCGGCCTCCGTGCGCGCCGCGCTCACGCCGAAGACCAAGGTCATCTGGGTCGAGACGCCGTCGAACCCGCTGCTCGGGATCACCGACATCGCCGCCGTCGCGCAGGTCGCGCGGGAGGCGGGGGCGCGGCTCGTCGTCGACAACACGTTCGCGAGCCCGTACCTCCAGCAGCCGCTGGCGCTCGGCGCAGACGTCGTCGTGCACTCGCTGACCAAGTACATGGGCGGTCACTCGGACGTCGTCGGCGGCGCGCTGATCGTCGCCGACCCGGCGCTGGGCGACGAGCTGGCGTACCACCAGAACGCGATGGGCGCCGTCGCCGGGCCGATGGACGCGTGGCTCGTGCTGCGCGGCATCAAGACGCTGCCCGTGCGCATGGACCGGCACAGTGAGAACGCGACGAAGGTCGCCGACATGCTGTCCCGGCACGCGCGCGTGACGCGTGTCCTGTACCCGGGCCTTCCGGAGCACCCTGGTCACGAGGTCGCCGCCAAGCAGATGAAGGCGTTCGGCGGCATGGTGTCGTTCCAGGTCGAGGGCGGCGAGGAGGCCGCCGTCGCGGTCTGCGACCGGGCGAAGCTGTTCACCCTGGGCGAGTCCCTGGGCGGTGTGGAGTCCCTGATCGAGCACCCGGGGCGCATGACGCACGCCTCGGTGGCGGGCTCGGCCCTTGAGGTGCCCGCCGACCTCGTACGCCTCTCCGTGGGCATCGAGTCCGCCGACGACCTGCTCGCCGACCTCCAGCAGGCGCTCGGCTGATCCTGCGCATGGCCTCCTCCAGGAGGCGCGCGGTCACCAGCCCGTGAGTGGTGGAGTCGTCCCGGAGGGCGGCTCCACCCAGGGCCTGGCCAGCAGGGCCCATACGAAGAACGCGATCGACGCCAGGCACAGCGCCAGCCACATCAGACGGCGCAGCACTCTCCTGCGGCGCAGGATCCGCCCGCCCCGGCGCACCGCCTCGGCGTGGATCTCGGGCGGGAGCGCTCCCTGGGTGGCCTCCAGGATCGCGCGGACCTCACGTTCCCTGCGGGCCTGAGCGTTCACGACGGCACCTTCTCCAGGGGCGGTGCGTCCTGAAGCGCAGGGGCGGGCCCGCGCGGCGGGTGCAGGACGAGCGCCATGGCGCGCGCGTGGATGGCGTGCACGCGCTCCATGGGGAGCCCGAGCAGCGCGGCCACCTGCTCCTCGCCGACCCCCTCGTAGAGGCGCAGCACCAGGATCAGCCGCTCCTGCGGGCCGAGGTGGCGCAGCACGCCGCCGTGGCCGCGGTGCTGATGCCAGGCCGCGCGGGCGAAGCTCAGGGCGAGCTTCTCGCGGGCGCGGTCGTAGGGGTCCTCGCCGCGCAGCCGGTCCCATGAGGCGTACGTCTGCGCGAGCGCCGCGACGAGCAGCTTCCGCGCGCGCGGGTTGTCGTCGGCCGGCTCGGTGGTGAGCAGGGTCGCGGCATGGAGCAGCCGCCCTGCCGCGCCCGCGACGAACGCCTCGAACTCCCGGGCCCGGCGGGCGTCCTGGAACGCGCGCCGTTCTCGCACCGCACCTCCAGCCGGGCCGCTCCGCGGCCGGTCGCTGGGACGGGACGGGCCCCGGCCGCATGCGACAGGGGCCCGGTCTCATATGAGGGCAGGTACGGTCCCCGGGTCAAGAGCCGGGAGCGGCTTCCCCGGACGGGGCGGGCTGGCCCGTCTGCCGCGCGGACAGCGCGGTGTTGAAGCGCGTGAGGAGCGCACAGAACTGTTCGCGCTCCTGCGGGGTCCACTCCTGCGTCAACTCGGCCATCAGGGACCGCCTGGACGTGCGTACCTCGTCGAGGCGGGCGAGGCCGCGCGGCGACAGCTGGAGGACGACCGCGCGTCCGTCCTCCGGGTGGGACGTCCGCTTGACGAGGCCCGTGTCGACGAGGGGTGCGACCTGGCGCGTCACCGTCGACGAGTCGATGCCCATGCTCGCGGCGAGCGCCTTGACGCCCATCGGGCCTTCCTTGTCCAGGCGGTTGAGCAGCAGATACGCGGCTCGGTCCATCGAGTTGCGTACCTGCCCGACCCCGCCGAGCCGGGTCTGTTCGGCACGGCGGGCGAAGACCGCCACCTCGTGCTGCAGCGTTTCGAGGAGGCCGGTGTCGCCGGCGGTCGTCATGTCCATCGTTTCCGGTGGTGTGGGCATGGCCGGGGGCTCACTTCATGCGTGGGTGGTGGGTTGGGGGACAGGGTACGCGGCCGGAAGGCGGGCCGTACCGACGCTGCGCAAACCAGTCTCGGACCGTGGTCACGCCAGGAGCCGTACGGCGTGAGCTGCGAGACTTGCCGTCATGAGCTACAGCACGGCTGACTCCTTGCCGACGGTGACCCTGGACGATGTGCGCGGCGCGCAGAAGATGCTCTCGGGGGTCGCGCGGATGACGGCGATGGAAGGCAGCCGGTACCTCTCGGGGCTGGTCGGGGCGCCGGTGCACCTCAAGTGCGAGAACCTCCAGCGGACGGGCTCCTTCAAGCTGCGCGGCGCGTACGTCAGGATCGCGGGCCTGCTTCCCGAGGAACGGGCCGCCGGCGTGGTCGCCGCGAGTGCCGGGAACCATGCGCAGGGTGTAGCGCACGCGTCTTCTCTTCTCGGCGTACGTTCCACGGTCTTCATGCCGGTCGGCGCGCCCCTGCCGAAGGTCGCGGCGACCCGTGACTACGGCGCGGAGGTGCGGCTGCACGGGCAGGTCGTGGACGAGACGCTGGCGGCGGCGCAGGAGTACGCGCACGAGACGGGCGCCGTGTTCATCCACCCCTTCGACCACCCGGACATCATCGCCGGGCAGGGCACGGTCGGCCTGGAGATCCTGGAGCAGTGCCCCGAGGCGCGCACGATCGTCGTGGGCATCGGCGGCGGCGGTCTTGCCGCGGGCGTCGCGGTGGCGGTCAAGGCGCTGCGTCCCGATGTGAAGGTGATCGGAGTGCAGGCGGCGGGCGCGGCGGCGTACCCGCCCTCGCTGGCGGCGGGGCGGCCGGTGTCGATCCCGTATCCGGCGACGATGGCCGACGGCATCAGGGTGGGGCGTCCCGGTGACGTGCCGTTCCAGCTGGTCGAGGAGCTGGTCGACGAGGTCCGTACGGTCTCGGAGGACGAGCTGTCGAGCGCGCTGCTGCTCTGCCTGGAGCGGGCCAAGCTGGTCGTCGAACCGGCCGGGGCGAGCCCGGTCGCGGCGCTCCTGAGCGACCCGCGTTCCTTCGAGGGCCCGGTCGTGGCGCTCCTGTCGGGCGGCAACGTGGACCCGCTCCTGATGCAGCGGATCCTGCGCCACGGCATGGCCGCCGCCGGTCGTTACCTGTCGCTGCGGCTGCGTCTGACGGACCGTCCCGGCGCGCTGGCCACGCTTCTCGGCGTGCTGTCGGTGGTCGACGCCAACGTCCTCGACGTGAGCCACGTGCGCACCGATCCGCGCCTCGGGCTCACGGAGGCCGAGGTCGAGCTGCACCTGGAGACGAAGGGACCGGTGCACTGCGCCGAGGTGGGCGCGGCGCTGCGGGACGCGGGTTACCTCGTCATCGACTGACCGCCGGCCGCGGTATCACCGGCCCGCCGGGAGATTGCGGAAAACCGGTTGATGAGACGCGATGTATCGCGATACCGTGTGGTTCACGTCACCAATCCGTCGGGCGTGCCCGGACGGACATCCCTAAGCTTTTCCTGAGCAAGGCAACTGAACAGGTCACCCACAACCCATGGGGGAAGCCACATGCCAGGCGCCATCTATGCCGAAGGGCTGGTGAAGACCTTCGGCGACGTCAGGGCTCTGGACGGCGTCGATCTCGATGTCCCGGAGGGCACGGTCCTCGGCCTGCTCGGTCCGAACGGGGCGGGGAAGACCACTGCCGTGCGCTGTCTGACGACGCTGCTCACGCCGGACAGCGGAAAGGCTGTCGTCGCGGGCATCGACGTTCTCAAGCATCCGAACGAGGTGCGGCGCTCGATCGGACTCTCAGGCCAGTTCGCCGCGGTCGACGAGTATCTGACGGGTCGTGAGAACCTGCAAATGGTCGGCCAGTTGTACCAGATGAAGGCCAAGGAGGCGAAGGCGCGGGCGTCCGAGCTGCTGGAGCGGTTCAACCTCGCGGACGCCGCCGACCGGACCTCGAAGACGTACTCCGGAGGCATGCGCCGCCGGCTCGACCTGGCGGCCGCGCTCGTCGTCTCGCCGCCTGTGATGTTCATGGACGAGCCGACGACGGGACTCGACCCGCGCAACAGGCTGCAGTTGTGGGAGGTCATCCAGGAGCTGGTCGCCGGCGGCACGACCCTGCTGCTGACCACCCAGTACCTCGAAGAGGCCGACCACCTGGCGCACGACATCTGCGTCATCGACCACGGCCGCGTCATCGCGCGTGGCACCTCCGACCAGCTCAAGGCCCAGACCGGCGGCGAGCGCGTCGAACTCGTGGTGCACGAGCGGGAGCACATGACGCCCGCCGCCGCCATCTTGGAGAAATACAGTCTCGCCGGATTGGGCAAGGGCGAGACGACGGTCGAGCAGCACACCCGCAAGCTGACCGTCCCCGTCTCCGGCGGCGCCAAGCTCCTCGCCGAGGTCATCAGGGAGCTGGACACCCGCGGTATCGAGATCGATGACATCGGTCTGCGCCGGCCCACCCTCGACGACGTCTTCATCTCCCTGACCGGCCACGCGGCCGAGGAGAAGGCCGACGAGAACGGCACGGCCACGGGCGCCGCCAAGCAGTCCAAGCGCAAGCAGGAGGCCGACAAGTGAGCGCCGTCACCCAGACCCTCGCCCCGCGCCCCGCGGGCGGCCCCGTGCAGTCAGTGAGGGACTCCCTCGTCGTCGCCAAGCGCAATCTGATCCGGATGACGCGCATCCCCGAGGTCGTCATCTTCGGGCTGATCCAGCCGATCATGTTCGTAGTGCTGTTCAGCTACGTGTTCGGCGGCTCGATGAACATCGGGGGCACCACCGACCCGGCGGTCTACCGCGAGTTCCTGATGGCCGGCATCTTCGCCCAGACCGTCACGTTCGCCACGGCGGGCGCGGGCGCGGGCATCGCCGACGACATGCACAAGGGCCTCATCGACCGCTTCAGGTCGCTGCCCATGTCCCGCGGCGCCGTCCTCACCGGACGCACCCTCGCGGACCTCGTGCAGACGGCCCTGACCCTGCTCGTCCTCGCGATCGTCGCCCTCCTGGTCGGCTGGCGCATCCACGAGGGCGTCCCGAAGGCCCTCGGCGCCTTCGGCCTGCTGCTCCTCCTCGGATACGCGTTCACGTGGATCGGCGCGCTCATCGGCCTGTCCGTACGCACCCCGGAAGCCGCCACCTCGGGCGGACTGGTCTGGCTCTTCCCGGTCACGTTCATCTCGAACGCGTTCGTGGACTCCAGCCAGATGACGCCCTGGCTGCGCCACATCGCCGACTGGAACCCGTTCAGCGCCACGGTGCAGGCCTGCCGCGAGCTGTTCGGCAACCCGGGCGTCTCCGATTCCCCGGCCTGGCCCATGCAGCACGCCGTGTGGGCCTCGCTGATCTGGTCCGTCCTGATCATCGTCGCCTTCCGGGCACTCTCCGTCCGCAAGTACCGCAACGCGACGGCCTGAGGGCTACGGCCCCGAGCGCGAGCACGCGAAGGCCCCCGGCGCAGCAAGCGCCGGGGGCCTTCGTCATACGGCCGGTTCAGCCGCTGTAGGGCTTCGCCGCGAGGATCTTCACCGAGGCGAGCTTGCCGTTCGGCAGCTCGTACTGGGCGTCCTCGCCGATCTTCTTGCCGTTCACGCCGGAGCCAAGCGGGGACTGCGGCGAGTACGTCTCGATTTCGGCGCTCGCGTACTCGCGCGAGGCGAGCAGGAACGTCATGGTGTCGTCCTCGTCGCCGTCGAAGGCGATCGTGACGACCATGCCGGGCGCGGCAACCCCGGCCGCGGCGGGCGCCTCGCCGACCTTGGCCCTCTCCAGGAGCTGGGTCAGCTGGCGGATGCGGAGCTCCTGCTTGCCCTGCTCCTCCTTGGCCGCGTGGTACCCGCCGTTCTCGCGCAGGTCGCCCTCCTCGCGTGCCGCCGCGATCTTCACGGTGATCTCGGCGCGCGCGGGACCAGACAGGTACTCCAGCTCGTCCTTGAGCTTGGTGTACGCCTCCTGCGTGAGCCAGGTGACGTCTTCGCTGGTCTGGGTCACAGGTGCTCCTCGTAGGTACTGGGAATACAAAGCATCGCCCTACCCAGAAGCATGTGCTTTCACGGGTGGGCGAAACCACGAGCCTAACAATTCAGGCGCCGAAGGGGGAGGACATATGCCATCAAGAATTCGTCGCCGCAGGTCAGGTGCCGAAACCCTGTACGGACGGCGGTGTGCGCCGCGGCGCGGCCGGTCGTCGTGCGGGTTGGCCGCCGTGCGGTCAGCCCGCGTGGCAGCCCAGCAGCTCCGCGCTGGTGCCGTGGGCCGTTGTGCGCAGTGTCACTACCTTGTCGATCCGGCTCTCGCGCTGGTCGAAGCGGAAGTCGGCGCGGCCCACCTCGGCGCCGTCGGCGGACTGCGACCGGATGGTGCAGTAACCCTTCGCGTCGGTGTCCTTACGGACCTCGAGGTGCACCTTGACCGCCGCGTCGGAGGTCTTGAAGGTGATGACCTCGGCGCTGATCTTCGTATCGAAGACGTAGTGGTAGCCGAACCAGCCGATCAGGACGACGAGCAGGGCGCCGAGCACGGCCCCGACGGTCTTCAGGGTGCGGTCCGCGCGTTCGTCGGCGGAGCGGGAACGGCCGTAGCGGCCGTCGGGGAGCTGCTCACTCACCGCACTCATGATCGATCCTCTCGCGCGGGGCGGGTCGAGGACCGGCCCCGGACAGACTGCCGGAATTTTCCGCCCCCCGGTTCGGTCACTATAGAAGCCGCCCAATGCGCTGTATGACCGAGGGCGCCTTAATCACCGAGTCATTCACTGAGGATCTTGTCTTGACTGAGCAGCTGCGACTGATGGCCGTTCACGCCCACCCCGACGACGAGTCGTCGAAGGGCGCGGCCACCATGGCCAAGTACGTGTCCGAGGGGGTGGACGTGCATGTCGTGACCTGCACGGGCGGGGAGCGAGGCTCCATCCTCAATCCGAAGCTCCAGGGCGACACGTACATCGAGGAGCACATCCACGAGGTACGCAGGAAGGAGATGGACGAGGCCCGCGAGATCCTCGGGGTCAAGCAGGACTGGCTGGGCTTCGTCGACTCGGGCCTGCCCGAGGGCGACCCCATGCCGCCGCTGCCCGACGGTTGCTTCGCGCTCGAGGACGTCGACAAGGCGGCGGGGGAGCTGGTGAAGCAGATCCGCTCGTTCCGTCCGCAGGTCGTCACGACGTACGACGAGAACGGCGGCTACCCGCACCCCGACCACATCATGACCCACAAGATCTCGATGGTGGCGTTCGAGGGCGCGGCGGACACCGAGAAGTACCCGGAGTCCGAGTTCGGCCCGGCCTACCAGCCGCAGAAGCTCTACTACAACCAGGGCTTCAACCGGCCGCGCACCGAGGCGCTGCACCAGGCGATGCTCGACCGCGGCCTGGAGTCGCCGTACGCGGAGTGGCTCAAGCGCTGGGACGAGTTCGAGCGGGTCGAGCGGACGCTGACCACGCACATCCCGTGCGCCGAGTTCTATGAGATCCGCGACAAGGCGCTCATCGCGCACGCCACGCAGATCGACCCCGACGGGGGCTGGTTCCGGGTTCCGATGGAGCTCCAGAAGGCGGTGTGGCCGACCGAGGAGTACGAGCTCGCGAAGTCTCTCGTCGATACCTCCCTCCCCGAGGACGACCTCTTTGCGGGCATCCGCGACAATGCCTGACATGAGCGCAAGCGCAAGCCTGGCAATGACGCATCTCGTCCCCCTCGCCAAGGAGGTCGACGAGAACAAGGTGACCCCGGGCGTCCTCGGTTTCATCGTCTTCGCGGTGATGGCCGTCGCCGTCTGGGGCCTGATGAAGTCGATGAACCGCCACATGGGCAAGGTCGACTTCAAGGAGAAGTCGGACACCGCCGCGGACTCCGCGAGCGGAACCGGCTCCACCCCGGCCTCGCCCGCCAAGGGCTGACGCCCCGCCGCACGGGACCGCTCGGCACGGCACACGCCGCGCCGAGCGCCGTCGTGCTGCGTCCTCAGCGCCCCGCGCTCACCTCCACGCCCATCACGTCCCGGGCGTGCCGCTTCGGGACCATGCCGAGGCGCCAGGCCTGCCAGCCCGCCTCCAGGTCCGCGCCCCGCTCCAGGAGGAGTTGGTAGGCCTCCACGTAGTCGTCGAGCCTGCTGTCCCGGCCGGCGTGCGTGGCGCGGGCGAGCTGGGACAGTTCCTCCTGCGCCACGGCCGTGCCGATCTCGGAGCCGCCCGGTGACGCGTACGGCAGCAACGTGCAGCGCAGGAAGTTCGCCCAGTCCTCGCCGCGCCGGTCGCCGTACGACGCGAACAGCGCGGCCGCCTCCTCGCACAGGGTTAGGGCCTGGGCCGCGCGACCGTTGCCCGCGTCCACCACCGCCAGTTCCAGGCAGGTCCACCCCTCGCCGTGCGCGACGCCGATGCGCTGGAAGTCGGCGCGGGCGTCGACCAGGAGCTGGCGCGCGAAGCCGGAGTTGCGCAGCGAGCCCGTCTGCGCGGCCCGCTGGTCACGCGTGACCCGGGCCGAGTGATGGCGGGCGCAGGCGAGCCCGTACACGTCGCGCATCCGCGAGAACATCGTGCGGGAGCGCTCCAGCTCGCGTACCGCCTGGTCGAGGTTGCCGCTCTCCTCCAGGGCCTGGCCCAGGTAGTAGAGCGTCCAGGCCTCGCCGCGCGCGTCCTCGTTGTCGCGGTGGCGCGAGGTGGCCTGGCGCAGCCCGTCGACGGCCGCCGACGCGTCGCCGTCCACCAGGCGGGTCCGCGCCAGCTGGGTCAGCGCCCACGCCTCGCCCCGGCTGTCGCGCGTACGGCTGTACAGGTCGAGGGCGGCGCCCAGCTCACGCTCCGCGCCCGGCACGTCGCCCATCCGCACACACAGCTGCCCCAGCTGGAAGTGCGCCCACGCCTCGCCGTGCACGGACTCGTTCTCGCGGTGCAGGGCCAGCGCCGCGGTCAGCAGATCGAGCGCCTCCTGCACATGGGCCTGGTCGCGCTCCACCGCGGCGAGCGCGTGCATCGTCCAGCCCCGGTCGCCGGCCGTCTCGTCCGTGGTCTGCAGGTCGAGGGCCTCGCGGAGCTTCGCCGACGCCTCCTTGAGCTGCCCCTGGTGGTGCAGCGTGATGCCAAGCGAACACAGGGCGCGGGCCGCGCCCGCGTTGTGGTGCGCCTCGAAGTACAGGTCCACCACGGACGCCAGCGTCGTACGCGCCTTGTCGAGCTCGCCGAGCTGGCGCGCCGCGATACCCGTGCGCCACTGGACCGAGCGCACGAGAAGCCCCTGGTCGACGGCCTGCGTCAGCTCGCTGATCTCGCCTAGGCGGTAGAGGTCGCCGCGCAGCAGGCAGTAGTCGCACAGGGCGCCGAGCAGATTGAGCACGGCCGCCTGGTCGACGCCTTCCGCGCCCCGCAGCGTCGCCGTGATGAAGCTGGACTCGTCGTCGAGCCAGCGCAGCGCGGAGTCCAGTGACGTGAAGCCGTGCGGGCCGATCTGCCCGGCGCGCGTCGACTTGTTGCCGTCGACGAGCCGGATCACCGAGTCCGCGAGCTCCGCGTAGCTCTGGATGAGGCGTTCCTGCGCGGCCGTCCGCTCGGCCGGCTCCTCCTCGTCGAGGAGGCGGGCCTGCGCGAAGGAGCGCACGAGATCGTGCAGCCGGTACCGGCTGCCCCGGACGTGGTCGATCAGCCCGGCCCGTGACAGCGCCGTCAGATGGCGGGTGGCCTCCGACTCGTCCGTCGCGAGCAGCGCGGCCGCCGCTGCCGCGCCCAGCGAGGCCCGCCCGGCCAGCGCGAGCCGCCGAAGCAGCCGCCGGGCGGCCTCCGGCTGGTCGGTGTAGCGCAGCCACAGGACGCGCTCGACCGGCTCCACGGGCCCGTACGCGCCCAGGTCGGACGCCAGCCCGCGCGTCGTGCGCGGCCCGATCGCGGACCCCGCGATGCGCAGCGCCAGCGGCAGGCCACCGCACAACTCCCTTACGGCATCGGACGATTCGGAGTCGTAGGGCCCCGACGCGTCCTCCGCGGACTCGCGCAGGAGCTCCTCCGCGCCCGCGGCGTCCAGCGCGTCCACCGGCACCTGGTGCACCCACGCGGGCACGTCCGCCGGCAGGTCGAGCGGCTTGCGCGCCGTCACCAGGACGAGGCTGTCGGACCGCTCGGGGATCAGCGTGCGCACCTGCTCCGCGTCGCCCGCGTCGTCGAGGACGATCGTGACCGGAAGGCCCGTCAGATGCTGGTGGTACAGCTCGCTGAGCCGCCGCACCTGCTGCTCCGGCGAGGAACGCTCACGGAAGAGGAGCTGCTCGCGCGGCGCGCCGAGCCGGTTCAGCAGATGGAGCAGCGCGTCCCGGGTCGACAGCGGGGCCTCGGGCGCGTCGCCCCGCAGGTCCACGACGCACGCCCCGCGGAACTGGTCGCGCAGCTCGTGTGCCGCCCGCACCGCGAGCGTCGTACGGCCCGAGCCGGGCGCGCCGTGCAGCACGACGACGGTGGGCCGGGTCTCGGTGCTCGCGCGCGCCGCGTGCACCCACTGCGCGATCCGCTGCATCTGCACCCTGCGGCCCGCGAACGGGCCCTGTGGCTCCGGGAGTTGGCCGAAAGACTGCTCCAGGACGCTGCGCCGCCTGGCCGCCGCGCTCTTGTCCGTACGGCGCAACTGCGGCGTCGGCTTCTTCGCGCCGGTCCCCGCGGTGGCGGCGAGGACGCGCTGCTGGTCGAGGAACGGCCGGATCCCCCGCACGTCGAGCGCCGTCAGCCACTGCAGTCTCAGCTGTTCGGGCCCGCCGGGCTGGCTCCGCGCCCCCGCGCGGCGGCTCGCGGCGGGCACATGGGAGGCCGTCACCTTCGCGACGGTCGTGGCGGCGCCCAGCACGGCGACGGTCGCGCCCGCGCCGACCGCGGTCCCCGCGCCCGTACCAAGGAGCAGGTCGGCCAGGCAGGCACCGACCGCGGCAACGGCCGTGACCAGCAGGGGAGTCGACCCGCGCTCCTGGGTGAAGCGCTGCCCGAACGACATCTGCCCGGCCTCGGCCTCGTCCAGGGCGTGCGTGAACTGCGCGTACTCCTCGGCGGCGGTCTCCGCCATGGCGTCGAGCGCACCGCGCGCACGCGACAGCAGCACCCCGCCGTCCGTGCGCCCGCCCGAACGCCGCACTTCCTCCTCCACGGCACGGGCCAACAGCCCCTCGGCTTCCGCCCGATGGCTGTCTCGCATTTCAGGTCCCCCTCCGGCAGCAACGGTTCCGCGTCAAGTGTGCTGCGTATGGGGCTACGGCGCGAGAGGCCGGGGATCAAAGGGCCGATCGTCGACCGGCGTGCGCGAGGATGGGGCGCATGCCGAACCGACTGGCCCATGAGACGTCCCCCTACCTCCTCCAGCACGCCGACAACCCCGTCGACTGGTGGCCCTGGTCGGCCGACGCCTTCGAGGAGGCGCGGCGGCGCGGGGTCCCGGTGCTGCTCAGCGTCGGGTACTCCAGCTGTCACTGGTGCCACGTCATGGCGCACGAGTCCTTCGAGGACGAGGCGACCGCCGCCCTCATGAACGAACGCTTCGTCAACATCAAGGTCGACCGCGAGGAGCGCCCCGACGTCGACGCCGTCTACATGGAGGCCGTGCAGGCCGCCACCGGCCAGGGCGGCTGGCCCATGACCGTGTTCCTCACGCCCGAGGCCGAGCCGTTCTACTTCGGCACCTACTTCCCGCCCGAGCCCCGGCACGGAATGGCGTCCTTCCCGCAGGTCCTGGGGGGTGTGGCGCAGGCGTGGGCGGAGCGCAGGGACGAGGTCGCCGAGGTCGCCGCGAAGATCGTGGGCGATCTGGCCGGGCGCGAGCTGACCTACGGGGACACGCAGATCCCCGGCGAGGGCGAGCTCGCGCAGGCGCTCCTCGGTCTGACCCGCGAGTACGACGAGGCGAACGGCGGATTCGGCGGCGCCCCCAAGTTCCCGCCGTCGATGGTGATCGAGTTCCTGCTGCGCCACTACGCCCGCACCGGCGCCGAGGGCGCGCTCCAGATGGCCGACGACACCTGCGAGCGGATGGCGCGCGGCGGGATCTACGACCAGCTGGGCGGCGGCTTCGCGCGCTACTCCGTCGACCGCGAATGGGTCGTGCCCCACTTCGAGAAGATGCTCTACGACAACGCCCTGCTGTGCCGCGCCTACGCGCACCTGTGGCGGGCCACCGGTTCGGAGACGGCCAGGCGGGTCGCGCTGGAGACCGCGGACTTCATGGTGCGGGAGCTGCGGACGAACGAGGGCGGGTTCGCGTCCGCGCTGGACGCGGACAGCGAGGACGCCGAGGGGCGCCATGTCGAGGGCGCCTTCTACGTGTGGACGCCCGAGCAGTTGCGCGAGGTGCTCGGGGACGCCGACGCCGAGATGGCCGCCCAGTGCTTCGGAGTGACACAGGAGGGCACCTTCGAGGAGGGTGCGTCGGTCCTCCAACTCCTGCGAAGGGACGTCGAGTTCGACGTGGAGCGGGTCTCGGACGTACGGCGCAGGCTGTTCGCCGCGCGCGCCGAACGGCCGGCACCCGGGCGGGACGACAAGGTCGTCGCCGCGTGGAACGGGCTGGCGATCGCCGCGCTCGCGGAGACCGGCGCGTACTTCGACCGGCCGGACCTGGTGCAGGCCGCGCTCGCCGCCGCCGACCTGCTCGTACGCCTCCACATGGACGCGCGGGCGCGCATCGCCCGTACCAGCAAGGACGGCCGGGCCGGCGCGAACGCCGGTGTTCTCGAGGACTATGCGGATGTCGCCGAGGGCTTCCTCGCACTGGCGTCCGTGACCGGCGAGGGGGTCTGGCTGGAGTTCGCCGGGTTCCTCCTCGACCACGTCCTCGACCAGTTCACCGACCCGGAGTCCGGCGCGCTCTACGACACGGCGGCGGACGCCGAGCAGCTGATCCGCAGGCCGCAGGACCCGACCGACAACGCCACGCCCTCGGGCTGGAGCGCGGCGGCAGGCGCGCTGCTCTCGTACGCGGCGCAGACCGGGTCGGAGCCTCATCGCACCGCCGCCGAGCGGGCGTTGGGCGTGGTGCGGGCGCTGGGGCCGCGCGCGCCGCGCTTCATCGGGCACGGACTCGCGGTCGCGGAGGCGCTGCTCGACGGGCCGAAGGAAGTCGCCGTGGTCGGCGAGGTCGGCGGGGAACTCCACCGCACGGCGCTGCTCGGCACGGCGCCGGGCGCGGTCGTCGCGGCGGGGAAAGTGGGCTCCGGTGAACTGCCGTTGCTGGCGGACCGGCCGCTCCTGGACGGCCGCCCGGCCGCGTACGTGTGCCGCAACTTCACCTGCGACGCACCCGTCACCGACGCCCAGGAGCTCGCGGTGAAGCTGCAGGAATGAAACGAGCCGGACGCCGTCGGACCCCGCCGGACACCCCCTAGAGGCCGTTCCTGAACGTCTCCAGCGTCCGGTCCACCAGGTCGCGCAGCTCCTCCTGGTGGCCGTGCTCGGCCCAGAACAGCGTGGTCTCCATGAGCGCGCCGACCAGCGCCATCGCGTAGACGCGGACCTCGAGGCTGTCCGCGTCGCGGCCGGTGCGCTCGCCGATCACCCGGCACAGCAGTTGCCCGGTGACGGACATGGACTCCATCATCCGGGAGCGCACCGCGGGCACCTCGACCTGGAGCCGGGTCCGCAGCCGTGACACCTCGGGATCGTCGTCGAACCCGAGGTGCACGGCCTGCGCGATCACATGCTTCAGCGAGTCGACGATCGACTCGTCCGAGGGCCGCGCCCGCAGCTCGGCCTCCAGCATCGCGTCGTACTCGTCCGTGAGGACGATGTCCTCCTTGGTCGGGAAGTACCGGAACACCGTGGACGGCGACACCTCGGCGGCCTCGGCGATCTGCTCGACCGTCGTCGCGTCGTACCCCTGCTCGGTGATCAGGCGGTACGTCGCGTCCCTGATCGCGATCCGGGTCTTGAGCTTCTTGCGTTCGCGTAGGCCCATCCCGGGGCGGTCGGCGGCGGGGGTGGAGCGTGCGGAGGCGGCCATGGGGCTCATTCTCGGGCATCACCTGGGGCCGGGGCCACGCCGGCGGACGGCGCGGTACGGGGGAGCAGGGCGGCCGCGAGCAGGGCGGTGACCAGCGACGCGATGCCCACGACGAGGAGCACCACGTTCATCCCGTGGAGGTACGCGGTGTTCGCCGACGAGGCGAGGGCGTGGTCCCCGAGCTTCGTGGCCACCGCGTGGGCGGCCATCACGGAGTCCTGGGCGGTGTCCGCCGCGGGACCGGGCAGGCCGGCGGTGTCGAGGTGGTTGCCGTAGGTCCCGGCGAGGAGCGCGCCGAGCAGGGCGATACCGAGCGCGCCGCCCACCTGCCGCACCGTCATCAGGAGGCCCGAGCCGCTGCCCGCCCGGTCCGCGGGCAGCGCCGACAGCGCGGCGCCCATCGCGGGGACGAGCGCGAAGGAGAAGCCGACCCCGGCGATGCCCAGCCACAGCGCGGTGAACCCGTAACCGGAGTCGGCCGTGGTGCGGCTGCCGAGGAACGCGGCGAACGCCAGGACCGTGAGCGCCGCGCTGATCACCGCGGGCGGCCCGAACCTGGTGACCAGGGGCTGCGCGCACTTCGCGGCCACCAGCATCCCGGCCATCATCGGCAGCAGCCGTACGCCGGTGCCGAGCGCGTCGTTGCCGAGGACGGCCTGGAGGTACTGCGGCAGCACGAACATCAGGCCCGACAGGACGAACATGCCGAGGGTGGCCGCGAGCGTGTTGAGCAGGAAGCCGCGGCGGGCCAGCAGGGTGAGGTCGAGGAGCGGCCGCTCGCTGCGCCGTTCGCGCAGGACGAGGGCGGTGACCAGGGCGACGGAGGCCGCGAACAGGACCAGCACCACCGGGTCGGTCCAGCCGCGGTGCGGCGCCTCGATGATCGCGTAGATCAGGGCGCCGAGGCCAGCCGCCGTGAGTGCGGTGGAGACGACGTCGACCCGCGGTGAGGCGGGATCGCGGGTCTCCGGCAGCAGGAACAGGCAGGCCGTGATGCCGATGGCGACCATCGGGATGTTGATCAGGAAGACCGAGCCCCACCAGAAGTGGTCGAGGAGCCAGCCGCCGAGGATCGGGCCGAGCGGCATGCCGACCGCCGAGGCCGCGGAGATGATGCCGACGGCCTTGGTGCGCTCGTCGGGTGCGAAGAGCGAGGGCAGCACGGACAGGGCGAGCGGCATGACGAGCGCGGCGCCGACGCCCATCAGCGCGCGGGCGCCGATCACCCAGACGACGTCGCTCGCGAGCGCCCCCACGAGCGAGCCCGCGAGGAAGACGCCGAGGCCGACGATGAGCATCCGGCGCCGCCCGAACCGGTCGCCGAGCAGTCCGGACGGAAGCATCAGGGCGGCGAAGACGACGACGTACGAGTCCGCCATCCACTGCTGCTGACCGGTGTCCGCGCCGAGATCGGCGGCCATCGTCGGCAGCGCCACGTTGAGGATCGTCATGTCGAAACCGAGCACGAGCATGCTCGCGACCAGGGCGCCGAGCGCCCACCAGCGGCGCCTGTCGCGCTGCACGCTGTCCTGCGGTGAGTCCTGCTTGGTGACAGTAACCATGAAATGAGAGTAACTCTCAAAAAGTTGTCACTGTCAATCCATGGGTCAGGGCTGGACCAGGGCTGGATCAGGGCACAAAAAATGGCCGCGGCTCGAAAGCCGCGGCCGAAAGGGGTGGAAGGCGAGGTCAGGCGTGCTGGTACGCCACCAGCGAGATGCCGACGTAGTGCACGACGAACGCCGCGAGCGTGAGCGAGTGGAAGACCTCGTGGAAGCCGAACCAGCGCGGTGACGGGTTCGGGCGCTTGATCCCGTAGATCACGCCGCCCGCGCTGTAGAGCAGTCCGCCGACGATCACGCAGACGAGCACGGCCGTGCCGCCCGCGTGCAGGAAGTCGGGCAGGAAGAAGACCGCTGCCCAGCCCATCGCGATGTAGCACGGCGTGTAGAGCCAGCGCGGGGCGCCGACCCAGAAGACGCGGAAGACGATGCCGGCTGTGGCCGCGGCCCAGATGCCCCACATCAGCCACTGGCCCTTGGCCTCGGGGAGCAGCAGCATCGTCAGCGGCGTGTAGGTGCCCGCGATGATCAGGAAGATGTTCGCGTGGTCGAGGCGGCGCAGTACGCCGTCGGCGCGCGGGCCCCAGTTGCCCCGGTGGTAGAGCGCGCTCACGCCGAAGAGCAGGCAGGCCGTGAGGACGTAGATCCCGCAGGCGATCCGGCCGCGGGGGGAGTCCGCGAGGGCGGTCAGCACGAGGCCGGAGATGACGACCGCGGGGAACATTCCCGCGTGCAGCCAGCCGCGCAGCCGTGGTTTCACCGGAACGGACTCTGTCGCGGTCACTTCGGGTGGCGTGGCGGCAGTCATAAGCCGCATCGTACCTACGGGGCCGTAAGTAACGAATCCGAGTGACGGGCAGTAACGAATACGAGTGACGAGCAGGGGTGAACGCGAGTGGCGATCCTCACTCTGCTCAGGTGTGAGGCCCTCTGGACATATGCGCGCCCGCGTCGGATGATCATATGAGTGCGGTCGGCACCGGATGAGCGCCAGAGGGATCAACACGTGAAGCATCCGGGTCGCAGCCCCCAAGGGGCAACAACACAAAAACCCCTCATTTAGGAGCAATCGTGGCGCGCGACATCGCGGCTCCCGTTTCCTTGGGCACTGTCCCCACCAAGCACCAGGAACTGATCTCGTGGGTCAACGAGATCGCTGAACTGACGCAGCCGGCCCGTGTGGTCTGGTGCGACGGGTCAGAGGCCGAGTACGAGCGCCTCGCCGAGGAACTGGTCGACAAGGGAACGTTCAAGAAGCTCGACCCGATCAAGCGCCCGAACTCGTACTACGCCGCCTCCGACCCGACCGACGTCGCACGCGTCGAGGACCGGACGTTCATCTGCTCCGAGGAGGAGCAGGACGCCGGCCCCACCAACCACTGGAAAGCCCCCGCGGAGATGCGTGAGATCTTCCAGGGCAGCGGGGGCGACGGCGGCATCTTCCGCGGCTCGATGAAGGGCCGGACGATGTACGTCGTCCCGTTCTGCATGGGCCCGCTCGGCTCGGAGCTCTCCGCCATCGGCGTCGAGATCACCGACTCCGCGTACGTCGCCGTCTCCATGCGCACCATGACGCGCATGGGGCAGCCCGTTCTCGACGAGCTCGGCACCGACGGCTTCTTCGTGAAGGCCGTCCACACCCTGGGCGCGCCGCTGGAGGAGGGCCAGGAGGACGTGCCGTGGCCCTGCAACTCCACCAAGTACATCTCGCACTTCCCCGAGAGCCGCGAGATCTGGTCGTACGGCTCCGGCTACGGCGGCAACGCCCTGCTCGGCAAGAAGTGCTACGCCCTGCGCATCGCGTCCGTCATGGCGCGCGACGAGGGCTGGCTCGCCGAGCACATGCTCATCCTCAAGCTGACGCCGCCGCACGGTGAGTCGAAGTACGTCGCCGCCGCCTTCCCGAGCGCGTGCGGCAAGACGAACCTCGCCATGCTGGAGCCCACGATCTCCGGCTGGACCGTCGAGACCATCGGCGACGACATCGCCTGGATGCGGTTCGGCGAGGACGGCCGCCTCTACGCGATCAACCCCGAGGCCGGCTTCTTCGGCGTCGCGCCCGGCACCGGCGAGCACACCAACGCCAACGCCATGAAGACGCTGTGGGGCAACTCCGTCTTCACGAACGTCGCGCTCACCGACGACAACGACGTCTGGTGGGAGGGCATGACGGAGGAGACTCCGGCGCACCTCACCGACTGGAAGGGCAACGACTGGACGCCCGAGTCCGGCGTCCCCGCCGCGCACCCGAACGCGCGCTTCACCACCCCCGCCTCGCAGTGCCCGATCATCGCGCCCGAGTGGGAGGACCCGAAGGGCGTGCCGATCTCGGCGATCCTCTTCGGCGGCCGCCGCGCCTCCGCCGTGCCGCTGGTGACCGAGTCCTTCGACTGGAACCACGGCGTGTTCCTCGGCGCGAACGTCGCCTCCGAGAAGACCGCCGCCGCCGAGGGCAAGGTCGGCGAGCTGCGCCGCGACCCGTTCGCGATGCTCCCGTTCTGCGGCTACAACATGGGCGACTACATGGCCCACTGGATCGACGTGGCCAAGGACAAGGACCAGGCGAAGCTGCCGAAGATCTACTACGTGAACTGGTTCCGCAAGAACGACGCGGGCAAGTTCGTGTGGCCCGGCTTCGGTGAGAACAGCCGCGTCCTGAAGTGGATCGTCGAGCGCCTGGAGGGCAAGGCCGAGGGCGTGGAGTCGCCGATCGGCGTCCTGCCGACGCGTGACTCCCTCGACACGGACGGCCTCGACCTGGCCGACGCCGACCTCGACTTCCTGCTGACGGTCGACAAGGAGGTGTGGCGCGACGAGGCCTCCCTGGTTCCCGAGCACCTCAACACCTTCGGTGACCACACGCCGAAGGAGCTGTGGGACGAGTACCGGGCCCTGGTGAAGCGCCTGGGCTGACGCCCTCCGGAGCAAGACACGTGACAGGGCCCCGCACAACGGCGTGCGGGGCCCTGTCACGTGTGTGTGCCGTTGGTGGGCGGTTGACGCGCGGCCTCGAGGGTGGCGCGTCAACCGCCGTCAGGAGGCGACCAGCTGACCGGCCGCGGCGTGCGCCTCCATGCGGCGCGCGGCGAGGATCGCGACGGCCGTGTCGGCGCGGGACGCCGCGACGACCAGGGCGCGGCCCGCGAGGGCGTGCGCGCGCTGGTGCAGGGCGGCGATGCGGGGCTCGTGGATCGCGTCGGCCACGGACGCGCGGGCCGGCGGCAGGCCTCCGCGCAGCCGGGCGACCTGGTGCGCGAGGGCGTCGGCCGCGGCGTCGAGATCCGGGTCGGCGGTGAGGGTGCGCAGCTCGTCCGTGAGAGCGAGCAGGGCCGCCAGATGCCCCGCGAGCTGGATGTCGAGCTCCTCCTCGCGGGAGCGGTGCGGGAAGTCGCCGGGGTCGGCCATGGCATGGACCGACTTGGTGCGGATCGGTTCGTACATGGGACGGCCTCCAGGCGGGTAGCTTGAAGGCCATCCTAGCTTAGATTTAGTCTAAAGTTGAGTCTTGCCCCCGAGTGGGGTGGGCGGCCCTCAGGGCTGGCTGTAGCCGTCCAGGAAGCGGCCGATGCGCGTCACGGCCTCCGTGAGCTGACCGGTGGTCGGCAGCGTGACGACCCGGAAGTGATCCGGCTCCGGCCAGTTGAACCCCGTGCCGTGCACGACCATGATCTTCTCGGTGCGCAGCAGGTCGAGGACCATCTGCCGGTCGTCCTTGACCTTGAACACCTTCGGGTCGAGCCGCGGGAAGAGGTACAGCGCACCCTTCGGCTTCACGCACGTCACGCCCGGGATCTGCGTCAGCAGCTCGTACGCGGTGTCCCGCTGCTCCTTCAGGCGGCCGCCGGGGAGAACCAGGTCGTTGACCGTCTGGCGTCCACTGAGCGCCGCGACGACGCCGTGCTGGCCCGGCATGTTCGCGCACAGGCGCATGTTCGCCAGGATCGTGAGGCCCTCGATGTACGACTCGGCGTGCGCGCGCGGCCCGGAGATCGCCATCCAGCCCACGCGGTAGCCGGCCACGCGGTACGCCTTCGACATGCCGTTGAAGGTGAGGGTCAGCAGGTCGGGGGCGATGGCGGCGGTCGGCGTGTGGGTCGCGCCGTCGTAGAGGATCTTGTCGTAGATCTCGTCCGAGCAGATCAGGAGGTTGTGGCGGCGGGCGATGTCGGTGAGGCCGCGCAGCATGTCGTCGCTGTAGACGGCGCCCGTCGGATTGTTCGGGTTGATGATCACGATCGCCTTGGTGCGGTCGGTGACCTTGCGCTCCACGTCGGCGAGATCGGGCATCCAGTCGGACTGCTCGTCGCAGCGGTAGTGCACGGCGGTGCCGCCGGAGAGCGAGACCGCGGCCGTCCACAGCGGGTAGTCCGGCGCCGGGACCAGGACCTCGTCCCCGTCGTCGAGGAGCCCCTGCATCGCCATCACGATCAGCTCGGAGACGCCGTTGCCGATGAAGACGTTCTCGACGTCCGTCTCCACGCCGAGGGTCTGGTAGTGCATCATCACCGCGCGGCGGGCCGCGAGCAGGCCCTTCGCGTCCCCGTAGCCGTGCGCGTCGCCGAGGTTGCGGAGCATGTCCTCGAGGATCTCGGGCGGGCACTCGAAGCCGAAGGCGGCCGGGTTGCCGGTGTTGAGCTTGAGGATGCGGTGGCCCGCCGCCTCCAGCCGCATCGCCTCCTCGAGTACCGGGCCCCGGATCTCGTAGCAGACGTTGGCGAGCTTGGTCGACTGGATGAGCTGCATGGTCAGACTTTACGACCGTGCTTCGGGATGGCGCGCACTGTCCACGCCCTCGTGGGTGGGGCCGGACGGGGCCGGTCTGGGATGTCCCGGCCGACCGCACCGCCGACCTCCGGAATGCGGGGTGCCGGTGGGTGCGGGGCTTGGATGGGGTGGGGTCGGGGCGCAGGGTGAGATGGGCCACGAATGGCGTCGGTGGACCGGCTGGGCGGCCGGGCGCGGGACCTTGTCCGGCGTCGCCGGTCTTTCTGCCGTGGCCATGTGAGTACGAGGGGTGCGGCGCCTAATTCGAGCGTTTGTTCTATTCATTCCCTACGCTGGATCCGTGCTTCAGGGGGCGCCAGGCCCCGGATCAGCGTGCGGTTCCGGCCGCACGGGGTGCACTGAACGCGGCCCCCGCGCCCGGGAGCCAGCCGAGCGCCGCACCCCACAGCGCGCCGAACAGCGCGCCGGCGGCGGCGTAGCCGAGCCAGCCGGCGAACCCCGCTTCCACCATCCGTGCCGTGACGAGGCCGCGCCACGCTCCGGCGACGGCCGCTCCCGCGATCAGTGCGGTCCAGCCGGCGAGCAGGCGGCGCCCGCGGCCGCTGTCCGGGCGCCGCCGCACATGGCGGCGGACCCGGAGCGCGGCGACGGCCAGAAGCGCCAGCGCGCCGAAGTCCTCGGTCAGCTGCCAGGCCCAGGTGGTGTCACCGAGGGGCGTCGCGCGCAGCCCGGGCAGGCCGAGCGGCACCCCCAGCGCGCTCGGCACGACGCTCAGGCCCGCGTGTGCGGTGACGTACGTCAGCAACGGCCCGAAGCCGCCCGCGAGGACGAGCAGCAGGCAGCCGCAGAGCACGGACGTGGTCGCGGTCCAGCGGGTCATGGGCGGCATGGCGCGTCACTGTAGGTGGGCGGCGGGCTTCGCGACAGGGGGCGGGAGCGGAAAAGTTGAACAATGCTCAGGTCTGTTGCGAGGGCCTGTTCCGCGCTTACAGTGACGCGCCATGGCCCCAGCTGCGATCGCCGGAATGCGCGTCAAGTGGCGTACGTGGGTGGCATGTTCGGCCGCCGTCGCGGTCGCCGCCGCGCTGCTCGTCGCTGTCGGACCGGACACTGCCGACGGTGGCGGGCGCCGCTGGATCACCGACGACCAGGGGCGCGCCCTCGTCCTCAACGGACTCAACACCGCCTCCAGCGCCAAGTCCGAGCCCGACGGCATGCCCTGGATCAAGGCGGCCGACGTCGCGCGCGAGAAGGAACGACTCGGCACGAACTTCGTGCGGTTCCTCATCCAGTGGCGCAATGTCGAGCCGCTTCCGGGCGCCTACGACGAGGGTTATCTCGACGATGTCGCGGCGCGCGTGCGCTGGTACGGCGAGCGCGGCTATCACGTCATGCTCGACATGCACCAGGACGTCTACGGGCCGAGGACCAAGGGCAACGGTGCGCCCGCCTGGGCCACCGAGACCGACGGGCTCGGGGTCACCGAACAGGAGCAGTGGGAGCTCAAGTACGTCGAGCCGGGCACGCTGCGCGCCTTCGACCACTTCTGGGGGACGAAGGAGGCGAGCCGGGACCTGCGCGCCCGGTACGCGCAGGCGTGGGCGCACGTCGCCGAGCGGTTCGCGGACGACCCGGCCGTCATCGGCTACGACCTGATGAACGAGCCCTGGGGCGGCTCCGTCCAGGGCCCGGCCTTCGAGGCGGGCCCGCTGGCCGCCCTCTACCGGCGCACGATCACCGCGATCCGGGGCGTCGACCGCGACTCCTGGATCTTCGTCGAACCGGAGGCCGTCAGCACCAACTGGGGCCTGCCCAGCGGGCTTCCGTATCTGAAGGACCCGCGCGGCGACGGCGAGAAGGCCCGGATCGCGTACACCCCGCACCTCTACCCGCTGCCCATGGACCTCGGCGGCGGCTACAGCGGGGACACCAAGGCGTGGGTGAAGCGGACGCTCGGGTCGTGGCGGGCGCAGACCGAGCGGACGGCGCGGCGACTGAACGCGCCGGTCGTCATCGGCGAGTACGGCCTGGACGCGACACTGCCGGGCGCCTTGGAGTACGTACGCGAAGTGCGGCGCATCGCCGACGAGTTGGGCGCCGGGACCGCGTACTGGTCCAGCGACCCCGGCACCTGGTCCCCGTGGGAGCGGACGAAGAGCGGGGCGCTGCGCGCGACGAAGCTGGCGGCCGTGCTCGACCGGCCCGCACCGCTCGCCGTCGCGGGCACCCCTCTGGCCTACGGATGGGACGCCAAGTCCCGGACACTCAAGGTGAGTTGGCGAGGCGGTGGCGGGAGCGGGAGCGGGACGCAGTTGTATCTGCCCGCGCGGTACTTCCCGGACGGGGGCCGCATCGCGGGCGGTTCCGGGTCCGTTTCCGTGACGTCCTGGGACGCCGAGTCCCGTGTCCTGACGGTGAGTTCCGGACCCGGTGAGCACCGGGTCCGGATCACGCCGGCCGGTTCAGGAGGCTGACGGCGTCCGGCGCACCGAACGGCCCGCGAGCACGTCCGTGCGGCGCCCGTCCTCCATCACGAACTTCCCGTCGATCAGGACGTGCGGGATGCCCACGGGCAGCGTGCGCGGGGCCTCGAAGGTGGAGCCCGCCGCGACCGTCTCCGGGTCGAAGAGGACCAGGTCGGCGCGGTAGCCCTCGCGGACCAGGCCGCGGTCGGGCAGGCGCAGCCGGGCCGCGGGACGCGACGTGAGGTGGGCGACCGTCTCCTCCAGCGACATGATGCCGAGCTCACGCACGTAGCGGCCGAGGTAGTGCGGGAACGTGCCGTACGCGCGCGGGTGCGGCTTGAAGCCCTGGAGGATGCCGTCGCTGCCGCCCGTGTGCACGGGGTGCTGCATGATCGCCCGCACGTTCTCCTCGTGGCCGACGTGCTGGAGGATCGTCGAGCCCAGCTTGTCGTTGATGAGCAGACGGCGCGCCGTCACCCACGGCGCCTCGCCGCGCGCGTCGGCCGACTCCTGGACCGTCTTGCCGACGCAGGACGCGAGCCCCGGGTCGGACACGCCGGAGATCTCGATCGCGTCCCACTCGATGGGCACACCGTGGCAGCCGTCCGCCCCGATGACCTCCATGTGGTGCCGGATCTTCTCGGCGGTCGCGTCGTCCTGCAGCCGCTTCATGATCTCGTCGGGGCCGCCCTCGCTCGCCCAGCTCGGCAGCATCGCGACGAGCGTCGTGCTGCCGGGCGTGTACGGGTACGTGTCGAGCGAGATGTCGGCGCCGTCGGCGAGCGCGGCGTCGAGCAGGGAGATCAGGTCGGGCGCCTTGCCCTTGTTCACGCCGAAGTTCATGGTGGCGTGCGCGAGATGGAGGGGGCAGCCCGCCTCCCGGGTGAGCTCCACCATCTCCCGGTACGCGTCGAGCGCCCCGGCGCCGTACGAGCGGTGGTGCGGACAGTAGTAACCGTCGTACGAGGCCACCACCCGGCACAGTTCGGTGAGTTCGGCGTCCTTCGCGTACATGCCGGGCGTGTAGGTGAGGCCGGACGACATGCCGACGGCGCCCTGCTCCATGCCCTCGGCGACGAGCCGGCGCATGAGGTCGAGCTCCTCGGGCGTCGCGTCCCGGTCGTCCCAGCCGACCGCGTACATCCGGACGGTGCCCTGCGGGATCAGGTACGCGGCGTTGACCGCGATGCCGCGGTCGAGGCGGTCCAGGTACTCGCCGACCGTGCGCCAGTCGAAGTCGATGTCGGATCCGTCACCGTTCCAGCCGGTGATCGCGCGGCGGACCTCGGCGAGGGTGCGGTCGTCGACGGGCGCGTACGAGAGGCCGTCCTGGCCGAGGACTTCGAGCGTGACGCCCTGCGCGGCCTTCGCGCTGTGGTCCGGGTCGCGCAGCAGCGCCAGGTCGCTGTGGGCGTGCATGTCGATGAAGCCGGGGGACAGGGCGAGACCGGACGCTTCCAGCGTTCGCCGGGCCGAGGGGCGGGGGCCTCCGGCCCCCTCCCGGTGGATCGTGGTGACGCGGCCGTCCTGGATGCCGACGTCGGCGCGGTAGGAGGCACCTCCGGAGCCGTCGATGACGTGCGCTTCGCGGATGACCAGGTCCATGGGGGTGCCTCTCTTGGGTGCGGTTGTTCGGGTGCGGGTGCGTGGGGGCTGGCCGCGCCCCGCGGCGGAGCCGCTGATGGATAGGGCCCCGCGCCCCTGAAGGCATGCGCTGCGCGCAGCCTTCCCCGATGAGATGCCGCACGAAGTGCGCATCTCAGGGGCGCGGGGAACTGCGCGACCAGCCCCACGGAGCCGCAGAAGACTTAGAAGTACGTCCGGACGTAGTCCACGACCGTGCCGTCCGCCTCGACGAGAGGAATCAGCTGCCACTTGTCGAAGGACGTGCACGGGTGCGACAGGCCCATGCCGAGCCAGTCGCCCACCGCCAGGTCCTCGCCCCCCTCCGTGCGCACCCAGCCGTGCTGGTCGGAAAGCCCCGTCACCGTCACGCCGGTGGCCTCGCGCACCTCGCCCGTACGGGCGTCCCGTACGACCTGAGCCTCGGGCAGGTCCAGGTCGTACGCCGCGTCGCGCTTGCCCGCGTTCGTGAACGCCTGCTCTGCCGTCGGGCGCGACACGACCTGCGCCCACAGCCGGAACGCCG
Source organism: Streptomyces sp. NPDC045026 (assembly GCF_056432625.1). Classification (NCBI taxonomy): domain Bacteria; kingdom Bacillati; phylum Actinomycetota; class Actinomycetes; order Kitasatosporales; family Streptomycetaceae; genus Streptomyces; species Streptomyces sp. NPDC045026. Next base: position 47,702 of record NZ_JBWKIS010000034.1, read on the forward strand.
GGTGCAGGGCACCCTCCTCCGGGACGCGGTTGAACGGCGTGAGGTGCTTGTAGTGGCCGTCGTCGTGCGAGATGTACGCGCCCGAGCGCAGCAGCTTCAGTACCGGCGCCGAGAGTTCGGGCAGTTCGGCGAACACCTCCGCCACCGTGTCGAACCAGGCGCTGCCGCCCGCGCTGACCACGATCTCGTCCAGGTCCGCGAAACGGTTCGCCTTGTCGAACTCGACGACGAGCGCGGTCAGGCGGCGCAGCCACGCTCCCACGGCCTCGGGCGACGCGCCCGGCACCTCGCCCTCGTAACCGGCGAACCCGACCAGGCGCAGCGTGTCCGCCGCGGCGACCGCGTTGGCGATGTCGAAGCACTCGGCCTCGGTCCGTACGCCCGTGCGCGCGCCGTCGCCCGCACCGAGCTCCACGACCAGGTCGACCGGCCGCGTGGCCCCCGCCTCGGCGAGGGCGGCGTCCATCAGCTCGACGGCGCGCACCGAGTCGACGTAACAGATGAAGCGGAAGTCGGGGTCGCTGTCGAGTTCGCCCGCGAGCCAGCGCAGGGCCGCCGGGTCGACGAGCTCGTTCGCGAGGAAGATCCGCTGGATGCCGAAGGCGCGGGCGACCCGCACCTGGTGCGGGACGGCGAGGGTGATGCCCCACGCGCCGTGCTCGATCTGGCGGTGGAAGAGCTGCGGTGCCATCGACGTCTTGCCGTGCGGCGCGAAGGCCAGGCCGTGGCGAGTGGCGTATGTCTCCATGAGCGCGAGGTTGTGCTCGAGGCGCTCGGCGGAGAGGGCGAGGACCGGGGTCGTGAAGCCGCCGGTGAAGAGGTTGCGGCGCTCGGCCGCGAGTTCGCCGACGGTCAGGCCGTCCGCGTCCGGGGGCAGCCCCTTGAAGCGGTGGTCGACCCGCTCGAGATCCAGATCCCTGAGACGGGCTGCGGCGTTGACGGCGCTGTCGGCGGCCATGGAGCCTCCTCGTAAGAAGGCCGTTGCAAATAATGCAACGGTCATTGCGTATGTCGCTTACTGCTGTCTAACATCCGAGCCAACGCCGGGTCAACGGAGCTGTTGACCCTCCCGGGCATGAGCCCAGATCCCCCGAGGAGCCCGAAGCACCGTGACCGCCACCGGACCTGCCGCCCCCGCGCACCACGCACCCGTGGATGTCATCACGCTCGGCGAGTCCATGGTCACCTTCGTGCCCTCCGTACCCGGGCGCCTCGCCGACGTACCGTCCTTCGACCGCGGCATCGGCGGAGCCGAGTCCAACGTGGCGTGCGTGCTCGCCGCCGCCGGGCACACCGTCCGCTGGGTCAGCCGCGTCGGCGCCGACGGCTTCGGCGACCACCTGGTCGACACCATCGCCGCGTACGGCGTCGACACCTCCGCCGTACGCCGCGACCCCGCCCGCCCCACCGGCATCTACTTCCGCACCGCGGGCGACCGCGCCACCGACGCCCACGAGGTCGCCTACTACCGCGCCGGATCCGCCGCCTCCGCGATGAGCAGCCAGAACATGGACCTGGCCGCGATCCGCTCCGGCCGCGTCCTGCACCTGTCCGGGATCACGCCCGCGCTCTCCGCCGGCTGTCTCGACCTCACCGCGGACCTCACCGCCCGCATCCCCGCCGGCCGGCCCGTCGTCTCCTTCGACGTCAACCACCGCCCCGGCCTGTGGCCCCGCCCCGACGACGCCCGCGTCCTGCTCGACCTGGCCCGCGGCGCCGACCTCGTCTTCGTCGGCGAGGACGAGGCCGAGGACGCCTGGGGCATCACCGGCGGCCCCGACGCCATCCGCGCCGCCCTCCCCGAACCCGCGACCCTTGTCGTCAAGCGCGGCGCCGACGGCGCGGTCGCCTACGACGAACACGGCGTACGCCACACCGAGCCCGCCCCCCGCGTGGACGTCGTCGCCGCCGTCGGCGCCGGCGACGCCTTCGCCGCCGGCTACCTCTCCGGCGCCCTGCGCGGCCTGCCCGTACCCGCCCGCCTGCGCCACGGCCACCTCATGGCCGCCGCCGCCCTCACCACCCCCGGCGACCTCGCCGCACCCCCGAGCCGCGCCCACGCCGACCGGCTCGCCGACCTCGACGACGCCTCCTGGGGGACACTGCACCTCGGCCCCGGCTGGACCGCCGAAGGGGCCGCGGAGGAGGTACGTACGCCATGAGCCAGACAGTCGACCGAGCACTGAGCATCCTGCCGCTGCTCGCCGAGGGGCCCGCCGACCTGGGCCAGGTCGCCGACCGCCTCGGCGTCCACAAGTCCACGGCCCTGCGCCTGCTGCGCACCCTCCACGAACACGGCCTGGTCTACCGCCAGTCCGACCAGCGCTACCGCCTCGGCGCGCGCCTGTTCGCCCTCGCCCAGGAAGCCGTTGAGAACCTCGACGTCCGCGAGATCGCCCACCCCCACCTCACCGCGCTCAACGAGAAGTGCGGCCACACGGTCCACCTCGCCGTGTACGAGGAGAACGAGGTCCTCTACATCGACAAGGTGGAGAGCCGCTACCCGGTCCGCATGTACTCGCGCATCGGGAAGCCGGTGGCCATCACGGTCGCCGCCGTCGCCAAGCTCCTCCTCGCCGACCTCTCCGAAGCCGAGCGCCGCGCCATCGCAGAGAAGCTCGACTACCCCACGTACACGGCCCGTTCGACCCCGAACGCCGGCGCGTTCCTCAAGGAACTCGCCGTCGTCCGCGAACAGGGCTGGGCCACCGACCTCGGTGGCCACGAGGAGTCCATCAACTGCATCGGAGCGCCCATCCGGGGCGCTGACGGGCGCGTCGTCGCCGCCATGTCGGTCTCCGCACCGAACGTGGTCGTCACCGCCGAGGAACTCCTCACCCTGCTCCCCCTGGTGCGCCGCACGGCCGACGCCATCAGCAGGGAGTACTCCGGAGCCGTACCCGTCTCCAAAGAGGCCCCCACCAAGGCCGCCGGCAAAGAAGCCCCCACAAAGGAAGTCACTTCACGATGACCGAGAAGACCGCGCTCACCCCCGCCACGCACACGACCCCGCCCGCGAAGTTCTCGCACGGTGTCAAGAAGGGCAACATCCTTCAGGTCGCGGGCCAGGTCGGCTTCCTGCCGGCCGTCGAGGGCCAGGCCCCCACCCCCGCGGGCCCGACCCTGCGTGAGCAGACCCTCCAGACCTTCGCCAACGTCAAGGCGATCCTCGAAGAGGGCGGCGCCACCTGGGACGACGTCATGATGATGCGCGTCTACCTCACGGACGTCGACCACTTCGCCGAGATGAACGCGATCTACAACGCGTACTTCGAGGAGCAGGGCCTCAAGGCCCCCGCCTCCGCCCGCACCACCGTCTACGTCGGTCTCCCCAAGGGCCTCCTCATCGAGATCGACGCGCTCGCCGTCCTGAGCTGACGCTTCCGCGACACCCGTAACCCGTACGTCGTCACGGTGCGGCGCCCACCCCCCGGGCGCCGCACCGCGATCCCCCCTGCCCTGATCCTGAAAGTTTCATGGAATTACGAGGTCCCCCCTCATGTCCCTCATACCGCTCGCCGCGACCGCCCCCGCCCCAGCGCCACCCCACACCGGCGGCCTCCTGACGATCATCGGCGGCACCGCGGGCCTGCTCACCTGCGCCGCGCTCGGCATCGTCCTGCTGCTCTTCCTGATCATCAAGGTCAGGCTCCAGCCCTTCCTGGCCCTCCTGACGGTCTCCATAGCCGTCGGCCTCGCGGCCGGCCTCTCCGTCACCGAACTCTTCGGCACCGTCCAGAAGTCCGACGCCGTCTCCCTCATCGAGTCCGGCATGGGCGGCACCCTCGGCCACGTGGCGATCATCATCGGACTCGGCACCATGCTCGGCGCGGTGCTCGAAGTCTCCGGCGGCGCCGAGGTGTTGGCGTCCCGCCTCCTGAACCTCTTCGGCGAGAAGCGCGCCCCCCTCGCCATGGGCCTCACCGGCCTCATCTTCGGTATCCCGGTCTTCTTCGACGTCGGCATCTTCGTCCTCGCGCCGATCGTCTACGCGGCCGCCAAGCGCGGCGGCAAGTCGATCGTCCTCTACGCCATGCCGCTGCTCGCCGGCCTGTCGATGACCCACGCGTTCCTGCCCCCGCACCCCGGCCCCGTCGCCGCCGCCGGACTGCTCCACGTGCAGCTCGGCTGGGTCATCCTCATGGGCATCATCTGCGGCATCCCCGCCGTGCTCGCCGCCTGGGCCTGGTCCGCGTGGATCGGCAAGCGCATCTTCGTGCCCGTCCCGCAGGACATGGTCGAGGCCGCCGACGAGGCGAAGGCCGCGCTCATCGAGGAGCAGCGCAAGGCCGGCGTGAAGCCGACCGAGAGCCCGGTCCCGCTCGGCACCGTCCTGGCGATCATCGGCACCCCGCTCGTCCTGATCCTCCTGGCCACGTTCTCCTCGATCGCCCTCGACCCCTCCACGGTCCGCTCGGTCATCGAGTTCTTCGGCCACCCCTTCGTCGCCCTGACGATCGCCCTGCTCCTGGCCTACTACCTGCTGGGCATCCGCCGCGGCTGGTCCCGCAAGTCCCTGGAGACGGTGTCCACGGCTTCCCTGAAGCCGGTCGCCAACATCCTCCTGGTGGTCGGCGCGGGCGGCATCTTCGGCGCGGTCCTCAAGGGCAGCGGCGTCGCCCAGGCCCTCTCCGACACGTTCAACGACGTGGGTCTGCCCGTCATCGTCCTCGCCTACCTGATCTCCCTGGTCCTGCGCGTCGCCCAGGGCTCGGCCACGGTCGCGATCGTCACGACGGCGGGCATCGTCCTGCCCCTCATCGAGGCGGGCCACTACTCCCAGCCGTTCACGGCCCTCGTCATCATGGCCATCTCGGCGGGTTCCATCTTCGCCTCGCACGTCAACGACGGCGGCTTCTGGATGGTCGCGAAATACTTCGGCATCTCGGAACGCGACACCCTCAAGACGTGGACGGTCCTCGAATCGGTCCTGTCCGTCGCGGGATTCGCGGTGGCAGGCGTCGTGAGCCTGTTCGTCTAGGGTCCTCCGTCCGGACCAGGCCGTCCGCACGGCAACCCGCACGCGACAACCCGCAAGCGACCCGTTTCCGACCGGACCGCGCCCGCAGGGCGCGGTCCAATGGAACAACGGAAACGGGCTTGTGGGGCCCGTGGCGCCGGTGCGATGCTGATCGCCATGCCGCCGCGACCCCACCTGCCCGATCACGGATCGGTCCTCGCGGAGGTACGGAAGGTGCGACGAGCCGGAGTCGTCAGACTGCGTGAGCTCGATGTGCCGGCACTCGCCGAGGTCTCCCGTGAACTTCCGGAGGGAGACGGCGAGTTGCCCGGGGGACCTGTGGAACGGGTGCTGCGGCTCGCTGTCTCCCGCATGGGCGGCGGCACCCTGCAGACCGCCGCCGAGTACAGCCTCGGCCTCGCCCAGGGCACCCGCGACTGGCCGGCCGCCGACCGGCGCCGGCGGGCCGCGCAGGTCTACGGGGTGAGCGTCGAACGATTCCGCAAGCACCACGAGCTGATGGTGCTCGGACAGGTCGCCGAGCAGATAGTTGCCGTGGCGGCCACAGGAACGTCCGCAATTCCCTTACCGGCAGCGGAACCCGACGCTGCCGAGGGCGGCTTCCCGGCCGCGCACCGCGTGCTGCGGCCGCGCGTTCACCACCGCACCGTCCCCGTCACCCTGCACGTCCACTCCGTGGACCTCCTGCGGGACGTGGACGTCGTGGTCTCGCCCACCAACACGTACTTCACGCTGCCCGCGCCCTACAAGTCGTCCGTCTCGGCGACACTGCGCCGCGCGGGCGCGCGCCGGGACCCGGCCGGGGGACTCGTGGAGGACCACGTCCACGACGAGTTGCGGCAGTGGGCCGACCGGCACGGGGTGCCCGCGCGGGCCGCCCACCCCGGCACCGTCGCCACCACGTCGTCGGGCGCCCTCACCGCGCAGGGCGTGCGCCGCATCTACCACGTCGCGGTGGCTGTCCCGAGGCCCGGCACGAACGACTACGACGTCCAGCCCGCCGACGTGACCCGGGGGGTCGCCCGCGCCTTCGCCCTGCTCGCCCAGGAGTCCGCGCGGCACGACCCGCCCCTGCGCTCCCTCTGCCTGCCCCTCCTCGGCGCCGGCCGCGGCGGCCTCACCCCGCTGGAGAGCTTCGGCGCGGTATGGGCGGCGGTGGAGGCGGAACTGGCGCGCGACGCCGAGTGGGACGTGCACTTCGTCGTGCGCCGCCACGCCCGCGCGGACCTGCTGGAACGCCTCCTCGACCGACCGGCCGACGACAGGGAGCCCCGATGAACCCGTACGCCGTACTGGCGGCGGCCGCCTCGCGCTGGGACCGGGTGGCGGCTCGGATCGGCCCCGACGCGCGCGACCGGCTGGCCGAGCTGCTGGCCGCGGTGCGACGCCCGGACGCCGGCCACAGCACCGGGAGCGGGCCCGCCGGGGACGCCGCCGCCCGAGCGGCCGCCGAACTGCTCGCCCAGGAGATTCCCGCCGAGTTCGGCACGGAGCAGACGGCCCGGCTCGCCCCCGACGCCACCCTCACCCGGCCCGACCCCACCGCATCCGAACTCACCGGCCCCGGCCTCACCGTGCACGGCTACGCCGCCGATGACCTTGCCGTTCTGCTCAGCGACGGCCACCGCATGGTCGGCCCCGTCCTCGGCCCCGTACGCAGGCGGCTGCTCGCCGAGCCCGCGCTCGACGCCGAGGCCGTGCTGCAGGGCGGCGGTTCCCCCTTCGCGCCCGAGCTGATCCGGCTGCGCGGCGCGGGCGGCCAACTCCGGCTTCCCCGGTTCCAGTTCTCCGAGGACACCCTGCCCTGGCTGGTCGTCCTCGAAGTGAACGCCGTCCTCACCGCCGACCGCGACCCGTGGGGCGCCGCCGACTGGTGGCTCTCCGCCAACAGCTGGCTCGGCGGCACGAGCCCCGCCGCCCTGCTCGGCTCCGGGCGCGACCGGCAACTCGCCGACACCGCGCGGTTCCTGATGGAGGGTGAGTAACCGCAGTGCCCAACTACCGTCCGCCCGACACCATGACCGGAACCCCCGGCAAGGCCGTCTTCACCCGCGGCACCCTCCTGTACCGCGTCCACGGATCCCACCGCGCCGCCCGCGACTTCAACCCGCGGCCGGCGCACTGCCTCTACGGAGGCGGCCGCTTCGACGGCACGTCCTGCGACCCGTACGGCTACCTGTACGCCGGCCTCACCCCCGCCGCCGCCGTCTGCGAGACGCTGCTGCGCTCCCTGCCCTTCGACCCGTCGGGCGGGCCGCGCCTGCTGCCCCGCGCGGCCGTCGAGGGGCGCCGCCTCAGCACCGTCCGGCTGACCGCGGACGTCGCCGTCGTACCGCTGCTGTCCGCGCAGGAACTCGCGGCCGTGCACCAGGACAGCTGGCTGGTGCACACCGAGTCCCACGACTACGCGTACACCCGCGACTGGGCCCACTGGATCCGCCTGCACACAGCACCCTGGGCGCAGGGCCTCGTCTGGTCGTCCAAGCGGGAGCCCGCCGACCGCACCGTCGTCCTGTTCGGCGACCGCTGCCCGGACGGCCCGCTGCACACGGTCGAGGAGGACGCCGTCGACTTCTCCACCGACGACGGCAGGGAGTGGCTCAACTCGCTGCTCCAGCCGTACTACGTACAGCTCGCCCCCTGAAAGAACACCTCCCGGAAGAACGCTCCCGGAAGAACGCTCCCCGAAAGAACGTGCCGTGGCCGACGACGAAGTGACCGCCGAAGTTCTGCGTGCCGAGCGCGACACCCTCCTCGACACGCTCGCCGCGATGTCCGCCGACGACCCGGACACCCCGGCGCTGTGCGCCGAGGCCGGTGAACTCAGCTACCGCATCCACCTGCTGGCACCGGACGCGGAGGATCTCGGACTCGCCGCCCAGGCCTTCGGGCTCGCCTTCAGGTCACCCGGCGAGGAGGACGTGTGGTCGGCGTGGCGCATCCTGTACGCGCATGTGCGCGCCTTCCAGTACGACGCCGAGCCGTCGCCCGAACTCCTCGATCAGGTAGGGGAGTTGCTCCGGGAGGGTATGTCCGGTCTCGCGTGCGCCCCTGACGCGTACGACGCCGTACGCGGCCTCGGGTGCCAACTCCTCGCCCTGTACGCCAAGACCCGCTACCTGGCCGCCGACGCCGCCGACCCGCATCGCCTCGACATCCTCGACGAGGCGATCAGGCTGCACGAGGAGGCCTCCGCGGTCCTCGACGACGGCAGCGAAGAGGCCGTCGACCTGCACGAGAGCCGCGGCTACCTCCACCTGGAGCGGTCCCTGGCCGACAACGGCGTCGCGCACACCGCGGCCGCCGCCACGCACTACCGCCTCGTCCTCGACGCCGCGCTGCCCACCAGCGACCTGCCGCTCGTGCGGCACAGCCTCGCCAACGCACTCATGCTGCACGGCCGTGCCACCGGCGACCGCGACGAACTGGAAGAAGCCAGAGGGGAGTTCGGGACCGCCCTGCTCGAAGCCCGGCGGCGTACCGGAGGAGCACCCGAGTGGGCGTGGGAGGCCGAGATCCGCTCCGCCTTCGTCCGTGTCCTCATCTGGTCCACCTGGAAGGACCACGCCCACGCGGCCGCCGCCGAAGCCGAGCTGAACAGCCTGCTCGCCGCCCCCGGGGCCGCCGACCGGCTCCTGCCGCACTACCTCGACGGCTTCGGTCGCCTGCTGTTCGAGAGGTCGAGCGCGCGCGACGACCCTGCCGGGCAGGACCGCGGCATCGCGCTGCTGCGGCGGGCCGTCGACGCATGGGTGCCGGAGCGGGACGGCAAGGTGATGCCGACCGCCTTCTTCCTCGCCGCGTTCCAGCAGGGCCGCTACCAGGACGACCCCGACCCCGCCCGGCTCACCGACGTCCTCGACGGCGCCCGGCTCATGCTCGCCGACGAGGACATCCCGGAAGACACCCGCAACACGGCCCGGATGCTGGGCGGCTGGGCCCGCTTCATGCAGGAGGAGACCGGGACCGCCCCTGAGCCCGAACCCGGGGACCCCTTCGCGCGGACGAGCTTCGAGGAAGTCCGCGAGAGCTTCCTCGGCATCCTCGACGACATCCAGAACGGCCGCACCTTCCTGGACTTCGACGAGGACGACGACGACTTCCCCGGGATGGCGAAGGGCGTCATGGGGCCGGGCAGGCTGCAGGACGGCTTCGACGCCGCGTACGGCCGCTGGCTTGCCGCCGGGAGCGACCCCTCCATCACTGTCCGCGAACGCGGGGAGGGCGCCCTCGGCCTCCTCGCCAACCTGCGGATCCTCGACGCCCACGGCACACACGTCACCACCGCACAGAAGGAAGAGCTGATCGACTCCGTCCTCGCCACCGACCCGGACGACCCCGCCTGGCAGCGCCGCGCCCACGCCGTCGTCGCCCAGGTGCGGCTGTGGGACGAGGTGCAGGGCGCGGGAAACGGCATCGAAGCCGTCATGGGCCACCTCGCGCAGGCCGAGGCCGCGGGCGGCGGCGACACCCTCGGACAGGGCCTCGACCTGGCCCGGATGATCGCCACCCGGCACCGCGGCGAGATCGGCGCCGCGGGCGACGACCGCGAGGAGGCGGGCGCGGCCTGGCGGCGGCTGCGCGAGAACCCCGGGCTCACCCCGCACCTGCGCCGCGTCGTCGACGCCCAGCAGGCTTCCTTCGACGCGCACGAGGCCCTGCAGCGCGGCGACCTCGAAACCGGCGACACCCTGCTCGCCCAAGTCATCGCCGCACACGCCGAGTTCGCCGAGGACGACCCCGCCCGCATCGAGGTGTGGACGCACATCGAGAACGCCCGCATGGTCCGCGACGACCTCGCACGCCGCCTCGGCGCCCCGTCCGCACCCCCGCTCGTGGGGCGCCCGACACTCACCCAACTCCGGCGCGCCGCCGCCAAGCTGCCGCGCGACCATCGTGCCTGGGTGCTCGGCGACAACGGCATCTCCCGCTTCGTACGGGCCGGGCGGGCCGAGGACGCGACGGGGCTCACCGAGGCGATGGGCCTGCTCAAGGAGGCCCACGACATGGTCGACGAGGGCAGCGACAGCCGCCTGCGCTATGCCAACTGCCTCGGCGCCGGCCACTGCGCACTCGCGGGCGTCCAGTACGACCCGGCGGCCCGCCGCCGCCACCTCGGCCAGGGCGTCGCCCTGCTGGAGGCCGCCTTCGCCGCGGCGGCCGGACCCGAACACCGCCTCTACGCCTCCACCGGGCTCGGCCTCGGCCGCGCCTACCGGGCCCGCGGCGACCTGCGCCGGGACGACCGGGCCGCCGGCCGCCGGATCGGCCTCGACGCGCTGCGCGGCCACGCCTGGGCGGCGCTCCTGCAGTCCGGCACCGACCACGCCGCGCAGGCCGCGGCCCAGGCCACGACGGCCGCCCTGGAGGTCGCCGGATGGTGCCTGCGCGACAACGCGCCCGACGACGCCGTCGAGGCCCTCGACGCCTGTCGCGGCCTGGTCCTGCACGCGGCCACGACGTCGCGCACCGTGCCCGAACGCCTGGAGGCCGCCGGGCACGCAGAGCTGGCCGCCGAATGGCGCGCGGCCGGCATCTCCGAAGGGCCGGCCCCCGATCCGCTCGCCGCGGTCCAGTCGTCCCTCTCGGTCCCCAGCGCGCTGCGCCGCCGCGTCCTCACGGCCCTCACCGGCGAGAACGGCCACCAGGACCGCCTCCTCGAACCCCCGGCACCGCCCGAGATCGGCACCGCCCTGCGCGCCCTGCGCAAGGACGCCCTGGTCTATCTGGTCCCGGCCACGGACGACGCGGGCGGCTCGGCCGTCGTCGTCACGTCGGGCGGCGACGTGCACGCCGTACCCCTGCCCAAACTCGTCGAGGACGCCGGACCCCTGCGGGACTACGTGGCCGCGGGCGCAGCGACCGACGCCCGCAACATGGGCCCCGTCACGCCCGGCCCCCGCAAGGAAACCCGCACGCTGCGCCAAGGGCTCGACCGCCTCTGCTCTTGGGCCTGGTACGCGGGCGTCCGGCCCCTCTTCGACGCCTTCTCGGCCCGCCCGGGGCGGGTGCCGCGGCTCGTGATCGTCCCCATGGGAAGCCTGGGACTCGTGCCCTGGCACGCCGCGTGGGTGCAGGACGGCGGGCGGCGGCGGTACGCCCTGGAAGAGGCCGAGATCTCCTACGCCGCCTCCGCCCGGCTGCTGTGCGACATCGCCGCGCGGCCCGCCGTCGCGCACACCGGCGCCGCCCTCGTCGTCGGCGACCCGACCGGCGGCCTGCGCTACGCGGGCGAGGAGGCCGACGCCGTGCAGCGCGCCTTCTACCCCGAAGGGCTCTTCCTCGGACAGCGGGCGAGCGGCGTCGCCGACGGGCCCGGCACCCCGCAGGAGGTCATGGCCTGGCTGCGGCGCATCGAGGCCGACGACGGGGCCGTGCTGCACCTGGCCTGCCACGCCTCCATCGCCACGGACGCCCGCCGCACCGCCCATCTCGTCCTGCACGGCGGACAGCTGTCGGCCGAGGAACTGACCGAGGCCATCGGCGGGTCGGGGCGCGGGCGGCTCGGGCTCGTGCTGCTCGCCGCGTGCCGCAGCCACGTCTCGGGGCGCGGCCACAACGAGGCGTACAGCCTGGCGACCGCGTTCCTCGTGGCGGGCGCCCGCTCCGTGGTGGGCTCCCTGTGGCCGGTGCCGGACGACGCCACCTCCGTCCTGATGTACATGACGCATCACTTCCTGCGCACCGGCGACGAACCGCCCGCCAAGGCGCTGCGCCGGGCCCAGCTGTGGATGCTGGACCCGGAGCGCGAACTCCCCGGCGGGTTCCCGCAGCAGCTCGCCCGGCGCGCCCACCGCATCGACCCCGACGACCTGAGCTCCTGGGCGGGCTTCACCCATCTCGGGCAGTGACTAGGGCCTCTCTCGGGCAGTGACTAGGGCCTCTCGTTCGGATCACGCCGGGCTCGCGGGGTCTGGCACCGCACCTCGCCGCGTCGTCGTCGGTCCCCGATTCCCCCAAGCTCTCGACTGCGCTCGAGCAGGGGGGACCCCCATGCCCCCGCTCCCTGACCCGGCCTGATCCAAACGAAAGGCCCTAGGAGCCCGGCACCACCGTGCGCAGCCCGATCGTGCGGACCGTCCACCGCCCCGGCGCCCGCGCGCCCGTCACCCGCCCCGCCTCCCGGCTGTGGCCGTAGGGCTCCGGCGCGGCGAACCGCAGCACGTCCGAGTCCGTGGACGCCGTGCCGCGACTGGCGCCGCGCGGATCCCACGCGGGCATCTCGAACGGCACCGTGTTCAGCTCGCCCTCCGCGACGATCAGCTTCAGCCAGTCCTTGACCGAGGCCCCCGGCTCCACCGGCCGGTTCGGCGGCAGGGACAGCTGCACCGGATCGCCGTCGAGGGCGTACCCCGTGTGATTCGGCGCGATGAAGTGGCCGGGGAACAGTGCCGCGTGGCTGCCGTAGCTGTCGGTCAGGTCGAGCAGCAGGCACCACAGCGGCCGGTCGGGGGAGCGGTTGTGCAGCCGGATGGAGACGAGCGGCTCCCGCGGCCCTTCCGGACCCCGCTCGTACGAACAGACCACCTCGCCGCTGCCGTCGGGCAGCAGCACCTCACCGGCCGGCGGTCCATACGCCACGATCTCCACCTGTACGAGGTTGTCGAGCACGCCGGGGCGCGGTGTCAGGTCCCTGAGCTGGTGCCAGCGCGTGAGGTGGGTGAGGCAGTCGACGACGCGCCCGGCGTCGCCCGGCCCCGTCAGCGGCAGGGGATCCACGAAGGGCGTGCCGTCCCGGCGCAGCACCTGAGCCTGCCCGTCCCGCGCCCTGACGACGAAGTGCAGATCCGCGCCGTCCCGCTCGGACACCACCCGGCGCAGCAGCGGCGCCGGCCCGCCGTCGGGACCCGCCGTCCTCAATGCCGCGCCCAGCAGGTCCCCGGCGGACGGCCACCCGTCCGTGTCCAGCCGGACGGTGGCGGGGGCGAGGGGCAGCGACGACAGCGCCATCGGGTACACCTGGCCGTCCCGCGGCGTCCAGTCCACCGGATCCACGAACGCCTTGTCGACCCGCACGTCACGGGCCCGTACGACACCGCCGGCCGCGGGGTCGTCCACGACGGTGAACTCGGCGCCCGGCGCGGGGATGCCGTGCCCCGTGCCGCAGTCGACCTCCCAGCCCGCCACTTCGCGGCGCAGCAGATACGGGCTCGGGTCGCGGGCCAGCGCGCCGCCGAGGAACGGAAGATCGGCAGGCCCGCCGCGCGAGGCGGGCAGCAGCATCGGCTGCTGAAGTCCGCTGGCGCACCGCACCCTCGCGTCGGCCGCCGCGAGGATCTGCCGGTACGTCGCGCCGGGCCCCGCCGCTCGCACCGCGGCGAGCAGCGCGTGCGTGAACACGCCCTGGCGCCGGCCGTCGTAGTGCCCCTCGTACGACAGCTCGTCGGACCGGCTCGCGGCGAGCAGCAGATGGCGCCCGCCGCCCGGGGGAGCGGGGGCGTCCCGGGCCGTCAGGTCCCATTCGGGGGAAGGCTCGGCGAACCGCGCGGTCAGCTCGCCGTCACGCGAACCGCCGCCGGAGAAACAGCAGTCGAGTACGGCCACGACGTGCGCCCCGCCCGCCGCGACCCCGTCGAGGAGCGCCCCGAGCCGCTTGTCGGGCAGCGGCCCGTCGACGCACACGAGCGCCTGGTTGCGCCCCGTCGACTCGATCAGCAGATCGTCCCCGTACGCCTGCTCCTCCGTGCCGTGGCCGGAGAACCAGAACAGCGCCGTGTCGCCGGGCCCCGCGGCGCCGAGGAAGCCGCGGATGCCGTCCTCCACCGCCGCCACCGTCGCCTCGCCGTCCCGCGCGAACCGGATCTCGGCCGGAGCTGTGGCCGCGGTGCGCTCGGCGAGTAACTCACCTGCTGCCTCAACGTCGTTGAGGCATCCCCCGAGCGGTGTCACGAGGGTGGACGAATAGGTGTTCACACCCACCAGAAATGCATGGATCTTTCCCATGGCGGAGAGTCTGACACTCGGCGCGGGCCGTGTGGCCGGGCGTTGTGGGTGGGAACTGGGCGAGTTCCGGGCCGAATCGGGGCATCGGGGCGCCATGAGGCCGTTGAGGTCGCACGATGGGGTCGGGATGGGACATCATTGGTCCATCCACGGACCGTCGGGGGACACATGGGTCACTTAGAGCGGCCTCGGCGCATTGTGCAGACCGGGCAGGCGTCGCAGAGCCTCAGCACCACAGGTAACAAATCCCAACAGGCCCCGGGCACCGCCCCGTTGCGCCGGGAACGATGGCAAGCCCGCTCGCAGGAGCTGCGCGCCGCCGTCGCCCGCCTCGACGCCGGGGTCGACGAGGCCGCCCGCAGGCAGCTCGCCGACTGGATCCGCGAGGAGTACACCACCTCCTACGGCGAGATCCCGCTCGGATTCTTCTCCCGCTGCTACCTCGGGCCGCCGTATGTGGACCACCAGTTGAACCTCTTCCAGGTGATCGTCCGCCACTTCGCCCCGTCCGATCCGGTGCCCGAACCCTTCTCGGGCGCCCGGATGCTCGTGCGCACCGGGGGCTACGCCTTCGTCGAGGTCTACTCCGGGGGCCTGCTGCTCCCCGTACTCGACGACGGCACCGTCGTACGCCCCTGAGCGTCCCGAACACCGAGAGATCCAGGCACCTCAGCACACCCGCAGCACACCCCAGCAGACCCCAGCAGACCTCAGCACACCCGCAGCGTCACCGAGCATCTCGAGGAGAGAAGCGAATGTCCGAGGTGGACTACGGCCTCCACCGCAAGGTGGAGCAGGTCACCGGCCTGGTCTCCCGGCTCAGCGAGCAGGTGTCCTCTGTCTCCGGCCAGGTCTCCACCGTCGAGGCCGCCCAGCACCAGGCGCGCACCGAACTCCAGGAACTGCGCGACGAGTTCCAGGCCTTCGTGCGCAGCGCACGCCTCACGGCCAACGTGCAGCGCGCCGAGACCCGGGTCGGCGTGATCGAGGACCGGGTCGACCACGAGTTCGGCCACCACAAGACGGTGCGCCGCACCGCCGTCGGCATGCTGCAGGCCTTCGACCTGGGCCTGGTCTCCGAGGACACCGTGCGCACGGTCGGCGACCAGCTGATGATCCAGACACCGCGCTACTGGCTCGCGCCCGCCCTGGTCGCCCTCGCCTCCTGGTCGGCCGACGACCGCACCCTGTGCGAGCGCGCCGTCGACGAGGCGTTCCGCCGCTCCCCGGACCGCACCTCACTGTTCTTCGCGCTCGTCCTGCGCCGCCAGGGGCGGCGCGAGGGCGCGGTGCGCTGGCTGCGCCACTACCTCCTCGCGCAGGACCCGACGGCCCTGGGACGCGAGTTCGCCGTCATCCTGGAGTCCATCGCACAGGGCGCCTTCGGCGCGGCGGGGCGCGACCTGCTGAGCCGCACGCTCGCCGCCTGGCGCGAGCAGCTCATGGACAGCGGGGAATCCCAGGCCAAGCAGATCACGCGCTGGCGCGCGGAGCTCGACAGCCTCCAGCAGCCTTCCGCCCAGGGCGAGTTCCCGCGCCTGGCCGTCCTCTCCCCGCAGTGGCCGCAGCTCGACATGCTCCTCGGGAAGGCCCGCTCCCAGCAGGTGCTCCTCGACAAGTACCAGGCGATCATGGCCCGCGAGTTCCAGCCGTCGGAGCGCCTGGAGGACGCCGTCGACGACATCCTCGACCGGCTCGTCTCCGAGTACGACGACGAAGAGCTCCCGCTCCGCCGCGACCTCGCCTTCAACAAGGCCGTCATCGACCACGACGGCGACCTGGACAGCGCGCGCCGCGCCGCCGACGCCGACTCCGCCTCGTACGAGGAGACCCTCGACTATCTGACGGTCCAGACCACCGCCGCGCTCAACCCGACGGCCATCGGCACCTCGCCCGCGACACAGCGTCTCGCCGTCGCGGCCTGCCACGAGTGGTTCCAGCAGGCGCACGCCCAGTACACCCGCGACTACCGCGCCGCGGTCCCCCCGGACGTGCAGGCGCACTTCGCCACCGCCCACACCGTCGGCGCGTACACCTTCCAACTGCCGCCCTGGTACGGCTCGTTCACTCAGCCACTGCCCGAGCTGGAGCGGTCGCTCGGTGCGCACTGGGACCAGCACATGGCGCCGTTCATCGCCGCCCTCGCCTATCCCACCGCCAAGAAGGTACTGCCGCTCGCGCTGGCGCTGGCCGGCATTCTCCTGATCGTCGGCGGCGTCAACATCGGCGTCGCCATCGGGATCGCGGTGGTCGTCGGCGCGGTGTGGGGCCTGGTCATCCACAACGGCATGCAGGCCGCGCGCCGCAACCAGGACAGCGCCAGGGCGCTCCTCGAACAGGCCAAGCTGGAGTCCCTGCACCAGCTGCGCGGCGCGTCCGCCGAACTCACCGACTGGTTCGAGCGGTTCCGCTCCGCCGACGCGGTCGAAGCCCGGTGCCGCGAGCTGATCAAGTCCCTGACCACCGGGGCGCACGGCAGCTCCCCGTTCGAGGGCCGCACGGTAGAGAAGGAGGACGTCCCGTCATGAGCTCCGCCCCGCCCCCGCCCCGCAGGCCACCCGGCGCGGCAGCCCCCGCCGAGTCCCCGTGGGCCACCACCCGCAAGTCCGCCGGGGAGCGCGTCACCGGGCGCCTGCGCCGCGTCGTCGACGGACTGCCCGACTGGGAGCCGCTGCCACCGGGCGAGACCTTCGTGCGCCGCCCAGGAGCGGGCGGCCCACAGTGAGCACCGGCACGTTCTGGGGGCACGGCGGCCCCTACGAGACCTGGGTCGACTTCCTACGGCGCTGGTCCGCCGAGGAGCCCGCCGACCCCGCCGCCCTGCCGGCCCTGACGCGCCAGGACTACGAGGCCGAGACATGGGAGCGGCTAGTCGAGCACTTCGCCGCGGCCCTCGACAAGCGCCTCCAGGCCTGGGCCGACCGGCTGGTACGGGCCATGGCGGCGGCCGACGACGAGTTCACCGCGGGCCGCGAACTGGCCCAGGCGCGGACCGGCCTGCACACCGTACGAGCGCTCGCCGACAACCCGGGCCTCCCGGCCGACCTCCGCGAACAGTTCACGGACCTCGTCGACCGTGAAATCGCTGAACTGCAGGCCCAGTTGGAACAGCACCTGGACCGCATGGCGCAGAACGGCGCCGACCCGCGCTGGACGGAACAGCGTCGACGCACCCTGCGCGACAACGGCCTCACCGCCGTCTCCGCCCAGGCGGCGGCGCCGGACACCGACTCCGCGCAGGACCCCTGGGCAACCAGCCCGCCGGACCGGCCGCGACGCCGCATCGTCCTCGACTGACCCCACGCAATCCCGTACGGCAGCGCATTCCCGTACGACAACGAACCCTCCGAGCCAACCGAAGGCGGCATGTCGAACTACGCCGAGAGCCTGGCCCACCTGGACAGCTATATCTCCGCACGTGTGCCGGTGATCGGCATGCGCACCATCGAACAGCAGCGCGCCCTGCGCCTGCTGCGTGAGGCGGCCTCACAGCCGCGCCGCAGCGCCATGCCGTTCTGGATCTACACCAGGGCCACCGGCCTGCGCGACCTGCGCACCAACGCATCGGTGCAGGACGACCGTTCGCTGACCGGCGCCATGGACTTCACCGCCGCCCAGTTCAGCAGCAGGCAGAACGCGACGATCGTGCTCGTCGACCCCGACCACCTCGAGGACGACACCCCGGTCACCCGGCACATCGCCGAGCTCGCCCGGCTCGCCGACAACACCATGGGCAGCATCATCCTGATCACCGACGCGCCCATCTGGAGCGGACTCCAGCGCCTCGGCATGAGCCTGCACCTCGACCTGCCGGACACCGACGAGATGTACGGCACGCTCACCGGCTTCCTCCAGGACCACCACGGCCACATCCCCATCGAGTGGGACGAGGACGACGCGCGGCGAGCCGCCGAGTTCCTCAGCGGGGTGACCGAGGCCGAGTGCATCAACCTCATGGCGACGATCGCCGCGAAGGGCTCCATCCTCAAGGCCGACGTCCTCGGCCTCGCCCAGGCCAAGGACCGCATCTTCAGCGACCTGACGGGCCTCGAACGCGTACAGCTCAGGGAGAGCGACTACACGATCGGCGGCCTAACCAGTCTGCGCGCGTGGCTGCGGCGCAAGCACCAGCTGATGGAGGCGGACCTGCGCGGCTCCGAACTCCGGCCTCCCCGAGGGGTGTTGCTGGTCGGAGTCCCTGGCTGTGGCAAATCCCTGTCCGCCAAGGCCATCGCCCACGAGTGGCAGCTCCCGCTCTACCGCCTCGACATGGCCAGCATCCACGGCAAGTATCTCGGAGAGTCGGAGGGCCGGTTCCGCGAGGCACTCGCGATGGCCGACCGGGTGGCGCCCTGCGTCCTGTGGATCGACGAGATCGAGAAGGGCCTCGCCGGCCGCGACGACTCCTCCGGCGTCCCGCAGCGCATCATCGGCCAGTTCCTCTTCTGGCTCCAGGAGTCGCAGTCCCGCGCCTTCGTCGTCGCCACCGCCAACGACATCCGCAGTCTGCCCCCGGAACTGCTCCGCAAGGGCCGCTTCGACGAGCTCTTCTTCGTGGACCTGCCCGACAACCAGGACCGCAAGGAAATCATCGAGCTCTACTACCAGCGCTACCTCAAGTCCCGGCCCGAGCCGGAACAGGTGGACCGCCTCGTCGACCTCTCCGAGGGTTTCGCGGGCTCCGACATCGAGTCCGTCCTGCACGAGGTCGGAGCCGAAGCCCACGTCAACGGCGGCGCCGAGAACCTCAAGCCGTCCTTCCTCCTCGACACCTTCGCCAACACGGTGCCGATGAGCCGGGTCAACCCCGAACAGATCGAGGAGATCAGGGCGTGGGGCCGGGAACGCGCGGTACCGGCGGGCCGCGCGGCGATGGCGGCGGCACCGGGCGGCACCACTCCGTCGCGCCGGATCGTGTTCATGGACGACTAGGGGGTGTCCGGCGGATCACGCGGGCAAGGGGGGCGGGTGCGGCAGCCCACGGATCTTCCGCAGGGCTGAGGCTCCCGCCCCACAGGCTCGTCCGCCATACTTCGCTCCGTGGAGCAGCGCATAGACACTCAGAAGGTCACGCCCGTAGACGCCGCCGGCGCCGACCCGGCCTCCGTCCCCGGCCTCATCCCCCCGCGCCAGGCCTCGGATGCGGAGGGGACGGAAGGGACGGAGCAGCCGGAGGAGAAGGCTCTGTCGCTCGACAAGGCCGAGCCCACGGAACCGGAATCGGACTCGGACTCGGAGCTTCCGTCCCCGGCTTGGTCTCGGCCTGGGTCCCTGTCTCCGTCTCCGTCTCCGTCCGCGTCGGATGCGGACTCGGAGGCCGCCGCGGACCCAGCCGCCGCAGACCCGGCCGACGCCGCCCCGGCCGACGCCGCCCCGGCCGCCGACGAGACGGCCGGCCCGGACTTCACCGCCTCCGACCGCCGCGGTTCGATCACGGCGGACGCGACGGGCGTACGCCTCCAACTCGACGACCAGGAAGCCGAGTTCTACTGGAACGAGATCGGCGCTGTCGAGGTCGGCACGTCCCGGCGCCGCCTCACCGTCACGGTCCACACCCCGGACAGCCGCTGGTACCCGAACGACGTGGAGGCCCCGGACAAGGCGTGCGCCCAGAAGTGGGCGGACGAACTCGACAAGGTCCTGGACGCCTACTTCGAGGACTGACCGGCACGAGTCCGTTCCTGCCACCCGTTTGGACGCGTGCCGGTGGACGTCGTGCCGGTTGCCCGGCGCCGCATCGATCTGGCGGTGATCAGACACACGGCCACCGCTCCCGGACGGCGCGTCGGGTCGCTGTTCCTCAACCCCGGCGACCCGGGCGCCGCCGGCACCGTGGGGCTGCCGGCGCGGCACTCTCAACCGGTACGGTCGCACCGCCGCCAAACCCTGCCGCGCCGCCGCGCCGCCGCGCCGCCGCGCCCGGCCCGGCAGCTCCGGCCGTACCGTCGACATGATCCGTTCCCGCAGGCCCCCTTGCCCGACGCCCCGCTTTGCGCTTCCTTGACGGTATGGCGGACACCACAGGCAGCACAGGAACGGGAACCGGCACCGCGCACCTCAACTCCCAGCCCCGTAAGTCCAGTTGGAAGTACATCGGTCCGGGCATCGTCGTCGCGGCGACGGGCGTCGGCGCCGGCGACCTGGTCGCCACCCTCATCGCGGGCAGCAACTTCGGCTACACCCTGCTCTGGGCGGCGGTGATCGGCTGCGTCGTCAAGATCTCCCTGGCGGAAGCGGCGGGCCGCTGGCACCTCTCCACAGGCCGCACGCTGTTCGACGGCTGGGCGAGTCTGGGCCGCTGGACCACGTACTTCTTCGTCGTCTACGTCGTCATCTGGGGCTTCGTCTACGGTGCGGCGGCGATGTCGTCGAGCGCGCTCCCCCTCCAGGCCCTCTTCCCCGACGTGTTCCCGGCCGACTGGTCGATCAAGCCCTGGGCGATCATCTGCGGTCTGATCGGTCTCGTCTTCGTCTGGTTCAACAAGTACGAGATCTTCGAAAAGGTCATGACGGTCCTCGTGGGCGTCATGTTCGTCGTCACGGTCTACCTGGCGATCAGGGTGACCCCGCACCTGGGCGACGCGTTCGCGGGCCTGCTGCCCGTACTCCCCGACGAGAAGGACTCGATCCTCAACACGCTCGGCCTGATCGGCGGGGTCGGAGGCACCATCACCCTTGCGGCGTACGGGTATTGGGTCAACGCGAAGGGCTGGACGAACGCGGGCTGGATGAAGGTCATGCGCCTGGACAACCGGGTCGCGTACATCACGACGGGCATCTTCGTCGTCGCGATGCTGTTCGTCGGCGCGGAACTCCTCCACGCCTCGCACACGTCGATCGCGGCCGGCGACAAGGGCCTGATCGACCTGACGTCGATCCTGGAAGCGGAATACGGCACGGCGACGGCCAAGCTCTTCCTGATCGGCTTCTTCGCCACGTCCTTCACGTCCCTGATCGGCGTGTGGCACGGCGTGAGCCTGATGTTCGCGGACTTCGTGGAGCGCTACCGCAGGACGAGGGCGGGGGCGGACCGGGTGTCGGTGACGGGCGAGGACGTGGCGACGGGCGAACGAGAGAAGGGCTGGCCGTTCCGCGCCTACCTCCTCTGGCTCACGTTCCCCCCGATCGTCCTCCTCTTCCAGGGCCAGCCGTTCCGCCTGATCATCCTGTACGGGGTCCTGGGCGCGGCCTTCATGCCCTTCCTGGCCCTGACCCTGATCTGGCTCCTCAACTCGTCCCGCACGCCCAGTGAATGGCGCAACAGCTGGCTGAGCAACGGCATGCTGGCGCTGGCGGGCCTGCTGTTCATCGTCCTGTGCGCGCAACAGATCTGGGACCAGCCGTGGTCGGACTTCTTCTAGGACCCTGTTGCGGGACGGAGGCCTCAGCTCGGCAGGAACATCCGGTCCGCGTGCCAGGAGAGGACGCCTCTGACGCCGTGGGTACTGACGGCCAGGTCCATGCGCCCGTCCCACCGGGACCCGCCGCGCCCATCGACGTTTCGCCCCTGGAGGTGATTCAGGCTGACGGTCTCCGGCTCCTTCTTCCCGGACGTGCAGTAGACGTCCCGCACCATCCCCCGCGCGCCCACGGAGTGGATGGTGAACTCACCGGTGCCGGCGCAGGCGAAGGTCAGTGAGTACGTGTTGCCCTCGATCATGAAGGCCGTCTCGGGCGACTTGTCGAGATCACGGATACGGATCGTGGCGCTGCCCTTGCCCATGTCGAGCTGGCGAGCCCCCGACACGCCGTCGCCGTTGTTCCGGTTGAACACGGCGGTGCCGCTCTCGCGCGAAACGGCGACGTGCGCGCTGTCAGCCCACTTCCTGAACGCGGCGGGCGACGGGTGGCCCTCCTGAGCCGAGCTCTGCCCGAGAACACCCCACAGCCCACCACCGACAACGACAGCACTCACCACGAGCCCACCGATGACCTTCTTCACTACCGCCCCCAGGTTCCCATCCATCCCTGCCGACATTCTCCGGGAGCGGCGGACGGGTCAGAGCAGGTGGTCGGCCTTGCCGGCCTTGATGTCGAGGATGAGGGCGCGGAGGGCGTCGCGGCTGTCGCTCAGATACGTTTCTTCGGCTCCGGAGATGGTGATGTAGGCGTTGCCATCGAGGTCGGTGCCCAGGCGGAAGCAGGAGTTGCCCTCGCCGCAGAATGGGTCTTCCCAACGGATGTCGGTCATGGGGTGCCTCCTTGAAGTGCATCGGCGATGTCGCGGATGAGGGCACGTGAATCATCGGGTGTCAGCGCGATGCCCTCCATCCAGTCCAAGTGGGCCCGGTACTTTGCCAACTGTCCTTCAGCGTGCAGGAAGTCAGGCCCGTGCGTGCTGTCGACCTGAACGGTGTCGAGCTGCGGCACAGGCCCCTCTGCGTACAGGACGGTCTGTCCTGCGCCAGGGAAGGCCCCTGCCTCGAACGGGATCACCCTAAGCGTGATGTTGGCCTGTTCGGACCTTTTCAGCAGATGGCTGAGCTGCGCACACGCGACGTTCAGTCCGCCGAACCGCATGCGCAGGGCCGCCTCATGTACGAGGGCGGTGAAGGGGGTCGGGTCGTCGCCCTCGATGACTTGCTGACGCTCGACCCGGTGCGCGAGGCGCAGGGCAATCTCATGCTGCGGAAGCTGCGGGATGACGACGCGAAAGACGGCGAGCGCGTGGTCCGAGGTCTGCAGCAGGCCGGGGATGTGCACGGAGTAGGCAGCCCGCATACGTACCGCGTGGGCTTCCAACTCGGCAATGTCCAGCATCCCTTGGGGCAGGGAGCCGCGATAGCGGTCCCACCAACCGCGCTGCCCCGCTCCAGCCATCTCCGCCAGAGAATCGACGTACTTCTGGTCCCGGCAGTCGCAGTTGCAGGCGAGGGTGCGCAGGCGCTCGGGGCTGATGGCCCGGACCCCCGACTCGATGTGGGAGATCTTCCCGCGATCGACGCCCAGCAGCCCGGCAGCGTACTCGGCGGACACGCCCGCTGCCGTACGCATCCTGCGAACCTCGGCTCCCAGTCGTTTCTGGCGCTCCGAGGGCGATGTTCTCGCCGCCATGCTGCTCCCTCCACGTGCCGTCGTGGGCAGTCTGCCGCGCATTCGTGCGACCGAGCCACGAACGGGCGCATGTTTCACCGAAGGGGGCCAAATTAGCCCCCACGTCCGGTACGTTCAGTAACGCCAAAGCTACACACGGCAGTTGGCAGTGCATCGCGCGAGTCTGCCCGCAACCTTCCTCCCTGGAAGGGGCGGCCCCGCGCCAGGGAGACGAGCCACCGACCGCCGCACCCCCCACCACCACAGACAGGGAGTTCGCCATGCCCCCAGCCCCTCCCGGAACCTGGGAATGTCACCTCCACCTGACGAACAACCCCAGAGCCCCGCGCATCGCACGCCACACGATCCGCATGGCGCTCCTTGACTACGGCTGCCTCCCCGAGATCGCGGCAACAGCTGAGCTGTTGACGTCGGAACTGGTCTCGAACGCGGTGAAGCACTCGGACGGCCCGGTCGCCGTAAGGCTCCGCACCCGCACGGGAATGCTCCGCATCGGCGTGATGGACAACGATCCGGAACTCCCGAACCCCTTGCCCTGCACGACGGACGAGGCCTTCGGCCGGGGCCTGTTCCTGGTGCAGGCCCTGGCGGCCGACTGGGGCCGCTACCCGGTCACAGACCGAAAGGTGGTCTGGTTCGAACTGTCCACGCCCCGCGATGGCTGACCACCGCGGCGAACATCGGCAGATTTGGGCAGCCCCACACCCCGCCGACCAGGCGTTCAAGGCGCGTCCGCTCGCCCAAATCTGCCAATCCTGCGCACGCGTATCGAGGCACGGACTCCCCGCGCCCGCGTCGGACGTCAGCCGCTGACGGGCACCCGGACCTCGTCGCGGATGCGAGCGGTGCGCTTGGCCAGGGCGTCGAGGTCGTACTGCGCGGGTGTGATGTTCCAGCTGTCGGGGCTGTTGTCTGCGACCGCGCCCTGCGTGTAGCGGTCGGCCCATGAGCAGACGGCCATGGTCAACTCCTGGCCGCCCTCCGCCTTGGTCAGCACCTCGCACGCAAGCTTGTCGTCGTCGGAGCTCTGGCCGGCCATGTCGCGCCGGGGGACGGCGACGGTCATCGAGTCGTTCTTCTCCATGCCGTCGAGCAGCCCCATCTTGGGGAAGAACGGGTTCTGCCGGTCCGAGTACGAACCGGTGTACATCAACTGCCCGAGACCGGAGCCCGTGCCGTACATGCCGGCCTTGCTCTGGAGGGAACGAGCGTAGGAGTCGGCACCGTTCGCCGAGTTGTCGAAGCTGTCACTGAGATCTTCCCGGAGCCGGAACGCGCCACCGTCGAGCGTCTTGGGCAGGGTGAGCCGGTATTGCGGGGCGGATGGATCGCCCGCCGCGCGATTGCCTGCTTGCGAGGCGAGGACGCCCCCGTACAGGACGACCGCGCCGAAAAGGCAGCCGGCGACGATGGCGATCGTCCTTCCGGTGTGCTTCTTCGGGGGAGGCGGCCCCCATGCACCCATGGGCGGACCGCCGTAGGGGCCTTGCGGATAACCAGCCTGCGGCGGGAACCCCTGCGGAGGCGCTCCGTGGGAGGGCCACTGCGTTCCGGGCTGCGGATACGGCGACACGGGCGGAGCACCGTATTGCGGCGCACCGAAACCGGAGGGCGGCGGCTGATGGGGCGTGGTCATGCATTCCTTCGTTTAGGCAGTCGATGAGGCCTGGCTAGCTGGCGCATTGAGTATTGGTTAGCTCATTTTTGTTTGCTTCATACGCGTGAGTGACGACCCAATAGTCGTCTTCCTCGACCGTTACTGCGCAAAAGTCTCTGCCGTTCAATGGCAGAGCAAAGAATTCAGGTCTGCCGATTGCGTCGCAAATGCGTGATGGCAATTTTGAGGTGAGGGAGTCCTGGACGCGAAACCAGCCCTCCCTCACGCTTCCCTTCCCCCAGAGCATAATCAGGAATTCTCCAGGTTGTGGCGTGATCAGAGGCTTGGCAATGGTGTCCCATAGTGCATCCAGCGTGTCCATCGAGTTCGCATCTCTGACGTCGACCGTAGCGGCGGGGCGGGCGTTTCCGCTCGTCGCTGCGAGGATGGTGGTGTTCGGGTCGCGGGCCTCCTCGGGGAGCGGCTTCCCTGTGATGATGAGACCGCAACTCGCAATCGTCGACTCCCAATCGATCTCGCCGTTCTGATCGATCCGATGCTTCCCTGTCATGCCCCATCCTTGCCTGGCCTCGCGAGCGGGGTCAGGCGCCGGTTTCGTTCCGATGATCTCAAATGAACTCTCGTCGATCAAAAGTACTGCGAATCATCGAAGGGGTTTGAGATGTCCCCCCAATGGAAGTTGTATGAATGGCTGGAGGGGTTGAATTCGGCCCGCAGGCCGACATCCGGAAGCGGGAACTGTGTCCGAAGCCACCCGTCCATGGCCAGGGCTGAAACCTCGGACCGGAAGCTTGCCAACGGAAACGTGAGGGCCGTAACCCTGATGACCAAGCCTCCCGGATGAATTCGGTTCAAAGCGTCAGCGTGCGCTGATAGTCCGAACGAAAGCCAGGCGGAGTCACGCCAGTTAATATCTGCCGGCGGGATCAGCCATAGGTTTCGGTCAATCTGCAGCCGGTACGTGCTGGGGGCGTGATCGCTCAAGCCTTCGGCCGTAAGGTCTGCGGCAAGCCCTCCCAGCGGACTGCGCAGGCGGTACTTGTACGTATGTTCCATTTCGTCAGTCCCCAAAGTTCAACAGATGGAAGATCCTCTTGTTGAATATGTTCTCCGGGCCCATTCCTGTTGGGGCGCGAATGTACTCGAAGTCGTGAGGCAGTCCGTCTCCCCATAGCCTACTATGGGTGTTCGCGAAATTCTCCGCAGCTTGTTCATTGAGCTTGAAGAGGTCAATTTTATTCAAGCTTGAGAAGTCGTGATCGCTGATCTTGAACGTCATTACTTCTACTTCCGCCCCGCGTGACCTGAGGCGTTCTGCGTATCTTTCTGCTTCTGCTCTTGTTTCCCATGAGTAGACGCCCTCTCCGTAGTGGCCTCGATTTTCTGCATCAGGCCAAGGAGTGCCATCGCTGCGGAGGCGGGCGGCGTTCTGGGGGTCCTGCACGGTGTGGAATTCGTGGTAGTCAGGAGCCAATCCGAGAGGATCGGTCCAGGTGTGCGGATTGTTGATATACGTGGCAGGGTTTGGCGCCGGAGTAAGCCCCAGCGGGTCCGGACTGAGGTACCGCGCCGTCTCCGGGTCGTAATGCCGAAAGTAGTTGTAATGCAGCCCCGTCTCCGGGTCGAAGTACTGGCCCGGGAAACGCAGAGGCGTGTACGTCATGCTGTCCGCAGCCCAGGCCGTCGTCCCCCACAACGTGCTCCGCGTGCGCCACGCGATCTCGCCCTGTTCGTCCACGAGTTCGCTCGGGGTGCCGACCAGGTCCGTGACGATCGCGAAGAAGCGGGAGTCGATCTCCGACTGGGGGGCGTCCGCCGTCGCGCTGATGTGTTCCGTCTGGGCGACGGGGCGTAGGCCCTGGTGGTCCCACGTGAGCGTGACCGGGTTCGGCAACTCCGGTGACGTCGTCGTCTGTTCGCAGAGCGTCGTGCCGTCCCAGGTGAAGTCCACCCGTTCGACGACCGTCTCGCCGTCGGCTGCCAGGCGGAGTTTCGCGGTGCGGCGGCCGAGCGGGTCGTAGGTGTAGCGCCAGCGCGTGCCGTCGGGGGTGACGGCCGAGGTCAGGCGGTCCTCCGCGTCCCACTCGTAGCGCCACGTGTCCGGCTTGCGGGACAGGCGGGTCTTCTGGCGTAACGTGACGCGGCCGAGCCCGTCATGTTCGTAGCGGACCCCGCCGGCGCGGGTGATGCGAGTGCCCGTGTAGGTGCGTGGGCCCGTCGCTTCGTGACCGGGGTGATCGGCCGGCCACGAGGCCGCCGTCTGGTTGCCGGCCTCGTCGTAGGCGTACGCCTCCGTCCAGTTCGCCGCATGGACCGCCGTGACGCGGCCCGCCTCGTTCACGTCGAAGCGGCGGGAGCCGGCGAGCTGGTCGTCGATGCCGATCAGGTTTCCGTCGGCCCGGTAGGTGTAGCTGCGGGACTGGACGGGGCGGTGGCCGTCGGTGTCGGGTGCTGTGACCGACTGGGTGGTGAGGCGGCCCAGTTCGTCGAAGGCGTTGGCGATGGTGAGGGAATCGCCTATTCGGCAGGCGAGTTCGCGGCCCGCCGGGTCGTACGCGAAGTCGATGGTGCGGCCCGACATCGTCATCTTGCTGCGGTTGCCGACCGGGTCGTACGTCCATGAGCTGGCTGCGCCCGTAGGGGTCGTGCGGCCGGTGCGGCGTCCCTGCTCGTCGTACGCGTACGTGACTACGCGGCCGTTGACCGTCTCCGATCTGAGCCTGCCATGACGGTCCCGGAGGAGCGTGAGCGTCGCGTCCGGGGCGGTGGCCTGTGCGAGCTGGTCCGTCAGGTCGTACGCGTATGTCGTGACCCGGCCGTCCGCATCCTTGCGCGTGGTCTGGCCCAGTTCGTTTCGCTCGAAGGTGATTGTCTGGCCGAGGGCGTTGGTGCGGGAGGTGAGGCGGCCCGCCGTGTCATGGGCGTATGTGAGGACACGGTCGTCGAAGTCCGTCTCCGATATGAGACGCCCGGCCGGGTCGTACTCGTAACTCCAGGTCAGGCCCTGTGGATTGGTGACCTGAGTGAGGCGGAGTTCGTGGTCGTGGGCGAATGCGTACCGCACGCCGTCCGGACCCGTCCGCGCCGTGAGCAGGTCGAAGTGCGTGTACTCGTACGACGAGAGCCCGCCCATCGCGTCCGTGTGCGTCGTGCAGTTGCCCTCGCCGTCGTACGTCCAGGATTCGCTCGTACCGTCAGGAGCCGTCCGGCGGGAGAGTCTGCCCTCGACCGTCCACTCGAGGCGGGTCGTCGCGCCGAGCGGGTCGGTGATGGAGACGGGTCTGCCGAAGGCGTCCCGCTCGTACCGTGTCAGCGCACCCAGTGGGTCCGTGATCGAGACGGGGAGCCCGGCTCCGTCACAGCGGACCGTCGTGATGTGCCCGAGAGGGTCGGTGACCGCCGTGAGACGGCCTGCCTCGTCGTAGGCGAAACGCGTTGTCTGCCCCGAAGGGCCGGTCACCGCCGTGCGGTTGCCGCACTCGTCGTACGCCTGGCGGTGAACCGTACCGTCGGGACCCGTCACCTTGACCGGCAGACCGTGATCGTCGTATTCGACCTTCGTCGCGCGGCCGTCAGGGCGGACGGCGCGGCCCAGGTTCCCCGCCTCGTCGTAGCCGTACGACGTCGTATGGCCGAGGGGGTCCGTCTGCGACAGCAGGCGGTTGTACCGGTCGCGCTCGTAGCGGGTGGTCGCGCCGAGCGGGTCCGTCTCGGCGATCACCTGCCAGGCGTCGTTGACCAGGAACCGGCGGGTGTGGCCCTCGCCGGTCGTCGTGGTGGTCAGCCGCAGGCCCGTTTCAGGGTCCGGCCCGGCGTACGTGAGCCGCAGGCTCATATGGCCCTCGGATCCGCCCTCGGCCACGCATCGGTCCTGGTCGTCGTACTCGTACGTGTAAGACCGGTCGTTCGTGTCCGTCCAGGAAGTGACCCGGCCCTCGTCGTCGTACGTGAAACGCAGGGGCAGGCCGGTGGAGTTGGTGACCTCGGTTAGGTGGCCGTCGGCGGAGTAGCCGTAGCGGATCAGTTCCTCGTCCGAGCCGTTCGCCCCGGCCCCCGCCAGGTGCAGGGACTTGACCCTGCCGCCCTCGGTCGTCACCTTCAGGTGATAGCCGCCGCTGTGGATAATCCCGAGGGGCGTTCCTTCGGCGTCGTACTCGAAGGTCAGCCAGTTGCCGTTGCGGTCGTCGATCTGTTCCAGGACGGCCAGGTCGGTGCCGCGGTCGGCGAAGTGCCACACGCGTCCTGTCGCCGGGTCGGTGATCGTGTAGCCGTCGTCCACGCGGTCCAGCGGGTGGCGGGGGCCGTGGGTGGGCAGCGTGGGCAGGCCCGGCGCGGGGTGCGGATAGGGGAGGAGCAGGCCCTCGGCGGTGACGAAGACGACGCCTTCCGAGTCGATCTCCAGGCGCTGGTCGACCGTCGACGACCAGGAGGGGCCGAACCAGCGGCCCAGGTGGTAGCCGGACTCCACGCGCCGGGTGAAGACGAGCGGCAGGGTACCCGGCAAGGCGACATCGGTCTGGGGCAAGTACATCTTGCCCGTGGCGAGGTCGACAGGGTCGGTGTTCTTGTTCACCACCGATTTCTCGGGGCGGGTTTGCTGCGCAGGGTCCTCCCCCAGCGTTTTCCGTGCTGAACGCTCTGCCGCCGACTCCGCGGCCTCCTTCGCGCCGCGCTCGATCCCGGCCCGTAGTCCCCCCTTGGTGAGGCCGAGGCCCTTGTTGCCGAGCATCATTTCCGGCAGCGACCGGCCCGCGAACTCGGAGGGGCCTTTCTTGAAGCTCTCGTACGCTTCCTTCGCCGCTCGGTCGGGATGCGTGGCCGTGGACGCCAGACCGGCCAGGGTCAGGTTGACGTTCTGCACGTACGCGGCCGGGTGCGTGATGTTGTACGGATCTTCCGGGTTGAGACCGCGGGCGAAGTTGAGCACGCCCGCGGTTCCCTTGAGCAAGCCGCCCGCGAAATGAGTGAGCTCGATGGTGTTGGCCGCGGCGTTGTCCGCGATGTCGGTCTTGAGGCGGTCCAGTGGAGGGGGTTCGGCCGGTGCGTGGGCGAGGGCTGCTTTGACCGCGCGGGTGGCGGTGGCGCCGGCCTCGTTTCGCTGGCGGCGCGCTTCCGCGAGTTTCTGGCGCGCATGCTTGATGTCCGCCGTGCCAGGGTCTTTGAAGGGCTCAGGGCGAGGGCCGGGGTCCTTGTCGACCTCGAGTGCGGCGTTGTAGGCGTCGACCCGCTTGTTGTACGTCTCCACGGCCTGGTCGGAGGCGTGTTTGCCCTTCTTGTAGAGGTCGATGGCATCCTGCGCCTGGCCCTGCGCCCACTTGACCGTATCGGCGTACGCGTCGAGGGCCTTTCCCGCTTTGTCGCAGGCGTCCGCCGCGTGCAGCCACTTGCCGGGGTGCATGGCGAACTTCTTCCGGAAGGTGCTCGCCGCCTCGCCCTGCCAGTGGGACGAGTCCAGGGCGCGCATGCCCCCGCCGACCTTGTCGAAAGCTTTGTGGAAGTCCTTCAGGTGGCTCGCGCTCGCTCGGATGTCGCCGGGGTTGCCGTGTACGAGTTCGTTGGCCTGTTCGGTCTCGCCGAGCTGCTGCTCGTCGACGGTCGCTCCGAGGTCGGACGCGAGCCCGTCGCCGGCGTCCTTGACCTTGTCCGCGGCCCAGTCCGCGCCGACGTATTCGAGACCGTCGCCGAGCTTGTCGGCGCCCCACTCGACACCCTCGCCAAGGGCCTTCTTGCCGTTGTCCCAGCCGTCCTCCAGTGCGCCGAGGCCCTTGTCCGCCCAGTCACCGATCCCTATCAGTGGGCGCCCCCGTCCTGCTGGGCAGCCGCTTCGGCCCGTTCCTCGGCGGACGGCCCGAACGTGCGGTCCACCCAGGCCCCGTACTCCTTGTCATCCATGCCGCTGAGCTGCTGCGGGGTCATGGGGCCTCCCACCGTCGAGGTAGCCACGTCCCGGGCAGCGTCCTTGTACCCCTGCCTGATGTTCGTGCCGGCCTCGTCCCAGGACTCCTTGCTGTAGTCCGCGTCGGCGAAGGCGTGATGCCTCCCTAGATCACCCCAGCTCATCTTGGTGATGTCCTCCTCGGAGGCGTACGGGTTACCCATCACCGAGTTCGCGCCGATCTTCAGTGCGCCGTCGACGTACTCGTCCATCTGGTGCAAGGTCCCCGCCGCGAGGCCCACCCCCTCGGCGAAGTCGTTCCCCTCGGCGATCAGGGAGCGCACGCCCCACTCCCAGCGCTCGCAGAACGATCCGAAGGCGGAGGTCAGGTCGGCGTGGCCCAGGGCGAGACCGGAGAGGGCCATTCCGTCAAAGCCGCGTCCGGCACCGGCCATGCCGACCATGCCGATCTCCTTCAGCTCGGCGAGCGTCAGCGTGATGCCTTCGGTGATCTTGGCGAGCCCGCCGACCTGAAGGTCTTTTCCGCCACCGGTCATAGCTCGCCCATCCCCTTGCCCGTCGCCTCGCCCATCTCCTCGTTCGTCTCCGCGTCCACGGCCACCCGGTCAGGTACGACCCCGGTGATCGGTGGGAGCAGCAGTTCGTCGCCGGGGCTGCCGACGTCCAGGGCCACCCCGCACGGCACGTTGAGGGCCGGTGCCACGGCGTCGAGGAGGCGGGCGCCCAGGACGCGGTCGAAGGCCCATTCGCGGTTGCTCTCGCCCCTCACAGTCGCGAATCGCGCCAAGGACGGCTCGTCCGAGAAGGCGTAGATCCACCGGACGCCACCGAAGTCGGCGGTGAGCGGGAATCCGTCGGCGCTCAGCGGGAGGAGCACGGCGGTGCGCCGGAACTCGCCCAGCAGGGCCGCGAATTCGTGACGAATGCCGACGACCGGATCTGCCGGCCCGGGCGCGGAATCCGTCGCCGGTCCGGTCGTCTCCACGTAATCCTGAAGTGTTGACCTTGATATGTCCCCGGCGACTGCGCCGCCCCCGTCGTCAGCCATGTCGGGCATCATCACATCCGTGTGTTGACGTATGCAACGCAGGCCCCAGCCGACACAAGCGCCGCCATCAAGCCACAAGTCGGCCCACTGTCACCGGAAGCTAAGCTCCCCCGTCATGCCGAACACACGTGCCTCCCGACGCGACGCCGATCGACTCTGGGGGGTCTTCGGTGTGGGGTTCGGTGCCTCGTTCGTCGTGTGGGTTGTGGCCTGGATCGCTACCGCCATTTCCGAGCAGGACGAGCGGTGCGGGCATGGGATAGTCGGACCCGGGGGGTCCTTCCGGGTCGAGGAGACCAGCTTTCCGCCCAATGTGAGCTGCGTGTTCGCCGACGGGACCACGCTGGACAGCGCGGGGCTGCTCGTGTGGGTGTTCTGGGTGTGCGTCGTCGTGACCGGGACCGCGGGCGCGGGTGCGCTCTCGCTCGAACTCGTGGGGGTGCGGGGGGCGCGGGCCGCCGCCCGGCTCGGCCGGCTCGCCGTGTTCGCCGGGGGCGCGCTGCTCGCCGTCTACCTGCTCGCCCTGTTCTCCACCGGTTCGCCCAGCAGCACACCCCTCGAATCCTGTTCCGCCTTCACCACCGGCATCTACGAGAGGGCGCAGGACGTGCGGCGCGCGCCCTTCCCCGCCCAGGCCACCTGTGTATACGGCGATGGCAGGACCTATGAACTCGTGCCCCGGTGGATGGGCGGGGTTCAGTGGGTGCTGCTGGGGGTCGTGATCGTGTGCGCCGGTGGGGCCGTGCGGGCCGGGCGGCGTCAGGCGACCTCCTCGCCGGCCTCGCCCTGACGCGCGGCAGCGCCGCCGGGGGAGCGGCGGCGCTGCAGTCGGAGGGGAAAGGTGAGGGGGAAGGGTGAGGGGAATGGTGCGTGGGGGGGGCTTACAGGCCGTGCACGTGCGGGCCCACCGCCGAGCTCCACGCGTTGCCCGACGTCGCGTCCCAGTTCGTCGACCACGTCATCGCGCCCCGCAGGCCGGGGTACGTCTTCGAGGGCTTGAACGAGCCGCAGTTCGTGCCCTTCGTCAGGCAGTCCAGGGCCGCGTTGACCACGGACGGGGACACGTAGCCGCTGCCCGCCGCGCTCGTGGAGGCCGGGACGCCGAGGCCGACCTGTGACGGGTCGAGGCCGCCCTCCAGCTGGATGCAGGCGAGGGCCGTGAGGAAGTCGACCGACCCCTGGCTGTACACCTTGCCGTCGCAGCCGAGCATCGAACCGCTGTTGTAATACTGCATGTTGACGACCGTGAGGATGTCCTTCACGGCCAGTGCGGTCTTGAAGTATTCGCCTGACGTCGACTGCATGTCTATCGTCTGCGGGGCCATCGTCAGGACGAAGTCCGAACCCGCCTTCGCCGACAGGGACTTGAGCGCCTGCGACATGTAGGTGGAGTTCAGGCCGTTCTCCAGGTCGATGTCGACGCCGTTGAAGCCGTATTCCTGCATCAGCGAGTAGACCGAGTTCGCGAAGTTCGTCGCGGAATTCGCGTCGTTGATGGAGACCGTGCCGTTCTGGCCGCCGATCGAGATGACGACGGACTTGCCGGCTGCCTGCTTCGCTTTGATGTCCGCCTTGAACGCGTCCTCCGTGTAGCCGCCGAGGCCCGCCGAGTCGAGCGTGAAGTCGACCGCGCCCGGCGTCGCCGTCGCGTCGGCGAACGCCACCGCGATGATGTCGTAGTCGGCCGGAACGTCGCTGAGCTTCTGGACGGTCGCCCCGTTGTTGAAGTTCTGCCAGTAGCCGGTGACCGCGTGGGCCGGGGGTGCCGCGGCCGCCCCGGCGGGGTCCGCGGTGGCCGTCGCCGTGCCGGTGAGGGCCAGGGCCAGAGTGGTCAGCGCCGCCGCTAGGAATGAACGCTTCCGCGCGGATTTTGTCGTCGCACGTGCCATTGCTGCCTCCGGTTCAGATGTGGGGGGAGGGGCAGTTGCTGGATGTACAAACTGGTCCAGACCATTGGGGTTGTCAAGACCTCTGGAATTACTGGTTCCTGGCCGGGCGGTGCTGCCCGCCTGGGCAACCTCCCGGTGAACACCGGGAAGTTGGGTGTTGAGTGGGCAATGCGCGGATATGGTGCTGAGACAGGAGTGCACAGAGACCGGGGGGTGTACGAGCGTGCCGACCGCGATAGCCGTGACCAGCCCTGACCTGGTTCTCGCCGCGTCCGACCGGCATACGCCGTCCGCCGCCGTGCTCCAGTCCGCCGTACTCCGTTCCGCCGCGGACAAGGGCGGCAGGGCGGAGCCGTACGACCTCGATCGCGCGATCGTCGAGATGCACACCCTGATCGAGCACCACGGTTATGTGATCGCCCTGTGTCCGGCATCCGTGCCGGACCTGGTCGTTCACCGGCTGCACGCTGTGCGTTCCGTGCTGGAAAGTGACCGGATCGCCATCCTGCGGCCGGAGCTCCCGCCGCTCGGGCTCGCCGTACTGGTCCTCCAGCTGCGGCAGTTGACCATGTGCGACTTCAGCCCCGGCGTGCTCGCCTCCGCCGCGCGGCTCCTGGCCCACTACATCTACGCCGGCGCCGTACTCGGCTCCGTCGCCAGGCTCGACCGCGTGCCCGTCAGCCTCAAGGCCCACGCCAAGTCGTGGATGCCGGGTGCCCAGTTCGCCGTACTCGCGACGCCGCAGCCCGAACTCGTACGGTTCACCGGACCCGAGCAGCCCCTGCTGAGCGGACCCGCCTTCGGCACCCGCATGTACTACGCCGCCGGGCAGCAGCCCACCGACTGGATCACCGGCACCCTCGCCCCCGCCTGGCAGGTGCAGGGCGCCGTCGAGACCAGGCTGCCCGCCGAGTCGGCGCGCTGGTGGGCCACCGGGAAGCCGGGAAACCCGGGAAAGCTCGCCGAGTTCGCGGCCGCCATCCCCGACATCTCCGTGCTCTACCAGCTCGTCTCGTCCGTCCGGCGCGAGTCGTGCCGCTGGTGCGGCCTCGAACTCATCGGTGACCGCTGCGGCTTCTGTGCCGCGCCGCTCGCCGATCCGCCCGCCCGGACCGCGAAACCGCCGAGCGGCGGCGCGGGCGTGCTCGCACCCGCCACCGGCCTCGCACCCGCCACCGGCCTCGCCGCCGTAACCGCCCTGACTCCCGTCACCGGCCCGGCCCGCGCCGCCTTGCCACCAGCCGCCCGCCCCTGATCGCCAACGAGATCCCCCAACGAGATTCCCGAACGAGATTCCCGAACGAAATCCCCCCGACGAGATCCCCACGAGGTAGTCCGGTCCATGAACTCACGTCAGCGTCGCGGCGTCATCCTGCTGGTCATCTCGGCCCTGTGCGCCGTCGGCGCCTTCGCCGGGGTCCTCTCGGTGATCCGTGACGTGAACTCGAAGGTGGGCCCGGAAGTCGCGGCGTACCGGCTGAAGGGCGATGTCGCGCCGTACAAGGAGCTGACCGCCGACCGGTTCGAGAAGGTCGAGATGCCCGAGCGGTGGCTGTCGAAGACCGCCGTGACCAGCCTCAGCCAGATCCGCGGCAAGATCGCCGTCACGACCCTGAAGAAGGGGTCCCTGCTCCAGACCGACATGATCGTCGCCCGGCCGCAACTCAAGGACGGGCAGCAGGAGATCGCCATCATGATCGACGCGGAGACCGGGGTCGCCGGAAAGATCACGCCCGGGTCGAAGGTCAACATCTACGCCACCTTCAAGGCCGCCAACGAGAAGGCCAAGGACCAGTCCAAGGTCATCGTCGAGAACGCCGAGGTCATGGACGTCGGCAAGCTGACCCCCATCGACGAACAGGGTGGCGACAACGGCCGGCGGCGGCAGGGCGAGGCCGTGCCGATCACCTTCGCCCTCGACCCCGCCGACGCGCAGCGCGTCGCGTACGCGGAGTCGTTCGCGACCCACGTCCGGCTCGCCCTCGTCGCCGCGGGCACCGACGCGGCCGTCCCGCCGGGCGACCGCTCGTACACCCTCGACGAGGACAAGTAGCGCACAGGTGAGAGCGCAGGAAGCGCACAAGTGAGAGCAAGAGAGAGGAGGCGAGGCGCCGTATGAGCATCCGTATTCTCCCGGCGGTAGGAGACCTGGACGCCGCCCGGTCCCTGGTCACGCTGCTCGGGCAGCTGCCCGACGCCGAGCCCGCGCCGCCCGTCGCCGACTCCACCGCCCTCCTCGACACCCTCGCCCGGCTCGCCGCCGAGTCGCTCGACGAACTGCCCGAGGTCGTCCTCGTCCACGAGCGGATCGGGCCTGTGCCCGCCCTCGACCTCATCCGGGACCTCGTCCTGCGCTTCCCGGCCGTCGGCGTCGTCCTCGCCACCGCCGACACCAGCCCCGCCCTGGTCACCGCCGCCATGGACTCGGGCGCGCGCGGCATCGTCGGGTTCCCGCTCGGGTACGACGCGCTCGCCGAGCGCGTGCAGGCCGCCGCCTCCTGGGCCGGCGGCATGCGCAGACATCTCGGCAGCGGCGGCGAGCTGGCGATCACGTCCGGTACGTCCGGCGGCCGCGTCATCACCGTCACCGGCGCGAAGGGCGGGGTCGGCACCACCGTCACCGCGGTCCAACTCGCCCTAGCCGCCCAGGCATCGGGCCGCTCGGTCGCGCTCCTCGACCTCGACCTCCAGTCCGGTGACGTCGCCTCGTACCTCGACGTCCAGTTCCGCCGCTCCGTCGCCGACCTCGCCGCCATCCGCGACATCACCCCGCGCGTCCTCCAGGACGCCGTCTTCACTCACGAGACCGGCCTCGGCCTGCTCCTCGCGCCCTCCGACGGCGAGCGCGGCGAGGAGGTCACCGACCGCGTGGCCCGCCAGGTCGTCCAGGCCCTGCGCAGCCGCTACGACCTCGTGGTCGTCGACTGCGGTACGCAGATGGGGTCCGCGAACGCGGCGGCCGTCGAACTCGCCGACCAGGCCGTCCTGTTGGTCACCCCCGACGTCGTCGCCGTACGCGCGGCGAAGCGCATGATCCGTATGTGGGACCGCCTCCAGATCCGCAAGGCCGAGGAGACCGTCACCGTCATCAACCGCTCCGCGCGCGGCTCCGAGATCACCGCGTCCCTGGTGGAGCGCGTGACCGGGACCCGGGTCGCGCGCGTCGGCGTGCCCGCCGGGTACAAGGAGCTCCAGGCCGCGGTCGACGCCGGCCGTATGCAGGACCTCGACAGCCGGTCGACGGTGAAGCAGGCGCTGTGGGGGCTCGCGGGCGAACTCGGCCTGGTCGACGCCGCCGCCGCGGACTCCGGCCGCCGCACC
Organism: Streptomyces sp. NPDC045026; assembly: GCF_056432625.1. Taxonomy (NCBI): domain Bacteria; kingdom Bacillati; phylum Actinomycetota; class Actinomycetes; order Kitasatosporales; family Streptomycetaceae; genus Streptomyces; species Streptomyces sp. NPDC045026. The sequence continues at coordinate 84,452 of NZ_JBWKIS010000034.1, forward strand.
CGCCGCCGCGCCGGCGACAAGGGAGCCGTCACCCTGGAGTTCGCGGGCATGTTCCCGCTGCTGCTCGTCGTCATGGGGCTGCTGTGGCAGTGCGTCCTGTACGGGTACACGTACTCGCTCGCCGGGAACGCGGCGGACGAGGCGGCCAGAGCCGCGACCTCCGCGGAGGCCGGGACCGGCGACACGGCGGGCGCGTGCCAGACCGCGGGCGAGAAGAACCTGCCCGGGGCGTGGCAGGGAGCCGCCATCACCTGCGGCCCCGACGGATCGGTGATGAAGGCGACCGTGCGGCTGGAGGTGCCGGTGTTCTTCCCCGGCATCGACGCCGGGTGGACCGTCAAGGGCGAGGCGGGCGCCGCGAGAGAGGACGACCAGGGGGTCACACCGTGAGGCACCGGGGCTCGGCCGCGCGTGGCCGTCTGCGGGTGGGGATCGGGCTTCGCCATGGCCTCCGCCGCAGCCGCCGCAATAGTCTCCGGCTCTCGGCCGCGCGTGGCCGTCCCCCGCGCCTCCGGACGGAGAACGGCCCCCACCACGCCCTCCGCCGCAGCCTCCGCCACGCTCCCCGCCGTACCCCCATCACCGACGACCGTGGTGTCTCCATCCTCGAGTTCGCCGGGTTTCTGCCCTTCCTGCTCCTCATCGGCATGGCCGCCATCCAGCTCGGCCTCGTCGGCTACAGCGCGAACCAGGCCGGTTCCGGTGCCAGGGCCGCCGCCCGCGTGCAGTCCCAGGGCGGCGACGGCACCGGTGCCGGGCGGGCCGCGATGAGCGGATGGCTCGACGCGGACATCGACGCCGGAGGCGGTGGCGGTGGCGGCGACACGACCACCGCCACCGTGACCGTGCACGTCCCGGTCCTCGTCCCGTTCCTGGACGACCGGTGGGACGTGCGCCGCACCGCCACCATGCCCAACGACCGTGACCCGGAAGGGGGTTGAGCCGGACCATGAGCCTGCGATCACGCGTGACGGTCCGCGAGGAGCCCGGCGCTTCGCGCGACGACGGCCTCGTCGCCGTCTACCGCGCGAAGCTCCTGGAGGAGATCGACCTCGCCGAGATGTCGTCGCTCGCGGCGGCCGACCGGCGGGTGCGACTCGAACGCGTCCTCGGCCACATCATCAGCCGCGAGGGGCCGGTCCTCTCCTCCTCCGAACGCAGCCAGCTGGTCCGCCGCGTCGTCGACGAGGCGCTCGGTCTCGGCGTACTGGAACCTCTCCTCGCCGACGCGTCCATCACCGAGATCATGGTCAACGGCCCGGACGCGATCTTCGTGGAGCGCGCCGGGCGCGTGGAACAGCTCCCGCTGCGCTTCGCCTCGCAGGAGCAGCTCATGCAGACCATCGAGCGCATCGTCTCCACGGTGAACCGGCGCGTCGACGAGTCGAACCCGATGGTCGACGCCCGCCTGCCCACGGGCGAGCGCGTCAACGTGATCATCCCGCCGCTGTCCCTCTCGGGCGCCACCCTCACGATCCGCCGCTTCCCCCGCGCGTACACCCTGCCCGAGCTGATCGGGCTCGGTTCGCTCGACGAGCAGATGCTGATGCTGCTGTCCGCGTTCGTCCGCGCCCGCTTCAACGTCATCGTGAGCGGCGGTACGGGCTCCGGGAAGACCACGCTCCTCAACGCGCTGTCCGGCCTCATCCCGCCCCACGAGCGCATCATCACCATCGAGGACTCGGCGGAACTCCAGCTCCAGCAGGACCATGTGATCCGTCTCGAATCGCGGCCACCGAACGTCGAGGGAAAGGGCCAGATCACCATCCGCGACCTCGTCCGCAACTCCCTGCGCATGCGCCCCGACCGCATCATCGTCGGCGAGGTTCGCGGCGGCGAGACCCTCGACATGCTCCAGGCCATGTCGACCGGCCACGACGGCTCGCTCGCCACCGTCCACGCGAACGCCGCCGAGGACGCCCTCATGCGCCTGCAGACCCTCGGGTCCATGTCCGAGGTGCAGATCCCGTTCGAGGCGCTCAAGGACCAGATCAACTCGGCGGTCGACGTCCTCGTCCAGCTCACCCGGCACGCCGACGGCACGCGCAAGGTCACCGAGATCGCCCTGCTCGTCTCCCACGGGCGCGAACAGTTCAGGATCTCGACGGTCTCCCGCTTCGTGCCGCACCCGCTGGGCCACGACCACCGCGTGCGCGGCACGTTCGAGCATCTGCCGCTGCCCCGGCGCGTGGCCGAGCGCCTGTACGTCGCGAACGAGCCGATCCCGCCCGCGTTCGGCGTGATCGACGGCATCGACGGACGCAACACGAGGGAGGCCATCGGATGAGGACCGAGCGACCCGTCGGCGAGGGCGGCGGATGATGACTGACCCCACCCTCATCGCCCTCGGCGCCACCATCCTCACCTGCGCACTCGCCGTCGCGGGCCTCCACGTGTACGCGTCCGGGCGCGCGCAGCGCCAGGCCCTCGTCGACCGGCTCGACGGCCTCTCGGGCGCGGGCCCGCACAGCGGCGCCTCCGGCCGCGTACGCCGCTTCGCCACCGTCGACCGCAGACTGCGCCGCACCCGTCTCGGCCGCGCCATCCACCTGCGCCTGTCCGCCACGGGGCTGGACCTGACCGCGGGGGAGTTCTTCACGTACGTACTCGCCGTGGTCGTCGCCCTCTGGCTGATCGCATCGGCCGCACTCGCGCCCTTCTTCGGGCCGATCGCCGGGCTGGTCGGCGTATGGAGCGCGGTGATCTTCCTGAACTGGCAGCGCCAGAAACGCATCGAGGCGTTCATCAACCAACTCCCGGACGTGGCCCGCCTCCTGGCCAACGCGACGGCCGCGGGGCTCGCCCTGCGGACCTCGCTCGCGATGGCCGCGGAGGAGCTGGAGGCCCCCGCCGGCGAGGAGCTGTCCATGGTCGCCGACCAGCTCTCGCTCGGCCGCACCATCGACGACACCCTGGGTGAGCTCGCCGAACGCCTCCCGTCCCGCGAACTCGTCGTCCTCGTCACCACCCTCGTCCTCGCCAACAAGGCGGGCGGCTCCGTGGTGTCGTCCCTGCGGAACCTCACCCAGACCCTGGAGGACCGCAAGGAGACCCGGCGCGAGATCCGCACGATGCTCTCCGAGGTCAACGCGACCGCGTTCACCGTGCCGCTCCTCGGCCTCGGCTCGCTGCTCCTGATCAACTCGTCGAACGAGGGCGCGCTGGCCCGGGTGACGGGATCGCCGGTCGGCCAGGCGCTGATCCTCGTCTCGCTCGGCCTGTACGGGATCGGGTTCTTCGTCATCCGCCGGCTCGGAAAGATCGAGGTCTGACATGGGCGTCCGTCATCCGGCGCAGGGCGAGCGAGGTAGGTAGGTCATGAGTACGGGTCTGATCGGGCTGCTGCTCGCCCTCGCGATGGGCCTCGCGGTCCTCGGGATCTTCCTGGGCGTCCGCATGTACCGCGCCGAGGCCAAGCTCCCCGGCGACCTGGCCATCGCCCTGGAGGTCGGTGCGACGCGCGTGTCCGCCGCCGGGTCCGCCGTCGACCGCCTGGGCATGCGCTTCGCCCCCCTCGTCCTTCGGGCCATGGGCCCCCGCCGCGTCACCTCGAAGCGGCGCAAGATCGACATGGCGGGGAACCCGGGCGGCCTCACCATCGACCGCTACGCCGCGCGCCGCGCGGTCTACGGGATCTTCGGCGTCGTCCTCGGCCTGGTCTTCCTCACCAACGGCCAGACCCTGTTCGCAGCCCTCACCCTCGCGTTCGGCCTCCTCGCCGCGGACGGTCTCATCTGGCAGGCCACACGCGAGCGCAAAGAGGTCATCGATCGCACACTCCCCGACTTCCTCGACGTACTCGCCGTCGTCGTCAGCGCGGGCCTCGGCTTCCGACAGGCGCTCGACCGCGTCGCGGAGAAGTACGAAGGGCCGTGGGCCGACGAGTTGCGCATCACGCTCCGGCAGATGGACATGGGCGTCAGCCGGCGCCAGGCGTTCGACGAGCTGCGCCGCCGCAACGCGTCCGAACAGGTCACCCAGTTCGTCTCCGCGCTCCAGCAGGGCGAGGAACTCGGCTCACCCATCGCCGAGACCCTCATCCAGATCGCCACGGACATGCGGCGCACCGACGCCCAGAACTCCCGCCGCCGGGCCGCGAAGACGATCCCGAAGGCCACGATGGTCACCCTCGTCTTCATGCTCCCGGCCACGATGATCCTCATCGCGACGGGCATGTTCCTCGGCTCCGGGTCCAACTTCGGTTCGATTCTCGGACGTTGAAAGCCGAGCGCCAAGAGGTCAGAACTGCTCGACGGTTTCGCCCTCGGGTACCTGGTAGCAGCCGGAGATGGTGGTGATGCCCAGGCTTGGGGGGTCAGTCTTGGAGTACTGGGTGATGCGGACACTGACCTTCTTGGCGTCGTTGTCGGCGACGAGGTTGAGAGCCTTGTTCGGACTGTTGTCGTGGTAGAGATCCTTGATCACCCATCCGCCGGTGTTCAGTTTCTTCTTCAGGTTCTCCATGGCGACGTCGATGTCACTGGCCTTCTTCGGCGCGAAGTTCCACGGGTGCCAGACACGGAAGAACTTCTTAGGGTCCTTGCCGTCGCACTCTTGGACCCCGGCACCTGCTTCGGAGGACTTGCCGGGCACGCCCGCGAAGTCGTGGATCTGGCTGGAGACAGCTTCCAGGGCGTCCGCAGCGTCGTCGGTGGTGGCGACACCGGCGGACGGCGTCTTGGTCTTGGACGCATCGGAGTCAGACATGCCACATCCCGTGAGGAGAAGTCCGGTCAGTGCAACCGCGAGGGCGGCGCCGCTGCGGTGACGGCGGTGGGGAAGGCAAAGCATCGAAGTCCTTAGAGAATTTCGGGGAGAGCGTCTCCTGGACGGACGCCGTCAGGTCAGTGGGGAGCGGTGACATAGCCGTACTGGCCGACGACGACGAGCGCTTGGTTCTTCAGTGCGGTCGTGCCATCGGTCCAGTATTCGCTGTGCCCCTCCGACCCCTTGGTGGTCGTGGGTCCGCTCCCCTCGGCGTGCGTGTTCATCTGATGGGCGCCGAACTGGTCGTCGCTGGGGATGAGGAACGTGCCGCCGCCCAGCTTCCACTGGCTGCCACCGTGGCCCCAGCGGCCGATGTCGGGCACCGGATCGCCATCCGCCTCCTCATTCCAGACATGCCCCTTCGGCACGTCCATCTCTTCGGCAGAACCGACCTTGACACCCGGGCTGCCCGCGAAGATCACGTCGTCGGCGTTCAGGTCGCCCTTCTGCGCGGCGGCTCCGATGAGCGTGGTGCCGTACGAGTGCCCGATGGCGGTGCGGTGCGGCTCACCGGGGCCGTTGTGGGAGGCGTCGAGGCCGTCCATGAACTGGCGGTAGGCGGGTGCGCCGTCGTAGGCGTAGTGCTCGAAGGGAGCGTCCTTGACGACATCCTGAGGGGCGTCGTAGCCGAGCCAGGTGATGGTCGATACGGACGAGCCGGGCTGCGATTCCTGCGTTTGACGCCACAGCTCGGTCATGCGGTCGATGTCGCCACCGACCTTGTCCAGGCTGGCTGTCGTACCCGGCACGTACACCGCCTGGTTCTGCGCGGTGTCCGGGTTTCCGGTGGCCACGATGGCCCGGCCGTTTCCCTCCGGGCTGAAGCCCAGCAGATACGCCTCGGGCAGACCGCCCTTGCCGGTCTGGTCGAAGCGGGTGTGGATGGCCTTCATGCCGTTGAGCGAGGCGTTCAGGTGTCGGTACTGGTCGCCGTACTTCTTGTCCCACTCCATCCACTCGTCGGTGTGCACCTTGGACGGGTACATTCCTGCGGTGATCCATGTCCACTCGTTGGCGGGCGGCTTCGGAATTCCGTCGAGCTGGATCTGGTAGTCGGCCTCCTTCTCGCCGAGCACGATGCGATTGGCCTCGTCCCTGATCTCTGAGGGCACCCCGTCCAGTTTGCCCACGGCGTCGGGATGAAGGGAGAGATACGCTTCCCGCTCCTCCGGGCCGAGGCCCTTCCACCAGTCGGCGTTCTCCTTGGGGCTGCCGTTCTTCGGTGGTGCCTTGATCGAGTCCAGATAGGCCTTGCCCGCGTCCCGTACGCCGCCCATGTCCGACTGCGCGTCCTTCAAGTCGTGCTTGGACACAGTGAGGTCGTCGTCGGCCTTCAGGGCTCTCAACTTGGGCGACCACTTCGCGTCGCCCTCGGTGGCCTCCTTGAGGGCGCCGGCGATCCGGTCCGCGATGCCCTGAGCCAGCCCGAAATTGGGGTTGGGATCGAAGCCGGCGGCCTGGCGGTCGATGGCCTGGGCGGTGGGGTCGGTCCGGCCGCCCGCCGTACCGCGCGCGATCGTTTGTGCCTGGCAGCGCCGGGAAGCGAACACCCGCCCAGGGTGTCACCGGATCGCGCACGGGAATGCGAAAGCCGGTTGTGTGTACGGGAGTTGGCTCTAGCGTCAGGTGTCATGAAGCTGGTGGTGCAGGTCAAGCTGTTGCCGACGCCTGAGCAGGCGGCGGCTCTGGAAGCGACCCTGCGCGCCTGCAACCGTGCCGCCACCCACGTCGCGTCCGTCGCGTCCGTCGCGTTCGACAAGGGTGTGAAGGACCGCAACGGGCTGCAGAAACTCCTCTACGCGGATATCAAGGCGACCTTCGGACTGTCCGCGCAGCCCGCGGTGCGGGTAGTGAAGAAGGCCGTCGACGCCTACACCACGCTGGCCGCTCAGGCCAGGGCCGGACTCCTGGGCAAGGCCACCTCGAAGCGCTACCGCAGGGCGATGAGCAGCCCGGTCGGCTTCCGGCCCGAGGCGGCGCAGCCGTTCGACGACCGCTGCCTGTCCTGGCAGAGCGATGCTCGCACCGTCTCGATCTGGACCGTCGACGGCCGGATGAAGAACATCCGCTACACCGGCTCCGCCGACCAGCTGAAGGTCCTGCACGAGCACCGCAAGGGCGAGTCCGATCTCGTGCG
>NZ_JBWKIS010000035.1:0-23097 GCF_056432625.1 Streptomyces sp. NPDC045026
ACCGCAATGACTGCAAAGCCTGGGAGGAGTCCGGGACCAAGGCCGCCGTCGGCAACACCATGACGATCGCCGACAGCGGCTACCCGGGCACCGGCCTCGTGATGCCTCACCGCCGCCGCAAGGGCGAGGAACTGCCCGACTCGAAGCAAGCACACAACAAGTCCCGCAAGCAGGTCCGGGCCCGCGTTGAGCACACGTTCGCCCGCATGAAGACCTGGAAGATCCTCCGCGACTGCCGCCTCAAAGGCGACGGAGTCCACCACGCCATGCGCGGCATCGCCCGCCCGCACAACCTCGCTCTCGCCGGATGAACGAGCGGGACACACGGCTGCCAAGCGCGCCCGAGGTGATCCAAAGATCATTTACGGGACAGCCCTTGGAACTCGTAACAGGATCACGGGTGTTGCGCTCCCCGGGCCCGGCGTTAGGGTCCCGTCATGGAGATCATCAAGGGTGCAGGCGTGTGGAGGCACCCCGGCGAAGCGGGCAATGACTGGATCGAGCAGCTACGGACGTCGGATCTGTCGGTGGGAACGTACTGCATCCCGGTCGGCGGGCGTGATGCCCAGAGCCCGCACACCGAGGATGAGATCTATGTCGTCACAGCCGGACGCGCCAAGATCGAAACACCAGGCCGAACGGACGAGGTGAGTCCCGGGACGGTGATCTTCGTGCCGGCCGGTGAAGAACATCGATTCACAGAAGTGGCCGAAGACCTGGTGCTGCTCGTGGTGTTCGGGCCTGCGTACGGCTCGCGCTCGACCAAGTCTTAGCGATCAGAAGGCGGCTCTCCTCAGACGCCGCCAGCAGATCAGACTGCAGGTCAACGACAAGAAGGCATCGTGGAGTTCGACGCGTCGTTCACAACGCACGGCGAGGCGTTTGAACGGGTGGAGCAGGGCGGAGGTCTGCTCGACGGCGTAGCGGAGCTTGCCCAGACCCTTGATGTCCGGAGCCCCCTTGCGGGAGATCACCGGCATGATCCGGCGACGCCGCAGCTCACGCCGCACGGCCTTCGAGTCGTACGCCTTGTCACCCAGGACGGACTCGGGCCTGTGCCGCTCGAAAAGTCATCGCCGCTGGTCAAGCGGCATATCGATACTCGTTGATCAGGCCGCCGAGGGTTCGGCTGCGCAGTATTCTGCGGCTGTCAAGGCCCTGCAGGGCGGCGGGACGTTAACGGGAGCTGGGCGGTAGTTGGTTGCGGGCCTGGTACGGGCGGTGCCTGTTGTAGTGCCGCTGATAGGCGGTCAGGATGCGCCGGGCGTGGGCCTCGTTGAGGATCAGGACGTGGTAGAGCGCTTCGCGCCGGATGGTGCCGATGATTCTCTCGCAGTGGGCGTTCATCCGGGGAGCCCGTGGCGCGCTCTTGACCACGTCGAGTTCCTCGGCTTCGGAGACGGCGTCGAATGCCTCGCCGTACTTACCGTCGCGGTCGCGCAGCAGGAAGCGCAGGGACTCCATGCGTATGCCCAGGTCGGCGATCAGATTTCGCGCTGTTGCACGGCCCGATCTCGGGTGGGGTGGGCGTGACTCCGGTGATGTGCGGCTGCCTCGTGCCGTGCTCGAGGAACGCCAGCGCGTCCGACGCTCCCGGCCGTGCGTGTCGTAGCTGCAGTCCGGGCCATGACGAAGCGGATCCGCGCCGGCCTCCTGGGTGGCGGCCGGCGCAGGCCGCGTTCATCGGAAGGTCTGGCGCATCTCGCCCAGGCCGTCGATCCGGCTGACCAGGACGTCGCCGTGGCTGAGGAACCGCTGCGGAACGCGACGGTTGCCCACCCCGGCAAGGGTCCCAGTGAAGATCAGGTCGCCGGGGTGGAGCGGGCACACCCCACTGATGAACTCCACCAACTCCGGAACGGAGAAGATCATCTCGCTGGTGCGCGCCGCCTGGACGCTCTCGCCGTTCAACAGGCACTCGATCGCGATGTTGTCCCGGTCCGGCAGCTCGTCGAGGGTCACCAGCGCCGGACCGGTCGGGCCGAAGCCCGGATACGACTTGCCCAGCGAGAACTGTGGCGGTTTGCCGGTGAGTTGGAGGACGCGCTCGGAGAGGTCCTGCCCCACGGTGAGCCCGGCCACGGCCGCCCAGCCTTCACTCGCCGACACCCGATGGCAGGGTGCACCGATGACGGCGACCATCTCGAGCTCCCAGTCGACGTTGCCCTCGGGCAGTTCGACCTCCGCGGTCGGGCCGACGATGCAGCTGGGGAACTTGGTGAAGAGCAGAGGGACGTCGGGCGGGACGTGGCCGACTTCGGTGGCGTGCGGACGGTAGTTCAGCGCCACCGCGAAGACCTGGCGTGGTCGCGGGACCGGCGCGTCCAGATCGGCGGTCCGGTACGGGCTCGCCGCAGGCAGCTCGGCGCTCTCGGCCCAAGCCTGGAACTCGGTCCAGTCGGTCAGAACGTCCATGGGGTCCGGGCCGAAGCGTCCCGAAGAGGCGTCGGCGATGTCGACCGCGCCGTCCTCGGTGAGCAGGACGGCGCGGTCGGCCAGCGTGGCCAGTCGCATCTTCTCTGCCTCAGTTCGCCGGGCCGTACAGGTCGATGGAGAACGGCTCGGTGTCGTGCGCGTCCTTCCAGCCGACCACGTGGTTCCGCAGCGTGCCGACGCCCTCGATCTCCGCCTCGACGCGATCACCCGGCTGGAGGTAGAAGTCGAACGGATTCGGCTGCATGGCGGCGACGCCCGAGATGGTGCCGGTGGTGATGATGTCGCCGGCCGTGTAGCCCTGGGCCGAGTGGTAGGCGACCAGGTGCGGGATCGAGATGATCATCTTCTCGGTGTTTCCGGTCTGCCGCCGCTCGCCGTTGACCCGGAGCTCCATCGCGAGCGCGTGCGGGTGGGGAACCTCGTCCTTCGTGACGATCCAGGGGCCGATGGGGCAGAAGATGTCGATCCCCTTCGAGAAGGAGAAGACGCCCGACTGCATCTCGCGGCGCTGGATGTCACGCGCGGTGATGTCGTTGAAGATGGTGTAGTCGGCGATGTAGTCCTCGGCTTCCTCCGGGCCGAAGAACTTCCCGCTCTTGCCGATCACGATGGCCAGCTCAAGTTCGTAGTCGAGCTCCTTGGTGAGCCCCTCGGGGTACACGATCGGCTGGTCGGGACCGATGATCGCGTCGACGTTCTGGAAGAAGACGATCCCCTTGTGTACCGGGTGCGACCAGTCGACGGCGGTCAGCTCATCGTGGTGGTCGGTGAAGTTGCCGGCGGTGTGGAAGAACTTCTTCGGCACGATCGGCGCCTGCAGGGTGACCTCCCCGAGGGGTCATCCTGAAGTTGCAGGTCACGGGGCTCGCGTGAGCTGGTGAGGGTGTGCTCACGCCGGCGGCCGCGGTGATCGTCTCGCGGAGATCATCCGCCACGCCTGGTCAGCGCCGATCTCCGCGTTGGTCAGTACGAGCAGGGCCCGCCGCGGGCGGGACGACGACCGGCCCGGGGCTCCTCCCGCCGGACTGCCGGCCCGCCATCAGCCCTGTCTCCACCGTCGCCAGGCCGCGAGAGGCGGGGTACTAAGCTGGAGCGATGCCGGAGAAGAACCCGTCGATCGAGGCGCTTGTGCTGCGCCGCGCACAGGAGGGGTCCGTCCTCCCACGCCAGCAGACCGGGGCGTCTCCGCAACGGCTGCTGACCACGTTGCTGGGCGAGCACTGGCTGGACGCCCCGGCGGCTCTGTCGATGAGTACGGTCATCACCCTGCTGGCGGAGTTCGGTATCAGCGAGACGAGCGCACGCGCGACCGCGAACCGGCTCGTCAAGCGAGGAGTGCTGGAGACCGAGCGGTCCGGGCGCCAGTCCTACTTGCGGCTGAGCGCGATCGGCTGCGAGGACACCCGGCACAAGACCGCGAGCATCGTGCGTTTCGGCTCGTTGCAGCCGGACTGGGACGGCCTGTGGACGCTGGCTGCCTTCAGCATTCCGGAACAGCAGCGCCACGTCCGCCACCGGGTACGCAGCTATCTGAGGTGGCTCGGGTTCGCGCCGCTGTTCGACGGGCTGTGGGTTTCGGCGCACGCCGATCCGGCGGCTCTCGAGCCGATCTTCCGGGCTGCGGGAGTGGACAACCTGACGATCTTCAGGGCCGAGGAGGCAGGAGAGACCCTGCCGTTGGCGGCGTGGAACCTGAGCGACGTCGCCGCGGCTTACCGGACCTTCGTCGCCGACCACCAGCAACTGGCGGTACGGCTGACGGCGGGAGAAGTGAGCCCCAGTGCCGCCCTGGCCGGCCGGCTCCAGGTCTTGGACGTCTGGCGTACCTTTCCGGGAATCGACCCGGACCTACCGGACGAACTGCTTTCCCCCGACTGGCCCCGGACAACGGCGCGGTCGCTGTTCGTGTCCCTGTACGACGGGCTCGCGCCTCTCGCAGAGCTGCGGTTCCGGCAGCTCGTCGCCGTCCACGACGGTGCGGTGGCCGAACAAGCCGGCCACCGTACTACCGTCGACTGGGCAGCCGGATAAGAACGGAGCGGGTGCGCGGTGAGGCGGTCAGCACCCACTGCTAGGCAGGAGTGAGCTGCAACTCGGCCGAGACAATGCCCAGTTCAGGCATTCTGGCGCCCTCGCGCTCACCGACGGCGGTGAACGACGTTGTACGGGACAGGAGTTCCTCAAGCGCGATCCTCAGCATCGTCCGCGCCATGGGTGCCCCGGGGCAGCGGTGCCGTCCCCGGCCGAAAGCGAGATGCCCGGCGATGTTCGCCCGATCGATCCGGAACGTGTCGGGATCGTCGAAGACCGCGGCGTCCCGGTTCGCTGACGCGTACGCGAGCGTGACGGGCTCCTCCGGGCGGATGGTGCGACCCAGAATCTCCACGGGCGCGGACGGCGTGCGTGCGAACCCCCGATAAGGTGCATAGAGCCGCAGGAACTCCTCCAGGGCGTCCGGAATCAACTCCGGACGTGAACGCAGCCGTTGCTGCAATTCCGGGTCGTCCGCAAGATGGACGGCGATCGACCCGAGGATGATCGGTGGTGCCACCATCCCGACCACGAGCGACTGACGGAGCGCCCCGATCACGTGCTCCGGGTCCAGCGGCACGCCGTCGATGCGTTCCGAGAGAAGAGAACTCGCGGGATCCTCGTCGACAGGACGGGGATTGCACCGCCGATCGGCAACCAGCTCGCGCGCCATGTCGTACAGCTTCTGACTCGTCGAGTTGACGACGTCCTTGTTCTGGCTGCGCCAGGCCTGCACCCACCGGGCCGATGTCTCGGCGAGCAGCGGAGCCACGTCCGGCGTGAGGTTGAGCCACTCGGTCGTGGTCCACGCAGGAAAACGGGTGCCGAACTCCTGCGCAATGTCACCGTGGCCACGGTCGAGCAGCGGCTGGAGTTCCGTGCCGGCGTGCCGGCGCAGCCGCGGCATCAACCGCTGCAGCCGGTCACGCTGCAGAGTCCTCTCCAGCGCCCGGCGGTACGGAGTGTGCGCAGGTGCATCGAAGTTCAGCGGAGGTCTGCGCAGCCCGCGAGGATCACTGGGGACGACGGCTTTGACCGACGAGATGAAGGTACGGTCGTCGAGCGCCGCCGCACGAACCTCCCGGTACCGCGTCAAGGCCCAGAAACCACCGTAGGAACTGCTGTGCGCGACGGGGCATTCGGCCCTCAGCCGGCGGTACATGGCGTGCACGCGGTCCGGTGCGTTGTCGGCCGTCGGGTCGAAGTCGTCCGGCCTGTCGGGGCAGGGGTCCACGGCAGTCATGGGTGGGTCCGATCGCTGGTTGGCCGGCCGGGAAGGAGTCGGGGGGAGCGGCGACGCTGCATCGCCTGGCTGCCCAACCCGAGCAGCTGATCTGTGGAGCGGTACTCGATGTACTCGGCGAGTTCCGGCGTGTACCGGCCCACGATCTGCCGGACCCGGAGCGCAGCCAGGGGGCCGAGGGCGTCGTAGACCTCGACATAGATGGTGCGGGCGTCTTTCCGGGGCCATTCGCGTGGCAGCAGGTTGGCGGGGAGATCCGGGTCGATACCGGGGAACGTGCGCCAGCTGTCCATGATCCTTGTGCGGGCGAGCAGCGCCTGGGCAGCGCTCACTTCTCCCTCACGGACCTGGTCGCGCAGCGGGCCGTAGGCCGTCACGAAACGTGCGTAGGTCGCCTCGACCTCGTCGAGGTCCCAGGCGTCGACCGGTCGACGGTGCGACCCCGGCTGCTCCGCCGCGCGGAAGACGGTGACGTCCCGGATCCCGAGGCGGTCCAGCTCGTGCCGGGCCTGGGCGGCCACCGGGCGGGACGACACCCACGTGCCGTCGTAGAGCGGGGCGAAACCCAGCCAGCGCAGTTTCGAGCGCACCGCGTGGCGCAGATCCCGTTCCCTCTCGTTGAGCGAGAAGAGGGCGAGGGTCCACTGCCCGTCCCACGATCGGTCGCCCTGTCCGAAGGACACGAATTCGTATGCGCCGGTCATGAGTACTTCCGCGGCGCCCGGCGCGAAGCCGTAATAGGTGTGGCGCCCCACTCTGGTCGAGGCGAGCACGCCGCGCCGGGCCAGCCTGTTCAGCGCCGCGCGGGCGGCGGCGGGACCGATGTCGAACTCGCCGAGCAGAGCCACGAGCGCCGCCGACGGCAGGTGCTCGGTGCGCCCCGCCCAGTAGTCGCCCAGCAGGGTCGTCAACAGGTGCTGAGACGACGAGCCCGCCTGGGGACGGGGCAGATGCGGGCCAGGGGCCCCGGCGGTCGGAACCACGTCGCCCGACTGTGCCGAGCCGTTGGGTCCAAGGGCAGCAGACGTCATCAGATGGCTCCATCAGCGACGAGCCCGTCGATCTGCTCCGCGGAGTAGCCCAGCAGCTCGCGGTAGACGAGCCGGCTGTCCTCGCCGAGGTGGGGAACACCGTCGGTGAAATCGGTACGGGAGCGGGACATGTGGACGGGCATGCCGCTGCCGATCAGTCCGTCCGCAGTGCCGTAGGCGGGATGGTGGAGCGCAACGGTGTCGCCGCGGCTGAGCAGCGACGCGTCGCTGACGGCCTCGGCCGGTTCCCTGACCGGGGCGCATGGGACACCGTGGGCCTCCAGAGCGGCGATCACCCGGTCCTGTGGGTGCTTGCGTGACCACTCCTCGATCAGGGCATGGAACTCGTCGGCATGAGCCACCCTCGCGTCACGGGTGGTGAACCGCCCGTCGGCCAGGAGCTCGGGACGCCCCAGCGCCGTCAGCACTCCCCGCGCGAACTTGTCCTCCGGCGCGCAGACGGCCACCCAGCCGTCGGCGGTCTCGAACACCCCGAACGGCGCCAGCCGCGGCATGAACCTGCCGTTGCGGCCGGACAGGCCGAGCCGGGTCAGCAGGTGCGACTGCTCGCCGGCGACCAGCGCGGTGAGCGAGCCGAGCATGGAGACGTCGACATGCTGGCCGATCCCGGTTGCCTCCGCCTGCCGCAGAGCGCCCAGGACGCCGATGACCGCGTACAGCGGTGCGGACAGGTCGCCGATGGGAAACCCCACGCGGACCGGCGGGTCACCCGGGCTGCCCGACGTCATCATCGTTCCGGACAGCGCCTGCACGATCGCGTCCATCGCCTTGCCGGTCCCCGGCTCGCCGGCCTGCCCGAAGCCGCTGATCGAGCAGTACACGATGCGGCGGTTGATCTCGGCGGCGGCCGCGTAGCCGACGCCGAGCCGGTCGGCAGTGCCGCGGCTGTAGTTCTCGACGACGACGTCCGCCTGCCGTACCAGGTCCGCGAAGACCTCGCGGCCGGCCGGGTGCTTCAGATCGAGCGTCACGCTCTCCTTGCCCCGGGTGCGTTCGAGGGTCCCCAGGGAGATGTCGTCGTCGTGGCGGCGCTGCATCGTGAGCCCGTCGCGGCCGAAGTAGGGCGCGTTGTTGCGGACCCGGTCACCGCCTCGCGGGTTCTCGACCTTGATGACCCGTGCCCCGAGCCCGGACAGCAGGAGGGTGGCATAGGGGCCGGCCAGCGCGATGGTCAGGTCGATGACGGTGATGCCTTCGAGCGGTCGGGGAAGTTCGGCGGTCTGTGCGGACATGAGTACCTCGACGGTATGCGGGGACAGCAGATGGTCGGACTGATGGTTCGACTGCGCAATCACGGGCGGGGCCGTGCCAGGGAACACCGGGACCGGCACGCGGCACCGACATCCGGCCGTGGCGATGCGCGTGCTCGCCGCCTTCCGGGCCGAGCCCGCGGCGGCAGTTCGCCCGCAGAGCAGGAGCGTGTCGCTGCAGGGGCGGGAGCACCGTTGGGAGGCCGTTGCGGCGAGGTGCGGTGGGGCACGTTCAGTCGGTGCCCTTCTCCTGGGCGCGACGGCGAGCGGCGACCGGTTCCACCCGGGTCTGGATGAACTCCGAGACCTCTGCCTGCACGGCCTGGGCATCCCAGCCGCGGGAGTCGCCACTGTCGCCGCCGATCTGCAGCACCGGCACGCCGGCCGCCTCCAGGGCGCGGTTGACGAAGTAGGTCCCCCGGCGATCGGTGCCCGCCATGTGGACCGCGCCGTCGATGCGGTTGTGCACCGCCTCCTTGGCGTACCACTCCGCCGCCCACGGAGGTGCGTTGATCATGTCGGGGAACGCTGCGAACCTGCCGGCCAGGGTGCGCAACGGATCGTCGCCGTGGCGGATGTAGCCGTCGGCCGCGATCGCGAGGTACATCGACCACACGAAGACCGCGCCGTACACCTCCTGGAACCAGGTGTAGAAGCCCATGTCGAACCAGAGGCCGGTCCCCACCCACATGAGCCGGATGCGCTCGTCGGGGCAGGGGGCCGCTCCCGTATCCACCCGGTCGCGTACCTCGTGGTAGAAGGTACGGGCCGCGTCACGTGCCCACACCGTCCCGCGGTGCCACTGGGGGATCATGACGCTGGGGATGCTGTCACTGATCGTGATGGGGACCGGGCTGGTGCGGGCGATGAGGTCGCGAGCTGCCCGGTTCCACAGTTGCTGCTCGTTGACCAGGGCCATCACCTCACGGAAGCGCTCCTCGTCGAAGACGCGACCGGTGACCATCTCCAGATGCTTGACCGCACCGGTCAGTTCTGCGGTCATCAGGTCGATGCGCGCAGTGCCGATCAACGCCTCCCAGTCGTCCTCGATCCGCTCCCACCAACGGGGGTCCTGGTGGTTCGCGACGGTGCGCTCGAAGGGCAGGAAGACGGCGCCGTGTTCGCGTTCCCAGATCTCGAAGACCTTGCGCAGGGCGTCACCCGTCGTCTCGGCGAGCACCAGAGAGATGGGGGGTAGACCACCCCACGGGGGGTCCTCGTCGAAGGTGCTCGCCAGCGCCAGGGTGTTGTACGCCTCCTGATCGGCGGGGTATCCGCGGTCCGCAAGCAGACGCAAGTAGCGGCCGGATTTCTGCTTGGCCGCGCAGACCGACGCCCACCACTGGTTGACCACGTACGGAATGTCGAGGGCGCGCAGGATCTCCTGTGGGGCGTCGGCGTTGACGAGTGCGACCGGGTCGCCGTCCGCGGCACGCTGTTTCAGGTCGGCGAACCACTGCCGCTGATAGGCGGTGGCCGCGCTTGCGGAGGGCAGCACCATCCGGTTGCGCCGGCCGGTGGCATCGGCCGTCACCGGGTCACCCCAACGGCGCGGGCCGGTCGGCGCAGCGCCGGTTCCAGCAGTGAACGCACGTTCTCGTTCCTTTCTTCGCCGTACCTCTGAGCAGGGACGGCGAACATCGGGATCCCGACCGCTTGCAGGGCCGCGCGCTGGGCCGGGACGTCCCACGGCGGTGCGTCGTCATGGCAGCGGGCCCAAGCCACCACCAGGTCCGCGCCGCACGCGGCGGCCATGCGCGCCGTCTGCGCAGCGCGTACGGCGGCGCTGTGACCCGCGGCGGCGGGCGCTTGCAGGGCCCCGGCCCGGACGAGAGCACTGCGGATGTCGTACGCGGGTCCGACGCTTGCCTCGCCGGCGAGGGCTCCCCAGCTGTGGTCCTCGCCGACGATCACGCAGCCCAGCGACTCGATGGCCTCGTAGGCATCCGGGTGGTCGTGATCGCAGCCGGTCAGGAATACGCGAGTGCCTCGCAGCGCCGGCAGTCGGTCGGCGTCGTCGAGCAGCCGCTCCACGGCCTCGCACCAGTGCTCGGGCGTCGTGAGGAAAGCCGCTCCGATCACAGCCAGGGCCTGGGCTCCGGTCAGGCGCGGGCCACCGGGGCCGCTGCGCAGCCGGGTGCCGACCGTCCGGATCAGCTCCCGCACCCGGTCGTGGAGTTCGGCGGCGGTCCGCAGCCGGTCGTCGGTGACGGGCCGGCCGGCCCAGCTGCTGATCTCCTCGACCAGCTGGTCGAGGCGCGTCCGGTTGTAGGCGGCCGAGGTTCGCTGCGGGAGGTGGACGAGGTCGAAGAACGTGAACCGGGGCACCGTGGCGCGGGGCTGAAGGCGTTGGATCTCGCGCAGGTACAGAAAGAGCCGCACGGACCCTTCGGTGTCGGCGGACATCACCAGACCGGCGGTCCTTGCGGCGTCGCCCCCGAGGAGACGGGCGAGTTGCGACACCGCAAGCCGGTCGATTCCGGGACCGCAGTACGGCTCGGCTGCCTCGTGCCGATCCGGGCGGCCGGCCAGCCGGAACGGGACGAATCCCGCGGCGGTGAGCACCTCGGCGGGCACGTCCGCACCGACGCAGGCGACCACGGGGCGGCTTTGCACCTCGGCGGGCAACGGGTCGTTCCGGGACTCGTAGACCGTGAGGAGATGCTGCAGTGATCTCAACGTCCGCCACCTCTCATGTACTGCTTCCGGCGAATTTGGCCGATCGCGATAAGCAACATATGCAGCGACGATCCGGAAGGCAAGTATCTTGTGTCGAGGTCAGATCCCGCTCAACGTCCTGTATCTATGGGCGTTTTGAGGTTGGATGCACACTCCTGTGCCGTGTCGGTGACCGAAGGCTTGTGCAGCAATATGAGACACATTCATTGACACAAGGCAACGTGCTTTCTATGTTTCACGCACGTTCCAGCGCTACGACGGAGTGCGCCATGTCCTGTGGTCAGGCCCAGGCCGCCCTACCCGGCCGGGCTCCCGTTTTTGGCGAGGTCGCCTCCCGTGCACACCGCACGACCTGTCCGCCGACGCCGACACGGCAACGGCATCCAGCAATCCCCCGAGGAGACAGCCGATGGCCCGACTCATCCGACACGGACGGCGACCGATCGCCGTGCTTGCCATGTCGAGCGCCATGGCGCTCGTCCTGTCCGCCTGCGGAACGCACCCGTCGGCCGGTTCGCCGAGCGGCTCCGCCGACTCGTACAAGGTCGGCATCATCCTGCAACTGTCCGGAGCGGGTTCCGTCTACGCGGACCACGCCCAAGCCGGCAGCAAGGCCGGCTTCGAAGATGTCAGCAAGCACAACAAGGCCGGCGTCCGCTTCACCTCCATGGTGGCCGACGCAGGTGCGGACGCACGCAGCGCCAACACCGCCTGCAGCCGGCTCATCCAGCAGCAGAAGGCACAGGCGATCGTCGCCTTCATACCGGGACCGCAACTGCTGGCCTGCAACGCCCTCGCGAAGCGGCTCGACATCCCGCTGGTGAGTCTGTCGTCCGGTGCAGGCAACATCTGCGCCTGGAACCTCACGAGCCTCGGGCTGGTGCCCAACCAGCAGACGCTGCCCGCCATCGACGAACTCGTCGCCGAGGGCAAGAAGAGGTGGTACTTCCTCGGCGCCAACTACTCCACGCCGAAGGCCTCCATCGGGACGGCCAAGGAGCATCTGACCAAGCTGGGCGGCACCGTCGTCGGTACCGCTTACGAGCCCAGCGGCACCGCCGACTTCTCCCAGGACATCGCCAACATCGTCAAGGCCCGCCCCGACGTCGCCTTCCTCAACGTGATCGGTGACGACGACGTCGCCCTTCAGAAGCAGTGGGCGGCAGACCCTCGTACCAAGGGCATCACGCGGGTGGACGTGCTGCTCGGCGAGGGCACGGCCAAGGCGTTGGGCGCCGCTGCGGAGGGAATCTGGTCGTCCAGCATCTACTTCGCCGCCATCAAGGGAAACGGCAACGACGCCTTCAAGGATCTGGCCGGGCGAAGCGGTCTCAAGGGCGCGCCGGACGTCAACGCATATGTGTCCTACATGCAGGTGCAGGCACTCGCCGCGGCGGTCAAGCAGTCCGGGGCCGATGGGCGGGACGTCATCAAGGCGCTCCGGCACACAGACGTTGACGGCCCGGTCGGCGCCCTCAAGTCCATGAACTCCTTCAGCTACCAGCCGGTGTACCTGGCGCAGGCGCGGTCCGACGGCACCTTCACCATCCGCAAGAAGTCCGACCCGATCCCCCCGAAGCTTGCCTGCCAGGGCTGACGGACGACTCGGCAACGACCTCAAGGAGAGTCAAGTGACGCTCTTGCTCGACGTCCTGACAGCAGTCGGGATCCTCACCATCGTCGTCCTGGGCCTGGCCATCGTGCTGGGCGTACTGGATGTCATCAACCTCGCGCACACCGGCTTCATGGCGGTCGGCGTCTATGCCTCAGTGATCACGCACCGGGCGGGCTGGCCGTTCTGGACGGGCATCCTGACCGGTGCCGCCGCCGCGGCGGTCACCGGGCTCGTCGTTGAGGGCCTGGTCATCCGACGCCTCTATGACCGTCCCCTGGAGACGATTCTCGCCACCTGGGGCATCTCTCTGATCGTCATTCAGGCCCTGACGCTGGGATTCGGACATGACAACCAGGCGGTCGGCCAGCCAATGGCCACGGCGACGTCCGTCGCCGGAACGCCGTACCCGACCTACCGGCTCCTGTTGATCCTGCTGGCAGCCGCGCTGGTCGTGGCGCTGGCACTGCTGATGCGTTTCACCAGGGTCGGCCTGACCATTCGCATGGTGCAGTCCAACCAGCACCTCGCCCGTGCGCTCGGCATCCGGGTCGCGCTCATCCGAGCCGTTACGTTCGTCGTCGGCTGCGCGCTCTCCGGCTTCGCCGGCGCCGCCCTGGGCCCCACCCAGGCAGTCACCCCCAACTACGCGCTCTCCCTGGTGGCCACCGGGTTCCTTGCGGTGCTGCTTGCCGGCGGAAGGCTGTCCGGGGTCGTGACCAGCTGCCTCGTCCTCGGGGTGGTGCAGATTCTCTTTGCGCACTGGGCCAGCCCCATCTACAGCTCCACGGCGGTCATCGCGGTCGCCGTCGTTCTCCTGCGTATCCGACCCGAGGGGTTGACATGGCGTCACGCCTGACCTTCAACGGCCGACTCTCGGCCGCCGGCGCACTTGTCGCCGTGCTCGTGTTCGTGGTGCTCGGCCAGGTCGTCGGTGAATACGACGTCAGCCTGCTCACCGTCGCCTTCATCTACGGCATATCCGCCGTCAGCCTCGACCTCGTCTGGGGCCACGTCGGCGCGCCCGACCTGGGACACGGCCTGTGGTTCGGCATCGGCGCCCTCACGGTGGGTGCCATGACCACGACGACCGACAGCACCGGTCTGGTCATCTCGGTACAGGACGAGCCCTGGCGCTACGCCGTTTCCCTGCTCCTCGGCGTCGCCATCGCCGCCGCGGTCGCCGGCGTGGTGGGGCGCTTCGCCTTCTCGGCCAAGGGATCCCCGTTCTACATCGCGGTCGTCACCCTGGCCCTGACCACTGCTGCCACCACGCTCTACTCACAATTTCCCACCGTCACCGGTGGCGAGAACGGACTGTTCGGCTTCAATCCCCTCACGATCACCACCCGCGCCTGGTACTACCTCACCCTGGCTGCGCTCGTGCTGGTCACCGCGGGTGCGCTCATCCTGGTCCGCAGCGATGTCGGCCTGCTGTTGCGGGCAGTCAGGGACAACGAGGTTCGCACCCGCTACCTCGGCTACAGCGTGGAGAACGTCAAGACCGTGACGTTCATGGGCGGCGCGGGCCTGGCCGCCTTCGCGGGTGGGCTGATGGCGCTCGCCACCGGACTGGTGGCCGCCGACCTGTTCACCTTCCTGTTCGCCACGCAGATGATGGTGTGGGTGGCGGTCGGCGGACGCGCCACCATCATCGGCCCGGTGATCGGTGCCATCGGCCTGCAACTGCTCGGGGCGCGCCTGTCGGGGAGCTTCCCCACGCAGTGGTCGCTGATCCAGGGCCTGCTGTTCGTGCTGGTCGTGGTGTTCACGCCCAGCGGCATCCTGCCGCCGCTCACCCGCGCGTTCGGCCGGCTGCTGAGACGAGATGCCCGGGGCGACGAGCGCGAGATCGTCCCCGAGACCACCGTGCCCGCACCGCTCCCGGACAAGTCTCCCGTCATATCGGTTTCCGGCCTCGAGTTCGGATACGGGAGCCTTCAGGTACTGCGTGGTGTGGACCTGAAAGTGCAGCGGGGCGAACTGCTCTGTGTCGTCGGCCCGAACGGAGCTGGCAAGTCGACGCTGGTGTCCGTGCTCGCCGATGGCAACCTGTCTGCCCGCGGCACCGTGCACTACGAACTCGGCGCACACACCGTGGACCGCCGTCCCCCGGCGCACCGCCTCGCGCGCCGGGGAGTGAGCCGCAAGTTCCAGTCGCCGCAGCTGTTCGAAAGCCTTTCGGCGGCCGAGACGGTCCTGCTCGCCCGCAAGGCAGGCAGACTGCCTTCCTTCTGGCGACGGAGTCGGCGCATCCCCACCTCTCCAGCGGTGCTCGACGTTCTTGAGGCCATGGGCCTGCAGGGGCGGGACCACGAGAAGAGCACGTCGCTGGCACACGGGCTCAAACAGGGACTGGAGATCGCCGCCTCAGTTGCCTCCCGCCCCCAGGTGCTGCTGCTCGACGAACCCACTGCCGGGCTCACCCACAACGAACGGGCGGTCGTGGGAACGGTGTTGCAACGCCTTGCAAGGGGAGGCATGACGATCATCCTCATCGAGCACGACCTGGACTTCGTCAACCGGATCGCTGACCGTGTTGTCGTCCTGCACGAGGGCCGGATCATCGAGGACGGCACTCCCGCCGAGGTCAGCAACTCCGATGTGGTCCGTGAGGCCTACCTCGGGACGGTGGCGTGATGAAGCTGACGGCACAGGGCATCGAATCCGGTTACGGAACCGCCACCGTCTTGAGGGGGGTGGATCTGACCGTGGGCGACGGCGAGGCCGTCGGAGTCGTCGGCCGCAACGGCATGGGCAAGACAACGCTCCTCGAGACGCTCCTCGGCTTCATCCGGCCGACCGCGGGCACCGTGCATCTCGGCGGGGAGGACATCACCGGCCGGCTGCCGGAACGGACCGTGGGCCGAGGCGTGGCCTATGGCCCGCAGGACGAGCCGGTGTTCGCGGCGCTGAGCGTCGAGGAGAACATCGTCGCCGCCAAGGCCGGGCACATCGACCCCAAGCGGCGATCGACCGTCCTCGAACTCTTCCCTGTCCTGGGCACCCGTCTCCGTCAGCGCGCCGGCACCCTGTCCGGCGGCGAGCAGAAGATGCTCGTTCTTGCCCGCGCCCTGCTTGCCGACCCCACGCTCATCGTCCTGGACGAGATCACCGCGGGCCTGCAGCCGTCGATGGTGGACACCGTGGTCAGCGCCCTGCGCTGGGAACGCCAGGAACGCGGCACCGGCATCCTGCTCGTCGAGCAGAACATCGACGCGACCTTGGGAGTGTGCGACCGGGTCGCGGTCATGAAGCTCGGCCGCCTGGTGGCCGAGGAACCCGCCGCAGAGGAGGCTCGGGAGCACCTGCTTCGCCTGCTGGCACCGTGACGTGCAGGTATGGCACGGCTGTCCGCCGCCGGCGAGGTGCCGGCACTGCTTCGTCGTCGCGCGGCGTCCGAATGACCCGCCCCGTCCCCCTTCCCGTGCCACCGGCGACCTGAGCCGCTGCCGGCCCGCGAGTCCCCGAACCGGCTCCACGGATGACGTTCGATGGAGCACGGCCTGATCCACCGCCGTGCGTCCGACATCGCCGCGCACTCCGGGACACCCGACGGCTCGGCCCCTCAGCCGGGACTGCCGTGCGGCGTGTCGGGTCGGAGCCCTGCCCCGACCCGTCTGATTCCGCACCAATCTGTCCTCAAGGAGGACCGTGAACCACAGCCCCCGCAACAACCATTCAAGCGCCGACGAGAGCCGCCGCGACGCCCACGACTTCGATCCCGTGCGGCCAGGGGAGACCTTCACCAGCGCCCACGAGGAGTTCGCCGGGCTGCGGGCCCGCTGCCCGATCGCCCGCAGCCAGGAGTACGGCGGGTTCTGGGCGCTGCTGGGTTACGACGACGTGCTCTCGGTGATCACGGACATCGAGCACTTCACGACGTCACAACAGAACGCAATACCGAAGTTCGCGTTCACAGGGGTGCGGCCACCGCTGCATCTTGACCCGCCGGACCACATGGCGTATCGGCGCGTCATCAACAAGTTCTTCACCCCGCCGAAGATGCGTGACCTTGCCCCCAAGGTCCGCTCTGCAGCGGTCGAACTCCTCGCCCCGCTCATCGACCGGGGCTGGACGGACGTGTGCAAGGACTACGCGCACCAGTTCCCCGCCCACGTCTTCGCCCACTTCTTCAACCTGTCCGTCGAGACCTCGACCCTGATCAAGCAAGTCAGCGGCACCTACGTCGACGCCATCCAGGTCCTCGACCACGAGACGGTGAAGAAGCTCAGCCGGCGGCTCTACGAGATCGCCCAGTCGGTCATCGACGAGCGACGGGCCCATCCGCACGATCCCGAGGAGGATCTCACCGCCGCGCTCCTCGACGCCGAATACCAGGGCGCACCACTGCCCGCCGAGATGGTGCTCGGTTGCGTCCGACAGCTCATCGTCACCGGGATGGTGGCGCCCAGTGTCTTCATCGGCAACATGTTCGTGCACCTGAGCAAAGACCAGGAACTGCAGGATCACCTGCGCGACCGGCCGGAGGACATTCCCGCCGCGGTGGAGGAGTTCCTCCGGCTCTACTCGCCCTACCGGGGGATGGCGCGCACTGCGCGTGAGGACGTGAGGCTGGGCGGGCAGCTCATTCGCAAGGACGACCCCGTGGCCCTCGTCTACACCTCGGCGAACCGGGACCACCGGGTGTTCCCCGACGGAGACGCCTTCGTCCTGCACCGGCCCAACATCGCCAGGCACATCTCCTTCGGCCGAGGCACGCACAGCTGCCCCGGAGCGCCCCTCGCCCGGATGATGATGATCACGACACTGGAAGAGGCCCTCACCCGCAGCGCCGGCTTCCAACTCACCGGATCTCCCGAAATGGCCATATGGGCCGAGTGGGGTACCCGTTCCGTGCCGCTCGATTTCGTCCGCGCCTGAGCCCGGATCCACCGGCTGATCTCGGGGTGGGCGTTTCGGGGATGTGCGGGCCGTGTCGGCGCTCAACCTGTCGGGCGGCGTCGTTACTGCAGTGCCGAAGTCGGGGTGGTCGGCGCGGAGTTCCGATCCCAACTAGCTGGTCGTGAAGTCGCTCGCCAGGTCGCGCCAGAAGGGCAGCACGACGATGAGCGTGACGGCCTCGACGAGGTCGGCGCCGATCAGAGTGGCCCGGCTCTCGGAGTCGGCGTACAGGACGGGCCGCTCCTCGGTCCCGGCTTCCCCGCACGGGTAGTACGTGCCGCCGGCTATCGGGTGCAGCGCTGCTCCGGTGGGAAGGACCAGGTCGTCCATGAGGTCCCGGCGGTCGATGTCGAAATCGCCGGGACGGACGAGCGAAGCGGACAGGGCAGGGTCCTTCTCGATCCGGCGGAGGGTGGGAGGTGTGGGAGGCAGTCGGTGCTCCCTGGGCGGGGCTGACGTCCAGCCAACTTGGGCAGCACTCAAGGACCTGGCGTGGGCTGCTCGTTGGACTCTCGGCATGACTGGGCGCCTGCCGAAATCTCTATCCGCGTTGTTCAGGCGGCATGTTGGTATTCGTGGAGGACTCCGCCGAGGCGGTCTTTTCGGCGTATGTCGAGGTGGGTGGTCTGTGCAGGGGTGAGCGGTTCGGCGCCCGTGGGATCGCCCTGCTCATCCAGAGCAGGGCGTGACTTCCATTCGGCTTAGGTGTGCCCTCTCACGAGGTTGGTGTCAGGGCCGTGCAGCAGGCCCTCTCATATGGGAAGAAGCTCAGTGGGGGAGCTGGCGTGGGCGCGGAGCTGCGGGCATCGTCATACCCGGGCTCGGGGGCCGTCTGTGGTGCTGTACACGTTCTGGGTGATCCACATGTCCCGGCCGTCAGTGCTCGCTTTGGCGGCGAAGTACGTGCACTGAAACCCGGACTTCCCACCTAGCGGGACCTTCTTGACCCTGGGCATCGTGTCGCAGCGCAGGTCCGTTCCTGCATCGTGGTTATTGCCCCAGAAGTACTTGATGACGCCCTCTCGGGTGAGGATGCCGGTGCTGGGCTCTGCTTCGTATCCGTCGCCCATGCCGCCGAATCCTGGCTTGCCCGTGAACTTCACCGGCCAGGTCACATCGATGCCCTCATACGTGACGGTGCAGGTGACGCCGGCGCCTTTGTCCGGCTTCACGGAGTCCTTGTCGCATCTGGCGCTGGTCTTGCCCTGGGCGCCGGCCATGTCCACCGTGCGCGTGCGCAGCTCGTACTTGACGTGTTCGATGAACGGAGCATCCGGCTCTGGCTCCGGTACGCCTTCACCTTCTCTGGGCGGAGTCACCGTCGGCGACGAAATCGGCTTGCCCACCGGCGAGCCGATGACCGAAGGCTCAGCCGCATCGCCGTTCTTCTCGTCCGTGGCGCTGCTGCAACTCGTGAGCAGTAGGCAGGAAACGGCGGCGACAGTTATCAATGATCCCCGTGTGCGGTGCATGACGAGCACAGTAGCTTCTGGTAGCGGCACGCCTACGGTGGGGCCACGGTCCCTGGAGGCATCGCCCCCCCGCTACGAGAAGACCGCAACCGTCCACCTCGCCGGACTTCACGTCGCGGGAATCTTCCTCTGTCCGGCCCGATGATCCAAACGAAAGCCCCTAGGTGACTCGCGCGCGCTGCTACTGCACGGTGCGCAGCAGGTTCTGCCGCCTGAGGACGAGGTCCCGCCACCGGGAGCGCGTGGCCTGCTCGGTGTCGAGCCAGCGGGGCGGGGTGTGGTCGGCGGGCAGGGGGAGGGCGGCCATGAAGTGCGCGATGCCGAGGGTGGGCGTGGTGGACGTGAGGGAGGCGATGGCTGCGTTGATCGTGGTGGCGCGCAGGTCGA
The DNA here is from genome assembly GCF_056432625.1 of Streptomyces sp. NPDC045026. Classification (NCBI taxonomy): domain Bacteria; kingdom Bacillati; phylum Actinomycetota; class Actinomycetes; order Kitasatosporales; family Streptomycetaceae; genus Streptomyces; species Streptomyces sp. NPDC045026. The sequence goes on from NZ_JBWKIS010000035.1 coordinate 19,068, forward strand.
GGCCGACCAGGAGTTGCTCGGCCCAGGCGGCGGTGCCGGGCCAGGATCGTGCCGGGGGTGACCAGTTGATGGCGGCGGAGCAGGGCGGGCAGGCTTCGGGCCAGGGCGGACAGGATCGCGCGCCAGGCCGATCACACCGTTCTGCCGGTTCAGCCGCCGCGCTCTTCGTTCTTGTCCTCTTCACCGACTCCGTTCCTTTCGCCGCCGTCCTTTTCGCCGACGCCGACGGGGGGCGTCGGCGAATAGCCGCCCGCGGAGATCTTGGCCACCATCTCGGCGAGATACCCGCAGGCTCTCGAGATCTCCTTCTGGGCCTCGTTGCGCTCGCTGACAGCCGCCGCAACGAGCAGGGCGGTCAGCGCGGAGGAACCGTTGAAAGCCTGGAGGGTGATCATGTTGGTGAGCAGGTCGTGACCGGCGAACGGGCCGGACCCCCGGGCCGCGGCGACGATCGTGAAGGTGCACACGGCCAGCGCGCAGGGTGTCGCCCCAGCCAGCTGGAAGCGGAAGGCTGCCCAGATCAGTAGCGGGAAGCTCAGGAACATGAGGGGCGCGCTACTGGTCCCGAGGAGTCCGACGCAGGCGGTGGCCGCCAGGAGCAGGAAACCCTCCGCCCAACGGGACGGCGGAGCCTCCTTGAGCCAGCGTGCCGAGCGCAGAACGAGCAGGACCGGCGTCACCACCAGGACGCCCATCGCGTCGCCGGTCCACCAGACCGACCACGTCGGCCAGAAGCCGCCCGCGCTCACCACTCCGGCCAGGGCCAGGGTCCCGCTGCCGATCGTCGCGCTGACCAGCATCCCCGTGAACGCTCCGAGAAAGATCAGTGCGAGCACATCCCGCAGGCGGGACAGTTCGATGCGGAACCCCGCATGACGGAGCAGTGCGTACGAGCAGACGGGTGCGAGGGTGTTTCCCGCCATGATGGCGAGCACGGCGGGAAGTGACGGGCCGAGGGAGGCGTTGACCAGCAGTGCACCGAGCGCGATCCCGGGCCAGACCCGTGGGCCGCGCAGGAGCAGGCTCGCCACCGCGATACCGGTCGGCGGCCACAGCGGGGTCACCTGGCCGCGCACCAGCTGCTGGAGCAGTCCCAGCCTGGCCGAGCCGTAGTAGACCGCGGCCACGACACAGATCTCCAGGCCGACCGCAATGCCGCGCCGGATCCGTTCTCGCCGGGCGACAGTCATGGGACGGCCTCCGCTTCGACATCGCTCCGTGATCCATCATCCGCCGCTTGCCTCGGATTCTCCACGGCACCGTTGAGCCGAGCGTTCGGCGCAGATTCGCGATCAGGCGGGCGGGGTGCGCACGGCGAGGACGGCCATGTCGTCGTGACCGTCGCTGGGGTGGTGATCGGCCAGCGCCTGGACGAATTCGGCCAGGGGCAGGGCGGCGTACTCGGTGGCGAGATCGGTGAGCTCGTCGAGGCTCTCGTCGATGGACCGGGCAGGATCTTCGATCAGCCCGTCCGTGAAGAAGACGACGGTGGAGCCTGGGGGCACATATCGGGAGTGATCGGGGCGGGGTTGTTCAGTGTCGACCCCGAGCGGCAGCCCCGGCTCGGCGAACAGGGATTCCGCACGGCACCCAGGGACGATCAGCAGGGGCGGGACGTGGCCCGCGGTACTCCAGTGAAGGCGCCAGCCCGATCCGGCCGGTTCGATACGCGCCAGCGTCGTGGTGGTGACGGGATTGTTCGTGATGGCTTGCAGTGTGCGGTCGAGCTGGGTGAGGACGGCACCTGGCGCGTTGCCCCGTTCGAACAACAGAGCGCGCAGCATGTTGCGGGTGGAGGCCATGGAGGCCGCGGCCCGCAGATCGTGACCGCCCACGTCACCGATGACGATCGCCACGACGTTGCCGGGTAGCGGAATGGCGTCGTACCAGTCTCCGCCGAGCTGACTGGGCTCGGCAGCGGGCCGGTAGATGGCGGCCGCAGTGAAAGGTCGCAGGTCGGGAAGTGTCGGCAACAGAAGCCGCTGGAACTGCTCGGCTCCGACACGTACCCGCTCGAACAGGCGCACGTTCTCGATTGCGATCCCGGCCGCGCCGGCCAGGGCGACGACGACGCTCTCGTCGTGAGCGTCGAAAGGCTGTCCGTCAAGCCGCTCGGAGAGGTAGAGGTCCCCGTAGATCTCGCCGCGGACGCTGATCGCGACGCCGAGCAGGGTACGCATACGAGGGTGACCGGGCGGGAACCCGGCGGACGACGGATGAGAGAGGATGCTCTCCTCGCGCAGGGGCTCCGGGTGGCGAATCAGGTGCCCGAGGACCCCCAGACCGCGGGGGTAACCGGCCGGGGCCAGATCAGCGCGTTCCTGATCGGACAGGCCGGCGGCGACGAACCGCTGCAAGTGGTTGCCGGACTCGTCGAGTACGCCCAGTGCCCCGTAGCGGGCACCCACCAGGTCCATGGCGGTGGTCACGATACGGTGCAGCACCGCGGGCAGCTCCACCTCCCGGCTGATGGACACCACCGCGTCCAGCAGGCCCTGGACTCGGTCCATGGCGTCCAGCAGGGACCGCAACTGCTCGTCGATGCGGCCCAACTCGGCACGCAGACGTTCGTGCAGGTCGGGAATGCGCGGCTGCCTCGGGTGGGTGCCTTCCTCGATTCCCGCCATCACAAGCACCCGGAGAGCGGATAGCCGAGCGAGGTCGCCTTCGGTCTGCGGAAATCGCTCCGCACTGTTGTCGGGTCCGCCCACACGATTGAGGAGTGCATTTCGGCCTCCTGGCAGGACCCTCAGTGATCGAGGTCGTAGAGTCGTACGGCAGAAAGGGCAATGAGGTAATTATTTCAAACATATGAGTACGGCGTCGCCGTGCCCGCCGAGGGGCTCGCCCGCGAGAAGGTCTACACCCGTGTCAACGGTCCGCCGGAAGGGTGACCACAGCGGTTCCGTAAGACATGTGCAGGCGATTGGCGGCCAGGGCGAGGGCGGTGCGCCCACCGGGGAAGTCCACTGGTGCCCTTCCGCCGTTCGGGATGCCGCGGACGGCCAGTGGGGCCAGTCCTTGGTCATGATGTGCAGGGGATACGACCACAGCAGGTGTCCGTCGGAGGCCCGCAGCCCCGAACAGAGCGAGTCAGCAGCTCAGGTACTTCCTCAGGAGCGGTGTGGGAATGGCCTCGGCCACCCTGGCTTCGGGCCCTGTGCTTGCGACCGCGTTCCGTTCTCGTTCGCTGAGGTTCGAGGCCGCCTCGACGGCCGTTTGACAGCTCATGGCCGAGATCCCACGGTGGTGGTAGGTGGCATAAATTCACGCCAAGGAAGATCAATATGGCCATAAGAACCCAGAGGCCTATTCGACACCTCGTCGGCGCGTCTTGCGCCGTTGCGCTGCTCGCCGGAACGGTCGGCGTGGCGAGCGCCGAGGCGGCGCCTCAGACAACGAAGGCCACGGCGGAATCGTCGAGCGCGGCACCACACAAGCCTTGTACGGGTTACCACTACGACGAGAACCACATGCACGTCTGGGACCCGGCGGGCTGCACCCCGCCATGAAGTGAGGCAATCACCACCGGCCTCACGTTTCCACCAGAGCTGTTGTTGTCAGCGACCATGCCCATGCTCTGTTGAAGGGTGCTGCTCAAAGCTTGATTACAAGCCCAGTCGCGCTACCGGGGAGACGTTTCCTTCCCGGGCGGATGGCGATGGTACTGGTCCGCCGAATCAGCAGGCGCAATCCTGCATTGAGACGTCTTTCAGAATGTGATCACCGACACCGAATTCGAGCTCCCGTTGGCGACGTAGACCTGGCGCCCGTCCGGCGACACCGTCACCCCCGCAGGGAAGCGGCCGACGTGGATGGGTCTGCCCACCGTGCGGTCCGTGGTGGCGTCGATCACCGACACCGAGGCCGAGATCGCGTTGGCCACGTAGACCCAGCGTCCATCCGGCGACACCGCTACCCCCTTCGGGAAACTGCCGACGTGGATGGGGCTGCCCACCGTGCGGTTCTTCGCGGTGTCGATCACCGACACCGAATTCGCCGGCCCGTTGGTCACGTAGACGCGGCGCCC
>NZ_JBWKIS010000035.1:23197-81661 GCF_056432625.1 Streptomyces sp. NPDC045026
GTCCGGCGATACCGCCACCCCCTCCGGGTTGTCGCCGACGGGGATGGGTTTGCCCACCGTGCGGTCCGTGGTGGCGTCGATCACCGACACCGAGTGCGAGCCGAAGTTGGTCACGTAGACGCGGCGCCCGTCCGGCGATACCGCTACCCCCTTCGGGAAACTGCCGACGTGGATGGGGCTGCCCACCGTGCGGTTCTTCGCGGTGTCGATCACCGACACCGAGGCCGAGATCCCGTTGACCACGTACAGCCGGCGCCCGTCCGGCGATACCGCCACCCCCTCCGGGTTGTCGCCGACGGGGATGGGTTTGCCCACCGTGCGGTCCGTGGTGGCGTCGATCACCGACACCGAGTCCGAGCTGTAGCTGGTCACGTAGACCCGACGCCCATCCGGCGACACCGTCATCTTTTCCGGGTTGTCGCCGACAGGGATGGGTTTGCCCACCGTGCGGTCCGTGTTGGGGTCGATCACCGACACCGAGCCCGAGCTGTAGCTGGTCACGTAGACCCGGCGCCCATTCGGGGACGCTGCCACTCCCTGCGGGGACTTGTCGACCGGCATCGAGAGCACGGAGGTAGATGCGCGGAGTTCAGGACTCGGGGAACGGCACTGTGTTACGTAGATGCCACCGCCCCCTGCGACCAAGGCCACTAGCACCGCTCCCGCAACGCGCCTGGCCCTTCGGTGCATGGATCGCGGCGGGTGGGGTGGCCGCCGGGCCTCGGTACCTTCATTTTTGTGCAGCAAAGCCCCCAGGGGCGTGTTGGTCGGTTCCTCCCGCTCGGCCTGCGGCGGGATCTCGGTCGGCGGGGGCGATTCCTGAGGGCGCGGCGGCTTCGAGGCGGGGGGCCCGGGCCGCTCGGGAGGTGGCATCTTCGGCGGGAGATCCGGTTGTTGCGAAGAGGACGGGTGAGGCTGGGCGGCGATGGCGGTGAGTTGCTGGGCTGCCTCGGCGCCGTCCGATCGGTCCGCGGGGTCCTTGGCCAGCAGCCCGAGGAGGACCGGGGTGAGCTCCGCTGCCCGGAGCGACAGGGTGGCAGGCTCGAACAGCAGGGCGCTCAGCGTGGTGACGGCGGTTTCGCGGTCGAAGGGTCCGGTCCCTTCGACCGCGAAGTACAGGGTGGCGCCGAGTGAAAACAGGTCGGAGGCTGGGGTGGGTGCTTCGCTGCGGGCCCGTTCCGGGGCCATGTATCGCGGAGTTCCGAGGATTTCCATGGGGCCGGTAAGACGCGTCTCTCCGGTATTCGGCTCTAGCGCTATGCCGTAGTCGGTCAGCAGCACCTGGCCGTCCCCCGGTGGATGGGAGAGCTGCGGGTCGTGGTGGGTCAGCAGGATGTTGGCCGGTTTGACGTCCCGGTGCAGGATGCCAAGCCGGTGGCCCTCCAGGAGGGCGTCCAGGACCGCCAGCCCGATCCGGGCGGCCTGGGCGGGCGGCAGCGGCCCCTGCTCGCGCACCACCGCCTCCAGGTCCATGGCGCCGGGGATGAACTCCATGACGATCCACGGCAGGCCGCCCGCCTCCACGATGTCGTACACGGTGACAACATTGGGGTGGTTGCGCAGCCGGGCGGCGTGCTGCGCTTCGCTGCGGGCCCTCGCGACTCGGGCGCCCACCTCCTGTTCGGGAAGGTCCGGCGGCAGGACGACCTCCTTGAGCGCGACCTCGCACTCCAGGTCCTGGTCGTAGGCCAGCCACACCCGTCCCATGCCGCCAGTGCCGAGTCGACGCAGGAGCCGGTAGCGCCCGGCGATCAATGGATCGGCGGCCTCGTGCGCTCCTGTCATGGCGCTCCCTTCCCAGACGGGCCACCAGGATCCTCGGCGCGCGTCGAAGGGCTCCTCTCCACGTATCGCACATCGCCCGAAGGTCAGCAAGTCGCCCGGAACGAGCGTGTTCCGACCATGAGGTGAGCACTCTCGGCTCGCGATCGATCACGGTACTGCTCTGCCCCACAGCCTGCTCGTACTTCCGCGCCGTCCCCGACGCCACGATCACAGACATCCAAAAAAGCGCTACGCGTCAACAAGGCTTCCAGCAGCTGCTCGACGCGGGGAGCCGACCGTCGCAAGCACCAACAACGCACTTGCCCCAGCGGGCCGCGCGCTTAGCGACGCCGGAGGCGCGGGCAACCCGCTGCTAATTGAGGTAGAGCGATTCAGCGACAGCGCTCCACCCCCTGGCGCGACGGTGTTCGCGGATCTCCTGCCAGGCCGCGACGACGATCACGAACCGGGACGCCACGCTTTGCCAATTCCTATTTTACAGGCGTTGAGGGTGACACAGCAGGGCAATATTCATGCTGAAGCCGTACTGGTCTCGATGAAGTCCATCGAGAGGATCGCCTGGGCCTGGGCCTGGGCCTGGGCCTGGGAGCGCAGGAAGTCGGCCCAGGTGACGGTGGTCCGTTGCGGGGCTGGGGCGATGCCCTCGTCTTGAGGATTTCCCGGACGGTGGAAGGCGTGACTTGGATGCCGAGGAGGGCGAGTTCGCCGTGGATGCGGCGGTATCCCCAGCCGGGGTTGTCGTTGGCGAAGCGGAGTACGAGGCGTGGATGCAGGGGCGGCCGGGGCGCTGGCCGGCGCTCGTAGGCGGGTGACGGAGTTTCAGCAGGCGCGGTGCCGGCGCAGCACGGTGTCTGGGCTGACCAGCAGCCGGAGTCGGCTCAGTGCCGCGCGCGGGAGCGGGGTGAGCAGTGTGGCGAGGGATGCGCGGTCCGCGGCGGAAACGGGGGCGCTTTCCGTCGAGTTGCCGTTGCAGGAGGCCGAGTTGGTGGCGGAGGGCCAGGATCTCGGCATCCTTCTCGCGGTCGGCCATCGGCAGCAACCGTAATGTTGCGAGGTCTGTGTCACGGCGAGGTAGGCGAGGGCGGACGAGCATGAGCAGCGATCGTGCCGGATGACGAACGGTCACGTTCTGGCTGAGCTGACCTGCGCGGATGCATTTACCAGCAAGCACAAAGCTGGGGAGAGTGGTGGGTCAAGGAGATGATCAGCCCGAGAGGCCCGGCTTCGTGTCAAGCGGGTCTCGCCACTGACACTGCAGCAGATACGCGCGATCTGAGAGAGCGTCAAGTCCGTTTCTTGCATCGGCCGCGTCCTGGCTGGGTTCGGATATTCGGTGTTCTGCCCGCCGCATGAGCACACAAGATGGTGCGCATGACTTTGGCCACCCCCATCCTGCATACCGCTCGCCTGAGACTGCGCCCCGTCACCGGCGCCGACACGGACCCCCTGTTCGCGCTGCACAGCAGCACCTACGTGATGCGCTACTGGGACTCCCCGCCGTGGATCGAACGGGCCCGCGCCGAGCGTTTCATCGCGATGTGCCGGACGATGGCCAACGAAGGCACCGGGGCGCGGGTGGCCATCGACCGTGCTTCTGACGGGGCCTTCGTCGGCTGGTGCGGTCTGACCGGATGGAACCCGGACTACCGCAGCGCGTCGTTGGGCTATGTCCTCGACGATGCGATGTGGGGCCACGGATATGCGACGGAGGCTGCACACGCATTGCTGCAGTGGGCATTCGACACGCTGGACCTGAATCGAGTTCAGGCCGAGACCGATACGCGCAACGTGGCATCTGCCCGGGTTCTGGAGAAGATTGGATTCGTGCGTGAAGGGACGTTGCGGGAAGACTGCGTGGTGAACGGTGAAGTGTCCGACTCGTGGGTGTTCGGGTTGATCAGGCGAGAGTGGCGGCCGTTGGCTGTGCCGATTACAGCCCGCGAAGTGCGGCGTTGAGTCTGTTTCTGGTGCAGGCCGCGTCCGGGGTGAGTGAGGAAGCCTTGACGGGTGAGACGTCCAACGCGGTTGCGTGCGCGGAGAACGGCAGCCATCAGGGCGAGTTGACGGACGGTTTGGTTGCGTGGCGCACACCTACCCGGCGGAGGCGTTAAAGCCCCCGACCTACCCTGCGCCGGTCACGGATCCTTGAACCGCCCGTACCTGCAGCTACCGCGGGCGCGCAGACTGCGTCGAGCCGAGCCGAGCCGAACCGCTCGTCGAGCGTGGTAAAGAACTCCCGCATCATGGCGGGTGCTCTGTCGTCCATGAGTTCATGTCCTCCGCACCGCCGGCAACTGCGTCAGGCCGTGTCTTAGATGTCCGCCTCGTGAGGCAGATTGGGATCTCTGGTCGTCCAGCGCCGTCGATGAGTAGTGTCGCAGTGTGATGAATCCCGAGCTGCGTGGCGATCTGCGACCGCCGAGTCTCAACGCCGATGAGAAGACGACGCTGTCGTCCTTCCTCAACTATCTGAGGGAAGCCATCGCAGCCAAGGCGTCGGGTGCATCCGACAAGGCAATCAGGACTGCGGGGGTGTCATCAGGGACCAGCATCCTCAGCCTCATCAAGCATCTGACCGCAGTTGAGCTCAATTGGTTTGCTTGGGCCTACGCTGGCGCTGACGTCGAGCGATGGGACGACGAGTCCCAACCTGCCGACGACGAGACTACTGAGAGCCTGCTAGCGGCTTACGATCAGGCGATCCGGCGGTGCAATGAGATCATCCACGCCTGTGATGACTTGGATCGGCCAGGCGCCCGTTCGCTCCGCGAGACGCCTCCGCCGACGATGCGCTGGGTCCTGGTGCACATGATTGAGGAGACTGCTCGGCACGCTGGCCATGCTGACATCCTCCGTGAGCAGATAGACGGTTCGGTCGGCCGGTGAGCCGACGCGGTAGGCAAGCTGGACCACGGCGTGCACGGCGTGCGGTCACAGCCATTCGTTGATCGCTGCGTCGAGGACAGTGGCCTCGAAGTGGACTGCAAGTTTGTCGACCGGGTGGCCGCCGGGCGGTTCCGCCCCAACCGGTTGATGCCACACTCGACCGCGTGCCGGGCCTTGTAGTCACTGGAGTCGAAGGCCGGAGACCGCCTGCCTCCCGTTCCTCGACGCCCTGCGGTTGCCAGCCTTGATCGGCCGGTTCGGGGATCGTGCGGCGGATCCCGCGGCGACGCAGATACGCGCGGTTGGCACGGGACGCATACGCCTTGTCCCCCGCACGCGCAGGGGACGGATACGGGGGGCGACCTTTCCCGAGCCGGGGGATCCGAATGCCTTCCAGGACGGTGGTGAACTGCGGGCTGTCTCCACGCTGCCCGGCCGAATGAGCCCCCCACAGGCCTGTCGTGGGGCCTGTGAGGCCCGGAAGGTCGTCGCTGCAGGTCAAGCGGCATAGCGGTATTCGTTGATGACGCTGCCAAGGACGCGGGTGCGCAGGAGTCTGCGGCCTTCGAGTGCGTGCACGGCGATGGGCTGCACCCACCTCTCCATGATTGAGTTCATCCGCGGCATCCGGATGCCGCTGAACACGACCTCAATTCCCGCCTCCTTGAGGAGCTCCCATACCGTGGAGGCGGCCACCTCCACTCCTGACACGAGCAGTTCGCCGTGCAGGCGCCTGTGTAGCCTCAGCTGGAGTTTTCTCGTGTCAGGCGCAGCACCAGGGCGTGAACCGAGTGCACGGTCCGCGGTCGTCCCGGGCGCTTGGGTCGGGAGGCGGCAGCATGGCGGCTTGTGAGTAGATCGTGATGCCATCGCAGTACCGTGTCGGGGCGCACCAGTAGCCGCAGATGACGCAGCGCATCCCTCGGGAGCCGGTGCAGCAGCGCTGCCGGGAACGCGTGATCGCCCGGGTCGAACTGCGGCCTGGCTTCGCCGAGTTGGTGCTCCAGCGCCGTGATCTGATGACGCAGGGCGAGGAATTCCGTGTCCTCGTCCCGGTCGCTCGTCGGTAGCAGGCGCAGCATGGCGAAGGCGTTCGTCACGCCCAGGTACGCCAGTCGCAGCAGCACGGTCGGTCATCATACCGCGGCCACTGCAGCTGCGTGAGAGGGCTGATTCGAGCGACCCCTGCCGGCGCCATGGCCAACCGCTCCCACCTGCACGGATGAGGTATAGACGGAGTCCGCGCCGCCCTGGCAGCCGCCCGAGGCCGCAGCCGCGCCTTGGCCTCCGGAAGAACTGACCCACTGTCCTGCGCCCCTCCACCGCCCCACGCCGCCCGCGCCCGAGTGCTGCGCGGGCGGCGTCATGGGAAGGACGGGCGATGCGGGAGCAGCCCTCACACGGCGCTGAGGTCCATCAGTGAGAAGAACGCGTCACCGCGGACGACCTCGAAGGGGTCCTCCAGCAGTGCGGCGAGGTCCGCGATATCGCTCGGGGTCCAGTCCCAGGCGTTGATCGCGGCGGCAACGAACATCGGCTTCGACGTGTCCCGCCCCTCGATGTGCCGGAGAAGCGCGTCGCGGAACTCCTTGCCCTTCCCCTGCGGGTAGAAGTTGCCGATCACCGGGATCCCGGCCGGCCGCACCTGCAGGTCGCCGGTCTCCCAGGACTGGATGACCCCGCGCACCGGCGTGTTCTTGCGGTACGACGCCATGACCCGCTCGTCGAACGGGATCCAGCCGTCGTTGGCGGCGTTGCGGGGGTTGTACGCGTAGGCCAGATCCATGCCGGTGCGGCGCAGGAAACGGCCGCTGAGCGCCGTGTACGCGTCCAGAGCCTCCTCGGGCCAGGACCCGGGGTAGGTGTAACCCGCCCCGGACGGACCGGAGATGAGCAGGTCATTGGCGGTCGCGGTCCGCTGGTAGTACGCGAGGAGCGCCGGTCCGATGTCGGCGAGCAGCGGGCTCACCGTCCAGTTGACGGGGACGGTGCCGCGTTTCGGGTCGTCCCAGATGTCCCGCATCCGGCGCTGGCAGTACTGGACGTTGTCGCCCTCGCCGACCGTCAGCGTCACGTACACGCGGTTGTGGAGCTCGGCCTTCGGGCGGGGCCTTACCCGGGCGGAGATCTTCGCCCGCGTGCCGGCGTGCACCGTTCCGTTCATGTAGAAGTCGGCGGGCACGACCTGGATGCCGTGCTGCGAGGCGCGGTCGACGCCGCCCCACTCGCCGGCCACGTCGTTGGAGAACCAGCCGGTGTACGGGGTGGTCGGCTTCACCTTGCCGAAGGTCTCGTCGAGGAGCTTGCCGGTGTCGCCCGACGGCGGCAGCCACAGCACCATGGCCTTGCTCGCCACCACGTAGTCCCGGAAGTACGGGAAGGGCTCGACGCGGGTGGGCGCGGTGTTGGTGGCGGTGACCAGGTACTGGTTCCACAGGTCGACGTCGACCGTCAGTTCCTTGGTGCCGGCGGGCGCGGTGAAGTGGTAGACGAAGTAGCCGCCGCCGTCGCTGAACCGGTTCGACTTGTCCCCGAGGGAGGAGTTGAGGCCGTCGAACAGGTACGGCTTCTCGGCGTCGGTGCCCGGCGTGAACGAGGCGATGTTCTTGCCGTCCGCCTTCACGGTGACCGAGGCGACCGAGGCGCCCCAGCCGTCGTCCCCGAAGGAGTCCTGGAACCGGAGGTAGACATCGTTGTCGCCACCGAGTTCCGGGCTGAGGTCGAGTGTGCGCACCTTGCGGTTGGAGATGTCGCGGATCCGCTCGGTCTCCCGTGCGACCTCGCGCCACTTGACCCCGTCCACGCCGACGGTCCGGCTCGGCGGCAGGCCTGCCAGCAGGGCGTGGCTGCAGTGCGGGAAGATGTGGTCGAGCTGCCAGCGGTAGGTGGCCAGGACGTCGTCGGCGTCGAAGCGGCCGCGCAGGTCGGTGACGGTCTTCAGGCCGTGGGCCTTCGCCTGTTCGGCAGTGGCGGCGACGGCGCCGTGGAGGCCGGCGAGCGTGGTGGCGACGTTGACCGAGTCGGGCACGTCGGGGTCGATGAGAACGGCGCCGCGCACCTCGTCGCGGTAGCGGCCGACCAGGTCCAGGGCGTCGGCGTGGTGGGTGGCCTTCGCGCCGGTGCCGGCGAGCCAGCGCAGGTCGACCTCGCCGCTGTCGAAGTTGAAGTAGAGGCGTGGGCTGCGCCGGTTGACGATGCCCTGGAGGGTCGTCAGCAGCAGTTGGTCGTTGCCGGTCAGCTTGCTGACGTCGGCGACGTCGAGCCGGGCGGCCCGGCCGAAGGACGGCAGGAGGCGGGCCGCGGCGCCGCGCTCGGTGGCCCCTGCCTGTTGCGGCAGGGAGATCCCGAGACTTCCGCCTGCCAGGACCGCGCCGCCCGCCTGCAGGAGATTTCTTCGTGACACCATCGACGATCACTGCTCCTCGAAAGCCTGACATCGTTGTAAACAGTCGGCGAAAGTAGGCCGGTCGAGGGCGTGTTGTCCATGGGTAGGCGCAAATTTCCGCCGCGGAGGCCCAACTTCGTTGCTACTGACCGGCAATGACGTCCCAGGTGTTGACGGCCTTGCGCCAACTGATCTACGTTGCGCGGCACTTGGCTTTCCATCGTTGTAACTCTGCCACCGGGAGCATGAGTTGAACAGACGCACCCTCCTCGCCGCCTCCCTCGCCACCGCGGCCACCGCCGCCGTCTCGGGTTGCGGCAGCGGGTCCGGCCGCGAGCCGGGCGAGCTCGAGGTCCTCTACCGCGTGGAGAAGACCTGGCCGCACCTGGAGAAGACGCTGAAGGCGGCCAAGCAGGAGTACGAGGCCGCGCACAAGGGTGTCACCGTCAAGCTGACACCGGTCCAGGGCAGCAGCGAGGACTACTACACAAAGCTCGCCCTCCTGAACCGCTCGCCCGGCTCCGCCCCCGACGTCTACTTCCACGACACCTTCCAGGTCAACGCCGACGTGGCCGCCAAGAAGCTGGCCCCGCTCGACTCCTACCTCGCCAAGTGGCCCGACTGGGAGGAGCAGTTCCCGAAGTCGCTGCGCCAGGCGGCGCAGGGCTTGGACGGCAAGACGTACGGCGTCCCGATCTCCACCGACAACCGCGGCCTCTGGTACAACAAGGACGTCTTCAAGTCCGCAGGCCTGCCCGTCGATTGGGCCCCCAAGACCTGGGACGACATCCTCGATGCGGCCCGCACCATCAAGCGCAAGGTGCGCGGCGTCACCCCGTTCTGCATGTACTCCGCGAAGATCCACGGCGAGGGCGCCACCATGCAGGGCTTCGAGATGCTCCTGTACGGCACCCCGGGCGGAACCCTCTTCGCACACGACAAGTGGGTGTCGCAGAGCAAGGGCATCACCGACTCCCTGAAGTTCATCGACACGATCTACCGCGAGGACCTCGGCCCGAAGAAGGCCGACGCCCTCAACCTCAAGCTCGCCGACAAGGCGCTCTTCGAGTGGTTTCCCGAGGGCAAGCTCGGCATCAGCCTGGACGGCGGCTGGATCTCCGGCTCCTGGAAGCCGACCGGACCGCACCCGTGGCCGGAATGGACCAAGACGATGGGCTGGGTCCCGATGCCCACGCAGGGCGGCGAGGCGCCGGGCGCGGTGAGCATGTCGGGCGGCTGGGTCATGGCGGTCAGCTCGTACAGCAAGCTCAAGCAGAAGGGCTTCGACTTCATCACGGTGGCGCTGAACAAGAAGAACGCCGCCATGTACTCCGAGGGCTCCGGCGACCTCGCCGTCCGCAAGGACGTGGCGTCCGACCCGGCGTACCTCAAGAGCGACCCCTCGATCGCGTTCTGGACCGGCCTCGCGAAGGTGACCCACTACCGGCCCGCCTATGAGCAGTACCCGAAGGTCTCCGCGCAGATCCAGGAGGCGATGGAGGCGGTCACCACCGGAAGCAGGTCCCCGGCGGACGCGGCGAAGCGATACGCCCAGGAAGTGAGCCGGATCGTCGGTGCAGACAACGTTGTCTCGACGTCATGACGCTGACCGCCTCCGCCCCGGCGACGCGCGCCCCTGCGAAGACGCCGTCGCCGGGCCGCCGCTCGCTGCGTTGGCTCCTGCCGCTCGCGCCGGCCCTGGTCCTGATCGCGATCTTCCTGGTGGGGCCGATCCTGTGGAGCGTCTGGATCGCCTTCACCAATGAGACCCTCACCGGGTCGGCCTCCGTGAACTCGCACTTCGTCGGCCTGGACAACTTCACCAGGCTCTTCGGCGACGACGCGTTCACCGGCTCGCTGGTACGCACCCTGGTCTTCGTCCTGTTCTCGGCCGTGCTCGGCCAGAACGTGCTCGGTCTGCTGATCGCCCTGGTGCTTCGCGGCAAGAACCGGGTCGTCAGAGGCGTGGTGAACGGCGTCGTCATCGCGGCCTGGGTGGTCCCCGAAGTCGTCGCCGCCGCCTGCTGGTTCTCGTTCCTCGATGAGAAGGGCACGCTCAACTCGGTGCTCGGCATACACCAGGAGTGGCTGGTCTCCGCGCCGATGCTCGCCGTGATCCTCGCCAACACCTGGCGCGGCACCGCGTTCTCCATGCTCGTCTACTCGGCGGCCCTGTCCGAGGTGCCCCGTGACGTGATGGAGGCCGCGAAGGTCGACGGCGCCTCCACCGGCCGCACCTTCTTCAGTGTCACCCTGCCGCTGATCCAGCGCTCCGTGCTCTCCAACCTGATGCTGACCACGCTGCAGACCCTCGCGAGCTTCGGCCTGATCTACGCGCTGACCGGCGGCGGCCCCGGCGAGGAGAGCCAGACGACGCCGCTGTACATGTACGAGCAGGCGTTCAAGTACTTCGAGGTCGGCTACGGCAGCGCCATCGCCCTGGTGATGCTCCTGTTCGGCGGCCTGCTGTCGCTGGTGTACCTGCGGCTGATCAAGGTGGAGGACTGATGACCCGCCGGGGCGCGCGCACCGCGTCGTACGCCGTGATCGTGCTGATCACGCTCTGCTTCCTCGGCCCGTTCGTGTGGGTGCTGCTCTCCTCCGTGCAGCCCGGCTCCTCACCGGCCGCCGAACTGTCCTTCTCCTTCTCGCTCACCAACTTCCGGGCCGTCCTGAACTGGGACACGGTGTACGGGCCGCTGCTCAACTCCGTGGTCATCTCCGGCTCCACGGCCCTGCTCACGGTCGTCGTCTCCGGGCTCGCCGCGTACCCGCTCTCCCGCTACCGGCTGCGCTACAAGCGGCACTTCATGCTCACGCTGCTGTTCTCCACGGGCCTGCCGCTCACCGCGATCATGGTCCCGGTCTACGCGATGTTCTTCCGCTTCCAGCTGTACGGATCCGTGGCGGCGATGGTGCTGTTCCTGACGGCCAGCGCGCTGCCGTTCGCCATCTGGATGATGAAGAACTTCATGGACGGGGTGCCGATCAGCCTGGAGGAGGCCGCCTGGGTGGACGGCGCGGGCTGGTTCCAGTCGCTGCGCCGTGTGGTGGCACCGCTGATGGCGCCGGGCGTCGCCGTGGTCGCGATCTTCGTGTTCGTCGGCCAGTGGGGCAACTTCTTCGTCCCGTTCGTGCTGCTCGACACCCCGGAGAAGCAGCCGGCCGCGGTCACCATCTACTCGTTCTTCTCTCAGTACGGTCAGGTGGCGTACGGGCAGCTGGCGGCGTTCTCCGTCATCTACACCACGCCGGCCGTCCTGCTCTACGTCCTCGTCAACAAGTACCTCTCCGGCTCGTTCAACATGGCCGGATCGGTGAAGGGATAGCACGGTGCGCATCATCGGTGTCGAGCCGACCGACCTGTTCGTCGGTCCCGCGGACAGCCCCCTGCAAGTCGTCCGCGTGGCGCTCGACGAGCCCGCCCCGGTCGTCGTCACCGGCCCGGGCGCGTACGGCGAGACCACGGCGGGGGAGCCGGGCAAGCCCGTGGAGATCGGGGTGCGCTGCGACGCCGCACCCGGCACCGTCGTCCCCCTCACGGTGACCGCCGGCGACCAGGTGGCCCACGCCGAACTGACCGTGGCCGAGCCGGGCTGGACGGTGTGGATGGTGCCGCACTTCCACTACGACCCGGTGTGGTGGAACACTCAGGCCGCGTACACCACCACCTGGGACGACGCGGGCGACACGGCGCAGCGGTTCCGGATCGGCTGGCAGTACACCGGCTTCGAACTGATGCGGCTGCATCTGCGGACGGCCCGCCGTGACCCCGACTACAAGTTCGTGCTGGCCGAGGTCGACTACCTCAAGCCGTACTGGGACGCCCACCCCGAGGACCGCGCCCTGCTGCGCTGGCTGCTCGCGGAAGGCCGCGTCGAGCTGATGGGCGGCACCTACAACGAGCCCAACACCAACCTCACCTCCGCCGAGTCGACCGTCCGCAACCTCGTGTACGGCATCGGCTTCCAGCGCGGCATCATGGGCGCCGACCCGCAGACCGCCTGGCAGTTGGACGTGTTCGGGCACGACCCGCAGTTCCCGGGCCTCGCCGCCGACGCCGGGCTCACCTCGTCGTCGTGGGCGCGCGGCCCGCACCACCAGTGGGGCCCGATGCTCACCGACCGCGACCGGGAACAGGACGGCTGGGGCGACCCGTCGACGATGCAGTTCCCCGCCGAGTTCGAGTGGCTCTCGCCCAGCGGCCGCGGCGTCCTCACCCACTACATGCCGGCGCACTACAGCGCGGGCTGGTGGATGGACTCCGCCACCAGCCTCGCCGATGCCGAGGACGCCGTCCTGGAGCTGTACCGGCTGATGAAGAACGTGGCCGCCACCCGTAACCTGCTCCTCCCGGTCGGCACCGACTACACCCCGCCCAACCACTGGGTCACCGAGATCCACCGGGACTTCGCCGCCCGCTACACCTGGCCGCGCTTCAAGTGCGCTTTGCCGAGCGAGTTCTTCGCAGCCGTACGCGGCGAGCTGACCGAACCCTCGCCGCAGACCCGGGACATGAACCCGGTCTACACGGGCAAGGACGTGTCGTTCATCGACACCAAGCAGGCGCAGCGCGCCGCCGAGTCGCTGCTCACGGAAGCCGAGACGTTCGCCACCCTCGCCTCCGTCGAGACGGGTGCCGACTACCCGCACGCCCGCATCGACAAGGCGTGGCGGCAGCTCGCGTACGGCGCCCACCACGACGCGATCACCGGCTCCGAGTCCGACCAGGTCTACCTGGACCTGCTCACCAGCTGGCGGGAGGCCTACGACACCGGGCGCGACGTCCTCGATGTCTCACTGCGCCGCCTCGGCCCCGCGGCCGAGGACACGGTGACCGTGTTCAACCCGTCGGCCTGGCCGCGCACCGACCTCGTCCGCATCCGGCTCAGCCACCCCGAACCCGGCGTCCACGGCTGGGAGTTGACGGACGGCACCCCCCTCGTCCTGGAACACGCGAGCCACCACGAGGACGGCTCGCTCGCCGAGGCCGACGTCGTCTTCCTCGCCGCAGACGTGCCGTCGCTCGGCTACCGCGCCTTCCGCCTCAGCCCCTCCCGTACGGCTTCGAACTGGACGCCGTCCGACGGAGCGACCCGCATCGCGAACTCGACGCACATCCTCGAAGTGGACCCGCAACGCGGTGGCTGCGTCTCCCGGCTGACCGTCGAAGGCCGAGAACTGCTCCAGGCCGGCCGCGTCGGCAACGAACTCCTGGTCTACGAGGAGTACCCGGCGCACCCCCGCTACCAC
Source organism: Streptomyces sp. NPDC045026 (assembly GCF_056432625.1). NCBI lineage: Bacteria > Bacillati > Actinomycetota > Actinomycetes > Kitasatosporales > Streptomycetaceae > Streptomyces > Streptomyces sp. NPDC045026. The sequence goes on from NZ_JBWKIS010000035.1 coordinate 36,507, forward strand.
GAGGGCCCCTGGCACCTGGTGCCGAACGGAGCCGTGATCGGCTCGGCGTCCGCGCCCGCCACATCCGTGCGGACCGAGACGAGCGCCCTCGGCGAGCGGATCACGGTGACCGGCACGGTCGGCCCGGTGCGGTACACGCAGACCCTCACCCTCTGGCACGGCGTCGACCGTCTCGACGGCGTCACGCACATCGACGCGTTCGACGGGGCCGACCGGCTGCTGCGGCTGCGCTGGCCGGTGCGGGTGCCCGGCGCCCTGCCGGTCAGCGAGGTCGCGAACGCCGTCATCGGGCGCGGTTTCGGCCTGATCGACGTCGACTCGGCGGAGCATCCCTGGACCCTCGACAACCCGGCCAACAACTGGTTCGCCCTGTCGTCCACCGCACGTGTCCGGCTCCCCGACGGGGCCCGTGCCATCGGCATCGCGGAGATCGTCACGCCCGACGGCGCCGGCGCCAAGGACCTCGCCGTCGCCCTGGTGAAGGCGGGCGTGACCAGCACCTGCTCGGCCGCGCCAGGCGCCCGCTACGGCGACCTCGCCGTGGACTCCAACCTCCCCGACGTACGCATCGCGCTCGGCGGCCCGGACGAAAACCCGTTCACCGCCGAGGTACTGACGGGGGAGTACGCCGACGCGTTCGCCGCGCAGCTCGCAACGACCGGCCGGGCCCGCCTGTGGGTCCCGGCCGACAGCCCGCTGGAGAAGGTGTGGGTACCGGGCGCCGACCTGCGCGCCGCACACGCGCTGCCGGTGCTCGTCGTGGCCGGCGAGGGCGCGGTGGACGACCTGGTCGCGGACCTGGACGACGCGACGATCGAGGTCGCGCACGGCGGCCCGCTCACCGAACCGCCGCTCGACGACTACACGGTCGCCCTCGTCAACCGGGGCGTTCCCGGCTTCGCGGTGGACTCCGGCGGCGCCCTGCACCTGTCGCTGATGCGTTCCTGCACCGGCTGGCCGTCCGGCGTCTGGATCGACCCGCCGCGCCGCACCCACCCGGACGGCTCCACGTTCCAGCAGCAGCACTGGACCCACTCCTTCGACTACACGCTCATGGCCGGACCGGGCGACTGGCGCGCGCAGAACGTGGTCCCGCGCGCCCACGACGTGAACCACCCGCTGCGCGCGGTACGCGGTGAGCGCGTGGGCCAACCGGAGAAGCGGTCGTTCCTCGCGGTGGAACCGGCGGGCCAGGTCGTCCTCAGCGCGCTCAAGCCCACGGGCAACGCCCTGGCGGAGGGGGAACTCCCGGGACCCGTATCGGGGTTGACGCTGCGGCTCTACGAGGCGAACGGCCGGCCGGTCCAGGCCCGTCTGGCCACAGACCTCCCGCTCACCGACGCCCGCAGCGCCACCCTGCTGGAGCGCCCGGAAGCACCCCTCGCCGGACTCACCGTCGACCTCGGCGGCATGGACATCGCGACGGTCGTCGCACCGCTCGCCGAGTGGCGTGGCGGGGTGGAGCCGGGGCGCGAGCCCGACCAGCCGGTGTTCACCCGCTACTGGCTGCACAACACCGGCCCGGCCCCGACCGGGAACCTGCCCGTGGCCGTCCATCTGCACCCGCAGGTGCTGCACGGAGCCGGCGACCTCACGGTCACGGTGGCCTCCGGTCTCACCGAGGAGTCGACCGCCGGAGAGGTCCAGCTGCTGCTCCCGGAAGGCTGGTCGGCGGACACGGCCACCGTGCCGTACGCCCTTGAACCGGGCGGCCACATCGCCCACCAGCTGCGCATCGCGCCACCGCCCTCCGCCGAGCCGGGAACGTACTGGCTGCGGGCGCGCACGACGTACGACGGACAGACCTTCGAGGATGTGACCCGCGTCCAGATCGGCGAGGCGCCGCCCGCCGAGCCGGTGGCGACCCTCCGGACGACGTCCCTGCGCCTGGCTCCGGGAGAGGCGGGCACGCTCGACGTCCACCTGGCATCGGACGCCCGCACGCCGGTCCACGTCCAGGCCCAGCTCATCAGCCCCTGGCAGACGTTCGACCTGTTCCCGGGGTGGAACACGGGTGCGGAGGTCCCGGCGCGGGGTGAGCACACGCTGAGCTTCCCGGTGTCCGTCCCCGCCGGCACCAGGCCCGGCCGCTGGTGGGCGGTCGTCAAACTGGCCGCCGCGGGCCATCTGCACTACACCGAGGCGGTCGAGATCGAGGTCGCCCCGTGACGCACACCCACGTCGCCGCCGTCGTCGGTGACCGGACCCTCACCGAGGCCGAGGTGGAGGCCAGAGTGGCCGCGCTCCGAAGCGGCCCCCTGGCCCCCCGCCTGCCCCGCCCCGGAACAGCGGACGCGCGCAACCTGCGCCGCTGGGTGGTCCAGGTCATGACCTACGAGGCGGTCGTCGAAGAGGAGGCGGCGAAGCTGAACCTCCCACGTCGACCACCGCCCGCCAAAGGTGAGTTGAGCCTGGTAGACGCCTTGCGGATGGGCGGCGTGACGGCGGCCGTCCTGACGTCGCTGCCGGTGGCCTTCGCGGTACGCGCCCGGGTCACCGCCGACGTCGCCGTGCCGGAGTCCGCCGTCCGCGACTACTACGCCCGCAACCGCGACCTGCACCCCGGCCCCTACGAAGCGGCGCGCCCCGCCATTGAGGACGAACTCCACCAGGCAGCCGCCGACCGTCACTTCACACTGTGGCTGGAACGCCGCCACGCCGAATCGGTGACCCTGATGCCCGGCTTCGAGCACCCCCGGCACGCGGACGCCACGCATCGTCACTAGACCCCGATGAGCAGGAGGTGTCTGTGGCGCAGCTCGACGAGCTGCTGCAGTGCGGTCTTCGGCCACACGATGACGGAACTGGAGCAGGCCGTCAGCGCGCGGCTTCCCGAGGAAGGGTGAGCCGGATGAGGCGGGAGGCCATGGACCTCGACACCTACGTCGCCCGTGCGCGCACCGGCCCCAGCTACATGTGGCCGATCCGGCATACGCCAGGCTGATGCTCGTGGTGCGCAAGGTGGCGCTGGCGGTGGAGGCGGTGTTCGCGCCGGAGCGGACGCATCTGCTGTCGCTGGGCAGCGCGCAGGGCAACAGTCATCTGCACTGGCACATCGCCGGGCTGCCGCCGGGTGTGCCCTACGAGCAGCAGAAGTACCACGCCCTGATGACGGAGAACGGGGTGCACGCACCCACCTCAGAGGAGAGCGCCGACATCGCGGACAGGTTGCGCCGGGCGATCGGCTGAGGGCCAGGCGACACGGAACCGCCCGGTCGGACCGGCAAGGCTGCCGGTCCGACCGGGCGGTTCGGGCCTTGCGGTACCTACTGGCCGCCGAGCCCGGTAGTGGCGACGGACTTCACGATCTGGCGCTGCGCCAGCATGAACACGACGACGAGCGGAATGGACGCCAGCATCGCAGAAGCGGCCAACTGCGCGTACTGCAGGCCGTAGGCGTCCTTCACCGTCGCGAGACCGACCGGCAGCGTCATCAGCGACTGCTTGCTTGTGCTGATGTACGGCCAGAGGAAGTTGTTCCACGTGCCGATGAAGACGAAGATCGACACGGCTGCGAGCACCGGCCGCGAGAGCGGCAGCACAATGCTGAGGAAGACACGGATACTGCTCGCGCCGTCGATCCGGGCGGCGTCCTCGAGTTCTCGCGGGATGCCGTCGAAGAACTTCTTCAGGATGTAGACCATCGGCGCCGCCACCACCTGGGGAAGGATCATCCCGGCGTAGGTGTCCAGGAGGTTGAGCGCGACCATCTCGCGGAACAGCGGGACGATCATGATCTGCGGCGGAATCATGATCGAGGCGATCGTCACGGCGAACAGCAGCTTGCGGCCGCGGAAGAGCGTACGGGAGAAACCGTAGGCAGCCAGCGCCGAGACAGTCACGGTGATCACGGTCACCGCCACCGCCACCACCAGGCTGTTCAGCGCCCACATCGGGATCTTCCCCGCGGCGAAGATCTTGCGGTAGGCCTCGCCGGTGAAGCCGTGCGCGGGTATCCAGCCGTCGCCGACCGTGGCCGCGTCGGGCTCGGACTTGAGCGAGACGGTGAGGGCCCAGGCGATCGGCGCCAGCCACATCACCGTCATCAGGATCAGTGCCGTCACGGCGGCCGCCCTGGCGCCCCGGCCGGAGCCCAGCACCTGCTGCGGTGCGGTGGAGCGGCGGGCCCGGCGGACCTTTCCCGGCGCTGCGGAGGGTGTGGGGCGCGGGCGGGTGAGGGTGTCCGTGATCATCGTCATGCCTCCCTGCGCGAGAAGAACTTCAGCTGGCCGATGGAGAGAACGAGCAACAGGGCGAAGAAGATGTACGACATGGCCGAGGCATAGCCGAGGCGGTAGCCGGTGAAGCCGGTCTCGAAGATGTACTCCAGGACGGGGCGGGTGGAGCCGTTCGGGCCGCCCCTGGTCAGCAGGAAGATCTGGTCGAAGACCTTCAGCGAGCCGAGGATCTGCAGGACCGCGATGAGCGCGGTGGTGCGGTGGAGCTGGGGCAGGGTGATCGACCACAGGCGTCGCCACGCGCCGGCGCCGTCGATGGCGGCCGCCTCGTAGAGCTGGTCGGGGACGGCCTGCAGGGCCGCCAGGTACAGCAGGAAGTTGAAGCCGACGGTCCACCAGACGGTGATCAGCACCACCGACCACATCGCGTACTTCTCCTCGAGGAGCCAGCCGATGCCGTCCAGGCCGACCGCCTTGAGCACGGTGTTGAGCATGCCGATGTCCGGCTGGAACAGCATCAGCCCGACCTGCCACACCACCGCGCTGGTCAGCAGGTACGGGGTGAAGAACGCGAGCCGCCACAGCCACTGGCCGGGCAGTCCGGTGTGCACGAGCAGCGCCATCCCCAGCGCGAACACCACCAGGGGGACCGTCGACAGCAGGGTGAACACCACGGTGTTGCCCATGGTGTCCCACATCACCGGATCGGTCAGGGCCTCGGCGTAGTTGTCCAGACCGGAGAACGTGGAATCGCCGCTTCCGGTGAGGCTGGCGTCGGTGAAGCTCATCCACAGACCCCAGGCGAACGGCACCACCAGGAAGATCGCGAAGAGCAGCATGAACGGGGTGACGAAGAGCGGGCCGGCGCTGCGCCGCCGGGGCCTGCCGACAGGGGAGGGCCGGAAGGGGCGGAAGGAAGGTGCACTCATGACATCGTTGTCCTCTGAGCGGGTTCGGGCCGGATCGGGTTCGGGCCGGATCGGGTTCGGGCCGGATCGGGTTCGGGCCGGATCGGGTTCGGGCCGGATCGGGTTCGGGCCGGATCGGGATCGGGCCGGGTCGGGATCAGGCCGGGTTCGGCTTGCCGAGAAAGAAGTTGATCGCGCTGACCATGTCGTCGACGGCCTGCGCGGCCGTTCCCGTACCGATGAGCGCCGGCTGCATCGCCTGGCACATCTGGCCCTGCGCGTCGCTGCCCGCTCCCATGAACCAGGCCGACGGTTCGAGCGCGGTCGCCTCGGCCGCCGCGGCGTAGTCGGCCTGCGGTTCGAGGCTGCGGTACTTCCGCGACTCGACGACCGGCAGATAGGCCGGGATGTGCCCGGCACCGGCCCAGGTGAGGCTGGCCTTCAGCAGCTCCGCCACCAGCCGGTGCGTGGTGCGCCGCCGCTGCGGATCGGGATCGTTCTGGTGCGGCAGGACGAACGCGTGGCTGTCCGCCCAGGAGGCGGGGCGGTCGTAGAGCTGGGGGAAGGGCGCGGCGCCGAGGTCGATTCCCTTGACCTGGCTGAAGGAGAGGACGTCCCACTCACCGGAGAAGATCATCGGCGCGGAGCGGCTGGAGAAGGAGCCGACGGCGATGCCGACGTCCATGTGCTTGCAGTCCGGAGCCGTGAGCTTCTGCATGAAGCCCACGATCTCGACAGCGGTGTCCCGGTCGATCCCGATCCGCCGGCCGGTGAGGTCGAACTCGGCACCGGTCTGCCGGTAGAGCGACCAGAACATCCGCCAGCTCTGGGCCATGTCGCCGACGTGGCCGAAGACCGGACCCATCCCGCCCTTGGTGACGTCGCGAAGGCGCTCTGCGGCGTCCAGGTAGCCCGCCGGGGACTTGAGCGGCACGAGGTGGCCCTCGCTGTCGACGAGGTCGGCCTTGGCCATGACCTCCCGGTCGAAGAACACCACGAACGGGTGGGTGTCGAGCGGGATCGCGTACGGCACTCCGTCGTGGTGGCCGCGCCGGAACACATCCGCGTTGAGCTGGGCGGCCGTGACACCGAACTCTGCAAGGGTGTCCATGTCCCAGGCGTCGAGCAGCCCGCCCGGCGCGTAACCCGCCAGGCGTGACATATGCATGACGGCCAGATCCGGGGCGCGGCCGCCGGCCGACGACATGGCCAGCTTGGTGTAGTACGACGAGCCGCCCTCCAGGACGATGCTCTCGGCGTCCAGGCCCGGCACACGCCGCTCGACCTGCGCCACCATCGTCTTCATCAGGCCGCCGTCACCGCCCGTGAACGGATTCCAGTACTGGATGCCGCCGGTCGACGACGCGGCTTCGGAGATCGATCCGCACGCGGACAGCGCCGGAGCCAGCGCGGCGGCCGAGGCCCCGTACAGGCCGCCGCGCAGCAGGTTCCTCCGGGAGAGGGCCACTACTCCACCCCCTCGGCAGCCGACTCGCAAGCGGCCGGACGCTGCTGCGCCGCGCGCACCCGCGTCACGTCGAGCTTGACGGACCGGTCGAACCGGTAGATGCCGTTCTCCTCCTGGAACACGTCGGTGAGCTGGGTGTAGCAGTAGCCGAACATGTCCGGGTCGTCGAGGAGCACGCCGGTCAGCCCGGCGAAGCGGTGGTGGAACTCCTCCTCGTCGCGGGGCCGTTCGCCGTATCCCCAGGAGGTGTTCCGGCTGCCGTCGTCGGGAGCGGCCTCGTCAGGATTCCACCAGATGCCGCCGAACTCGCTGCAGAAGTACGGCTGTCCGCGGTACGCCACCGACCACTCGGTGTCGCCCGGCTCGTCCTGCGGGTTGATGAACGGCTCGTTCTTGTCCAGGCCCGCCATCAACTGCCGGAAGGCGTCAGGGTCCTGTTCGTAGCAGTGCGAGTCGTAGATGTCCGTCTCGGGGACGCGGTGGGAGTAGCCGGAGGTGTCCAGCACGGGACGTGAGGTGTCGGCGGCCTTCGTGGCGAGGAACAGGGCGCGGGTGGCGTCGTCGAGCGTGGTGCGGCGGTCGTGCAGTTCCTGCCGGGTCTCGTTGAGGGGGCACCAGCCGATGATCGAGGGGTGGGAGTGGTCCCGCTCGACGGCCTCCAGCCACTGGGCGGCGAAGCCGATCGTCTGCTGGTGGGTGTCGCCGGCCGACGCCCCGGTGCCCGCTCCCCAGTCGCCGAACTCGGCCCACACCAGGTAGCCCAGGCGGTCCGCGTGGTGGAGGAAGCGCTCCTCGAAGACCTTCTGGTGCAGGCGGGCCCCGTTGAAACCTGCGGCGAGCGACAGCTCGATGTCGCGGACCAGCGCCGCGTCGTTGGTAGCCGTCATCAAGCCGTCGGGGTACCAGCCCTGGTCGAGGACGAGGCGCTGGAAGACAGGATGGCCGTTGAGCAGTACCTGCTTTCCCTCGATCGTGACCGACCGCAGGCCCGCGGTGCACCGGGCGCTGTCCACCACCGTGCCGTCGCCGTCCACCACCTCCAGGTGGATCTCGTACAGATGCGGATCCTCCGGCGACCAGCACCTGCGCCGCTCTTCGGGGACGGCCAGGACCAGGCGCGGTGCGAGATCGAGGTGGGCCGCGACCGAGCCCTCGGCCACAGTGCCCTGCTCGTCGGTCAGCCGGGCGCGGATGTGATGGCCCTTGCGGTTGCCGGACAGGGGCAGTTCGAGGTGGAAGCAGCCGGCGGCGAGGTCGGGGGTGATGCGGGGCCGCCCGAGGTGGGTGTCGGCCACCGGCTCCAGCCAGACCGTCTGCCAGATGCCGGTGGTGCGTGTGTACAGGCAGGTGTAGTTGTTGTACCGGTCGGACTGCTTGCCGCGGGCCTGCGGTCCCTGCCGGGTGTCCCTGGCGCGTACGACGATCACGGCGTCCTCGCCCGCGCGCGCCACGCCCGCGAGGTCGGCGCTGAATGAGGTGAACCCGCCGCTGTGCCGGGCCACTTCGCGGCCGTTGACCCAGACCGTGGCGTCGTGATCGACGGCTCCGAAGTGCAGCACGGGGCGCCGGCCCTGCCAGTCCTCGGGGATCCGCACCGTGCGGCGGTACCAGACGGCGGCGTGGAAGTCGGTGTCGCCGATCCCGGACAGCTCCGACTCCGGGCAGAACGGAACGATGATCGTGCCGGGCAGCTCGGCACGGACGAGCCCGCGCTCCAGGCCGCTGTCGCCGGGGTCGAAGGCGAACTGCCAGGTGCCGTTGAGATTCAGCCACTCGTCGCGGGCGAAGCTGGGGCGAGGGTACTCGGGGCGGGGGATGTCGGCGTTCTGGGGATCGATGTGGGGGCGCTCTTCAGACAGAGTTGACATCGTTGTCTCCTGGGACGGCCTCAGCGATGGCGCTCATCACAGCACAGGACTTACATCGTTAAAAAGACTTGCGGGCCAGGTAGTTGAACGAACTCGCCGAGCGGCCCCGCACGCGTGGCCCGCTGCCGCACGCTCCGCGGCCGTCGGGGCGGCAACGCTGCAGTTCAGGAGAGAACAACTGCAGACAACAACTGCGCTCGTCAACTCCTGCGCCGCGAGACGTCCGGCCGCAGCGCTGTGCACGACAGCGGAGTGCGTGACGGCCGTGCACGGGGACTGGTCCTACGCCGGGCTGTGTCGCTCGGGAGGCCATCGCTGCAGATCAAGCGGCGTATCGGTGCTCGTTGACGAATCCGCCGAGGACGCGTGTGTGCAGGAGCCTGTGCCTGTGCCTGTGGGTGCCGACAACCTTTCTCACCCCTACGCGACCTGCATGTATGCATGGATCAGTCCGCCGAGCCGGTCATGCCGGATGGTGTGGGTCTGCTCGTCTGCAGCGGGTGGTGCGGGTGTGTGGAGACGGTCGGTGCGACGTGGGGCGGGGGCGATGCCGGCCTGGTTGAGGATGTTCCACATGGTGGAGGCGGCCGTCTTGTGGCCGAGGCGGGTGAGTTCGCCGTGGATGCGCCGATGGCCCCATCCTGGGTTCTCGGCCGCCACGCATAAGACCAGGGCTTTGACTGCGGGGCTCGTGGGCGGGTGTCCGGGTCGGCGATGCTGGCTGTAGTCCCACTTCTTCGCGACGAGTTTGCGGTGCCAGGCCGGCAGCGTGGCTGGGGTCATGGGGGAGACCTGGGGCCAGCGGTGGCGCGGTGTCAGGTGCGAGAGTGCGGCGAACTGCAGGCGGTCGGTTGGTTCGTAGCGTAGGCGTGGGACATGTCGGCGCAGGACCGCGTTTTCGTGGCGCAGCACCAGCAACTTCGCGTCCTTCGTGTCGTCACGCCGCAGCAGCAATGCGGGCAGCGACAGCAGGCGGCGGGTGATGGCGTGCACCGTGGACAGGAACACGACGCATGTTCCCAGACGCGGCAGAGCCGCTGCTCAGAGTCCTGTGCTCCCGGTTCATTGCGGTGACGGGATTCAAAGCGGGACGACGACTCGTGTTTTTGAGCGTCACAGGGTCCCCACCTCTTGCCCTCTTTCCTCAAATTAACCTCAGGTGAATCTCGGAAGACGAGAAAGCGTATCGGGCATTACGTGTCATATGAACCCGAACTGAGAAGTAGATCTGTGAAGAAGCCTTGAAGGGGATCCCGCCTATGCTTACATTCTCTTCACGGAAGGCCGGACGGGATTCGGCCTCTAGAGGCAGGGGGGAACCCGAGTGTCATCTAGTAATTCTCGAAGACGGTCCCGACTCATTGCGAGCGGGGTTTTCGTCGCAGCCTTGACTGCAGGCACCATCACGGCTCCGCAGCTCACGGGAGGAACCAGTGCTGCTGCTGAAGCGTGCCAGACGAAGGTATCGACTTACCTCATAAACGCCGACGGCGACAAGCTGCAGAAGTACGTCGACTGGAATCCGTCGAATGCCACCGATTCGGCCCTCCTCAATACCGGCAAGTCGGCATCGCTGAAGAGCGATAGCTATTACTTCGCGGGTGGACACGGCGTGATCTACGAGGTCACAGCGGCCGGGGTGCTCAAGTCCTACCAGGACCGGAGCGACAGCGGAGGAAGCGTACTCACTCCGGTCAAGACGTACAACGAGAACTGGACAGCGCGTCACAACCGCGATTGGTCCAATGGCGATCTCATCTTCTCCATCCATGGCGGCGGCAAGCTGGATGTATTCCAGCAGAGTTCACCGCTCACCGGTGACGGCGAACTCAAGCTCGATGCGTTCCCACTGACCGTCAGTAACCCGGCAGTCGTCGCGTTCACCAACGCCGACGACGTCTGGGCAGTTGGTTCGACTACCTACACCCTCACGGACGGGGTGATCCGTGCCTGGGCTTACACAGCGAGCCCGCACCCCAGCTTTCCCGCCCAGGGAACGGTCGTGGCGACCACCGACACCACGCAGAGGCAAGGCTGGGGAGTCGGCCCGGGAACTGTGCGGACTGCCATGAGCGACGGCACCGTGCAGGCGTATGCAGGAACTCCGAATCTCACCGTCACGAACAGTGAGTACGGTGTGGGGCTTTTCGGTGAAGTCCTCGCAGATACCGCTACGTGCCTTGCGGACGCAGGTGACGAAAAGCCCACCTTGGGCGCCGCGGGAGATGACCCTGACGCACCTGCCGCTGTGGCCGAGGAGCCCGGCGAGCCCCCGGCCCCGGGTGCCCCGGAAGTACTCAAAGGCAAGTTCACCCTCGGAAACGGCACACCGGCCGCTGGATTGACTGTCAAGGTCGAAGCCACCGACGCGGTCCCGGAGGATGGCGCTGAGGCCGACCTACCGTCGCTCGGTACCGCCGTGACGGCCGCAGACGGCAGTTGGTCACTGACCCTGCCCAAGACGCTGCCTGCCGAAGTCCAGCAAGCCGCGACCGAGAACGGCGGACTCGTCAACGCGATGGCGACCGTCACGGGCCAGACGTCGACCGGCGTCCCCATGGGAGGTATCACACACCTCACGGCGGCGCCGGCCACCGCGACCGCCTCAGCGCGGAGCCTCGCCGTGGCTGACGACGAAACCGCCGAGCCAGCGCAGCTTCTGCCCCTGGGGACATCCTCCGACAGCAGCGAAGTGTCCAGCCTGAGCGAGGCACAGGACCCAGCGGTCAACGTCAAAATGGCTGCGGGTTACGCCAAGAGCTGGGCCGTGAAGCGGGAAGCAGAGCCTACCGACACACTCGGCGACAGCCCGCTTCCCAAGTGGCAGAACGCTACGGGTGATTTGCCGACCGGCTACAACCCCTACATCGTCAACGGGCAGGACACCAAGGGCTTGGTCGTGCGACCGATGGACGGCGGATGCGACCGCACAAAGTCCAAGGTCATCGACAAGAAGATCTACTACACCACCGTGGGCGAGGGTCACGCCTTTTGGGACGCCAAGGCGTCGGTCGACTACGACAGCAAGCTGTCCTCCACTGTGGACGTCGCAGCGAAGACCGGCGGCAACTGGACCATCACCGGAAGTGTGAGCCTGGGCTCTTCCATGAGCGTCACCACCGGATACACGGCCAAGGGCCCGTACTTCGGGAAGCAATGGAGGGTGCCGATCAAGTACACCAAGTACAAGGAGACTTGGAAGTGCGGAGGCAACAACACCTTCACGCGGTACGTCATCAAGCCCGGTAAGTACACGATCCCGGCGGGTGGCGCCACCGGGAAGTACGGCAAGGACGTCAGCTCCAAGGACGGAAGCGGATACTGGGACGCCCCTAAGTCTCACCGCGCCTATGTCACGCGAGGCTCCTACTTCCAGCTGAGCAAGAATCGCAGCATCAAGTTTTCCGGCGCCGTCAGCGCTTACGGCGTCTCCCTGGGCGGGTCCACGGGCTACGATCGCGATCACAAGCAGCGCATCACCGCCGGAAACAAGTCCAGCTACAAGCATTACATATGGGGGAAGAATGGCAGCCCCTCGGGCAAGCCGGGCGTCTTCTATTCCGACTAGAGCGGCCACGCTCCTGGCGTGCGCGCTTCTCGTCAGTTGCTCCGCCTCTCCGTCCGGTGGACAGGCGCTGGACGCAGAGGGGGCGCAGTCCAGTGGGACAGTCGGCAACACGCACGCCAAGGTAGGGCAAACCTGGTACTTCGCCCTTCCCGTGCCGCACAACGTAAGCGGCAAGAGCATTGAGATCACAGGCGCGAGTGTCATTGACCCGCCCGAAGGGCTCAAGGTACTTGGTTACGCGGCCTACAACGTCAATGACACTGAGGGGCTGCCCCTCCTAGCCCTGGACGGCGAGTCGGATACGCCGGACTTTGCCCGCCTCAGGGACTACGTGAAGTCCGGGGTCAAGGTCTCACCGAAGAAGCAGAGTGACATATTCTTCCAAGCCAAGATTCGGATCACCTCACCGCCCAGGAAGAATATTAAGCATTGCCAGTTCCATTACCGCCAAGGAGGTCAAGAGTTCACCCAAATCCTTGACTGCGAAATGGAACTGAAGGTGAGCTAGCCTCGAAGATGCGACACGTCCCCCCTCAGCCGTCCAGGTTAGAGGGGGGTATGTGTGTAGCGGGCAGTGATGCCTAATGCGGACTGTCAAGCCGCGCGTGCGGTGGGTGGCAGGGTTTCGTAGGTCTGTCCATCGCGGATGAGGGCCCGAAGGGCGTTGACGCGGCGGCGGGCCAGGGCGAGGACTGCCTGGATGTGGCGTTTACCTTCGGCGCGATTGCGTTCGTAAAATCGGAGGGAGTCCTCGCAGTGAAACTCTTTCATCCTGTCTCTCAAGGGGGAAATGGCCTGGTGGGCGGGGGCGTGACAGGGCAGGGCCCCTCGTCGTTGGCGTGGTCTCCTGGCTCATCCACGCTCGAAGGTGTGAACTACGCCCGCCGTGGCGTAAGTTGAGCTGCTTTAAGCGGCGCGCCTGTCGAAAAGTCCATCCGTGCAGTTCAGGCGGCATGTTGGTATACGCGGAGGACTCCGCCGAGTCGGTCTCTTCGGCGTATGTCGAGGTGGGAGATCTGTGCAGGGGTGAGCGGTTCGGGGACGGCACGCAGGGGTGTTTCCTGTTCTATCGCTTGGCGAGGCCGGTGGAGGTTGTAGTGCAGTTCGAACTGGCGGAGCGCGTGGTGCAGGTGGTGCTCGTTCCAGATGGGGGCTCGGTCTTCGGGCCGGGACACTGCTCAAACGGGTCCGAGTCGCCGTTCCAAGACGGTGATCCGATGGCGCGGAGGGCAAGAATCTCCACGTCCTTGTCGCGGTCGCTCAGTGGCAGCAGCCGCAGCGAAGGCGTTGGAGATGGCCAGATAGGCGAAACGGAGCAGCACGAGACCTGATCATGCCGCAGCTTTCGGGTATGGCCGCGAGCAGAGTGACCTGTGCGGATGGGGTTTCCGGCAGGCGCAGTGTCGAGGTGTCAACCCACTGCGGTGCGAAGGGAGTTCGACTGGTCACCGGCCGATGAGGTACGCGTTTTCCATGTCGGTCGTGGCCGACTCGGTGTGCCGCACGCGCAGCGCCGACAGGTTCAGGCCGGGAACGCCCCACGGGTCGGCGGCCCCCAGGGCCAGGCCGGTGAACACTCCCCATTCGATCTGGTTCGGGTCGTCGTCCAGGTCGATGAAGGCGTTCAGCTCGTCGTTGTTGTCGAGGTCCTTCTGTGTCATGCCGAGAGCGGCGAGGACCGCTGCGGGGTCTCCGGAGACGACGAACGGCTCGTCATCGGTCCATCCGGCAGCGTGGAACATCGTCCCGTCGGGCAGCCATACGAGGTCTTCGGTGCGTGTGGCTGCGCAGTGGGTCTCGACGCGTCCCACGATCCGTGCGTCGGGGAAGCGTTCGCGCAGGTCCGTTGCTTCGTCAAGGTTGTCGTCGCCGTCGGAGACGAACGCCGGGTCGCAGACGGTCAGCACATTGCCCCAAGCGCCGGCATGGACGATGTCCAGGTCCGCGAGCGTGCTGAAGACCGGTGGGTTGGCGGCCGAGCGCGGGCCGAGGTCTTCCAGCACCCCATCCACGCTCGACAAGGACGCGGCGAAGGCGGCGGCCAGGCCCGGATCATGTACCGGGAACCCGGCCGTGTCCGAGGTGAACGGCGGTACCGGAGAGGGCCGTTGGCCCGGCAGGGGCTCTCGCGGTGGCGTAGCTTGTCGACTCTGATGATGTTGGAGGGCAGCCGGAATACGGCGGAAACCGAGAGCATGTGACCGAGGTGAAACGAGGCCGGTGTCCCAGTCGCTGCCGCCTACGGCGCCGCCATCCGGTAGTAAATACTTGAGATGCCCGCACCCGTCGTCGCTGACGCCCTCAGGCCTACTCGGTGACCTTCAATCGATCACTCGGGAAGGTACGCCCTTCACGTCCGCCCCGAGCCCGATCCACAGGTCCTGAGTGTTGCTCGCCCGGTCCGGTGAGCACCCCGCACCGGCGCAGGTCCTCGACATGCTGATCCGTGACGTACGACGGCACGCGGGAGGCCGGCCCCAGGACGACCAGGTGCTCCTCGCGCTGCGCCGCTCAGCGCTCTGACCGCCTCCCCGCATCCGGGAGAGGGCCTTCGGCCCTGGCTCCCCCCGCTCAGGGGGTACACGATGAGGCATGGACACCAAAGCCTGGCTCATCCTCGCCACAGTCGTCGTGCTGCTCACCATGGGCATCGCCGCAGTTCTCCTGGTGCGAGTGATCCGGGCGAAGAGGCTGCTCCTCGACGCGGGAATCCCGCTCCGCAACAAGGCGCTGGTCTGGGCCGCCGTGATCTATACGGTGTCACCGGTCGACCTGCTGCCGGACCCCGTCTACCTCGACGACATCGGCTTCCTGCTGCTGGCCCTACGCTCCCTGCACGTCGCGGCGCGAACCGGATACCCGCTGGTGGCAGGTCAACCTGTGGTGCGACACCTGGCAGGTCGCCGAGCAGATGGCCATCAACCACCTGGGGCAGCTGCTGGTCGCGGCCGAGGAGAGCGGGGACGTCGCCGCCTGGTGGTGGATCCGAAAGGGCGAATCTTGGCGGCTGCGCGTCCTCCCCGCCGACAGCCGTGACGCGACTGCTGTCCTGGGCGGCTGACCAGCACGCTCACCGAACGGGCCGCGATCCGGCACGCCGAAGGCGTCATCCACGAGTCCGGGACCCGCCGCTTCGGCGGACCGGAAGCCATGCGGGCCGCCCACGACCTGTTCCACGCCGACAGCCGCCACATCCTGGCCCGCCTCGCTCACGAGAGCGACGATCACCGCCGCGAGCTAGGCGTCCGGCTGGACACCCGGATGATGCTCGCCGCCGGACAGGACCCTTACGAACAGGGCGACATCCGGGCCCGGATCGCCGAGCACCGCGGCGACGGCGCGAGCGAGTCGTCCCGAGCCACCCTCGCCGCGGTGCAGATGCTCATCACCGCCCGGCATCGAGGTCCGTCAAGACGAACCCGCCGCCCACTTCGGCCTCTGGATTGCCACCATGAACAGCGGCCTCAGCTTCGGCCGGCTGTCCGTCGGTTCCTCCGCACGCACCCTCGGATTGGCGGACGCCGCCCTGCGGTGGGCCGGGGCAGGCCCGCACGACGGCGGCACCCTCGCCTAGGTGACCGCCCGCCCGGCCAGCGAGGACGCCAACGAGCTCGGCCCCGCGAGCAGCGAGGCGATGACCGGACGCCTCGTCTGAAGCTGTGAATCAGCATTCATCGGGACCTCCTAGTTTCACCAATAAATCCTGGTCTTATTGAGGGAGGTCGACAAGATACGCAGGACATCGGAACAGAAGGAACACTTGGGCCTACGCGGATGAGGGTTACCGTGGTCTTGTGGCTTGCGATCAGGCAGCGTCGGCCGACGCGGTCGGCAGCGCCATCGACTCCGTCAGTGTCCTGAGCGAGGACTCACGACGGCGCATGTTCACCGTTATCCGCCGTGCCGGCCACGACGTCACCCGTGACGAGGCCGCCGTGAGCGTCGGCATCTGCCGCAAGCTCGCCGCCTTCCACCTCGACAAGCTCGTCGACGCCTGCCTGCTGGGCGCCCGCTACGAAACGCCCGGCGTGATCCGCAAGGTCGGCAGGCGGCCAAAGGTGTACGAGCCCACCGCAGCGCAGATCACCGTGACCATCCCAGAACGGCGCCACGAACTCCTGGCGGTCCTTCTCATGGACGCCGTTCTGACCGAGGAGGCCGACGAGAACGCCGAGCAGGCGGGCATGCGGACCGCGGAGCAGCACGGCGGGCAGCTGGGCGCAGTCGGACGGGAGGAGACCCGCCCAGGGCGCCTGGGACGCGAGCGTGGGCTGACCCTGTGCGGGGGGCTGCTGGAGGAGTACGGCTACGAACCCGTCCGGGAAGCCCTCACCCGGCTCCGGCTGCGCAACTGCCCGTTCCATCCGCTCGCCGCGAAAGCCCCCGACCTGGTGTGCGCCATGAACCAAGCCTTCCTCAGCGGCAGCCTCACCGGTCTTGAGGTCAACGGAGTCAAGGCCGTCCTGACCCCCGAGCCCGGCGAGGCTGTGCCCGAACGACCCCGATCGTGATGAGCAGATGCCCCAGAATCACTGACACGGCAACGGCCGCCCGCCCCCGCGGGCCACCGACCCGATGCACAACTGTGCCCGCAGCGAAAGGATCGAATGGGGCAGGGAATCGCCCGCGATCTAATGCGGGGCACACCCAACATCGGTGCTCGACGTGTCGTCGAGCTGGGGGAAACGCCCGTTCTGGCGTTCCAATCGGAGCATCGCCATGTTGCCCAAACGCATTTTGAAATCTTCTTCCTCTTCCACGGCACCAGCGGCGCAGTCCACTTCCATCGCCACGCCCATGACGACCGCCGCCGACTTCGGTCTGCTGCTCATCAGGCTCACCATCGGGCTGCTGATGGCCGGACACGGGGCTCAGAAAGTCTTCGGACTCTTCGGAGGCCAGGGCCTGACGGAGACGGGCAAGGGATTCGCGGCCCTGGGCTTCCACCCGGGAAAGCTCTTCGCCTTCATCGGGGGCATGTCCGAGCTCCTCGGCGGCCTCGGTCTGGCCCTCGGCCTGCTGACGCCGCTGGCGGCCGCCGCCCTGATCGGCGTCATGATCAACGCCATGGCCACGGTCACCGGCGCCCACGGCCTGTGGGACACGAACGGCGGCGTGGAATACAACGTCTGCATCGCCGTCGTCGCCCTGGCCGTCGCCGCCATCGGGCCGGGCAGGCTGGCCGCCGACCGCCCCTTCCGCTGGGGCAAGGGCGGCTGGAAAGAGGCCGCTTTCGCCCTCGGCCTGGGCGGCATCGCCGCCGCGATCACGCTCAGTCTGTAGAACCAAGGCGGCCCCCTGCGAAGGCTCGCCCCGCGCAACGGCGTGCTGGCTGTTTCTGGGCCTCGGGCGGTCGTTGGCCCCGGGATCGGTGCGGCCGATGCCGGTTGTAGTGATTTTGGTACTCGGCGAGGACGTGTCGGGCGTGAGCCTCGTTCATGATCAGAACGTGGTCCAGGGCTTCTCGGCAGATCGTGCCGATCACCCGCTCGCAGTGGGCGTTCATCCGAGGCGCTCGGGGCGCGCTGAGCGTGGCCAACGCGACTGAACACGCGCCGGGAGCAGGGCGGTGACCCCTTGGCCAGGCCCGGCCTCGGCAACCACATCCAGCTCGCCCTCCTCGTCCATGACGAGGGCGCCCGCTGACACCCGCCGGCCCCCGTCCGCCCGGCCGGTCCGACTCTGGCCAGGTGGCCGGCAGGCGTGAACTTTCGGCCGATGCCCGCGCCGCCCGACGTCTCTAGCGTCGACGTCATGCCCCACGAACTCGGACCACGCCACCGCCTCCTCCTGGCGGCCGCCCTGTTCCTGCTCGCCCCCCTGGTGGGCGAGTTCCTCCTCGGCAACCAGCCGGTCACCGCGCTGCCCGCACTCGTCCTCCTGGCCCCGATGTACGGCGGCGGCGCCCTGCTGATCCGCGAGGTGACCCGACGCGCGGGGCGCGGCTGGCGGACGATGATCCTGCTCGGCGCGGCCTACGCCATGCTCGAGGAGGGCCCGATCGACCAGATGCTGTGGAACCCGCACTACGGCGGCTTCGACATGGGACTCGCCTACGCCGGAACCCATGTCCCGGTGCTCGGCGTCAGCGTGGAAATGGTCCAGGACGTGCTCTCGATGCACACGGTCTGGAGCATCTGTGTGCCGATCGCGATCATCGAGACGTTCAGCCGCGACCGTACGCGTCCCTGGCTCGGCCCGGCCGGACTCGGGGTCACGGGCGTCGTGTTCGCCGCCGGGTCGCTGTTCCTGGCCTTCGCCCAGGCCGAGTCCGAGCACTTCATGGCGTCACCGGCCCGGTTCGGCGGCGCGGCGGTCGTCATCGGCGCGCTGGTGGCGGCGGCGTTCGCGTTGCGCCCCCACTCGGCCTCTGCGACCGGGCGCACCGCTCCGACGCCGTGGGTGGTGGGCGCCACGGCGTTCGCCGCGTCCAGCCTCTACTGGGGCCGCGAGTTCCTGCCGGACGGGGTGCCGGCCTGGGGCACGGTCGGCGCATGGTGCGTCCTCGTCGCCGCGGTCGTGGCACTGTGTGCGTACTGGTCGCGCGGCCGGGGCTGGGGCGCGCGGCACCGCCTCGCCCTTGCGGGCGGCTTGCTGCTCACCTACGTGTGGGTGGGGTTCGGGCACGCGCGCGACATGGGCGTCCCGTACGCGACGTCTCTGCTCGGCAATGTCGTCCTCGGTGTGGGCGCGATCGTTCTTCTGGTGGGGGCGGCGGCCGTGGTGCGCGGCCGCGAGAGCGCGCACCACGGACCTGGAACCCGTACAGCGCTGATCACTGCGAGAAATGAGTGAGTTGAGACGCGAGACATCATTCTGGGCATGTCGGTTTCCCCCGACGGTTACATCGAGGGACCGGACCGCGACATCAGCCGGCACCGGGTCGACGAGGAGCTGCACCGGTACTTCGAACAAGGCCACCAAGAAGGCGCCGGCGCCTCAGTCGAGTACCCCGAGCTCGGTGTCGGGCCGGCAGTGCGGGCAAGCGTCGACGCCCTCGGCCACCGCTCGCAACGCTTGGTCTCGCTCTACGCCGCGGCTCCGTTTGCCCGCCATGTGGCGCCGCATCACCGAACAGGCTCCTGAGCTGCATGGACGACATCTTCGGCAGGCGCAGGCGCAGGCGCAGGACCAGGCAGTAGGCGACGAACAGCAGCTGCGCCGGGTCCTCAGCCTCATCGGCTCTGAGGCGCTTCGCGGCTTCTCGTGGCGCCTGAAAATGCTCAGCCCAACCCGGCCGTGGTGGGTGGAACAGGTGCGAGGGGCCCTGTCTGGCAGGCCACTCCCGGGCACAACACGGCCTGCCGCATCAACAATCGGTCCGGCAGACTGCAGTCCGACTGCGTCGGCCAGTCCCGACGGATGCGGCTGCGGCGCCGCGCCACCCTGTGCGGAGGGCGGCGCGGCGAACCTCGGTCGTCAGCGTCTCAGGTGCCGACGACCACCCGGTGGTCTGCGGTGAACGGCTTGCCCGCGACGAGTTCGGACTCCTGACCGTCGGGGCCGACCGGGAGTTCACCGATCAACGTGACGCGGTGCAGACGGCGCTCGACGTTCAGGTGCTCGATGTCGCGCGGGGCGAGGTGGGCGGTGGCCCGGTTGTCCCAGAAGGCGACACTGCCGGGCTCCCAGCGGAAGCGGACGGTGTACTCGGGGCGAGTGATCTCTTCGTAGAGCAGATTGAGGATGGCGCGGCTCTCGCTCGGGGACACGTCCACGATGTGGCTGGTGAATCCGGGGTTGACGAAGAGCGCGCGCTCCCCGGTCTCGGGGTGGACGCGGACCACCGGGTGGACGGCGACCAGCAGGTTGTCGTTCACGCGGCGGGCGTAGGCGCTGTCGCCTGTGGGCTTCTCGGCCCCGCCGTAGCGGTGCTCGGCGCGCAGCGTGTCGACGAAGGCACGTACCGGGGCGGACAGGCCTTCGTACGCGGCGACCAGGTTGGTCCACTGGGTGTCGCCGCCGAACTCGGGGACGGTCTCGGCGCGCAGGATCGATCCGGCGGGCGGGTTGACGGAAGCGGTGACATCGGTGTGCCAGCCGGAGAAGTAGCTGTAGCGGCGCTTCTTCGTGGCCTCGCGGAACCCCTTGCCGTAGCGCTCCTCGTAGCGGCGCGGGTCGATGGTGAAGATCTCTGGGTGGTCCTCCGGCGGGGTGTCGTCGTGCGGGTGGGCATAGGTCAGTTCGCCGAACTGCCGGGCGAAGGCGATCTGAGAGGCGTGGTCGAGGTCCTGGCCGCGGAAGAAGACGACCTTCCAGCGGTGCAGCGCCTCCTTGATGACGGCCAGGTCGCCGTCGGAGAGGGGCTTGGAGAGGTCGACGCCGGAGATGTCGGCGCCGGTGTGGCCGGAGGCGGGGCGTGCGGTCGCGGTAGAGGTCGTCGGCTTCGACGAGATGGTCGAGGTCATAATGGTTAGCCCTTCTGTGCTGCGGCGAGCGCCGCGTTGAAGTCGTTGGCGACGGAGGGGTCGAACTGCTCGGAGAGGTCGACCTTCTGCGGAATCCGGCCGATCTCGGTGTAGAGGTCGGCGTGCTTCTTCTGGGACTCGACGACGACGCCGTCGTCGATGGGGACGTAGGCGGTCGTGCCGGTGGTCTGGAAGACCTGCTTGCCCAGGGGCGTCTGCTTGCGAATCTCGACGTAGCAGGCGTCGACCCACGCGTCCGGGTGGGAGCGGACCTACGCGTTCCCTTCACCCGAGGTGCGGTGAAGTCCAGCGGCGCCTCGCGCTTGGTCGGGTCGGCGTCGACCGTCCCGGACTCGAGAACGTTGCCGGCCCACTGTCGATGTGGAACAGCACCTTGTACGGCAGGTTCTTCACCTGCCGCCCCCGTCATCGGGCAGGGCGAGGGCGGTGTTGTACGTGGTGTCGTCACCGGTGACGGCCCTGCTGTGGGTGCCGTTCACCGACACCGGGACATCACCGGCGAGCGTGATCCGCTGCACGCGGCGGGGGAGAGTGCCGTAGTCGGCCACCGCGTAGTGCTGCGTGGCGCGGTTGTCCCAGAAGGCGACGTCGCCAGGGGTCCAGCGCCACCGTACGGTGTTCTCCAGCTCTGTCACGTACGACTGGAACAGCCGCAGCAACTCGCGCGAGTCCTCCGCGGACCAGCCCACGAACCGGCGCGCGAAACCGCCGAGCACCAGCACCCGTTCACCGCTCTCGGGGTGCACACGTACCACGGGGTGCTCGGTCTCGTACGCGACCGACGTGAAGACGGCACGGTGGCGCTTGGCCGCCTCGGTGTCGTCCGCCGGCTTGTAGGCCGCGTAGTCGTACTGGTTGGAGTGCACCACCCACAGCTGGTCGGCGAGCGCACGCAGCTCCTCCGGCAGATTTGCGTACGCCGTGGCCGTGTTGGCCCACACGGTGTCGCCGCCGAAGGGCGGGATGGTCACCGCGCGCAGGATGGATCCCAGCGGCGGGCGCTGCACGAATGTGACGTCCGTGTGCCAATGGTTGGCCCGGGACGTGGTCTTTCCGTAGTCCAGGTCGAGAACGGCCGGGGCACCCTCCAGGGCGGGGACGGTCGGGTGCGCGGTGGTGGGGGTGCCGAAGCCGCGGGCGAAGCGCTCATGGCTCGCCTCGTCGAGGTCCTGACCGCGGAAGAAGACGACCTTGTGCTCCAGGAGGGCGGCGCGAATTGCCGCGACGGTGTCGTCCGGCAGGTCGGAGGCGAGGTCGACGCCGTGAATCTCGGCGCCGATGTTCCCGGCGACCTTGACGATGTCGAGGACGGTCTGGGCGGGTGCAGACATGGCAGGGCAGCTCCAATGGGCGCATACGCAGATGCGCTGACCGGTGAAGGTGTACCGAGGCGTACGAGGAAGGCAGCCCCCTACGGGGCGGGGAAGGGAAACAGCAACCAGGAGACGGACAACGCGCCGGTGGCGCTCGGCTCAGCGCGCGTGGCCGGCGGGCCGACTACAGCCCAGTCCGGCGAAGTGGTGGGCGCGGAAGGCGTTGACCGTCTCCCGTCCGGCGGCGTCACGCGCCGTGGCCCTCCCTGTCGCATCCATAGGGCGATTCTCCGCGCTGCCTGACGGGGCGACAATAATTTGCGACGCCGTGGAAGAAACGGACTTCGGGTGCGGCGGGCCGCGCCGGTCCGGGGATCTGCCCGCCACTGCGAGAGCACGGGCCGTCGCGGGCGAGCGGCATGTCGCGACCAGGCGCCGGCACAGCTCGCCGGCGCTACGCGGAGCGCGCTGTGCGCAGCTCCATCGGCCTGCGGTACACCGCGTCGAGCACGACCGATCCGGCCGCGACCGCCAGCACGTGCGGCCCGAAACTGCTGGGGACGACTGCCCGTTCGGGATCGGCGCACAGATGCGAGTGTGCGGCAATCTCCTCGTACAGGTCCGGCAGCAGCTCGGGGAAGGTCAGCGCCGTGCGCTCGACGACCACCAGCAGTTCCGGATTGAGGACATCGAGCAGCAGTGCTGCCGCACGCCCGACGGTGCGCAGCCTCTCGCGCAGCACCCGCAGCGCTTCGTGGTGGCCTTGGCGGGCCCGGTCGAGGAGCAGAGCGAAGTCCGGCGCGGGGATGGCCCCGGTTTCGAAGGCACGCTCGGCCACGGCAAGTTCCGAGACCGCGGTCTGCAGACAGCCGGTACGACCACACCCGCAGGCCTGACCGATGTGGCCCAGCGGCAGATGGGCCACATCGCCCGCCCCGGACCTGCGCCCGCGCAGCACGCTGCCACCGGCCGCGATCGCGGCGTCCACCACATTGCCGACGAAGAGCTGTACCAGGTCCGAGCGCCCTGCCCCCGCGCCGAAGAGCAACTCGGCCTGCGCCAGCGCCCGCGCGTGCCCGTCCACATGCACCGGCAACCTGGTCGTGGCGCCAAGCACGCGCCGAACCGGCACATCCCGCCAACCGAGGGGCGCATGCTCGATCACCGTTCCCTGCTCGGAGTCGACCCAACCACCGGTCACGACGCCGAGGCCGAGCACCGAGCGCCCCGCCGCGTGCCGTCCGAGGAAGCCGGGCAGGAGCCTGCCGATCTCCTCAAGCACCTGCCGCGGCCCGCCCGGATGCGGCAGCCGCCGCTGCGCCGTGACCCGGCCCAGCAGATCCACCACGGCGAAGGTCATGTGTTCGAGGGCGATGTGCACCCCGCAGGCGACGTGGTGGCCGGGGTCGATCGCCACCGGCACCTGCGGCCGCCCGGCGCGCGGCGGGCTGACACGCGGCGGCAGTTCGCGCAGCAGCCCGAGCCCGATCAGCTCCGCCGTGTGGCGCGACACCGCGGCCGGGCTGAGCCGGGTTCTGGCCACGAGTTCCGTACGCGCCGCGGGTCCGTAGCGCAGCAGCGTACGCAGCAGGGCGCCCGGGCCGCCGCCCTCGACGGACAGCGGTTCCGGTCGCGCGGGCAGAGCAACCAGCAGCGGCGGCCGGGCATGATCGGAGATGGCGGTCATGGCTCCCTCGCTCAACGGTAGGACGGCAGAGAGCCGCGGAGCGAGGCACGCTCAGCGGCGGTGGGAGTCCGTACAGCACGGGAGTGGGAACGGAGAGACCATGCGCCGATGCTCGCAATTCCGTCCCTGGCGGTCAACGGTGCTCCGTTACGGGCGTACGGCAGTCCTGTGAATCCGGTCGGCCGTCCAGAGCCTGCGGCGTGATGGCAGCCGGTCTTCGAGGTCGTTCGTGCGCCGCTTGACGCACACCTACTTCCTCACTGGCGTCACCGGCGAGTTCTCCTCCGTCGCCGCAGTTGGCGGTTCGAGTCCTCGCCTTCGGCGCAGGAGATCAGGCGAAGTTGGGCGGAGTCGGCATCTCCGTTCCATCCCTGTCCATGATGCGGTCAGTGGTTTGACCGGGTAACGGCGTTCCGGCTACGTTCCGGGCCATGCAGCGATCCGCACACCTGACGACTCGAGGTCATGTCGACCTGAAGCGTGTGTGCTCCGCGGCGTGTCACCGGGCCTGAACGCCGTGCCCGCGCGGGCCTGCCACCAGGGACCTCTCCCTGCCCGGCTCTTCGCGGGGCGCCCTTCCACCGGGAGAAGCGACATTCTGCCGACCGTGAGTCGGGCAGGTTCTGTCCTCATGGCTCCGTAGAGGAGCACGCACCCGCATCGCCCGCTGCCACCGAGCCTGGAAGACATCCGTGAAGAGTCTCTCTGCGCCTGCCCGTCGTGGTCCCACGTCGCTGCGTCGCTCGGACATCCCCGCCGTTGCACCGGCCCGTCGTGTCTCCGGCGCCGGGTCCGTTCTGAGCGCCATTCTCGACCACGGCCCGGTCGCCCGTTCCACCGTCGCCCGGCTCACCGGCCTGTCACCCGCATCCGTGACCGGACACACCGGCCGGCTTGCGGCCCGTGGTCTCATCCGCGAGAGTGCGCAGGTCACCGGGCCGAAGGGATTGGGGCGCCCCCACATACCGTTGGAGATCGACACCAGCCGCTATCTGGTGGCCGGCGCACATATCGCGGTCGCCCACTCGACCGTCTCCCTCATGGACCTGCGCGGCCGGATCCTGGCTGTGGACCGCCGGCCGCACCGAGGCACCGAACCGCAGCGGATCCTCGGTGACCTGGCAGCTCGTCTTCCCCGGCTGCTGGCGGCCCATGCGGATGGGCGGACGGTGTTCGGTTTGGGGGTGGCCACCGGACACCGGGTGGACCCGGAGGCCGGACTGGTCATCGAGCATCCACAACTCGGCTGGCGCAATGTGCCAGTACGTGATGTTCTCGCTGCGGCGACCGGACTGCAGGTCCAAGTGGACAGTCATGCAAGGGCGTTGGCGCGCGCCGAGCAGATGCTGGGGGAGGCCACCACCCGGGCCAGCGCGGTGCTCCTGTTCGTCGGTGCGGTCGTGGACGCGGCGTTCGCCACTGCGGGGGCCATACACCTCGGACCGCGCTCGGGGGCGGGCAGTGTGGCTCACCTGCCGCTCGGGTCGGCCGGCTCCGGCGGCGCGGAGCCGTGCCCGTGCGGGCGGACCGGGTGCTTGCAGTCCGAGGTGTCGGAGCACGCCATGGTGCGGCGTGCGGCCGAACAGGGTCTGCCGGCCGGATCGTTCACGGAGCTGCTGGATCAGGCGCTGGCCGGTGAGGCGCGGGCGGTGGCGCTCTTCCGCCGACGGGCGCGGCTCGTCGGCAGAGCAGCGGCACTGCTCCTGGACATGTTCGACCCCGAGGTCCTGGTGGTCGTCGAGCCTGGTGCGGGCCGACTGCCACAGTGCCTCGCCGATCTGCGGGCGGAAGTGGCCGAGCGCTCCTGGGTCTGCGACGACCCCGAACGAGCCGTGGTGCCCAGCAGTTTCACCGGATCGGTGTTGGCCACCGCCGGTGGCGCGGTGGCACTGGGGGTGCTGTACGCGGACCCGCTGGGTTCGTGGCCCGCGCTACCCGCCGTCTCCTGAGCAGTATTTTCTGGTCTCGACTTAATTCAGAATGTTGCATTATTGACCGACTCCTGGACCGAACGGGAAGATGGATTCATGACCGGCCGACAGCGGATTCCCCAGCGCCTACCCTCAGTGGCATGCCGCTGCTGGGTGGCTGTGCCGGTCGGCATCTTCGCCCAGCGTTCCTGTTGCCGCCCCTGTCCGGGCCGCCGATAAACAGCGACTGATTTACACGAGTGCTCCGCATCGCAGTGCGTACCTCTCTACGTACCTCTCTACGTACCTCTACGCCTGCGCGCCTCGTCTCCTCGGCCTGCCCGTTCCGGCTTTGCCGTTCGCGTGCCGACTCCATTTTTTCGACATTCCATCTCGGGAGAGAAGTTGACTGTCGCCGTGTCTTCGCATTCCGCGACATCCTCCGCTACGGGTATTGCGCCGGGGCGGTTCAAAGAGGCATTTCGCAGGTATCCCGCCGGTGTCGTCGTCGT
Organism: Streptomyces sp. NPDC045026; assembly: GCF_056432625.1. Taxonomy (NCBI): domain Bacteria; kingdom Bacillati; phylum Actinomycetota; class Actinomycetes; order Kitasatosporales; family Streptomycetaceae; genus Streptomyces; species Streptomyces sp. NPDC045026. The sequence continues at coordinate 62,348 of NZ_JBWKIS010000035.1, forward strand.
CACCGCGGACGCCGGCCTCGGGCCGGTCGGCTTCACCGCCACCTCACTCACCTCTTTGTCGCTCGATCCGCCGCTGGTCTCCTTCGCCATCGGGACCGCCACTTCCTCCTGGCCTCATGTCGAGAGGTCCGCCACCGCTGTGGTCAACTTCCTCGGCGCCGACCAGAAGGCACTGGCCACCACGTTCGCCACCAGCGGCATCGACCGGTTCGCGGCGCCGACCAACTGGCGGCGACTGCCGCAGGGTCAGCCGGTCCTCGACGATGTCGCCGGCTGGATGCGGCTTGACATCGAGCAGCTCGTCCCGGCGGGCGACCACCGGATCGTCATCGCCCGGGTCGTGGACTCCTGGCTCGGCGAGGGGCGCAGCCCACTCCTGTTCCACGACGGTTCCTACCTCGCCGTCTGAGCATTCCCTCCAGCTGCCCATCGATCAGGAATCCGCCATGTCACGCAATTTCGCGCATACATCCGTCGGGCGCAGGTCATTCATCGCCCTCGCCGGCGGGACGATACTCAGCCTCGCGGCCTGCGCTCCGCAGACCAGAACAGCCGCCGAGGCGAAACCTGCCGGAAAGTTGCCTACGGGGTCACCACCGACCGGTACCAAGCTGTCGATCGCGGTCCATTCCACACAACTTCAGCTGGGACCTGCCGGGCTGAACAAGGAATTGAAGTTCACTGTCTCGCAGTGGCCCAATCTGAGCGCCGGGCCCGACGTCATCCAGGGATTCCGCGCCCATTCCATCGATCTGGCGACCAATGCCGGAATCCCGCCGATCCAGGCCCACGCCATCGGTGTCGATGCGAAGATCGTCGCGGTACAGGTGCGGAAGAACCCCTCCTACGTCTTCGCCACCGCCGCGGGTTCCGACATCAGGACGGTCGAGGACTTCCGCGGCAAGAAGATCGGCTTCTCCCAGGGCCAGGCGCAGGGTGTCGTCGTACTGCGGGCACTGAAGAAGGCAGGGCTGCGCAACAGCGATGTCGAGCTCGTCGCACTGCCCAGCACTCAGTTCCTGACCGCTCTGCAGTCCAAGCAGGTCGATGTGGCCCCACTCGGCGAGCCGACTCTCACCAAGTACCTCGGCCAGTACGGCAAGGACGGCGCCCGCGGTGTGAAGGCCGATGTCGTGGACCTGCTGACCGTGCTGTGGGCGCCGACCGAGGTGCTGGACGATCCGGCGAAGGTCGCGGCCGTCCGCAACTTCATCCCGCTGTGGTCCCGCGGACTGGTGTGGGCGTGGGAGAACACCGACGAATGGATCGACACGTACTACGTGAAGGACCAGGGCGTCTCCAAGGAGGACGGCAAGCGCATCGTCGCCTCCCTCCGCAAGCCGCAGTTCCCGGTGAGCTGGGACAAGGCGATCGAGTGGGAGCAGGAGACCACCGATCTGCTGGCCGATGGCGGTTTCGTGCCCGAGCAGGACGCCTCCGAGCTGTTCGACCGCCGCTTCGAGGGGCTGGCGGCGAAGGCCGTACCGGCCACGTACCGGGTGGCGTCATGACGGAGATGCTGTCGAACGCACGGCTGGAGAGCCCGGTGGCAACGACCGCCGAAGCGACGAGTCGTCTCAAGCCGGCAAAAGGCACGGTCCCGCAAGCCGCCCGTGGTACCCGCAGGCGGCTGGGCCCAGGCCGGTCCGTGCCCTTCGGCCGGCTGATCGGCCCGGCACTGCTGATCGCCGTGTGGTGGGCGGCCTCGGCCTTCGGCTATCTCGACCCCCGGATCCTGTCCGGACCCGGGACCGTGCTGTCCACCGCGGCGGACCTGGTCTCCACCGGCCGGCTCCAGGACAACGTGCTCGTCTCGCTGCAGCGCGCCGGGCTCGGCCTGTTCTTCGGTGTGGCAGCAGGGGTGATCCTGGCCGTGGCGGCGGGGCTGAACCGCACGGGGGAGTACCTCCTCGACGGCACGCTCCAGGTCAAGCGGGCCATTCCGTCCCTGGCGATGCTCCCGCTGCTCATCCTCTGGCTGGGCATCGGCGAGCAGATGAAGGTCACCGTGATCGCGCTCGGCGTCGCGGTGAACATGTACATCAACACCTACGCGTCGCTGACCGGCATCGACAGCAGGTATGTGGAGCTTGCCGAGGGACTTGACCTGAGCCGATGGCAGTTCGTCCGCAAGGTCGTCGTCCCGGGCTCGCTGCCGGGCTTCTTCGTCGGCCTGCGCCTCGGCGTCACAGCGTCCTGGCTCGGCCTGATCGTGGTCGAGCAGATCAACGCCACCCAGGGCATCGGCTACATGATGTTCCAGGCCCAGCAGTACGCCCAGTCCGACGTGATCATCGTGGGGCTGGTGGCCTACGGGATCTTCGGCTTCGCCTCGGACGCGGCGGTACGCGCGATCGAGAGGAGGGTCCTGTCATGGCGACGCACCCTGGCGGGCTGACCGAGATCCGGCCCGGGACCGGATCGGGGAGCGAGGACCACGGCGGCGACCGGCCCGCGGTACGGACGACCGGCCTGGTGCGGAAGTTCGGAGACCGGATCGTACTGAAGGAACTCGATCTCACCCTGGCACCGGGCGAGTTCACGGCACTCCTCGGCCGCAGCGGCTCGGGCAAGTCCACGCTGCTGCGGGCCGTCGCCCGCCTCGACCATACGGTGGAAGGCTCCGGCGAACTCGTCGTCCCCGAGCGGGTCTCGCTCTCCTTCCAGGACTCCAGACTGCTGCCCTGGCTCCGGGTACTGGACAACGTCGTCCTGGGGCTGCGCGGTCCCGGGTCCCAAGAGCGCGGTCTGACAGCCCTGGCCGAGGTCGGCCTGGAGGGCCGCGAGCGCTCCTGGCCGCATGAACTGTCCGGCGGTGAGCAGCAGCGCGCCGCGCTCGCCCGCGCCCTGGTCCGCGATCCCGAACTGCTCCTGGCCGACGAGCCGTTCGGCGCTCTGGACGCCCTCACGCGGATCAAGATGCACGGACTGTTGCGCGAGCTGTACGAGCGACACCGCCCCGCCGTGCTGCTGGTCACCCATGACGTCGACGAGGCCGTGGAACTCGCCGACCGGGTGCTGGTCCTGGATGACGGCCGCATCTCCGTGGACCTCGCCGTCGACCTGCCCACCCCGCGGTCCCCGCGCGAACCCCGCTTCCAGGAATACCGCGACACGCTGCTCGCCGCCCTCGGTGTGGCGCAGCACCGGCCCACCACCTCTTGAGGAGACGACGCCCCATGGCACGCAAAACCGAAGACCGGACGGAAGCGCAGGCGGAAGCCGAGAGCAGGCCGCACACGGGACGCGAGTCCGGCCGCAAGCCGCTGCACCTGAACGCGTTCCTGATGTCCACCGGTCACCACGAGGCCTCCTGGCGGCTTCCCGAGAGCCCGGCAGAGGCGAACTCGGACATCGAGCACTACAAGAACCTGGCCCGGATCGCCGAACGCGGCAAGCTGGACTCGCTGTTCCTGGCCGACAGCCCCGTCCTGATGGGTGACCCCGGCCGTCGGCCGGCGGCCAAGCTGGAGCCCACCGTCCTGCTCACCGCGCTGGCGGGGGCCACCCGGCACATCGGCCTCATCGCCACCGCCTCCACCAGCTACAACGAGCCGTACAACCTGGCCCGCCGGTTCGCCTCGCTGGACCATGTCTCGGGCGGCCGGGCCGGCTGGAACATCGTCACCACCGCGGGCGCCGACGCGGCCCGCAACTTCGGCCTCGACGACACGCCCCTGCACGCGGACCGCTACCGGCGGGCCGGGGAGTTCGTCGAGGTCTCCACCAAGCTGTGGGACAGCTGGGCGGACGACGCGGTGATCGCCGACAAGGAGAGCGGCGTACATGCCCTGGCCGAGCGGGTCCGTCGCATCGACCACACCGGCGAGTTCTTCCGGGTCGACGGACCCCTGAACGTACAACGTCCGCCACAGGGCTACCCGTTGCTCGTCCAGGCAGGTTCCAGTGAGGACGGCAAGGACTTCGCCGCCCGGTACGCGGAAGCAGTGTTCACCGCGCAGCAGACCCTGGAGGAGGGCATCACCTTCTACAAGGACGTCAAGCAGCGCGCACGGACACTCGGCCGCAATCCGGACGGCATCAAGATCCTCCCCGGCATTGTCCCCGTGATCGGCGACACCGAGGCGCAGGCGCTGGAGCTGGACGCCGAGCTCGACCGGCTGATCGTTCCCGAGTACGCAAAGCGGCAGCTCGCCCAGCGGTTGAAGATCGCCCCCGACGATCTGGACCTCGATGCGGAACTCCCCGACAACATTCCCACCGAGGAGGAGATCGAGGGCGCCAAGAGCCGTTACACGCTCATCGTGGAGCTGGCGAGGCGCGAGCGGCTGACCGTGCGTCAGCTCATCGGGCGGCTCGGCGGCGGTCGCGGCCACCGCACCTTCGCCGGTACGGCGGAGCAGGTCGCGGACACCATCGAGCACTGGTACGACAGCGGTGCGGCGGACGGCTTCAACATCATGCCCGCCGTGCTCCCGTCCGGCCTGGAGGTCTTCGTGGACCGGGTGGTGCCGATCCTCCAGGAACGGGGCCTGTTCCGCACCGAGTACACCGGCTCCACACTGCGTGAGCGCTACGGGCTCCCGCGCCCCGCCAACCGGCTGTTCGACACCGTCGACGCCGGCGAGGGGCACACCGGCATCGCCCTGGCGGCGGCCCGGTGACGGACTGTCCATCCCAGGAAACCAGTACGCCCCAGCAGCCGTCGGCCCGGTGGGCCCGGCGGCTGCTGGGGTACTGCCTGCGCCACCGCGCCGACCTCCTGCTCGCCTTCGGCGCCGCCGCCGTGGCTGCCGTCGCCACCGCCACACTGCCCCTCGTCCTGCGCCATGTGGTGGACGGGGTGGCGGCGGGCACCACCGCTTCGCTCGCCCCCTGGACCATCCTGCTCGCCGGACTCGGCGCCGTCCGCTTCGCGGCGGCTTTCACCCGCCGCTACCGCTCCGGCAGGCTCTCCCTCGGCGTGCAGTACGACCTCCGTAACGACGCCTTCGCGGCTCTGCTGCGCCTCGGCGGCGCACAGCAGGACGATCTGCGCACCGGGCAGGTGGTGAGCCGGTCCATCTCCGACATCACACTGATCCAGACCCTGCTGCAGTTCCTGCCCAACCTCACGGGCAACGCCCTGATGTTCCTCTTCTCTCTGGCCTTCATGGCGTTGCTGTCCCCGCCGCTGACCGTGGTGGCGCTGATCGTCGGCCCGGTGCTCTGGCTGATCGCCCTGCGCAGCCGCCGCGACCTCTTCCCCGCCAACTGGCACGCCCAGATGGAGGCCGCCGAGGTCGCCTCGAGAGTCGAGGCGACCGTGACCGGCGTCCGCGTGGTGAAGGGCTTCGGCCAGGAGGGGCGGGAACTGACCGGCCTTGAGGAACGAGCCCGCCGGCTGTTCTCCTCCCGGCTGCGGGTGGTCCGCTTCACCAGCCGCTACAACCCGGCCCTCCAGGCGGTCCCAGCCCTCGGCCAGGTCGCCGTACTGGCCCTCGGTGGCTGGATGGCCCTGCACGGCCGGATCTCGCTGGGCACCTTCCTTGCCTTCACCACCTATCTCGGCTCCTTCGTCACGCCCGTACGCCAGGTGGCGACCCTGCTCACCGTCTGGCAACAGGCACGGGCCGGGGCCGAACGGATCCTGGAGGTCGTCGACGAGGCCCCGCTGATCACCGACGCGCCAGGCGCGCAGGAACTGCCCGACCGCCCTGCGGCACTGTCCTGGCAGAACGTCACCTTCGGATACGGGGACGGCGAACCGTTGCTGCACGGCTTCACCCTCGATGTGCGCCCCGGCGAGACGGTCGCCCTGATCGGTCCGGCCGGCTCCGGGAAGTCGACCGCCGCGGCTCTGCTGCCCCGCTTCTACGACGTGCCATCCGGTTCGGTACGGGTGGGAGGCGTCGACGTACGCGACCTCACTCTGGAGTCGCTGCGTTCCCGCATCGGCTTCGTCTTCGAAGAGAGCCTGCTGCTCTCGGACACGGTGCGGGCGAACATCGCCTACGGCGTCCCGGACGCCACCGATGAGCAGATACGGGCCGCCGCCGCGATCGCCAGGGCCGACGAGTTCATCGAACGGATGCCTGACGGGTACGACACCGTCGTCGGCGAACAGGGCCTCACGCTCTCCGGCGGTCAGCGGCAGCGGCTGGCACTCGCCCGAGCGCTGGTCGGCGACCCTGCCGTGCTCGTCCTCGACGACGCCACATCGGCCATCGACGCCCGAGTGGAAGCCGAGATCCACGCCAGGCTGCGCGAGGCGACCCACTGCCGCACCACCCTCATCGTCGCGCACCGCAGATCGACCCTGGAGCTCGCCGACCGGATCGCCGTCCTGGACGGCGGAAGGATCACGGACACCGGCACGCTGGACGAACTCCTTCACCGGTCGACCCTGTTCCGCAACCTGCTCTCGACCGTTGCGGCGACGGATGCGGCCGAGGCGGCGGAAGCGGCACTCGCCGCACCACCGCCCGGCGAGGTCACCTCCCACCTGTGGCAGCGGCCCGCTCACTCCGGCCGCGACAGCGACGAAGGCGCAGCGGTCCGGGCCGCCCAGGCCCTGGCCGAGGCGGCGGCCACCTCGGGTCCCGGACGCGGTGGACCCGGTGGCGGAGTGCTCAGCTCCGCGCCACCCAGCCCCGAACTGATCGCCGCTCTCGCCCGACTTCCGCTGCCTGCGGCCGACCCGAGGGTGCCCACCGAGGAGGCCGTGGCCGCCGACCCGGCCTTCCACCTCGGCATCCTGCTACGGCCGTTCCGTCTCCCGCTTCTCCTCGGCCTGCTCCTGGTCGCCCTGGACGCGGTCGCACAGATCGCGGTGCCCGTCCTTGTACGCCACGGAGTGGACCACGGCGTCGCCCGGCACGCCGGAGACACCCTGCTGGCCGCAGCCGCGGCAGCCGGTCTCGTCGTCGCCGGGAACTGGCTGATCGGAGTGGCCCAAGTCCGTACGACGGGACGCACCGGTGAACGGCTTCTTTACACCCTCCGCGTGAAGACCTTCGCGCAACTCCAGCGCCTCGGCCTCGACTACTACGAGCGCGAGCTCGGCGGCCGCATCATGACCCGGATGACCACCGATGTGGACGCCCTGTCGAACTTCCTGCAGACCGGACTGATCACCGCCGTCGTCAGCCTGCTGACCATCCTCGGTGTCCTTCTCACCCTGCTGATCATCGACGCGGGCCTCGCCGTGGTTCTGCTCGCCGTCCTGCCCCTGCTGGCCGGCGCCACCGCCCTCTTCCGGCACTACTCGGTGCCTGCCTACCGGGACGCCAGGGAACGTATCAGCGCCGTCAACGCCTGCCTCCAGGAGAACGTCACCGCCATCCGCGTCACCCAGGCCTTCCGCCGCGAGCAGCGAAACGCCTGCGACTTCGCCCGACTGGCCTGGGCCTTCAGGGACTCACGGCTGCGCGCCCAGCGCTACATGGGCACGTTCTTCCCGTTCGTGGAGTTCCTGGGCACCCTGTCGACCGCGGCCGTGCTGGTCGTCGGAGCCGGTCAGGTCCGCTCGGGAGAGCTGAGCGGGGGCACCCTGATCGCCTTCCTGCTCTACGTCGAGCTGTTCTTCTCGCCGATCCAGCAGCTCTCCCAGGTGTTCGACGGCTACCAGCAGGCCGTCGTCGGCCTCGGCAGGCTACGGGCGCTGATGCAGACACCGGCCGGAACCCCACCCGCTGAACACCCCCTGCCGGTGCAGAAGTTGCGCGGGGAGATCGAGTTCGACGGAGTGTCCTTCGGCTACCCGGGCGGTGGTGGCCGGGAAGTACTGCACGGACTCTGCCTGCGCATCACACCGGGCGAGACCGTTGCCCTGGTCGGCGCCACCGGCGCGGGCAAGTCGACCGTCGTCAAGCTGCTCGCCCGGTTCTACGACCCGACAGCGGGCACGGTCCGGGTGGACGGCCACGATCTGCGCGACCTCGACCTGACCGGTCTGCGCCGAAGGCTGGGGGTGGTGCCGCAGGAGCCGCACCTGTTCAGCGGTACGGTCCGGGACGCCATCGCCTACGGGCGGCCGGAAGCGAACGACGCCGAGGTGGAGGCCGCGGCCCGCGCCGTCGGCGCCCACGAGATGGTCGCGGGGCTGCCGCTGGGCTACCTGCAGCACGTGGGGGAGCGGGGCCGCAATCTGTCCGCCGGGCAACGCCAGCTCCTGGCGCTTGCCCGGGCCGAACTCGTCGACCCGGACGTTCTGTTGCTCGACGAGGCCACCGCCTCGCTCGACCTGGCCACGGAACGCAGGGTCGCCGCGGCCACCGAGGCCCTGGCCCGTCGGCGTACGACCGTCGTGGTCGCCCACCGTCTGACCACCGCCGCCTGCGCCGACCGGGTGGTGGTCCTCGACGCGGGTGCCGTCGTGGAAGACGGCACCCATGCCGGACTCCTCGCCGCGCGGGGCCCGTACCACCAACTGTGGCAGGCCTTCCAGCAGGGCGGGCACCCCGCCTCGGTGGATCACCTGAAGATCAATGAACTCGTCAAGGAGAACGCACGATGACGGAGTACCGCAATCTCGGACGCACCGGCGTCAAGGTGAGCCCGCTGTGCCTGGGCACCATGATGTTCGGAGCACGGGGCAACACGGACCATGTCGACAGCGTCCGGATCATCCACCAAGCCCTGGACTCGGGCATCAACTTCGTCGATACCGCGGACGTCTACTCCGCGGGCGAGTCCGAGAGCATCGTCGGCAAGGCCCTGTCCGGCGGGCGGCGTGACAACGTCGTGCTCGCCACCAAGTTCCACGGAAGCCTCGGCAGCGACCCCAACGAGCAGGGAAACAGCCGCCGTTGGATCATCCGTGAGGTGGAGAACAGCCTGCGGCGGCTGGGCACCGACTGGATCGACCTCTACCAGGTGCACCGCCCCGAGCCCGACACCGACTTCGACGAGACGCTCGGCGCGCTCTCCCACCTGGTACAGCAGGGCAAGATCCGCTACATCGGCACCTCCACCTTCGAACCCTCCTCCATCGTCGAGGGCCAGTGGCTCGCTGAGCGCCGGGGCCGGGAACGCGTCGTGGCCGAGCAGCCCCCGTACTCCCTACTGGCGCGCGGTATCGAACGCGAGGTCCTGCCCGTGGCACAGCGCTACGGTCTCGCCGTGCTGTCCTGGAGCCCCCTCGCGGGCGGCTGGCTCTCAGGGCGCTACCGCAAGGGCGCCGGGCAGCCCGCGTCCAGCCGTGCCGAACGCCAGGCGGCCCGCTTCGACATCACCTCACCGGAGAACGCAGCCAAGCTGGCGGCCACCGAGGCCCTCGTACTGCTGGCCGAGGAAGTCGGCCTCACCCTCGTGCAGCTGGCCCTGGCTTTCGTCCTGGAACACCCCGCGATCACCTCGGCGATCATCGGGCCGCGTACCTTCGAACAGCTGGAGAGCCAACTGGGCGCGGACAAGATCCGGCTGAGCCAGGAGGTACTCGACCGGATCGACGAGATCGTCCCACCCGGCTCCAACCTCTCGGCCCGCGACGGCGGTTACACCCCGCCCTCGCTCACCGACTCCGCGCTGCGCCGCCGTTCACCGAACTGACGCAGCACCGGCGAGGCACAGCCCGTCGGCGACCTTCGTGATCGGCTGCGGCATACGCTTCCGGACCCGCACCGGTGAGATGGGATGGCCGTCGTCCTTGTCAGGGCGTGGCCTGCGCCGTGGTGTGGTCCAGCCCCAGCCCCAGGCGCAGTGCGTCGCGCTCCGGGCGGATGCTCGCAACGGAGAGCAGGCCGGCGAGGACCATGACGAGGGCGGCGACGAGGAAGGCGGTCGTATATCCGGAGGCCGTGGTGTCCGCAGCGTCGATGAGGCGGCCGGTGAGGGAGGGCGCGACGAGACCGGGGAGGGTGCCGGTGGCGGCGACGATGCCGAAGACGGCGCCGCGTTGGGCGGTGGGGACGACTTCGGCCGTGGTCATGTAGTGCAGAGGGATGGCTACGGCGACGGTGCCGAAGGCGAGCGCGATGAGCAGCAGGCGAGGCAGGGTTGAGTTGATGAGCGGGAAGGCGGCCATGGCGGCGCCGGCTACGCAGACCGCGATGCCCTGTGTCGCGCCGCTGGACCAACGGCTGGTGACGCCACGGGTCTTGAGCGCGTCCATGAGCGGGGAGACGGTCAGCAGCAGGACGAGGCTGAGGGCGGAGACGGCGCTGATGGTGGTGGCGGCCGTGCCGGGGCTCATGTCGAGTTCGGTGCGGAGGTAGGAAGGCAGCCAGGCCTGGCTGAGGGACAGGGCCCAGGCGGCGCCGAAGGCGCTGGAGATGCTGCCCAGGACCGTGCCGGTCAGTAGAAGCCTGCGGTAGGGGAGGCGCGTGATGCTGGGCGACGCCGCTTTCCCCGAGGCCCTGGGACGTGCGTCGTCGAAGGGGCCGTCGCGACCGACGCGCCACCAGACCAGGGCCCAGGTCGAGCTGGCGACGGCGAGCGCGGCGTACGCGGAGCGCCAGCCGTGTTGGCTGATGAGCCAGGTCAGGGCGGGCGCGGAGACGAGGGTTCCCAGGGCCGCGCCGCCGATCTGCAGGGCGGAGGGCAGGCCGCGCCGATGCGCGGGAAACCACTTGTAGAGGGCGTGCATGGACATCGAGGCGGCTGGCCCTTCGGCGGCGCCGAGGAGGAGGCGTCCGGCGATGAGCGTGGGGACGGAGGCCAGGAGGAGGACGGGCAGTTGGGCGACGGTCCACGTCAGCGTCATGACGAGCAGGAGGGTCCGGCTGGAAATGCGGGAGGAGAGCAGCCCGACGACGAGTCCGGAGAGGCTGAACAGCAGGGAGAAGGAGCTGGAGATCAGTCCGTACGTGCTGTGGCTGATGTCCAGCTCGTCCATGATCGGGATGGCGGCGAGCCCGAGGACGGCCTTGTCGGCGAAGTTGATGACCATGAAGGCGACGATCATGGCGGTGATCAGCCAGGCTCGACGCCGGTCGTACGGGGGAGCGTCGGCCGTCTCGACACTGCGAAGTGTGCCGGGTGGCGCGGGTGGTTGGGGTGCCATGGGTGACTCCTGCGGGCGTGGGTGAAGCAGGGGTACGGGCGAGGGAAGGCGAGTTGGTGTGGTGACCGGACGGAGGCCCGCCGCGGGCCTGGCCGACCGTCCGGTCGCGCCGGTCCGCGGCCGGCGGTCCGCCTCGAGGGCGTCAAGTGCCGAGAGCGGTACGGGGCTTGGTCAGACAAGCGCCTTGGCTATGGCGTTCTTGTGGATCTCGGTGGTGCCGGTGACGATCCGGAACATGCGCAGCGTGCGGAAGGTCTGCTCGACCTCGTGGCCGCGCGTCAGGCCCGTCTTGCCGTGGATCTGTACGGCCTGGTCGGCGACGCGGAAGCACGCCTCGGAGGTGAACAGCTTGCACATGTTGGCCTCGACCGCGATGTTCTCGCCGCGGTCGGCGCGTGCCGCGGTCGCCAGCACCATGGAGCGGGCGGCGTAGAGGTCGGTGGCCATGTCGGCGAGCTTGTGCTGGAGGGCCTGGAGCGCGAGCAGTGGCTGCCCGAAGGCGACCCGGCTCTTGGAGTACGCCACGGACAGGTCCCAGGCCCGGCGGGCGGCGCCGATCAGGGAGGGGCAGTGCAGCAGCCGGTTCAGGGTGATGCGGCCGATGCCGATCCGCAGGCCCTGGCCGATCTCGCCGAGCAGGTTGTCGGCCGGGATCCGGCAGTCCTCGAAGACGAGATCGCCCTCCATCTGCTGCCCGGACATGGGGACGTCACCCTCCAGGACCCGGCAGCCGGGGGAGTCGAGGTCGACGAGGAACGCGCTGTACGCCTCCTCATCTCCTGCCATGCGGGCGACGACGATGGCGAAGTCGGCGAAGGGGGCGGCGGAGGAGAAGACCTTGTGCCCGTTGAGGACGTAGGTGTCGCCGTCCGGTGTCGCGGTCGTGGTCATCCGTCGTACGTCGGAGCCCGCGTCCTGCTCGGTGATGGAGAAGCAACAGGCCCGCTCACCGCGGATGACGGGCATCAGATAGCGCTGCATCTGCTGCTCGGTTGCGTACTGCACGATCGCGCCGACGCGCAGCGGTCCTCCCATGTCGCCGAGGACCGAGTGGGACAACGCGGCCCCGGAGGCCGTCAGTTCCTCCTTCAGTGCGCACAGCTCGGTGAAGTTCAGGCCCTGGCCGCCGAGTTCGGGCGGCAGGCTGATGCCATAGAAGCCGAGTTCGGCACTGCGCTTCCAGACGTGTTCCAGCGTGGCACGGTCGAGTTTGCTTTCGGCGGTGATGCCGCGGTCCCGCTCGTACGGGATGAGCTCGTCGCACAGATAGGTGCGCAGCCGCTCGACGAGTTCCTTCAGGCGCGGGTTGTCGTCGTAGGAGGGTTCGAGGGTGTAGGGCATGGTGCGGTTTCCCGTTCTCGGTTGCAGAGGGCTTGTCGGTGTCAGTGGACGCGGCGCTCGGCGCCCGCCCAGTACCGCTCGCGGATCGCGCGGCGGTCGATCTTGCCGTTGGGGTTGTGAGGCAGGGCGTCGACGACGTCGACGGATCGGGGCTTCTTCATCCGGGCGAGGTGCTCGGCGCAGAAGGCGATCAGCTCGGTCTTGTCGAGGACGGTCCCTTCGTGCGGCACGACGACGGCGTGGACGGCCTCGCCCCACTGCTCGTCCGGAACCCCGACGACGGCGGCCTCGTAGATGTCGGGGTGCTGGTGGAGGACGGATTCGACCTCGACGGCGTAGATGTTGAACCCGCCGGAGATGATCATGTCCTTCTTGCGGTCGACGATGAAGACGTACCCGTCGGACCTGCGGCGGGCGAGATCGCCGGTGTGGAACCAGCCGTCGCGGAACGTCTGTGCCGTGAGGGCGGGTTCGTTGTAGTAACCGGGCACGACGTCGGGTCCGCGGACCGCGATCTCGCCGATCTCCCCGTCGGCGACGGGGCGGCCGTTGTCGTCGACGATCCGCACCTCGGCCTCGGCGAGCGGCCGCCCGCACGACAGCAGCAGTTCCTCGTCCTCGCCCTCGATCGCCCGCCGATGGTCCTCGGTGGACAGGAACAGCACTCCAGAAGTGGTCTCCCCGCAGCCGAACCCCTGCGAGAGCACCGGGCCGAAGAGATCCCAGGCCGCCCGGATCCGGACCGGTGACATGGGGGCCGCGCCGTAGATGAGCTGGCGCAGGCTGGAGACGTCGTAGTCGCGGGCGCCCGGCAGCGCGAGGACCGTGTTGACCATCGTGGGTACGACGAAGGCGTGCGTGGCGTGTTCGCGCTGGACGGTGGCGAGGAACTCCTCGGCGTCCCAGCGCGGCAGCACGATCGCGCAGCCACCGGCGAAGAAGATGCCCATCAGCGGCATGCCCGAGGCGTGGGTGACGGGACCGGCCAGGATCTGCCGGTCACCGGGGCCGACCCGGGTGCCCTCACTCATCACCGACTTGCGCAGCAGCGCGAGACGATTGCCGTACGTCTGGACCGCCGCCTTGAGCTTGCCGGTGGAACCGGACGTGAAGTGCAGCACGGCGATGTCGGTCTCGGCGCACTCCACGTCGACGGGCTCGGCCGCGGTGGCGGCGAGTATCTCGGCGTAGCCGGGGCCCAGCTCGCTCGGGCCGTCGTAGCCCACGACCGTCCGCACTCCGGTGCCGGGGACCGCCTCGCGCGCCGTCTCCACATGGGCCGCGTCGGTGAGCAGGACGCGGGCGTCCGACTCCGTGAGCAGGTGCGCGACTTCCGCGGTGCCGAGCCGGGCGTTGATCGGCGCGCGGGTCAGACCGGCCTTGTACAGGGCGACTTCGGTGACGACGAGTTCGGCGCGGTTGGCGGCAAGGGTCGCCACCCGCTCTCCCGGGCCGAGACCGAGCCCACGCAGCGCGGTGGCGAGGCGGTCGCTGTGGTCGTCGAGTTCCGCGTACGACAGCCGGACGGGCCCGCAGACCAGGGCTTCGGCGTCGGGTTGGTGGCCGGCGGTCCGGCGTATGTACCGCCCGAGGTTCATCGCATCTCCAGAGTTTCCGAACAATGTGTCCGGTAGCAAGCTTGGCGTCCGGCAACGTAAAGGCAGCGTTAGGGTCAGGTCAATGGTCCGGAGAGAAGGAAGCGAAGTGGATATGAACCCCGCGGGAGACCGCCGCGTCCGCAGGACGCGGGCCGCACTGCGCCAGGCCCTGGTCGAACTGGTCCTGGACAGGGGGTTCCAGGCGATCACCGTCGAGCAGATCACCGAGCGGGCCGATGTCGGGCGCGCCACCTTCTACGCGCACTACCGCGACAAGGAAGACCTGCTGGTCGGCATCGTCCGGGACCTTGCTGAGGACCGTGAGCGCCTCCTGCCGGCGGTCCAGCAGGCGCACGCCGAGGGCTTCACCGGCCTGCCGGTGAAGTACATCTTCGAGCACGCCGAACAGGAGAAGCCCGTCTACCGCGTCGTCCTTCGGGGCGAGGGCGACGGGCGGGCGCTGCGCGAGTTCACCGACCTCATCTGCGCGCACGCCGAGTCCGCCTTCCGCACGCGGACCGAACAGCTCGCGGTCACGCCCAGGATTCCCCTCGACATCGTCGCCAGGGCCTGGACCGGCGAACTCATGGGCCTGTTGACCTGGTGGGTCGAGAACGACACCGGCTACAGCGCTGCCGAGGTCACCGCTCACCTGCGCGACCTGTCCGTCTACGGCCGCGTATGGGCCACCGGCCTGACCCCCTCCGACGCCCCCGGGGCGCTCGACCTCGCCCCCTGAGGCGCGACACCCGCTCCCTCCCCGGCACCCCTGTCCGAGTTACAAGACACCGTGTACGGTATCGAGCTCAGTGACGTACGACAGCGCATGGTGGAAAGAGCGGAGCGGACGCATGACAGGCATGCCCACACTGGCCGACCTCGTCTGGGCACGGGGATACACCGATCCGGCCTGGACTCGTCGGCACACAACGTCAGGCCGGGAGCTCGTTCCCAGCCGCAGTGTCTGGCGCGGCGCCGGCACGGCTTCGGCCCTGCCCACCGCGCCGCCCGGCGCCCTGGACGGCCTCACCTTCACCGGACCGCACGGGCAGCCGCTCACCCTCCCCGAACTGCTCGCCGCCGCCGAGACCGACGCCCTGCTCGTCATGCACCGAGGGACACTCGTCCACGAGCAGTACCTGCACGGATACGAGCCCCACGTCCCGCACTTCAACGCCTCGGCCGCCAAGTCCTACCTCGGCCTCGCCGCCGCGGTCCTCGCCCACGAGGGGCAACTCGACCGCGGCGCGCAGGTGGCGAAGTACGTCCCCGAACTCGCCGGCACCGCCTTCGGCGACGCACAGGTCGACCACCTGCTCCACATGGGCACCCGCATGAGCTACGCGGGCCGCCCCTACGACAAGGCACTCGAAGCCCAGCGCTACTTCGCCGTCCTCGCCCCCCAGCTGCGCCCCTACGGCTACACCGGTCCCGCCACCATCCGCGAACACCTCGCCACCGCCCGCGCGACCGGCGAACCCGGCACCGAGTTCCGCTACGAGAACGGGAACGTCGAAGCCCTCGCCGAGGTCCTGCGCCGCATCACCGGTACGACCACATCGGCGCTGCTGTCCGAGATGATCTGGTCCCGCATCGGCGCCGAGGAGGACGCCTATTACCTCCTCGACGCGGACGGCAACGAGGCCGCGTGCGGGGGGTTCAGTGCCACCGCCCGCGATCTGGCGAGGTTCGGTGAGATGATCCGCTGCGGCGGTGCGATCGGGGACCGTCAGATCGTCCCTGAGCCCGTCGCTTCCACGATCGCCTCCGGTGTCCCGGACGGCTGTTCCCGCCGCGTCCGCTTCCCCGCCGCGCCCCCCGAGGCGCCCGCCACCCTCTCGTACCACGACCTGTGGTGGATCCCGAACGACCCCTACGGCTCCTTCATGGCCAGCGGCATCCACGGCCAGCGCCTGTTCATCTCTCCCGCCCTCGACCTGGTCATCGTCCACTACGCCTCCCAGATCGTTTCACCGGCGGTCCCGCAAGTCCCGCTCGTCCAGGCATTCCTCGGGATCGGCGCCCACCTCTGCGCCTGAGCAGCAGCAGCGGCCGGACGGACGTTGATATCCCTCAGTGGTCATCTGCAAATCACGGCCGTTGGGTGCCGCGTGTGGTGGGCGCGGGTGTGCCGAGGCGGGCGCGGAGGGCTCGGACCGTGGCCCAATCCGGTCCCCGAGAGCAACAACTCCTGATGGGCTGTCAGTGGCGGCTGCTCTCCTGGTGGGTCCGTGCGCGCAGGGCCGCACCGGACTGGAGGGGAGCAGCTGAGTGGTGCACGTGAAGGAGGACTTACGCGCGGACGGCACGAAGGTCCGGGCGCACTCGCGATGGGCGGCCGGCGCGCGGAGGGAGATGACAGGCCGCGGCCCCGTCCGACACCGACCGTCTCGGATCCGATCCCGTGGGACCGGGGCAACTGAGCGAGCGCACCCCACAATGTGAGCAGGGTCCGGTCCGGCACGCACTCCGCGCGCCGGACCCTCTTCGTAGGTGCGGTCTGGTTCTGTATGTGCGGTCTGGAGGGTTCGGTAGCGGGTTCACTCGGACCCGCCACCCACAGCACCTCTGGACGCGTCGATGGCCCGTCAGGGCTGCGTCAGCCCCCTCAACTGCGCAGATAGCAGTGGGTGACCGCTCGAGATGCCGGGGGTGACGAGGCCTGTTTCGCTGGTGTGGCCCGCTCTTCCTCGTCACCTAAGGAGTGATCATGAGCGCTGCAGGCGAGTCCGGTCGTGCCCAGCAGATGCGTGCCAAGGCTCAGGACCTGGAACAGGCCGCGGAACGTGCCACTGACCCGCAGGAGCGTCAGCGTCTGAAGGACAAGGCCCGCCAGCTCAAGGAGCAGAGCGAGCATGCAGGCGGTACGGGCAAGCCGGACATCGACCCGACGATGTAGTCCCGGTAGTTCCGAGCACAGACACCGGCCGGTGGCCGGCCTCCGTGGCTTTCTGGCACGCGAGAGGCCCCCGGCCGGTCACTGCTGTCCCCGCTCGGTCGCCCGCGGTCCCGGCAGCGGTCCTCATACTGTTCGGCCCCGGCGGCCAGCACGCTTCGTTGAGGGGCAGAACGGACGAAACGGCTGGTCATCTCCGGTGCGGAGCGAGCAGAGTACGTACGCCGTGGCTGGTGAGGATCAAGCCGTCGTGGTGGCCGAGGTCGATGGCGAGTGCCAGTTCTTCGTCGGTGGGCCAGTTGGCTGCCAGAAGGCCCAGTTGCACCTGATGACTGACGTACACATCGGGAAGCGTGTGGATCATCCGCTCCGCCGATGTGAAGACGGGCACGGTGCGAGGCTGTCCTGGATTATCGATCACGGGGAGGCTCAGCCGGCCTTCTTCCGGTGCGTTGTCGGCGGCGGTGAAGTCGGCCGGCTCGGGAACCAGAATGTCGCAGCCGGCGAGCGCGTCCAGGGCCGCCTGATCATCATGCGCGGTGTTGAGGTCGCGCAGCGCGTCCTGGGCGGCCGCCACAAACAATTCCTTGGGGATGTCGTCGTCGCGCATCGCCCCGTCCCCTCGTGGCTCCGGTGGAACCGCCCGGCGCGGATGGCCGGGCGGGGCTTTCCCCCACTTTGACCGGTACCCGGGGGTGATCCGGCCATTCGGTATCTCGGGGCACGGCGTTGCTCGGCTGACTGCATCGCCCGGGCCAGCGGTCGCGGCCCGAACGGCGGAGCCGACGGCCGCCGCGATGAGCAGCGGCAAGAAGGCGGCTGCCAGCACGAGGCGCAGGCGAAGAGCGCCCTGCGCGGTGCTCGGTTCGGTGCCGGTCCGGGGTGCGGGTTTGCCGAAGAGTCCGGAAGGCGAACGCGGCACGGGCTCCTCCGCCTGGGAGGAATGTCTGCCGCTCATGATCCGACCTCCCTCGGCGCCGGCCAGTGACGTATGACCTGCACCGCGAGGTCGACCCTCTCGGTCTCGCAAGGTGCCCGCTCGGCGGATGCAGCGTGGGCGGTCGGCCTGTCCTCACTCCGTTTCCTCAGGTACTGGTAGCGGTTGGCGCCAAGGAGTGGATGTGTCGATCTTCGGTGCGGCCCCGCGTATCGATTCCGCTGTGGCCTCGGCTTCTGGTTCGGTCCGTACGGAGACGGCGAGGAGGCAGAAAGGCGCGGAGGCCCAGAGTTCGACGCACACCACGGGGCCGCGAGGCCTCACGGCCACGAAATCCTCCCCGCCTTGATGGCCCCGCGTGCCGACGCAGACAGCTCCAGGGATGCAAGTGCCACGCCGAGGGGTGCCGCGTAGCGCCCGCCACCAAGCGGGTTCGAGCGTGACCCGGCGCACTGCCGACAGAGGCACACGCACGTTGCCCCGCCGGGCGGCGATCTTTTCCCACCACGTCAGGCGGACGACCAGTTGATCACCGGCGACGCGTATGCGCGCCATCGCACACCTCTTGTCCGTCCCCGCCTGTGCTTGTCTCGTCCGTCCCGCGCCTGTGCGCTTCGGCCGTGTCAGTTGTGCCGGCGCTTGAGGGAGTCCCGTGCGCCCCGCGCACGGTCGTGGACCTCGCGCATGGCCTTCTCGCCCTCGGCCTTGAACTGATCGCCCTTACCCTCGGCCTCCTTACGGCGATCGCCAGTGATCTTGCCCGTCATCTCCTTGGCCTTGCCTTTGATCTTGTCCATGCCGCCCCTGCCGGTCATGACGACACCTTCCTCCCGTGTAATTCCTGCGTCTCCGGCGTACGCCGACCCTCACCCGAGGGCTCGCGGCCGGCTGTGGTCGTCTGGTCCTGCGCGGGGATGGCTCGGCAGCTCGCTGTCCCACTCGCCGATGTCACGGGGTTCCGCCCCGTCGTCGTTCTGCTCGGATCGAGGCCCGGTGACTTCCACGTAGGCGGCACGCAACAGGCGGTCGCCGAGCCGGTATCCGGGGGAGAGGATCTGGGTACAGCTGAGCCGGTCGGCGCCCGGGGAGACGTGATGGGTCACGGCCTCGTGGCACGCGGGGTCGAACTCGTCGCCCTCCTCTCCGAACGACTGAAGGCCCAGCGAGCCGAGTTGAGTGCGCAGGAGGTCGGTGACTGCCTTGAGGCCCGGTGCCGTCGGCTCGTGCTCGTGAGCCCGATCCACCGAGTCCAGCACGGGCAGCAGGGCGCGCAGCACGTTGGCAACGGCGACCTGGCGTACGGCAATTCGGTCGCGCCGCACCTGCTTGCGGTAGTTGTCGTACTCGGCCTTCACCCGCTGCAGGTCGGCGGTGCGCTCCTCGAGCAGTCGCCTCAGCGCGGGTTCGGTGAGCTGCAGCTGTTCCTTCTCCATGGTCACCCCGCCTCCGGCTTGTCCTCGTCGACGATCTCGGCGTCGACGACGTCATCGTCGGATGCGCCGGCGGCCTTGTGGTCGTCGCCCGGGGCGCCGGCCTCGGGACCGCCCGCGGCCTGCGCGCCCTGGGCGTCGGCGTACATGGCCTGGCCCAGCTTCTG
>NZ_JBWKIS010000036.1:0-79748 GCF_056432625.1 Streptomyces sp. NPDC045026
TGCAATCGTCTTTACTGGGCGGCCTTGCTCCCTGCAGGCAGCATAGGCGTCCGAAGCGGACTCTCCCGGTCGGGGCGGCCCGCGCCCCGAACGAAATATTACTCGTCAGTACACCCAGGTTCTGCCCGCTAAGCAAGCGCTTTGAACTGTGATCCTAGTCGCGCAGACCGTTGAAGCGGCCCTGGTGGTAGACGAGCGGCCGGCCGGTCCCCACGGAGTCTCCGACGACGGCCTCCGCCAGCACGATGCGGTGGTCCCCGGCGGGCACGCGCGCAATCACCCGGCACACCAGCCAGGCCAGAACGCCGTCGAGGACGGGCACGCCCTCCGGGCCCTCGTACCAGCGCGTCGGCTCCCCGAAGCGGTCGGCGCCGCTCTTCGCGAACGTGGCGGCGAGGTCCTGCTGGTGCTCGCCGAGTACGTGCACGCCGACGTGTTCGGCCTCGGAGACGACAGGCCAACTGGAGGCGCCCAGGCCTATGCCGAACGAGATGACGGGGGGTTCGGCCGACACGGACGTCAGGGAGGTGGCGGTGAAGCCCACGGGGGCGGCGCCCCGGGCGGTGATCACCGCGACTCCGGCCGCGTGCCGGCGGAAGACCGAGCGCAGCAGGTCGGCCGATGCGGTCGCGGCGGTGCGGAGATCGGGCGTGGCCGTCATGGAGTTGTCCTTCTGCCGGAGGGGTGCGAGCGGGGTCCGTGGCTGCTCAGCAGCGGGGACAGCGCGCACTCGCGCAGCGGGCGAGGTCCACATGGACACGCTCGAAGAGAAGGAGTTCCGTGGGCATACAGTCAGGCTGACGATACGTGGTGCGTGCAGTCAAGTGCATCCCGCCATCTGGGAGAAGCGTCACGACGAAGTCACCGCCCGTCAGACCGCCTCCCCGAGCGCGGCGATGACGTCCACCTTGCGCGGCTGGCCAATGGCGCGGCGCACGATCTGCCCGGCCGCGTCGAGAACGAACACGGTGGGCGTCTTGAGGACGCCGAGTTCCCGTACGAGGTCGAGCCGCTCCTCGGCATCGATCTCCACGTGCGCCACGCCCGGAATCATTTCGGCCACTTCGCCGAGCACACGCCGGGTCGCCCGGCACGGTGCGCAGAAGGCGCTGGAGAACTGCACGAGCGTGGCCCGCTCCCCCAGTTCCTCGCCCAACTGCGCCGCTCCTAGCGCCGCTTCGCCCTGCCGCACCTTCATCCTCCCGCTCCGCCGCCGTTGCATCAGCCCGAAGGCGCTCGCCACGGCGAGCACGGCCACACACACCACAAGTCCGGTCATCGTTCCAGTGCAGCATTTACGAGACCGCAAAGATTCCCCGGGTCCGCGCAGCGCACCGTTGCGGAATGCTGGGTTCATGGACATCGATGTGAGAGGGCCGCGGTTCGGTGCCGCGGTCACGACGGTCGTACTGGCCCTGGTACTCGTCACGGGCAGCGCCTGGCTCCTGGCGTGGCAGACGCTGTGTTTCGCGCTCGGCGCGGCGGGCGGGGTGGGGCGTTCTCCCTATGCGTGGCTGTTCCGTAAGGCGGTGCGGCCGCGGCTCGGGCCGCCCACGGAGTTCGAGGCTCCGCAGCCGCCGCGGTTCGCGCAGTTCGTCGGGCTCGTCTTTGCGGCGGTGGGTCTGGCGGGTCTGCTGTGGGGGCCGGGCTGGCTCGGGCTCGGGGCGACGGCCTGCGCGCTGGCGGCGGCGTTCCTCAACTCGGCGTTCGGTTACTGCCTGGGGTGCGAGATGTACCTGCTCCTGCGGCGTGGCGCGGCACGATTTGGC
Organism: Streptomyces sp. NPDC045026; assembly: GCF_056432625.1. Lineage (NCBI taxonomy): Bacteria > Bacillati > Actinomycetota > Actinomycetes > Kitasatosporales > Streptomycetaceae > Streptomyces > Streptomyces sp. NPDC045026. The sequence goes on from NZ_JBWKIS010000036.1 coordinate 1,770, forward strand.
TGATCAACGGGTTGTGCGGACCGCGTGGGAGTGACGAGGATCTCCCGCCCTGCCGGAACCAGGACTGGCTACTCGGCCGTTGATGGGGCACGATCTGCGCAAGCCACAAAACCTACGGCTGCGTAACTTCCCGCCGGGAGCCCCCTCCCCAGGCAGAGATGAAGGGTCCTCCCCCTCCATGGCAGAGCTCGTCTACCGTCCGGTCATCGGCGCGGCCCGCACGATGTTCAAGGCGCTCGATCTCAAGATCGACGTCAAGGGCGCGGAGAACATTCCGCGCTCCGGCGGCGCGGTCCTGGTCAGCAACCACATCAGCTACCTGGACTTCATCTTCGACGGTCTCGTGGCCCTGCCGCAGAAGCGCCTGGTGCGCTTCATGGCGAAGGAGTCGGTGTTCCGGCACAAGATCTCCGGTCCGCTGATGCGCAGCATGAAGCACATCCCCGTGGACCGGAAGCAGGGCGAGGACGCGTACGCGCACGCCCTCGACTCACTGCGCTCCGGTGAGGTCATCGGGGTGTTCCCCGAGGCGACGATCTCGCAGTCGTTCACGCTGAAGAGCTTCAAGTCGGGCGCCGCGCGCCTGGCCCAGGAGGCCGGTGTGCCGCTCATCCCGATGGCACTGTGGGGCACCCAGCGCCTGTGGACGAAGGGCCACCCGAAGAACTTCAAGCGCCAGCACATCCCGATCACGATCCGGGTGGGCGAGCCGATGGAGGCCCCGCGCGACCAGTTCGCCGGCGCCATCACACGGCGGCTGCGCGAGCGGGTGCAGGAGCTGCTCGAGGCGGCGCAGCGCGCGTACCCCGTACGTCCCAAGGGTCCGGACGACACCTGGTGGATGCCCGCGCACCTCGGCGGCACCGCGCCCACCGCGGCAGAGGTGAAGGCCGCCGAGGCAACCTGAATCGGTACTGCAGAGGTGCCGCGGGCCCACCGCGGTACGTCTACTGCGGCGCGTGGACAGCGATCCGCGCGCCGGGGCTGAACTTCTCCAGGAGTTCGGCGAGTTCGGTGCCGGCCGCCGCCACGTCGCAGTGCGGCCCCATCGCCTCCAGCAGGAAGAGGGCGTTGACCGATTCCTCGGTGAGGCGCGTGCGCGTGCCCTGGCGCCAGTTCCAGCGGCGGCAGGTCACGCCCTCATCGTCGCACCAGACGACCTCGCCCGCGTCGGGGTGTTCCACGACGTCCTCACCGGCGGCCGCGGTGGCGAAGCCCTCGTCACCGGTGGCCCTGACGAGACGCATCCCTCCCTTGACCTGGTCCAGATCCTCGCCGCCGACCGGGATCAGATGGGCCACGCTGATCGCGTTGTAGACGTCGACCAGGGTGTTGATCCGCGGGAGTCCGCCGTCCGCGAGTGCCCTCTTGGCCAGCGCCTCCGCCGAGTTGCGGGTGCGGGAGGGCTTGGCGCCGAAGGCGGTGTAGGCGGCGCGCCAGGCCGCCATGTGCGGGTCCTCGTGCGGGGCGCGTCCGGCCAGGCGCTCCCCGAGGCGGCGCGCCGCGTCGTCGAGAAGTGCCGAAGTCCCCGCGCTGCTCGGGCTGTTGACCAGTCCGTACGCCTCGATGGCGATGTGCCGGAACTCGGGCGCGAGGGTCCGTACCTCGCCGGACACGGTGAGCTGGAGGGTCATCGCCTGCCTTGCTGTTCGGGGTGCGCTCGGTGTTCAGAGCGCGTCGGGGAGGTGTTCCCACAGGTACGGCCGGTCGGGGGCGTCACGCAGGGCGCGCAGGACAGCCGGGTGCGGTGCATCAAAGAGTACCGGATAGTCCACCTCATTGGACTCCGCAACCGCGACGTAGGCCAGCCGCTCGCCATCGAGGGAGAACTGGGCGTCGACCCCGGGTTTGCTGCCGCGGCAGTCCTGCCGGTGCCAGGCCCCGTGAAATCGCACGGCAACCATGCCGTGCACCACATGCCCGGTCCCCGCGTCATGCGTCAGCCGCTGGTAGCAGAGCGCGGCAGGGATGTCCTCGGCACGCAGGAGCGCGGCCAGCGCATGCGATTTGGCGTGACAGATGCCCGTGCCCTGCTCCAGGACGTCCGAGGCGCGCCAGGTGACGCGGAGGTCGCCGCTGTCGGCGGAGTGCGGGATGGCGTCCCGCACGAACTCGTAGGCGACCCGGGCGTATGAATATGAGTCGGAGGCCTGTGCGGCGAGGCGCTCGGCAGTCTTCCGTACGAGCGGGTGGCGATGGTCGATGACCTCGTCGGCCGCCAAGTAGGCAGACAGGTCAGGGTTCTTCTGGATCAGCTGCATGGATCGGAAGCATAGAAATGCGACCGACCCCGCGTCAATGACTTTACGGTCGATCGCATATCTATGCAGCCTCACGCAGTTCTCGGCGTGAGTCGGGAGGAGCCGCTAGCGGGCCATTTCCTCCTTGAGGGCGGCGACGAAACCGTCGACGTCCTCCTCGCGGGTGTCGAAGGAGCACATCCAGCGGACGTCGCCGGCCGCCTCGTCCCAGAAGTAGAACCGGTAGCGCTTCTGGAGGCGCTCACTGACGTCGTGCGGAAGGCGCGCGAAGACCGCGTTGGCCTGCACCGGGTAGAGGATCTCGACGCCGTGCACGGCGCGGACCCCCTCGGCGAGGCGCTGGGCCATCTCGTTGGCGTGCCGCGCGTTGCGCAGCCACAGGTCCTTGGCGAGCAGGGCCTCCAACTGCACCGACACGAAACGCATCTTGGAGGCGAGCTGCATCGACAGCTTGCGCAGGTGCTTCATGTGACTGACGGCGTCCTGATTGAGGACGACGACGGCCTCGCCGAACAGGGCGCCGTTCTTCGTGCCGCCCAGCGACAGGATGTCGACGCCGACCGCGTTCGTGAACGTGCGCATCGGCACGTCGAGTGACGCGGCCGCGTTGGCTATGCGGGAGCCGTCGAGGTGCACCTTCATGCCGCGCTCGTGGGCGTGGTCGCAGATCGCGCGGATCTCGTCAGGCGTGTAGAGCGTGCCCAGCTCGGTGTTCTGCGTGATCGAGACGACCTGCGGCATCGCCCGGTGCTCGTCGTCCCAGCCGAAGGCCTGCCGGTCGATGAGCTCGGGCGTGAGCTTGCCGTCCGGGGTCTGCACGGTGAGCAGCTTGAGGCCGCCCATGCGCTCCGGGGCCCCGCCCTCGTCCACGTTGATGTGCGCGGACTCGGCACAGATCACCGCGCCCCAGCGGTCGGTGACCGCCTGGAGCGCGACGACGTTGGCACCGGTGCCGTTGAAGACCGGGAACGCCTCGGCCGTGGGGCCGAAGTGGGCGCGGATGATCTGCTGGAGGTTCTCGGTGTAGTCGTCCTCGCCGTACGCGATCTGGTGACCGCCGTTGGCGAGGGCGAGGGCCGCGAGGATCTCCGGGTGCGCGCCCGCGTAGTTGTCGCTCGCGAAGCCGCGGACGTCCGGGTCGTGATGCCGGCGCGCGTCGGTCTTCGGCGGATTCACGGCTTCTCGGTCAGCCACAGACGGGTCCCGTTCAACTCATGGGCGGGCCGGTCCCAGACGCCGGCGATGGCATCGGCCAGGTCCGTGACGTCCGTAAAACCCGCGAACTTCGCGTTGGGTCGCTCGGCGCGCATCGCGTCGTGCACCAGCGCCTTCACCACCAGGATCGCAGCCGCCTGCTGCGGGCCCGCGTCACCCCCCGCCTTGCGGAAGGCGTCGCCGAGAGCGAGGGTCCAGGCCTCGGCGGCGGCCTTGGAGGCCGCGTACGCCGCGTTGCCCGCGGTCGGCTTGCTGGCGCCCGCGGCGCTGATCAGCAGGAAGCGTCCGCGGTCACTGCGCTGGAGTGCGTCGTAAAACGCGAGGGAGGTGTGCTGGACCGTACGGATCAGGAGCTTTTCGAGCAGCTCCCAGTCGGCGAGGTCGGTCTCCGCGAAGGTGGCGCTGCCGCGCCAGCCGCCGACGAGGTGGACCACGCCGTCGACGTGCCCGAAGTCCTTCTCCACGTGAGCAGCCCAGTCGCGGGTCGCGTTCAGGTCGAGCAGGTCGACCGTGTCGCCGATGACGGTGGCGCCGCCGTGCGCGTAGCGCGCCGCGTCCACGGCCTCCGCCAGGCGTGCGGCGTCCGCGTCCGCTCCGACCACTGTCGCACCCGCCTCGGCGAGGCGCAGCAGGGTGGCGCGGCCCGCGGGTCCTGCCGCGCCCGCCACGGCGATGACCGCTCCGTCCAGCGTGCCGTTCCCGTTGCCTTCGGCCATGGTCGTCGCCTCCTCGTCGCGAGCGCTCACGCGGCGGCCTGCTCGGCGCCCGCAGCGGTGATCCCCTTGGTGGAGGCGATCACGTTCTTCAGCTTCTTGGACAGTGCCTCATAGAACATGCTGAGCGGAAACTCGTCCGGAAGCACGTCGTCGACGAGCTTGCGCGGCGGCAGGCTCAGGTCGAGGGCGTCGGGGCCCTTGGCCCAGCGGGAGCCGGGGTGCGGGGAGAGGTACTGGGAGACCAGGTCGTACGCGGCGAACCAGTGCACCAGCTTCGGGCGGTCGATGCCGTCGCGGTACAGCTTCTCGATCTCGGCGCACAGCTGGTTGGTGACCTGCGGCGCGCGCTCCCAGTCGATCTGGAGCTTGTTGTCGGTCCAGCGCACCACGTCGTGCTTGTGCAGGTACGCGAAGAGGAGCTGGCCGCCGAGTCCGTCGTAGTTGCGCACGCGCTCGCCGGTGACCGGGAAGCGGAACATGCGGTCGAAGAGGACGGCGTACTGCACGTCGCGGCCCTGCGGGAAGCCGTCGGCCTCCAGCTTCACGGCCTCCTTGAAGGCGGTGAGGTCGCAGCGCAGCTCTTCGAGGCCGTACATCCAGAACGGCTGGCGCTGCTTGATCATGAACGGGTCGAACGGAAGGTCGCCGTGGCTGTGGGTGCGGTCGTGCACCATGTCCCACAGGACGAACGCCTGCTGGCAGCGGTCCTGGTCGGCGACCATCTCGCGGATGTCGTCGGGCAGTTCGAGCCCGAGGATGCCGACGGACGCCTCGGTGACGGCCCGGAAGCGTGCGGCCTCGCGGTCGCAGAAGATGCCGCCCCAGGAGAAGCGCTCCGGCGCCTCGCGTACGGCGATGGTCTCCGGGAAGAGCACGGCCGAGTTCGTGTCGTAGCCGGTGGTGAAGTCCTCGAAGGTGATCCCGCAGAACAGCGGGTTGTCGTAGCGCGTCGCCTCCAGCTCGGCGAGCCACTCGGGCCACACCATGCGCAGGACGACGGCCTCCAGATTGCGGTCCGGGTTGCCGTTCTGCGTGTACATCGGGAAGACGACCAGGTGCTGCAGCCCGTCCTCGCGGTGCGCGGCGGGCTGGAAGGCCAGCAGCGAGTCGAGGAAGTCGGGGACCTGGAAGCCCTCCTCCGCCCAGCGGCGCAGGTCGGCGACGAGCGCCGAGTGGTACGCGGCGTCGTGCGGGAGCAGCGGGGAGAGCTGCTCGACGGCGGATATGACGCGGTCGAGCGTGAGCTCGGCGACGGCCTTGGACGGGGCACCGTCGGCGGCGAAGTCGATGGAGCCGTCCTTCTGCTGCCAGGGACGGACCTTCTCCACGGCGGCCTTGAGCACGGGCCATGCGGGGTGCTCGACCACCCTGCTTTCGGGGATTCCCCCGGCCTTCTCCGGAGGAACCTTCCCCTCCACGCCCGATTGCACAAGAATTTCCGTCATTACCCATCCTCCACGGGAGAACCTCGCGTATAGACACCGTAAGGGGGCGAGGTTCTCCACCACAAGGGGAGCCGGGAGGAAGTTATCCTGCGTGACCCCCTGGTTCACCGTCGTTTTTCCTGCCTGACACGGTTGAAACGATGGCCTTCGCCACATCCGCCACGGCGGTACGGGCGTCGTCGAGCAGCTCAGGGAAGCCGAAGAAGCCGTGGAACATCCCCGGGAAGTGGCTCTCGGTGACCTCGGAGCCCGCCTCACGCAGGGCCGTCGCGTAGGCGAGGCCCTCGTCGCACAGCGGGTCGCAGCCCGCGGTCACGATGTGGGCGGGCGGCAGCGAGGCGAGGTCGGCGAGGAGCGGCGAGACGTGCGGGTGGGACCGGTCACCGTCCGGGCCGAGGTACTGCTCGACGAACCAGCGGCAGTGCGCGGCCGTCAGGAAATAGCGGTCGGCGTTCCGCGCGAACGACTCGGTCGACTGATGGGCGTCGGTGGCCGGATAGACGAGGGCCTGGAGCGCGATGGGCGGGCCGCCCCGGTCCCGGGCCAGGAGGCAGATGACGGCGGCGAGGTTGCCGCCCGCGCTGTCGCCCGCCACGACCAGGGCGCCGGCGTCGCCGCCCAGTGCCGTGTGGTGGTCGGCCGCCCAGCACAGCGCCGCGTACGCGTCGTCGACCGCCGCCGGGAACGGCGACTCGGGGGCCAGCCGGTAGTCGACGGAGACGACGACGGCCCCCGCCTCCCGGCACAGCCCGCGGGCGGTGGAGTCATGGCTTTCCAGGCCGCAGATCGCCCACCCTCCCCCGTGGAGGAAGACGACGGTCGGACGCGGCCCCGGCGCGTCGTCGGGGTCCGGGCGGTAGATCCGTACGGGGATCCTGGGCGCTCCGGCGGGGCCGGGGATGTCGCGGTCCTCGACCGAGCCGACGACCGGCGGCGGGAGCGGTGACGCGGGCGCCGCGGCCAGTGCGCGGCGGGCCTCGGCCGCGTCGGTGACGGCGCCGCCGAGATCGGGGAAGAACGCGGTCATCGCGTCGACCAGGGCACGGACGTCGGGCGCGAGGCGGTCCTCGGGTGCGGGGCATTCCTCGGATGCGAGGCATTCCTCGGATGCGGGGCGGTCCTCGGGTGCGGGGCTCATGCGGACACCGCCTGCTCCTGGGCGCGGAAGTGCGGGATGACCTTCTCGCCCCACTGCCGCAACGTCTCCAGGCAGGCCTCCTGGGGGACCGTGCCCATCTGGACGAGGCACATGATCTCGTCGGCGCCCGCGTCGCGCAGGCGCTCGACGTAGGCGATGGCGTCGTCGGCAGTGCCGTAGGCGTGGTCGGCGTTGAAGGTGGCCGTCGCGGTGGGACGTACCGGGATCTGGTGTTCGTGGAGCCGCGCCACGACCTGCTCGGCGGCCCTGCGCATGTCGGCCGCCTCGTCGGCGCCCTCCACCACGGCCTCGTCGGGGACGCCCGCGCCGCCGTACCAGTGCCCGATGGACTGCGCGAAGAACCGCTGGCCGCGGATGCCGATGTTCCGGGCCGTCTCACCGTCGTCCAGGACGATCGTCGGGCACAGGACGGAGAAGTGGTCATTGACGACGCCGGACACGAAGCGGTCGAGGGTACGGGCGGCGATCGCGTCGTCGTAGGCGCGCCGCATGCCGGCGATCGACTCGGGGCCCGCGAAGCCCATCACCAGGGCGCCGATGCCGAGTTCGGCGGCCTGCGTCAGCGTTTCGGTGCGGCTGCAGGCGAGGAAGAGGGGCGGGTGGGGTGTCTGTTTCGGACGGGGCAGGATGGGGTGCGGATCGATGTCGAGGAGCTCCCCGTGGTGTTCGAGCTCGTCCTTCTCCCAGGCCTTCCCGATGATCCGCAGCGCCTCCTCGACCTCCTGCGTCGTCCGGTCCTTGTCGACACCGCACAAAGACGTCTCCTGCTTGGTGCCGCCCCGGCCCGCCCCGAGGTCGAGGCGGCCCCCGGAGAGCAGGTCGAGCATGGCGGCCCGCTCGGCGACCCGCACGGGATGGTTGAAGTTGAAGGGCATGCAGACGACGCCGTGCCCGATCCGGATGGTGCTGGTGCGGGCGGCGACCCAGGTCAGGAAGATCTCCGGGGCCGACATGTGCGCGTACCACTTGAGGGAGTGGTGCTCGACGGCCCAGATCCGGTCGAAGCCCATCTCCTCGGCGAGGACCGCCTGCTCCACACAGTCGTGGATGACCTGGTGTTCGTGTTCGACGGTGGGGTCGGCGAGCTGCGCCTCGAAGATGACGGAGAACTTCACGTTGCCTCCAGGGAGTTGAGCCACGCGCGTTGTTTCGGTTAGGTATATGACTAACCGTCAGGTCTTCAAGGGGCAAGACCGGCGACGGTATTCGGCAATGACAAAGGCTCCGGGGTCTTGCGGTGACCGGCACCCGTCACTTCAATGCGGCGCATGGCAGACGACCTACCACCGACCGCCTGGGCCGTCCTCGGACTGCTGTCCTTCCCCGGGGAGCGGACCGGATACGAGCTGAAGAAGTGGGCCGACGCCTCCCTGCGGTTCTTCTACTGGTCGCCCGCGATCAGCCAGATCTACGCCGAGCTGCGCCGCCTCGAGTCACTGGGTTACGTCACGTCACTGCACTCCGGGACCACGGAGCCGCGGGCCAAGCGGACGTACACGATCACCGGGGAGGGGCGAGGGGCGCTCGCGGTGTGGGCCGGAGGTGGACAGGGCCTCGGCGCGCCGGTGCTCAAGCACCCCGTGCTGCTGCGCGTGTGGCTCGGACATCTCGCCGCGCCGGAGCATCTGCGGGGCCTCGTGACGGAACACGTGGCCCGCACGAAGGGCGAGCTGAAGGAGGTCAGGGACGCGCTCGAGCGGGCCGACGGGGTGGAGGCGTGGGCCCATCCGCAGATCGCGCTGCGCTGGAGCGAGCGGCGGCTCGCGGCCGAAGTCGAGCTGGCCGAGGCCATGTTGGACGACCTGGACGCGGTGCCCGGTCAACCGCCCGGAAACTCGCCCACCCACGGGTGACGCTTCCCGCGGCAGGCTGCCGAAGGCGGTAGGACGGACCGGTCCCCGCCCCTCCCCTGTCCCTGCGCCCGTCTGGAGCCCTGACCGTGAGCATCCGTGCCGTCCTGGTCGCCGCCGTCATCACCGGACTGGTCCTGGGAATCACCGCAATCAGAGCAGACCACTCCACTCCCTCGCGTCGGAGCGGTCCCATCGTGGAGACGGGCCGTTAGGCTTCGGCCGTGCCGCGCGGGCGAGCCCCTCCACCACCTCGCGCGGATGCCGAGCCGCCGTCGACGGAAGCGAGACGATCTTGAACTTCCTCACCATCGGGCATCGCGGAGTCATGGGTGTCGAACCCGAGAACACGCTCCGGTCCTTCGTCGCCGCACAGAACGCGGGCCTCGACCTCATCGAACTCGATCTGCATCTGAGCAAGGACGGCGCCCTCGTCGTCATGCACGACGCCGACGTCGACCGCACGACGGACGGCCGGGGCCCCATCGCCGACAAGACCCTCGCCGAGCTGCGCGCCCTGGACGCGGGGCGCGGCGAGCGGGTGCCGGTCTTCGAGGAGGTCCTCGACGCCGTCTCCACGCCGCTCCAGGCCGAGATCAAGGACGTCGCCGCGGCGCGTGCCCTCGCCGACGTGCTGCAGCGGCGTGATCTGGTGAGCCGCGTCGAGGTGATCTCGTTCCACGACGAGGCCATCGCCGAGATCACCCGGCTGGTGCCGGGCGTGCGTACGGCTCTGGTGGCCAGCCGCTACGGCACCGACGTGGTGGAGCGGGCCACCGCCGTCGGCGCCACGTCCCTGGTCCTCAACATCCGGCGCCTGACGCAGGAGATCGTCGAGCGCGCCCGCAAGGCGGACCTGCGGATCATCGGCTGGGTCGTCAACACGCAGGACGATCTGCGCCTGGTGCGGGCACTCGGCCTGGACGGCGCGACGACCGACTACCCGGAGATCAAACGGACGGGCCGCTTCACGGCCTGACGCACCCCGGCCGGGAGCCGCGCTGTGGGGCCGCCGGTCAGCCGAGGGGCTTGACCAGCAGCTCGAACTGCAGGTCGTCCCGCTGCGGGATGCCGAAGCGCTCGTCGCCGTACGGGAAGGGGGTCATCTCTCCCGTACGGCGGTAGCCCCGGCGCTCGTACCAGGCGATGAGGTCCTCGCGTACGGAGATCACCGTCATGTGCATCTCGCGCACGCCCCACGCCTCGCGGGCGGTGCGCTCCGCCTCCGCGATGATCACCTTGCCGAGCCCCGCGCCCTGGAGGGCCGGGCTCACGGCGAACATGCCGAAGTAGGCGTGCTTCCCACGGTGCTCCAGCTGGCAGCAGGCGACGACCACGCCGTCGCGTTCGACGGTGAGCAGCCGGCTGTCCGGCGACTTGATGACGTCGGCGACACCCTGCGGGTCGGTGCGCTGCCCCTCCAGGATGTCCGCCTCCGTGGTCCAGCCGGTGCGGCTGGAGTCCCCGCGGTACGCCGACTCGATCAGCTCGACGAGCACGTCGACATCGGCGTCGGTGGCGTCCCGGAAGGCGAGGTCGCCGGTCGTGGGGCGGGGTGCGATGGACATGGGACGGTCTCCGATCTCGTGCACGGCTTTCGGCGCGGGCGCCGTCGAGCCTAACGCCGAGCCTCTACGCTGCGTTCGCATGGTTCACGTACTGAGCAGCAGGACGCTACTTCGCCCCACCGATCCCGAGCGGTCGCGGGCCTTTTACGGTGGGGCGCTCGGTCTCGCCGTGTACCGGGAGTTCGGGACGGGGCCCGAGCGCGGCACCGTCTACTTCCTCGGGGGCGGCTTCCTCGAGGTGTCCGGCCGGTCGGAGGCGCCGCCGTCGCCGGGTCTCCAGCTGTGGCTCCAGGTCGCGGACGTGGCAGCCGCGCACGAGGAGCTGACGGCGCACGGCGTCGAGGTGCTCCGGCCGCCGGTCAAGGAGCCGTGGGGGCTGATCGAGATGTGGATCTCGGACCCGGACGGAACCAACATTGTCGTCTGCGAGGTTCCGGCGGACCATCCGCTGCGGTACCGCCCGTAGCGCAGAGTCCGCAGGTCACGACGAAGCCTCCGCCGGCTTCCTGATCCCCACGGGTCCTTCCGTCCACTGCGAGTCCGCTACGGGCCCACTCCTGCCCGTGCTCACCCACCGCAGGTATGAAGCGCTCGGCCATCCGCGCAGGTCGCGGTCTTCGAGTGGGAGGGGATGTGAACTCTGGCGCAGCGGAGCGCCTTACGGACACAGCGAACTCGCGCCCCCTGTGCCCGGGGGGGGTGGAGCCCAGCGGCTTCTTGCAGGTCAGCCGCCCTCGCTCAGCCTAGCGTCGTGGGTTCGCCACTCACGGGTGCCCGCGATCTGGATCATGCCGACTCCTCGCGGTCAGTCGCTGGTTCGGGAAGCGTGGCGACAAGGATGTCGGCGGCCTGGGTGACGTTACCGGCATCGACCGCACGGGCCATGGCGTCACGTGCCGCGTCGGGTGTCGTGTCCGGCGGCACCACCAAGAGGGCGAAGTGGTCGTTGTCGCCGCGTGTGATGAGGACGGTGTCGTCGCCGACGGGGAAGGAGTCGAGGTGCACGACCAAGTCGTCGACGACCATACGAGTCGGGACCTCCTCCCAGGCGGCGGTGTCCAGGCCGACCCGTGTGATGGGGCCGAGGTGCGTGGTGAGCGCCTGGATCAGGGCGGGCAGCTCCGTCATGACGTCCCGGGAGCGGGGCCACCACGCGCCGTCGAGGACGCCTTCACGGGAGTGCGTCGTCTGCAGCCTGAGCAGGGCCGCGCCGGGCCTCACCGCTCGGTGGATCTCGTCCGGAAGGAGCTTCCGAGCGGTGGGAGTGTCAGATTCGGCCATGGTGGTCCGCCTGCCTACACGGGGCCGCCGACACCTCATGGCCGGCGAGATGCCGCCGTCGTCTCACGGTACTCCGCGTGTCCGCGATCATGCCCGCTACCATCGGCCGGGCGGTGTCCCCGGTCGGAAATCGCCTGGTCAGAAACCGTTCGTCCGGCCACGGGGCGCAGTACGCTGAAAGTACCGGGAGTAGTTCGAACACCCGCTCCCACGCGGACGTCGTTTCCGGCGATCAAGACACTGGGCCGCCCTGCAGGGCGGCCCGGAGACGGGTCCGCATCATGGTCACGACCGTCGAACGCGGAGTGGCACGGGCGCTTGTTCCCCCGCTCCCGACGCGCTTTTCCCTGACGCCGAAGACCACCCTTGCCGGCCAGTTGGACGGTGCCTGGTGGCCTTATTCGCGCGACCTGCCCACCGAGCTCCCGTCCCTGGTCAAAGCACTGGAAGGACGCTGGGGACGCATCACGCGCGCCATGGTGAACCCCACCCGCTGGCCCGTCGTCCCGCACAAGGTTCTCGTCACCGGGCACACCGTGCACGTGGGCTGGTTCACCGAACAGGATCCCGACAAGATGATCCTGCTCTCCTACACCGTCGGCCGCTGCGACCTGCTGGTGATCCCGCCCGAGACCGAACCCGCCGCAGCCGCCCGGCTGATGAGGGCCGCCACCATCCCCGGCAACGCCCTCACTGCCGGTGTGCTGATGTCCGACGAAGCCGCGACCGGCCGCCGTATGCGGGACGCCCGAAGCAGCGAGGACGCCTGGGAGACCGACGGCGGGTCCGCCCTGCCGCCCCTCCGGCACCCGGTCGGCGCGCGGATGATCCCCCTGCCGGGGAACACGCGGAGATGACGACATGGAGACCCTCATCACGCTCGCGGTAGGCGCCCTCCTGATCGCGCTCGGCCTGCGCCTGATCCACCGGCTCAACGCCCAGCATGACGCACGCATCGCGGCCTACCACTTCAGCGACCCCTTCCCGGTCATCAGCCGGCCACCCGGCCATGGCAGCCACCACAGGTCGACAGGGCCCGCCTCCAGCCGCAGGCTCACGGGTACCTGGCCCTGACCTCAGACCACTCCGACCGAAGGCCGCGGGTGGGGCTCCCGGCACCCGGGACGACCCACCCGCCGGCCCCTCGCTCGCCCCTGAAGGGACTTGGCACCTTGTATCCCACCGACACCGCGACACTGCCCTCGGCCGGACACGCCGAGATCCGCATCGTTGCCGCCTCCCCCGAAGCCGCCCGTAAGGTCGCCGAATTACTCCGCCATACCTTCGCCGGTGCGGAACAGCGCAGCTACCCCGGCCCCGAAGGCGGCACCCGGGTCCACCTCACCGTCGACACCGAATCCGCCGCAGCACCGGCCCACTCCTGGCTCACCACCAGCAGACCGTCGACGCGCACCGGCGCCCACGGCGACGAAGTCTGAGAAGCATCGGACCTTCACATGCACGAAAGGACTCGGCCATGGCGTCCCTCCGCGAGCGGCAGGTCTACCGCGAACGAGTCCTGACCGCCCTCTACGAAGCCACCGAAGGCAACCGCCTCCTCGGAGTCCCTGGGCGGAAGCTGCGGAACGACCTGAGCATCCCAGAGGAAGACCTGGCCGCCGCCTGCACCTACCTGGCCGGCGAGGGCCTGATTACCGTCGACTGGGAACCGGGCAACGTACCCGCGATGGTCTCCCTCACCCACCAGGGAATCCGCCGCATGGAGGCCGAGGAAGAAGAACGCGGTTGAGCCGGACTGTCCGAGGGCCGGCCCGTCCACCGCTCAGCCCGGTATTTACGGCCTTCACGGCCCCTCTTGCACACACGAACCAGGGGACGAGGCCTGCCCCCCTCACCCTCTCGGCCTGTCCGGCCCGCAGTCGTATCATTGAACACGGATCGAGCACTCTCACGTGTGACGATCCGGAAGGGCGGCCCCGGCGGAGTGAATGCGCTGGGGCCGTTGCGACGACCGCCACCATCGACACCCCCTTTGGCAACCTGGGTTCGCCGGCCCTACCGGCGCCCCGAGAGCCGCTGGTCGTCGGCCCCCCGCGGAGGCGGCATGCTGAACGTAAGCACCGACGCGACCCATGAAGCGGCCTAGCTCGTCCGTCGCCGTATCGACGACCAGTGCGCCGTTTCTGAGGTCTGTTGCGTTCACTCATCCCAGCCCTCTGGCCGAAGCGATGCGGCTAGCCGCATGGCCACATCCGCCGAACACGCCCAAAGTTCCGAGCCCTAATTCAGGGAATCCGTCGTCGACGCCCAGAGAGGGAAGACCGAGCCCAACCCTGTCGAGTGCGGCCCGCAGGGCATCCGTTGCCCGTTGAACCTCGGTGTTTGCCGCCGGTCTTCGTCACCGTAGTGATCTTGTGGGCTCGTCAAGTTGCATGCCCTCTCCCCTGCGAGACACTGGTTTTCGTGCGTGTTTGCTAGAGAGAGAACCCAGGCCATGAGCACTGAACTCCTCGATCTGGCCATCGCCGCCGCCGGAGGCAGAGAACTCTGGGACACCGTGAGTGGTCTGAAGGCCGATGTCTCCATCGACGGTCCGGTCTGGGGGCTGAAGGGCTGGCCACCGGGGACGAGCTTCGACCAGGTTCTGACGATCGACACGGCCAGAGAACACATCGTGTTCACCCCGTTCACCCGCCCGGAGTGGCAGATGATCTTCGACGCTGCCACTGACAGCGTCACCGTGCAGACTCTCGACGGCGAACCGGTCGAGACCCTCGCACCCGCCCGCGACGCCTTCAAGGGAATGCTGCGGAACACCGACTGGGACGCTCCGCACCTCGGCTACTTCCTGGGCTACGCCCTCTGGAACTACTTCACCAGCCCGTTCCTCTTCACCTATCCGGGCGTGCGGGCCCGCGAGATCGAACCGTGGCACGAGGCCGGGCAGACATGGCGGCGTCTGCAGGTGCGCTTCCCGCCCGGCATCGCCACACACAGCCCGAACGCGGTCTTCTACTACGACGCCTTCGGTTTGCAACGACGCATGGACTACGTCGCCGAGGTCAACAACAGCTTCCTCGTCGGCCACTACACCGGCCACCACCAGAATTTCGACGGGCTGGTCATGCCGACGCGACGGCGAATGTTCCGCCGCAACCCCGACAACAGCGTCAACCTCAACTCCCCCTCCATCACGGTCGATGTCCACGGTGTTGAGCTCGTTCGCTGCGACGACGAACAGGTGCGGCCATGACCACGGACAGCGCCTTCATCGACCACCCCGCCCGGAGGCTCGTCGTGACGCTCCCTCGTCCCTACGACGCGGCGTGCGAGCACTTCGAGACCCTCGTCCCGGAGGCCGATCTCAGCCGCTTCTACCAATTGGGCTCCTGGAAAGCCGCGCTCGAACTCGCCGAGATCAACGGCCCTCACGGGTTCATGCGTTACTACCGCAGCGACATCTGCGCCCTCATGGCCGGCTCGCAATCCCTCTGGAAGGCCACCCAGTACCTCATGGGCAACCACACCCTCGTCGAACGCGCGTTCCGCGAGGATGCATCGGCCGTGCTGCACGCGCCGCTGCCCGCCCTGATCTACGCAGACCCCGACGGGGACACCAAATTCGCCGTCGACCAGCCCGGCTTGCTGTTCGACAGCTACGGCAAGCCACAGATCGCCGAGGTCGGCCGCGAACTCGACGCACGCCTGGCCCAGTTGATCACGCTCCTCGGCGGCGACGTACCTCCCCAGCTGTGAGCCTCCGCGGCCTCCGAACGTATTCTCTCCAGTTCCCCGCGCGGGTCGAGTTCGTCGAGGTTGCGCGTGAACTCATGGCGCTGCCGGCCGGTGCGCCGTGGGCAGGTGCTCCACGGGACCGGGCCAAATTGTATAGATGCTACATAACACCTACTTGCCCTCATGATGACCGTCCCAGCGTCCGGACGGGGACATCAGGGCAGGCGTCGACCGATCCGAAAGTAAGAGTTTGTCCCATTCCAACAACGCCTGAAGTATCCCGACTGCAGGAGGTATGCAGGGGGCGGCTTCCGGGGTACGCGAGCGGAAGTACTCGTTCGGCGTGCGCGGCACGTGCGCGCGGAAGAGGATGAGCGGGATGGCCGGAGATCGGTCCCCCTTCGCGTCCGGATGAGCCCGACCCTGGAGAGACATCACATGGCAGCTCCTCGGATCTTGATCGTCGGCGGCGGATTCGCCGGCATGGAATGCGCGCACAAGCTGGAGAAGATCCTCAAGCCGGGCGAGGCACAGCTGAGGCTGGTCAGTCCGTTCGACCATCAGCTGTACCTGCCGCTGCTTCCCCAGGTCGCCTCGGGCGTCCTCACACCGCAGTCGGTGGCCGTGCCGCTGCGCCGCATGCTGCGGCACACCGGCATCGTGCCGGGCGGCGCGGTGGGCGTGGACCCCGAGGCGAAGGCCGTCGTCGTACGCAAGATCAACGGCGAGACGGTGGTGGAGCGCTACGACTACCTGGTCCTGACGCCGGGCAGCGTCACGCGGCAGTTCGACATCCCCGGGGTGGACCAGTACGCGGTCGGCGTGAAAACGCTCGCGGAGGCGGCCTGGATCCGCGACCACGTCATCTCGCAGCTCGACCTGGCCGCGGCGAGCACGGACCCCGCCGAGCGGGAGTCGCGGCTGCAGTTCGTGGTGGTGGGCGGCGGGTACGCCGGTACGGAGACGGCCGCCTATCTGCAACGGCTGACCACCGCCGCCGCCAAGCGTCTTCGCGGGCTCGACCCGGCACAGATCAAGTGGCATCTCGTCGACATCGCGCCCAAGTTGATGCCCGAGCTCGGTGACCGGCTCGGCGAGAAGGCCCTGTCGATCGTGGAGCGGCGTGGGCTGCATGTGTCGCTCGGGGTGTCCGTGGCGAAGGCGACCGAGGACACGGTGACGCTGACCGACGGCCGTGTGCTGCCGTGCCGCACGCTGATCTGGACGGCGGGTGTCGCGCCGAGTCCGCTGATCGCGACGCTGAACGCGCAGACGAACCGGGGCCGGCTCGTGGTGGAGCCCGATCTGACGGTGCCGGGGCTCGACGGCGTGTTCGCGCTGGGTGACGCGGCCGCCGTGCCGGACCTGGAGAAGGGCGCCGACGCGATCTGCCCGCCGACCGCCCAGCACGCCATGCGGCAGGGCTGGGCCGCCGCGAAGAACGTGGCGGCCGCGCTGCACGGCCTGCCGACGGCCCCGTACCGGCACAGGGACCTGGGGCTCGTGGTCGACCTCGGTGGGATCCAGGCGGTGTCCAAGCCGTTGGGTGTGCAGCTGACCGGGCTGCCCGCCCAGGTTGTCGCGCGCGCCTACCACTTGGGAGCCCTGCGCACCGGGACGGCGCGGTTCCGTACGGCGGCGAACTGGGGGCTCAACGCGGTCGCCGGTGACGACTTCGTGCGTACGGGGTTCCAGGCGCAGCGGCCCGCGACGCTGAAGGACTTCGAGAAGACGGACGCGTATCTGACGCCGGAGGAAGTGCACGCGATGGTGACGGCGGATGTCGAGCTCGGCCGTTCGACGGCCGAACCCGAGATCTCGTAGGGCGGCTGTCAGGCGGGGCCCGGCGCGGACGGTCGCAAAGTGATCGTCCGCGCCGTGTGCTTCTCGACCTCCTCGCGGCTGTACAGGAGGGGGAAGGAGCCGTCGGCGGCCCAGGTGGCGAACAGGTCGCTGTAGTGCTCGCTGTCCGGATTCCCGGACTGGCCCGGCGAGTTCATGGCCACCGAGTCGTCCCAGGAGCCGACGTCGACGACGAGGCGGAAGGTGGCGCCCGTCGTCTGGCGGAAGTCGGGTCCGTACGGCGCGACGCCCACCGTGTCGCCGCTGCCGCCGCGCAGGGCGGGACCGACGGACGCCCAGGGCGGCTGAGGCCCGTCGTGGAGCGCGGTCACCGGGTGGTACACGCGGGCGTGGTGGAGCGCGCCCCAGGTCCATGCGGCCGGGTCGGGGCCCAGGAGGCCGGAGAGCTCGGTGACCGTGGCGGCCAGGGTGGTGAGGAGGTCGCCGGGTTCGAGGGCGGTGTCCTCTCCGGTGAGCAGGTCCAGGTCGACGCGGGGGTCGGAGGTGGGGTCGTCGGGCGGCAGGATCCGGGCGAGGGCCGCCGCGTGTTCGGCCTCCGGGACGAGACCGCGCAGCGTCTTGCCGAAGGCGGCGGGGCGCAGGTGACGGCGGTACCAGATCTCGAAGAGCACGGCGGCTGCCGAGTCCGCCGTGAGGTCGGCGTCCCAGTCCCGCAGAAGGCCGATGACCTGCCCTATCAGAGGGTCGTCACTGGTCACTCCGGCGAGCAGCGGCACGATGCGGCGCGCGGGCAGGCTCACGGTGTCGGTCTGGAGGCGTACGCAGTCCTCGACCGTCCAGTTCGCGCGCGCGTCGAGTTCTTCGGCGATGCGCTGGTGGCGGGTGGGGGCGTACCAGTCGTACGTGACCGTGTCGCGGTCGTTCTGGTGGCCGGGCGGCAGGTTCATCTGGTTGGCGGTGGCGAACCAGCCCTGTTCCGGGTCGCGTTCGGCGGGCAGCGCGTCCGGGTCGAGGAAGCCGTCCCACTCGTAGCGGCCGTCGCCGGGCACGGGGAGGGTGCCGTCCCAGTTGGGGCGGACCGGGACGCGGCCCGCGGGGCGCCAGCCGACCGTGCCGTCGGGCGCCGCGTAGACCTGGTTCTCGCCGGGCGCGCCCCAGCGGCGCAGGGCGGCGAGGAAGGCGTCGGGGCCTTCGGCCCGCATGTAGCCCGTGCTGCCGAGGTAGGGCGCCATGCCGGGGCCGAGCCAGGCGGCGCGGACGGCGAACGCTGCGTCGCGCGTGGGGTGTTCGTGGATGACGGGGCCGTGCCGGGTGAACCACAGCTCGGTCTCGACGGGTTCCCCGCCCTTGACCGGGATGGTCTCGATGACGCGGGTCATGGCTTCCCAGCGGCCTTGGTAGCGGTAGGCGCGGGGGTGGTCGGGGTCGGTCTCGTAGACGTACAGGTCCTCCTGGTCGATCGGGAAGATCGTGAACCCGAACGCGATGTTCCCGTTGTGGCCGATGGAGAGGCCGGGCAGGGCGGGCTCGCCCGCGCCGATGACGTCGATGCCGGGTGCGGTCAGGTGCGCGATGTAGCGCAGGGCGGGCAGGGTGACCGCGCGGTGCGGGTCGTTCGCGAGGATGGGGCGGCCGGTGGCGGTCCTGGACGGCGCGAGCACCCAGTTGTTGGAGCCGTCGATGCCGTGGAGGGCGGCGGCGTCCGGCCAGGGCGGGACCGTCGCGAGGTCGTAGACGCGCAGCACGTCGTCCGGGATGACGCTCAGGTCGAGGCCATCGGGGACGGTGAGGTGGTGCGGAGCGGGTTCGCGGCGGCGGCGCAGGTCTTCCACGCCGGTGCCGTGGTCGCGCAGGGTGAGGGCGCGGGCGACCTCGTCGTGGAGGTTGTACTGGAGTCCGCCGCTACGGATCCGGGCGACGTCCGACGGGTCCCAGTGCCCGGGTTCGTAGCCCAGCATGGCGAATTCCGGCGGGAGTTGGGAGGGGTCGCGGCGGCAGAGGGATACGTAGGCGTTGATGCCGTTCACGAACGCCGTGGTGATCTGTTCGGTGTCCTCGCCGTACGCGCTCCACTCCTCGGCCATGTCGCCGCGGTAGAGGAACAGGCGGGCGGCGCGGTCGTGTTCGACGTAGCGCGCGCCGAACACCTCGGACAGGAGGCCGAGGCCGCGGCGGCGCCACAGGTCGAGCTGGAAGAGGCGGTCGCGGGCCGCGTTGAAGCCCTGCGCCAGGAACAGGTCGTCCTGGGAGTCGGCGTAGAGGTGGGGGACGCCCCACTGGTCGACGAGGATCTGCACCGGGCCGGTGAGACCGGAGACTTCGAAGTCCGTCGCTGTTCGAGGGTTCACCGGTATGTCACCGTCATCATCGGAGTCCATTCGTCCATTCGTGGATACTCCCGGCTTCGGCGTCATCAGGACTCCTTCGCCTGGGTCGCCGAGGTGGCCGGGGCGGTGGGCCGTGGCGGGGCGGGGGTGCTCGGGTCCGGCGTCGCGCGGGTGGCCGCGAACGTCACCAGGAGGTTCGCGGCCAGCGCGATGATGCCGCCGTTGACCCCGTGCCACGGGTCGTTGTCACTGGCCCACAACACCGTCATCACGGCGAGCCCGACGAGCATGCCGGACACCCCGGCGCGGGCCGTCATGCGCCGCCAGAACAGGGAGAGCAGCACGACGGGCACGAGCTGGGCCAGGCCCTCGTAGGAGCAGGACGGACAGCTGGACGAGCGTGTTGGGGTAGAAGAGGCTGCCGCCGAGCGCGACGAGGCCCGCGAGGACGCAGACCGCCTGCGAGAGGCGCTTGGTGCGCAAGTCGTGGTCGTCGGTGACGGCCGGCCGGGGGCGGCGCGGGTCGGCGCCGTTGCCGCCGCCCAGGACGGTCTTGCCCCACAAGGTGCCGATGGACAGCATGAAGACGCTCATCGGCACGATCGCCGACAGGGCGCCCGCGACGCCGATGACCGCCACGACGGGCGACGGCAGCGAGTCCGTGACCAGGCGGAACAGGGCGAGGTCGGGGTTGCCGAGGGTCGGCAGCACGAACAGCGCGGTGGCGCCGACCATCATCGGCACGAACAGGAGCAGCTGGTACCACGGCAGCAGCAGGGCGTTGCGCCGCAGCGCGTTGGGGCTCTTGGCGCTGAGGTAACCGGCCACGGTGGTCGGGAAGATGGTGATGGTGACGGCGTTGAGGACGACGGTGCTCAGGAACCAGGCTGCGCTACGCCCGCCGGACGCGTGGCCGGGGAACGTGAGCCATTCGGGCTTCTCGGTGACCATGCGCTGCATGAAGTCGGAGAATCCGCCGAGGTAGTGCATCGGGATGTAGACCGCGAGGAAGACGACCGCGAGGATCACAAGCACGTCCTTGAGCGCGCTCACCCAGGCGGAGCCGCGCAGCCCCGACACGAGGATGAACACCTCGGCGACGACGAACGAGATGACGGCGGCGACGTTCAGGTCGACGCTCCCGTACGTCATGGCGTTGACGACGACGCCCATGCCCTGGATCTGCACCTGGATGTACGGCACGAGGAACACGGTCCCGACGACGGCGACGAGGATCCCCAACGGCCTTGAGCGGAACCGGAATTCGGCGATGTCGGCGATCGAGATGAGGCTGTGCCGGGAGGCGTACGTCCACAGGGCGGGGCCGACGATGTAGGCGACGGCGAAGCCGACGGTGAGGTAGGCGACGAGGTAGAGGATCGGCGCGCCGAAGGAGTACGACCAGCCGGCGGTCCCGAGGAACGAGAAGCTGGTGTACGTCTCGCCGGCCATGAGGAGCCAGATGAACATCACGCCGAGGCCGCGGCTGGACACGGACCACTCGGCGAGGCCCTTGGACCGGCCGCGCGCGCTGAGCACGCCGATCAGGATGGTGGCGACCATGGCCAGGGCGAACACGGTCGTCGCGACGGTCGCGGAGCCGCTCATCGGGTGCCTCCCTCGTCGGCGGGGACGGGTTCGACGGCGCCGGTGCGGTACGCGGGGTCGAAGCGGGCGACGAGCCAGATGGCGACGGGGCTGATGACGGTGGCGGCGATGACCCAGGCCAGCAGGAACGGGACGCCCAGGACGCGGGGTTCGATGCGGTTGGCGACGAAGGGCGCGGCGCCGTAGAGGACGACGGGCACGAGCAGCATCCAGAGGGAGCGGCGGGTCTGACCGCTGAGGGTGGGGAATCCTTCGAGGGGGTCGGCGACGTGCGGGTCCAGCTCCGGTTCCGGGGAGCGGCCGTCGGCTGCGTCTGTGGGGGGCATGAACTTCCTTGAGGGGTGGGCGGTCCGGGGAGGGGGAAGGGCGGCGGGGTTGTTCAGAGCGCGGGGTCGTAGCGGCCGTCGACCGCGGTCCAGCCGCCGTCGACGGTCAGGACGCCGCCGGTGACGTACGTCGACGCGTCGGAGACCAAGTACGCGACGGCACCGGCGAGTTCGTCGGCGCGGGCCCAGCGCTTGAGCGCGGAGGCCTGGGCGTAGGCCTCGTACCAGGCGGGGTCCGCGGCGATCTGGTCGGTGAGCGGGGTGCGGACGACGCCGGGGGCGACGGCGTTGAACCGCACGCCCTGCGGACCCCATTCGGCGGCGGCGGTGCGCAGGAACTGGATGAGGCCGGCCTTCGACGCGGCGTACACGCTCTGTCCCGGCTCCACCTGGAAGGCCCGCATGGAGGCGAAGCCGACGACGCTGCCGCGGCCGCGCTCCGCCATGCCGGGGGCGAAGGCCTGGACGAGGCTGACGTAGGCCCGCAGGTTCAGGGCGATAACGCGGTCGAACTCGTCGAGCGTGTAGTCGGCGATGCGTTTGCGGACGTTGGCGCCGACGGTGACGACGAGCGCGTCGAGGGGGCCCCAGGCGTCGGCGGCGGCGCGGATCGCTTCGGGGTCGAGGACATCGAGAGCGTACGCGGACGCCGTGCCGGCCCGGTCCGCGTCCGTGTCCGCGTCCGCGCGGGCCAGGGTGACGGTGTCCTCGGCGCCCTTCTCGTCCCGGTCGGCGACCACGACGTCGGCGCCCTGGGCGACGAGGGCGCGGACGGCCTCACGGCCGATGCCGCCCGCGCCACCGACGACCGCGACGCGCCTGCCGTCGAGCCGGAACAGATTCGCGTAATCCATGAAGTGCTGCTGCCTTTCTGTCTGCTGAGGTGATCCGTCAGGGGCGGATGACGGCCATCCGCGTGACCGTCAGCTCCTCGATAGCGAACCGTGGCCCTTCGCGTCCGGTGCCGGAGTCCTTGACGCCTCCGTACGGGGCGATGTCGCTGCGGTAGCCGGGGACTTCGTTGATGACGACGCCGCCGACGTCGAGTGCGTCGACCGCGCGGAACGCGGCGCCGAGGTCGCGGGTGTAGACCGCGGCGTGCAGCCCGTACCGGCTCGCGTTGACCAGGTCGTACGCCGCGTCGAGGCCGGGGACCGTGCGCAGGCACACGACGGGCCCGAACACCTCCTCGTCCCAGGCGGGTTCGCCGTCGGGGACGTCCGCGAGCAGCGTCGGGGCGAGGCACCTCGCGTGCGCGCGGCCGCCGCCCGCGACGACCCGGGCGCCGGCCGCCCTGGCCCGCCCGATCCAGTCGAGGACGCGTTCGGTGGCGGCTTCGTCGATGAGGGCGGAGACGCGGGTGCCGGTGTCGCGCGGGTCGCCGACCACGACGTCGGGCAGCCGTTCGGCGATCTTCTTCTCCAGGGCGCCGGCGATCTCCTCCACGGCGATGACCCGCTGGACCGAGATGCAGGCCTGCCCGGACGCGTAGAAGCCGCCTCGGGCCACGGCGTCGGCGGCCGCGTCGAGGTCGGCGTCCGCCGCGACGACGAGCGCCGCGTTGGAACCGAGTTCGAGGACGACCTTGCGTGGCGCCGCGTCGCGCGCGATGCGGTGCCCGACCGTGGCGGAGCCGGTGAAGGAGACCGCCGCGACCTCGGGGTGCGTGGTGAGGGTGCGGCCCACCTCGGTGTCACCGGTGACGAGCTGGACCGCTCCGGGCGGCGCGTCCGCCTCGGCGAGGCGTTCGCGGACGAGGTGGGTGAGCCAGAGGGTGGCGAGCGGGGTCGCCGGTGCGGGCTTCACGATCACCGGGCAGCCCGCCGCCAACGCCGGTGCGATCTTGTGGGAGGCGAGGAGTACGGGATAGTTGAAGCCGGCGATGCCGACGACGACCCCGATGGGCCTGCGCGTCCAGAACCCGAACATGCCGTCGCCGGAGGCCTGGAGGTCCAGCGGGACGGTCTCGCCGTGCAGGTGGGCCACCTCGTCGGCGGCGGCCCGCCAGGTCGCGACGGCGCGCTGCATCTCGATGTCGCAGTCGACACGCGGCTTCCCGGTCTCCAGGACGAGCAGCTCCGCCATCCGGGACGAGACGCGTTCCAGGTCGGCCGCGACACCGGCGAGCACGTCCCGCCGCACCCGCGCCGACAGGGCGGCGACCTGCTTGCGGAGCCCGGCGGCGTGCTCGACGGCGCGCCGAGCGAGGTCCGCGTCGCCGACGGGCGCGGAGGCGAACTCGCTGCCGTCGTAAGGGAAGACGACGGGCTGTCGTGTCGGCGCGGCAACCCAGACGTCGCCGACCGGCAGGCCCGTGGGCAGTTCTCGCGGATACGTCATCGCGCCACTCCCCCGTCCGTGCCGCCGGTGAGGAAGGCCCGCGCGGCGGCCGCGTACACGCGGGTGTACTCGGCGATCTCGCGCACCTCGACGTACTCGTCGGCCTGGTGCGCGATCCATTTGCCGCCGGGGCCGTAGACGACGGTGGCCAGGCCGGCGTCGCGGGTCAGGATGGTGCCGTCGGTGGTACCGGGCACGGCTCCGAACGGAGGCGCCTCGCCGTGTACTTGGCAGTGGGCGTCGACGAGGGCGGTGACCACGGGGTGGTCTTCGGGGATCTCGATGGCGGGCCGGTCGTCGACGACGGTGAGGTCGACGCCCACCCCGACGCCGGCGGCCGCCTGTTCCGCCGACTCCCTTACGCGGTCGATGAGTTCGGCGTGGTCGGTGCCGGGGATCGTTCGTACGTCGATGCCGACTACGCCGTGCGCGGGGATCACGTTGAGCTGGTCGGGGTCGCCGCCGAGCAGCACGGTCGGTGTGACGGTGACGCGGCCGGCGTGGCGGTGCTCGCCGTAGCGCTCCTCGGCCCACTCCTGCACGCCGGCGAGCGCCTCGACGATGCGGGCGCCGGCGACGATCGGGCTTCTGCCCTCCTGCGGCATGGCGCCGTGGGCCATCACGCCGTGCAGGTCGAGACGGAGGCGGATCCCACCGCGCGCCGAGGTGCACACCTCGTAGCCCTCGGGTTCGCAGACGATGACTCCGTCGACCTCGCGGGCGAGCTCAGAAGCGGCGAACGCCTTCGCGCCGAGCATCAGCCCCTCCTCGTCGCAGAGCACGCCGACGACGATCCTGCCGGGGAAGGGGCCGGCCAGCTGAAGGCCACGGACTCCGTAGATCATGGCGGCGACACCGGACTTCATGTCGGCGGAGCCGCGCCCCCAGAGCTTTCCGTCGCGGATCTCGGCGCCGTACGGATCGACGGTCCAGTCGTCCGTGTCGCCCTCAGTCACGACATCGATGTGCCCCTCGAACATGAGCGTGGGGCCGTCCCCGCCGCCGCCCTCGACCACCGCGACGGTGTTGGGCCGCCCGGGGACGACCTCGACCACCTCGTACTTCCAGCCGAACTCGGTGAAGAGCCGCTGCACGAGGTCGGCGGCGGGGCGCTCCACCTCGGTGGCTCCCGCGGCGTTGACGGTGCGCAGCCGCACGAGTTCCTGGGTGAGGGCGACCGCGGCCTCGGCGTCGGTCACGGGGACGGGCAGGGCTGTTGAGCGGGAACGCATGGAACCTCCAAGTCGGTTGGCCACGAGGCCAGTCGACTGGTCAGACCAGTTGATTTCCCGTACTCTGCCCCCACGTTCACGCCCGGGTCAATGGCCGGATCATGGATTCACTCCGGTGCAACGGCCCGACACGGAGAGGCACATGGCGCCCGACGACGATCTCTTCCAGCCGGTGAAGCCGGTCCGCGCCTACCAGCGGGTGGCCCAGCAGATCGAGGAGCGCATCCTCAGCGGCGACCTGCCGCCCGGCTCCAGGCTCCCGGCGGAGCGTGAACTCGTCGTGCGCTTCGACGTGGGCCGCTCCACGGTCCGCGAGGCCCTGCGCGTGCTCCAGACGGCGGGCCTGATCCGCTCACGGCCCGGCGACCCGCTCGGCGCCGAGGTCCTCGGCGTCTCCCCCGACAACCTCAGCCAGGCCCTGAGCCGCCTGACCCGCTCCCGGATCGCCTCGCTCGGCGAACTGGTGCAGTTCCGCATGGTGCTCGACGCGGAGAGCAACCGGCTCGCCGCGCGCCTGCACACCCCCGATGACCTGGCCCGCATGCGGGAGCAGATCGACCGGATGGAGCGCCTCGGCGCGTCGTCGCACGGTAACCTGCACGCCTTCAGCGAGGCGGACGCCCTCTTCCACCGGGCCATCGCCGAGGCGAGCGGCAACTCCTTGCTCGGACTGTGCGCCCGCGCGGTGCACGAGGCGGTGGTCAAGGTCATCGAGGAGAAGATCGCGGGCGCCACGGACACCGCCTCCTGGATGGAGCGCTCGATAACCCATCACCGGCAGGTGCTCGACGCGATCAGCTCCGGCGACGCGCCGCGCGCGGCCCGGCTCGGCCGTGAGGCGCTGTACGCGTACTACGCCGACCACGTGGAGCCGGAGACGCGGCGGTTGCTCGCGGCGGCGGTGGAGGATCCGACGGAGTAACGGCTACCGACGACGACGGCGGCGACGACGGCGGCGGCGACGACGGCGGCGGCGACGACGGACGCGGCGTCCCTCCACCGGCGTCGGTGGTGGTGCGGGCCGGGATCAGGCGCGCGGACCACCCGGGCGGCCTTCGAGCTGACCGAGCAACTCGCCCAGCAGGAGACTGAGTTGACCCTGCCCCGCGTCGCCGAGGCCGGAAAGAACCGTTTTCTCGTACGCGAGCTGGTCGGGCAGCAGCGCGTCGACCAGCTCGCGGCCGGCGTCGGTCAGGCTGAGGTGGGAGACGCGCCGGTCGCGGGTGTCGCCGCGCCGGTCGACCAGGCCGCGCTCCTGAAGCTGCTTGAGCCGCTTGGTGACGGCGGCGCCCGAGGAGAACGTCTCCCGCGCGAGATCGCCCGGGGTGAGTTCGTGGCCGGTGCGGCGGAGCGCGCCGAGCAGGTCGAACTCGGCGCGGGTCAGCCCGGCGCGGCGCAGCGGGGCGTCCTCGGCCTGCTGGAGGAGGGCGGCGCAGCGGTTGATCCGCCCGATGACCTCCATGGGCCCGGTGTCGATGTCGGGGCGGACCGTCTGCCATTGGCGCACCACCGCGGCGACGGTGTCGTCCCCCGTCGCCCTGCCGTTCCGTGTCGTCATGCTCGTGTGTTCTCCCGGGCGTCCGTACCGCCCCTGTGCTCGTCTGCATTCTCGGGGTTCCCGACGGTCCGCAGCGTCCCGCGTCGCACCGTCGCCGCGAGCGTACGGTGTCCGGCCCGCTCGGCGGCGACCACACGCTCCTCGGGCAGGGCGTGCTGCCACCATTCGCCGGCCGCGGTGTCGTCGGCGGCGCGCAGTTCGACGAGAGCGGTCGCGAGCCTGCGGCGCGCGGTCTCCAGGGCGCCGGGCCCCGGACGCGGGGCGGCGAGGGCGCGTTCCGCGGCCTCGCGGGCGCGGTCGGTCGCATCGAGGGCGAGCTCGATGCGATCGGCGGCGCGCCGGTTGGTGACGATCACGGCGGCGACGATGCCGAGCAGCGCCCCGACGAGGGTGTCCACGACCCGGTCCGTGATGAGCTCGCCGGCCTCCTGCGTCCTGGCGAACTCGGTGATCAGCAGCGCCATGGGGGTCACACAGACGCTGCCGAGCCAGTAGTTGCGGGAGATGAACGCCTCCGCGCCGAAGCTGAAGAGCAGGCAGAACAGGACGACGAAGAGCTGGCCGGCGTGGGCGAGGGGCACCACGGCGGCGAAGACGAGCACTCCGGCGAGATTGCCGGCCACCCGCTGCACGGTGCGGTTCCAGGTGAGGGTGACGTTGGCCTGATAGAGCGAGGCCGCGGTGACCAAGGCCCAGTACGGGCGGCCGACACCGAGGGCGAGGGACCCGTATCCGGCGAGGGCGCAGCCGACGGCGGTACGCAGGGCGACCGGCAGGAGAGGCGAGCCGGGGGCGAGCCTGCGCCACAACGACGGCTTGCCCAAGGCGAGTTCGGCCTCGATGCCGAGGACCTCGTCGTCGATGTCGTTGGTGTGGGTGGGGTTGTTGGTCTTGGTGTGTGTGGTGGCGCTGATGCCGTCGTAGCGGGCCGGGCGCGGGACCGGGCCCGTACCGCTCAGGCCGGCGGCCCAGTCGCACAGGAGTGCGGCGTCGGTGTCGGCGGGGGCGGCGAGGGCGACCTCGGCGCGGACCACCAGGCGCTCCAGGCTGCGGCGGGCGGCGCCGCGGCCTCCGGTGGCGAGGAGCGACTGCCAGGCGGCGTGCACGGCGGCGGCAGCACCGGCGCGGGCACGCCCGCGCGCACTCTCAGGAGCACTCACGTACGCGGCGGCGGCGTTCAGGGCGCGGGCGGTGGCGCGCCGCTCCGGGCCGTGCGGGCGTACGAGGGCGGGGGCCATGCCGACGAGCCAGGCCACGGCGCCCGCACCGGCGGTCAGGGCGAGGTGGCCGGGTATCTGCCCAAGGCTCTGTGGGGCGAAGAGGCTGGCGGAGCTGATGAAAGTGAGGATCACATGGCCGGGCGGGCCGATGCGGGTCGCGTCGCACAGGGTCTTCTGGGCGGCGGCGAGGAGCGCGCCGACCGCGACGAGCACGGCCGCCGACGAGGTCAGCGACGCGGTGAGCAGGGCCACGGCGAGACTCGCGAGCATGCCCAGGACGACCCAGGCGAGGGCCCGGGCGCGTGCCGCGTACGGCAGGTTGTGGGCGTAGAGGGCACACAGCGACCCGGCCATCGTGTACATGGCGAGGTCGAGGCGGCCGAGGGCGAGCAGTGTCAGGTTCGGCACCGCCGCGGAGACGACGACGCTCGTCGCGGGCTTGAACCAGATGTCGGACGGCTTGCTGAGGCGCAGCACCCCCGCGAGCGGAAGCCGAGGGACGGACCGGGGCCTGGACGGGGACGGGGACGGGGACGGGGACGACAGGGGGGATGGCGTAGGGGGTACTGAGCTGCTCATACGGATAAGTTTAGCAAGTGTTTTACTTGAAAACTTTCCGTGCCGCCCACACCCGGCCACGGGCCGGCCGATCCTCCGACCGCGCAAGACCCGCGCACGGTCGCACTGCCGAACGCGCCCAGTGCTCCCCTGCGCTCGATTGCGCCCCGCCGTGCACGGGCATCTCGTCCTCGACGCGGTACGGCGTTCGCCGTTCGCGTGCTCACTGTTCAGCGCTCCACGTTCGGAGTTCGGGGATCGGCGTTCGGGGTTCGGGGTTCGACTGGGGAGGTTCGCGTGCACGGACCGGGCTCGGCCGCCTGGCTGCTCGTCGCGCTGTGCGCGGCGACGGGGGCGTACTGCCTGCTGCGGATGCGCAGCAGAGTCGAGGAGCAGCGCCGCACGGCGGGCGGCGAGGCGCTCATGGGGTTCGGTATGGCGCTCATGGCGATACCCGCCGCGGCGGTCACGCCTCCGCGCGCCGCCTGGGTGGTGTACGCGCTCGTCTTCGGGGCCGCGGCGCTGCGGGCACTGTGGGCGGCCCGTTCGGGCGCGCACCATCTGCACCACCTGGTGGGCGCGTTCGCCATGGCGTACATGGCGGTGGCGATGGCCGCGGCGCCGAGCGGTCACGCAGGTCACGGAGGGGCAGGCGCGCCGCTGGTGACCGGGCTGCTCCTGCTCTACTTCGCGGGGTACGTGCTGTGGTCGGGGGCGCGGCTGGTGCCGGTGGCTCCGGTGGCGGCCGGGGGCGGCCCGCAGGTGTCCGGATGGGGCGACCGCCCGGAGCTGGCGCAGGCGTGCCGTCTCTCGATGGGCATCGGCATGGTCGCGATGCTCCTGACCATGTAGTCCGGACAGGCCTCCACGGAAACTTCTCCATTACGGACAACTGCCCGCTCAAAACCGTGGCGTACGTCACTTGACGCGACAGCCCGTACCCTCCGGTAGCCCCGGCTCATAGGCTGAGGCCATGACGGTCCCCGTAGCACTGCTGCTGCTCGGCACCCTCGCCGCTGTCGTCGCCCCGCGCCTTCTCGCGCGGGCCGACTGGCCGGAGCGCGAGCCGGTGGTCGCGCTGTGGGTGTGGCAGTGCGTGGTGGCCGGTGTCCTCCTGTGCTGCGCCCTGTCGATGACGCTGAGCGCGGCCGCCGCCTGGCAGTTCGTCCGCGGCCACGTGTTCGCGTCCGCCCCGCACGCCGTCGTCGACGCGTACGCACTCCGGGCGGCCGGCGGGTGGGCGGCGACGCTGGCCGTGACGCTCGCACTCGGCGGGCTGTGGACCGCGGCGATGCTCGCCCGGGAGATCTTCCGTTCGCGGGCCAGGCGCAGCCAGCGGCGCGCCGAACTCCTGGTTCGTTCCCCGCTGTTGCCGGGCGAGGAGCCGGGCAGCGACCGTCTCGTCGTCCTCGAAGGCGAACGCCCCGACGCCTGGTGGCTCCCGGGCGCTGCGCCCCAACTCGTCATCACCACGGCCGCTTTGCGCCGCCTCAAGGGCCGCCAGCTGGACGCGGTCCTGGCGCACGAGATGGGGCACGCGCAGTGGCGGCACGACTGGCTGCTGCACTGCTCGGGGGCGCTGGCCACCGGCTTCCCGCAGGTTCCGGTCTTCGCCGCGTTCCGCAACGAGATGCACCGGCTGGTCGAACTGTCCGCCGACGACATGGCGTCGCGCCGCTTCGGCCGGCTGACCATCGCCCTCGCCCTGGTCGAACTCAACGAGGACCGCGGGGTGTTCGGCCCCTGCCCCACGCCGCTGGCCCATGTGCCGCAGCGCGTGCACCGGTTGCTGACCCCGCCGCGGCGGCTCACCCCGGCCCGGCGCCTCCGCCTGACCGCCGCCGCCGCGCTCGTACCGGTGGTGCCGCTCCTGGTGACCTTCGTGCCGGGCCTGCGCGCACTGGGCTGACCGACGGCCCGAGCCGGACGCGTCCGCTCCGCATGATGGTCACCGGCACCGTCCATGGGTGAGGATCTTCCCCATGCACCCGGCACCGGTCGACTCCCCGCCCCGCCCCCGGCATCCGCGGCCCGCGCACGCGACGGCGGTGCTCGCCGCTCTCAGCGCGCTCCTGCTGATCGCGGTGGCGGTGCGCTGGGCCCCTCTGATGACGCTGGACGGCGAGCTGGCGCGCACCGCCCACCACTGGGCCGTCGACGATCCCGGACTGACGCACTTGAACCGGGTTCTGACGGACTGGTTCTGGGACCCGTGGACGATGCGCGCCCTGTGCGCCGTGGTCGTCATCTGGCTCGTATGGCGCCATAACGCCTGGTGGCTCGCGATGTGGGTGGCCGCCACATGTGCGGTCGGCACACTGATCCAGCAGGGCCTGAAGGCGGCTGTCGGCCGCGACCGCCCCGTGTGGACCGACCCCGTGGACTCCGCGCACTACGCGGCCTTCCCGTCGGGGCACGCCATGACGGCGACGGTGGTGTGCGGGCTGACTCTCTGGCTGCTGCACCGCTACGGCGCAGGGCGCGTCCTGTGGCGCACGGCGTGCGCGCTCGCCGTGGTGTCGGTCGTCGGCGTCGGCCTCACGCGGCTGTGGCTCGGCGTGCACTGGCCCTCGGACGTACTCGGCGGCTGGCTGCTCGGAGCGCTGACGGTGACTGGGTCCGTGACGGCGTACGAACGGCTCACAGCGAGCAGCTGACCCACCAGGATCTGGCCATCAGGACCGGGCCGTCGAAAACCAGGCCGTCAGAATGCGGCCGTCACGACTCATAGCCCTCGACCTGCGACTCGGGCCTGACCCTCGCCTCGTCGGGGTTCTCGCCGAACTCGGTCTTGGCCCGGCGCTGGCGCAGCAGGTCCCAGCACTGGTCGAGCTCGCGCTCCACGGCGGCCAGCCGCTCCTGCTCGGTCGCACCGTCGATCTCACCGGAGGCGAGCGACGCGCGGAGCCTCTTCTCGTCGTCGACCATCGCCGTGATCCGGGCCAGGATCTGCTCTTGATCCATGTCGGTACGCCTCCTAGGTGGCCTGCCCGTCACCCCTTGCCCACTGTAGGGAGCGTTCGCCCGGTGTGCGATCCGGATCCGGTGGGCGCCCAGTACCGCAGCACCCCGTCGTCCTCGCCCGACTCGTCCCGTACTCCGCCGCAGGACTCGATGACGCGGCGGGAGGCGGTGTTGTCCGTGTCGCAGGTGATCAGCGCCGGGTCGACGCCCAGGCGCGCGGCGAGCGGGAGAGCGGCGCGGAGCATCGCGATGGCGTGTCCGCGGCCACGGGCACCGGGCCGTACGTCGTAGCCGATGTGCCCGTCGCGCAGCCAGGCCTCGGTGAGGCGGTGGCGGATCGCGAGGCGGCCGAGATAGGTGTCCCCGTCGACGTACCAGAGGGTCGTGCACTCGACGTCGTACTGCAGGACGCTGCGCGGTCCGTGGGTGAGCCGCATGCGGGCGACGTATTCGGCGAAGACGGCCGGGTCCTGCCAGGTGCCTCCGTACGCGCGCAGGCTGAGCCCCGCGGTGGAGTCGTCGTCGGGGCCGCCGTGGCCCTCGTCGCGGGCCTCGTCCATGGCGGCGAGGAAGGAGGCGTGGACGCGGACGTCGGGAGCGATCAGCTGCGGCATCGGGCCAGTGTGCCCGGGAGGTCCCCGCCGCGGCGGGGATTTTCGGCGCCGCGGCCGGACCGGAATCCCATACCGGGCGGATGTCCGGACGGCGCCGGCACAGGGCCCGGCAGTGTCGCATTCCGAGACCGCCCATGTGGCCTGCATCACTCTCTGGCTGCCTCGGGCCAGGCGTGGGCGATCATGACCGGAATGGACGCCCGTTTCCTTGGAATCGCTGATCTGGCCGAAGCCCCGTCCGTGGCGGTCGTGGTCGACGTCATGCGTGCTTTCACCGTGGCCGCCTGGGCCTTCGCCCAGGGGGCGGAAAAGATCGTTCTTGCCGAGTCGCTGGACGAAGCCCGGGCGCTCAAGGCCCGCCACCCGGATTGGGTGGCGCTCAAAGACGGTCCGCCCGCGCCCGGGTTCGACGCCGTCAACTCGCCGGGCCTGCTGAGGTCCATCGACCTTGGCGGACGGACTGTTGTGCAGAAAACCACTGCTGGGACAGTCGGCGCCCTTGCGGTCAAAGGGGCGTCGCTGGTGCTGTGCGCCGGCTTCGTGGTGGCGGAGGCGACGGCTCGGGTCTTGCGGACACGCGAGAGTGACAGCGTCACGTTCGTGGTCACTGGCGAAGACGGGCAGGCCGATGAAGATCTGGCCTGTGCTCAATACATCGCCCGGAGGGTCACCGAGGCTGAGACGGATGCTGCTGGATTCCTCCGCCGCGCCGCCGGTTCACGCGCCGCTGCCGAACTGACGGAGGGTGTGCGTCAAGGGGTCCATCGCGATGACGTTGCGCTCTGTCTTGAGCTCGACCGGTTCCCCTTTGCCATGGTGGCGACCTTGGAAGGCTCGCTCATGATCCTGCGTCCGTACGCCACGCCTTCGGTGACCTACGGTGCGCCGATCTGACCGACGGCGAGCTCCCATCGGGTCGGACCCACGTCTTCTTCTGGTGAGACCGACCGGTCCCGGTCGTGGCACTGTCCCGTCGGATGGCGTCGTGAACAGCGGCGCCGGTGTCCGGACGGCGTCGGCGCCGTCCGGACACGGGCCCGACAAGGCCGTCTGACGGATGCGCAGGTTCCAGGTCATTCGCCTGTTCGGAGGCAACCTTGTCGGTTTTGTGCGGGCGAAATCAGTTGGCGGGCCGGCCGAACCAGCGGGAGAGGTGGTCGTCCAGGTCCTGCTGATCGTCGCCGATCCAGGCGACGTGGCCGTCGGGGCGTAGCAGGACGCAGGGAACATCCAGTGCGGCAGTGGGGTCCGCGAGGTGATCGACCCGGTCCGACCAGCCGCCGACGGTCAGGCGTTCGGTGCGGTCCAGCAGCAGGCCGCGGCCACGATGCAGCAGACCGTAGAGGTGGCCGTGTTTCACGTCGAGGTCGGGCAGGCGGCGGCCGAGCAGGTCGGGGCCTTCGCCGAAGTCGTAGCGGATTCCGATCGCGGTGATCTTCTCGATGAGATAGCGGTTCACCTCGTCGAAGTCCATCAGTTCGGTGAGCAGCCTGCGCACGGCCTGCGGGCCCGGCTCGGTGGAGTGCAGTTCCATCTGGGCGCGGGTGTTGTCCAGCACGTCCTCGGCGACCGGACGGCGTTCGGCCTGGTAGGTGTCCAGGAGTGTTTTCGGCGCCCAGCCGCGGATTTGCGCGGCCAGTTTCCAGCCGAGGTTGAATGCGTCCTGAACGCCCAGGTTGAGGCCCTGACCGCCGGTGGGTGGATGGATGTGCGCCGCATCGCCGGCCAGCAGCACCCGCCCGACCCGATAGCGTTCGGCGAGCCGGGTGGCATCCCCGAAGCGGGACAACCAGCGCGGGGAGTGCACGCCGAAATCGGTACCGGCGATGGTGCGCAGCTGTTGTTTGAAATCCTTGAGGGTGGGTGGCTCCGCCCGATCGCTGACTCCTGCGGCGGGAACTACGACGCTGTATGGCCCTTCGCCGAAGGGCCTGAGCCAGAATCGCTTATTGGTCTCGCCGATTTCGGTCACCTTGGCGGCGATCTCCTCGTGCGGCACACCCACTTCCATCTCGCCCATCAGCGTCTCGGTCCGTGAGGGCTCACCGGGGAAGCCGACGCCGAGGAGTTTGCGCACGGTACTGCGCCCCCCGTCACAGCCGACGAGATAGCGCGAACGCAGCCGTTCGCCTCCCCCGCCGGCTACGCCCTCACTGGCGGGGGTGCCCCCACTGGCCAGCTCGACGGTCACGCCCTCGTCGTCCTGCTCGAAATCGGCCACCGCACAACCGCGCCGGATCTGCGCACCCAGTTGGGTCGCATGTTCTTCGAGCAGGCGAACGACAACGGGCTGCGGGATGCCCAGCAGATAGGCGTGCGCGGAATCCATGCCTTGGGGCGCGGGCTTGTCGATGGCGGCGAAGAGCCCGCCGGCCGGACGCTGTCTTCCGTGTTCGCGCAGGCGATCCAGCAGCCCGCGCATTGCCATCAGCTCGAGACTGCGCATGTGCAGACCGACGATGCGGACGAACGACACGGGCTCGGTCTCCTTCTCCAGAACGAGTACCCGCACATCGTGCAGCCGTAGTTCGGCGGCCAGTATCGCGCCGGTCGGCCCGCACCCGGCAATGATCACGTCGAACATGAGGGGCACGCCATCGGCGCCGGAGGCCGGCGACCGGAGTCCGGAGACGTCGCTCACGGTGAGGTCGCGCCCGACCTCATCTTTCGACGACGGCTCAGTGGTGAACTGCGGAGAGTCCATAGGTGTTGCCTTTCGGGAGTGCCTTGTTGTGGAGGCGCTCCCGGCGATGCCTACGTCAATCGCCGGCCGTGACGGGAAGGGGGAGCACCCACGTCGATACTGCGTTCATGGGTCTCACCTCCTCGGGCGGTGTCACGTTCCAGCGCAAGCTACAAGCCCGAGCGTCACCCCGTCCAATTCTTTCCCGGCCACGCGATCACCCACGTGACCACCCACGGGCCCGATCCGCGACCGCGTCCGCGGCCCCGCGCCTCGGCGAGCCGGTGGGCGAGTTACTTCGCCCAGTGCCAGCCAGCCCAAGCGGCAAATGAGGGGGCAGGTCGGATGGCCCCTCGACGGATGGCCCCTAAACCAGCGATGCCGGTGTCCGGACGGCGCCGACGCCGTCCGGACACCGGCCCGATGAGGCCAGGCGTATCCGACGATCCCCCGCGTCGCCGGATACGCCCGGAAGCCCTGGCCAAAGGTTCCGCAAAGGGCCCTCTGCCAGGGACGCTCCGAGTATACTGGCTGTGAACCAGTCAACGCAGGAGTTACAGGATGTCCCCGCGCAGCGCATCGGTCAATGAGGAGTTGCGGCGGCGATCCCGCGAGCGGCTTCTGCAGGCGACGGTCGAGCTCGTCGGGGAGCGCGGGTACGACGCGACGACTCTCGGCGACATCGCGGACCGCGCAGGTTCGGCGCGGGGGCTGGTGTCGTACTACTTCCCCGGCAAGCGGCAGCTGCTCCAGTCCGCGGTGCACCGCCTCATGCACCGGACACTGGAGGCGGCGCTGGAGCACGAGCCGCACACCGAGGACGGGCCGGAGCGTCTCGCGCGGGCCGTCGACGCGATCCTGAGTCTGGCCGCCGACCACCCCGTCCTGATGCGGACGCACATGGCGGGGATCCTTCAGGCCGAGGGCTTCGTGCAGTGTCCCGAGCAGCAGCGGCTCGCCGAGTTGCTGCGCGACACGGTTCTGCGCAACGGCTCACTCAGCGTCGACCGTGATTATCCGCTGCTGCGCTCCCAGTTGATGGGCGCCGTGTTCACGGCGCTGGTCCCGGGGGCGCCGATGCCGCTGTCGACCCTGCGGGCGGAGCTGTTCGCCCGGTACGGGCTCGCGTGGGAGCTCGGACTGCAGCCGGACGACACCGCGGGCGACGCGACGGCCGGCGGGAGAAGCCCGGAGGGGGCTCCGGACTTCTCCCGGTTCTTCGACTCCGGACGTCCGAAGACTCAGCCGAAGTAGTCCGGCTGCGTCTGGACGTTCAGCTCGCCGACACGGACCCGCTTGGCCGGGTCCGTGCGCCGGTCACTGAGCTTCAGGACGTCGAAGCCCTTGGCGATGTCGTTCGAGTAGATGTAGCCGTTGTAGTAGTACGCGGACCAGGAACCGCCCACCTGAAGGGTGTCCGTGGTGAGCGGACCGCGCTCGAAGTAGCCGATCTCCTTCGGCTTCGAGGAGTCGGTGAAGTCCCAGACCGAGACGCCGCCCTGGTACCAGGCCTGGACCATGATGTCCTTGCCCTTGACGGGGATCAGCGAGCCGTTGTGGGCCACGCAGTTCTCGGTGTCCGCCTGGTGGCGGGGGATCTTGAAGTAGCTCTTGAAGACCAGCTTGCGGTGGTCGCCCTTGCCGACGACGGCGTAGATGCCGTCGGCCCCGCGGTTCGGCCCGACGGCCTCGTTGCAGGTGGCCGCCCCGCCGCCGCCCAGCTCGTCCGTGAAGACGACCTTGTCGGCCCTCTGGTTGAACGTCGCCGAGTGCCAGAACGCGAAGTTGGTGTTGTCCTCGACCCGGTCGATGACCTTCGGGTTCTCGGGGTCCTTGATGGAGAACAGGATGCCGTCGCCCATGCAGGCGCCGGCGGCCAGGTCCTTCGAGGGCAGGACCGTGATGTCGTGGCAGCCGGTGGTCTTGGAGACGCCCGGGTTGGTGGGTCCGCCCGGGTTGCCGCCGCCGTCGGGTCCCTCACCGGGGAACAGGACGGGGAAGTTGACCATCGCGGCCTGCTCGGGTGCCTTGCGCGGCACCTTGATCACGGAGATCCCGTCGTGCGGCGGCTGGCAGTCCGGGAACGTCGCGCTCGGCGAGTACGAGGAGACGTAGACGTAGACGTTCTTCTTCTCCGGAACCAGCGTGTGCGTGTGGGAGCCGCAGGCGGTCTCGACGGCGGCGACGTACTTCGGGTTCCTCTTGTCGCTGATGTCGAAGACCTTCATGCCCTCCCAGGAGGACTTCTCCGTGGCGGGCTGGGTGGTGCTGGCACAGGAGTTGTCGCTGCGCGACGAGTCGGTCGACAGGAAGAGCAGGTCGCCGGAGACGGAGATGTCGTTCTGCGATCCGGGGCACAGGACCTGCGCGACGGTCTTCGGGGCCTTCGGGTTGCTGATGTCGAAGATGCGGAAGCCGTCGTAGTTGCCCGCGAAGGCGTACGTGCCCTGGAACGCGAGGTCCGAGTTGGTGCCCGGCAGCACGTCCTTGGGGATGTTGGTGAGATGTTCGATGTTGTCGGAGTGGACGACCTCGTCCTGGGCGGGTATGTCGCCGTTCGCGATCGCCGCCCGGGTGTCGGCCGCCACGCTCTTCGAGAGCCGCTCGGTCTTGGCCGGGGCGTCGCCCGGGTCGGGGGTCGCCGCCGCCGGCCCGCCCATGAGCAGCGCGGCCAGCAGTCCGGCCGCTGTCGCGGCAACTCCCAGGCGTCTGCGGCGCGTTCGGGACTCGTTCAACAGGGTCACTGCTGTCTCCCTCATCGAGGACTTCCCCGCCTCCCCCGTTCATGCGGGAGCGGAGCACGGACCCCCCGAGTATCGTCTTCATCATGCACAGATCAACAGATGGCAACGTACTCGTCATGAAAGTTGTTCTGCCGTTGACGGTCGCGGTCGCCGCGCTCGTACTCGGCGGCTGTGACACGGCGTCGGACGGTGGAGGCGGTGGCACCAACTCCCGTGCACAGCAGGGGCCTTCGGTGATCGCGCCGGGCAAGCCGGGTGAGGGCGCCGAGACGCTGTCGGCCCAGGACGCGAAGAAGCGCAAGCCGGACGACAGCCCCAACTCGGCCGACTTCAGTTACGCGCAGATGATGATCGCGCATCACACGCAGGCCCTGCAGATGACCGAACTCGCCCCGAAGCGCGCCAAGTCGGGCCAGGTCAAGCGGCTCGCGGAGCGCATCGCAGCGGCGCAGGGGCCGGAGGTCGGGGCCATGGAGGGATGGCTCAACTCCCACGGCAGGGAACGCGAGAGCGGCGGGCACCACGGGCACGAGGCGATGCCGGGGATGGCGACCGAGGCGCAGCTGAAGACGTTGCGCGCGGCGCACGGCGCGGCCTTCGACGACCTCTTCCTGAAGCTGATGATCACGCATCACACCGGGGCGGTCACCATGGCCACGGATGTGCTGTCCGAGGGGAACAACGTCCAGGTCGAGGAGATGGCGAACGACGTGATCGCGCAGCAGACGGCCGAGATCGGGCGCATGCGGAAGATGTCGTGACGCCGGTCGGGTGAGCTCCGTGCGCGTCACACCCTCCCGGCCCGGCCCCCTCGGTGTCATGCTGGAAGTCCGTCGGCCTGCGGAAGGAGTCCGCCGTGCTGCGCGTCGCCGTTGTGGGGTCGGGGCCGAGCGGGGTGTACACCGCGCAAAGCCTGGTCCAGCAGGAGCGGGTGCCGGATGTCCATGTGGACGTCCTCGACCGGCTCCCCTGCCCGTACGGCCTGGTGCGCTACGGCGTGGCACCGGACCACGAGAAGATCAAGTCGCTGCAGAACAATCTGCGCACGGTCCTGGAGCACGAGCGCGTCCGCTTCGTTGGCGGCGTCGAGGTCGGCCCCGGCCTGCTGCCCGACCGGCTCCTGGAGATGTACCACGCGGTCGTGTACTGCGTGGGCGCCGCCACCGACCGCCATCTGGGCGTACCGGGCGAGGATCTGCCGGGCAGCTGGTCGGCGACCGACTTCGTCTCCTGGTACAGCGCGCATCCGGACGCGGTGACCGAGGCGTTCGTACGGGACGTGGAGTCGGCCGTCGTCATCGGCGTGGGGAACGTCGCCGTGGACGTCACCCGGATCCTGGCCCGTGGCGCGGCCGAGCTGGCGCCCACCGACATGCCGCAGGCGGCGCTCGGCGCACTGGCCGACAGCCGGGTGCGGGACGTGTACATGGTGGGGCGGCGCGGCCCTTCGCAGGCCCGGTTCACCACCAAGGAGCTGCGTGAGCTCGGCACACTGCCCGGGGTCGAAGTGGTCGTGGATCCGGCCGAGCTGGCGCTCGACCCCGGCTACCTCGACCCGTCGGGGCTCCCGGCGGCGAACCGGCGCAACGTCGAGGTGCTGCGCGGCTGGGCCGAGCGCCAGTCGCCGGGTCTCCCCCGCCGCATCCATCTGCGCTTCTTCCAGCGGCCCGTGGCGCTCCTGGAGGGGGCGGCGGGCCGGGTGTCGGGCGTGCGGTTCGAGCACACCGCGCCGGACGGCTCGGGCGGTGTGACCGGCACCGGCCGCTTCGACGACATCGACGCGCAGCTCGTCCTGCGCTCGGTCGGTTACCGCGGAGTGCCCCTGGGCGGGCTGCCGTTCGACGCGGCCACGGGGACCGTGCCGCATCGCGAGGGGCGCGTCCTTCGGGCCGGCGAGGTCTCGCCCGGCGAG
Source organism: Streptomyces sp. NPDC045026 (assembly GCF_056432625.1). NCBI lineage: Bacteria > Bacillati > Actinomycetota > Actinomycetes > Kitasatosporales > Streptomycetaceae > Streptomyces > Streptomyces sp. NPDC045026. Next base: position 40,850 of record NZ_JBWKIS010000036.1, read on the forward strand.
TATGTCGCGGGCTGGATCAAGCGCGGCCCGACGGGAGTGATCGGCACCAACCGCCCGTGCGCCAAGGAGACCGCGCAGTCGCTGCTCGACGACGCCGCAGCGCTTGCCGCCCGGGACGTTCCGGATGACGCTCTCCCCGGCCTTCGCGCTGCGGGCTGCGCCGCCGTCGAGTGGCCCGGGTGGCTCGCGATCGAGCGCGCGGAGGCGGAGCTGGGCCGGTCCCTGGGGCGCGGCCCGGTGAAGATCCCGGACTGGGCGGGCCTGCTGGCGGCGGCCCGCGACGGGGCGACGTAGCGTCCGAGCAGCGATACGCACTGTCGTGTGGCACCCGGGAGGGGCGACACATCCCGGCAATAGTCATGAAATCAACAAAACGTTTAAGCCCCATACGGTCTCGTGCTGTCCGCCTCGTCCCCCGCACCCGCATTTGCCTGCGCGTTCGCGTTCCGTCAGCCCTTGGAGTGCCCATGGCAGCCCCGGCCGCCCCACCGTCCGTCCACCCCGTCGACGAGGTGCCGCCCGTGCGGCAACTGGCCGTGTTCGGGCTTCAGCACGTGCTCGCCATGTACGCGGGCGCGGTGGCCGTGCCGCTGATCGTGGGCGGCGCGATGAAGCTGTCGCCCGCCGACCTCGCGTATCTCATCACTGCGGACCTGCTGGTGTGCGGCATCGCGACGCTGATCCAGTGCGTCGGGGTGTGGCGGTTCGGCGTCCGGCTGCCGATCGTCCAGGGCTGTACGTTCGCGGCGGTCTCGCCGATGGTGCTCATCGGCACGACGGGCGGCGGGCTTCCCGCGATCTACGGGGCGGTGATCGTCGCCGGGCTCGCGATGATGCTGCTCGCGCCGGTCTTCGGGAGGCTGCTGCGCTTCTTCCCGCCGCTGGTCACCGGCACGGTCATCCTGATCATCGGTGTCTCGCTGCTGCCCGTGGCGGGCAACTGGGTTGCGGGCGGCGCGGGTTCGAAGGACTTCGGCGCCCCGAAGAACGTCGCGCTCGCGGCGTTCGTCCTCCTGGTGGTGCTGGCGGTGCAGCGGTTCGCGCCGCCGTTCCTGAGCCGCGTCGCCGTGCTCGTGGGCATGGTCGTCGGCACGGCCGTCGCCGTACCCACCGGTTTCACGGACTTCGGGGGTGTCGGTGACGCGCACTGGGTGGGGATCAGCACGCCGTTCCACTTCGGTACGCCGACGTTCCACGGCGCGGCGATCGTGTCGATGCTGATCGTGGCCCTGGTGACGATGACCGAGACCACGGGCGACTTCATCGCGGTGGGCGAGATGACGGGACGGCCCGTCCGGCCGCGCTCCCTGGCCGACGGCCTGCGCGCGGACGGCTTCTCCACGGTCCTCGGCGGCGTGTTCAACACGTTCCCGTACACCGCGTTCGCGCAGAACGTCGGGCTTGTGGGCATGACGCGGGTGCGCAGCCGCTGGGTCGTCGCCACGGCGGGCGGGATCCTGGTGCTGCTCGGCCTGCTGCCCAAGCTGGGCGCGGTCGTCGCCGCGATCCCGGCGCCGGTGCTCGGCGGCGCCGGCCTGGTCATGTTCGGTACGGTCGCGGCGAGCGGCGTGCGGACCCTGGCCCGGGTCGACTTCACCGGCAACCACAACCTGACGGTCGTCGCCGTTTCGGTGGCGGTGGGCGTGCTCCCGGTGGGCGTCCCCGGGATCTACACGAAGTTCCCCGACTGGTTCCAGACGGTCATGAACAGCGGGATCAGCGCGGGCTGCATCACGGCGATCGCCCTCAACCTGCTGTTCAACCACCTTCCGGGAAGCGGGAGTTCAGCCCCCGAGGCCCCCGAGGCCACCGGCCCCGTCGGAGCCCCCGTCACCTAGCCGGTCGTCCTGCCGGGCGGCCGCCGCGAGGACGCTGTCGAGAAGGCCGGGGAAGAGTGCATCCAGGTCGGCGTGGCGCAGCGCGCTCATCTTGGCGGTGCCCCGGTAGATCTGCCGGATCACGCCGCTCTCGCGCAGCACGCGGAAGTGGTGCGTGGTGGTCGACTTCGTGACCGGCAGGACGAAGTGCGAGCAGGCGAGCTCGGCGTCCTCGCCCTCCTCGGCCGCCAGCTCCCGCACCACCCGCAGACGCATCGGATCGGCGAGCGCGTGCAGCACCGACTCCAGGCGGATCTCGTCGCGCGTGGGGTGAGCAAGCGCCCTGCTGCTCGGTGCGGCGGTCGTCACGGCGGCTCCACTTCGTTCGGCCCGATGTGCGGACGGGGGTGGCGGGTGCGTTGCGGTTGTGGTGTTGCGGTTGCGTCAGCCCCATTGTACGAGACCCGTCGTAGTTTGACAGGTGCCGTACTACGATGCCTATCGTACGAGGACCTGCCACGCCCGTCGTGAACGCATTGGAGTCTGCCGTGAGCGCGCTGTTCGAGCCCTACACCCTTCGGTCGCTGACCATCCCCAACCGGGTCTGGATGCCGCCGATGTGCCAGTACAGCGCCGCTCCCGAGGGCCCGGACACCGGCGCTCCGAACGACTGGCACTTCGCGCACTACGCGGCCCGCGCCGCGGGCGGCACCGGGCTCATCATCGTCGAGGCCACCGCTGTCAGCCCCGAGGGCCGCATCAGCCCGTACGACCTCGGGATCTGGAACGACACGCAGGTCGAGGCGTTCCGCCGGATCACCGCCTTCCTCAAGGCGCACGGCACCGTCCCCGGCATCCAAATCGGTCATGCCGGCCGCAAGGCATCCACCGACCGACCCTGGAAGGGCGGTGCCCCGGTCGGCGCCGACGCGCACGGCTGGGACTCGGTCGCGCCGAGCCCGCTCGCCTTCGACGACAAGCACCCCGTCCCGGCCGAGCTGACCGTGGAGCGGATCCGCGAGATCGTCGGCCAGTTCGCCGACGGCGCCCGCCGCGCCCTGGACGCGGGCTTCGACGTCGCCGAGATCCACGGCGCGCACGGCTATCTGATCGGCCAGTTCCTCTCGCCGCACTCCAACGTCCGCACGGACGAGTACGGCGGCTCTTTCGACAACCGGGTGCGCTTCGCCCTCGAGGTCGTCGACGCCGTCCGCGAGGTGTGGCCGGACGACAAGCCGCTCTTCTTCCGCATCTCCGCCACCGACTGGCTTCAGGAGAACGGCTGGACGCCCGAGGAGACCGTGCGCCTCGCCACTCTCCTCAAGGAGCACGGCGTCGATCTGCTCGACGTCTCGACCGGCGGCAACGCGTCCGGCGTCCGCATCCCGGTCGGCCCCGGCTACCAGGTCCCCTTCGCTGCGCGGGTGAAGGCCGAGACGGAGCTGGCCGTGGCCGCCGTCGGCCTCATCACCGACGTGGAGCAGGCCGAGAAGATCCTCGCCAACGGCGAGGCCGACGCCGTCCTGCTCGGCCGTGAGCTGCTGCGCAGCCCGTCGTGGGCGCGCTCGGCGGCGCGCGAGCTGGGCGGGGACGTGCACGTGCCGGACCAGTACCACCGCTCGGTCTGAGCCCCGGAGGTACGGCGGGCGGTCAGGGAGTCAGGTGCTCAGGGAGTCAGGTGCCCGGAGGGTCAGCCTTTGTCCTGCTCGCCGTACCGCTTCTCGAACTTGGCGACCTGCCCCTCGGCGTCGATCACTCGCGCCTTGCCCGTGTAGAAGGGGTGCGACTCGGAGGAGATCTCCACGTCGACGACGGGGTAGGTCTCGCCGTCGTCCCACTCGATCGTCTCCTGGCTGGCGGCCGTCGAGCGGGTCAGAAAGGCAAAGCCCGCCGACCGGTCACGGAACACAACGGGGCCGTAGGCGGGCTGTTTGTCCTGCTGCATCGTGTCTCCTTCAGCGCGCGGTTCAGCGCACCGGCTCGTCGACAGCCGGTACGGGCCTCTCCAGCCTCACCCGGAAGCCGCCGCTCCGCGACTCGCAGAAGGCACAACCGCAGGAGCGCGCCTACAGAAGCGTGGCCGTGAGGTCCGGGCCCGTTCCGTGTGGGCCTGATCCGTCCGCGTACGCGTCGTTGTCGAACGGATACAGCGGCCGCTCGACCCGGTGGTGGCCCAGCCGCAGGAGGTCCTGGTCGACGCCGCCCGGGGTGAGGGCGAGCAGCCAGTCGGCGGCCATGTCGTGGAGTTCGGGCTCGAGATAGCCGATCTTGACGACGACCAGGTCGTACGTGCGCGGGTCGACGCCGAGGCCGCCCTCGGCGGGGCCCATGAAGTCGGCGAGCGTGTGGAACGGCTTGCGGCGCTCCACGAGGACGACGGTGAGTCCGCCGACGCGTACGGCCGCCATGTCGACGCCTCGGTCATAGGCGCCGCCCTCGGCCCGGTCCTTCTGTTCGGTGGCGCGCTGCAACGCCGTGACGGTGCCGGTGAGTTCGTACGGTCCGCCGTGGCCGGCGTCGACCTTGCCGCCGACGCTGAGGGTCACCTCGGCGCCCACCCCCGCCTCGAAGCAGCGGGCCACGGCAAGAGGGTCGGTGATGCCGGGGTGCACGGCCGTGACCTGCCCCGAGCGGATGGCCTCGTTGTCGAGGAGCTTGCCCAGCATGTACGCGAGGTCGCCGGCGCCTCCCGCGGTCGGGTTGTCGCCGGAGTCGCTGATGAGGAAGGGTCGCTTGTCGGAGGCCACCGCCTTCTCGATGCACTCCTCGGCGCTGCCGGTCGGGCCGACGAAGACGAAGTCCCTGCGCGCGTCCCAGTAGCGCCGGGCGAGCTTCTCGGCCTCCGCGGCGGCGAGTCGGGCGTCGTCGCCGGTGACAACGATGGCGGCCTTGCAGCGCGGCTCGTCCGCCCAGGCGTAGCCGACCCACATCGCCGCGTCGAGGATGCCCGGAAGCTTCTCCGTCTCGGCGAGCGAGGCGTACAGGGACTTGGCGGGTTCGAGGCGGGTGCTGGTCTTCTCGCCGGGCAGCAGGACGGGGACCTGGACCCAGGCGCGGTGCGGGCGCGTGCCGTCGCGCAGGCAGCGCACGAGGTTGCGGGCGGCGCGCTCGCGGGTGTCCCAGGCGTCCTCGTGCGGGGCGAGGCGGTGGGCCGTGAGCAGGTCGCAGGGGTCGGCGAAGCGGCGCGACACATTGCCGTGCAGGTCCATGGCGGCGGACAGCAAGGGGCGGCTGCCGTGCGCGTCGAGGGCGGCGCGGACCGCCTCCGTCAGGTCGCCCTCGGCGTCGGTGAGACCGATGACGCTCATGGCGCCGTGGATGTCGTAGACCATGCCGTCGAGGGGGCCCGCCTCGCGTATGCGGGTGACGAGTTCGTCCTTGAGGATCAGGTACGACTCCGCCTCGACCGGGCCGCCGGGCAGGGAGGTCGCGTGCAGCAGCGGCACCCACTCGACCAGGCCGGCGAGGTCGGAGCCGGGCCTGGTCCAGGTGTAGCGGTCGAGGAGTTCCTGGCCGCGCGTCTGCCGGAAGTCGTCCGTGGTGGAGCGGTGCGGGCAGAACGTGGAGGACTCGATGCCGATGCCGCCGATGCCGATGCGCAGGCGGCGTGCGGGGGCGGTGCTGGTCATGCTGGGGCGCTCTCTTCCTGGGGGACGGGTGCGGTGGGGAGGTTGTGGCGCAGGGCGGTGAAGCCCGCACCGAGCAGTCCCGCGTCGCGGCCCGTGACCGTCGTGGTGATGTCCAGGTCCGCGGTCGCGAGCGGCAGGCAGCGCTCGTACAGGACTCCGCGGACGGCGGCGACCAGGGGCTCGGCGGCCGCGAGTGCGCCGCCGAGCGCCACGGCCTGCGGGTTGAAGAAGTTCACGACGACGGACAGGACCGTGCCGATGTGCCGGCCCGCTGTGCGGACCAGGGTGGTGGCCTGCGGGTCGCCGTCCGCGACGAGCTGGAGGAGCTCGGTGGTGGAGGCCACCTCGACGCCCTGCCCGGCGAGTTCACGAATCAGCGCGGCGCCGCTGGCGACCGTCTCCAGGCAGCCGATGTTGCCGCAGCTGCACGGGCGGTCCTGCGCGGCCTCCACGCGTACGTGGCTGATGTCGCCGGCGCAGCCGTTGGCCCCGTCATGCGGGCGGCCGGCGGAGATGATGCCGCTGCCGATGCCGCGTCCCGCCTTCACTACCACCATGTGGTCGAGGTCGGGGCGGGCGGCGCGGTGTTCGCCGACGGCCATCATCGTGGCGTCGTTCTCCACGGTGACGGGCAGGCCGAGGCGCTCGGCGAGGACGTCGCGCAGCGGGTAGCGGTGCCAGCCGGGCATGCGGGACGGGCTCAGGACACGGCCCTCGCCCGGCTTGACCGGGCCGGGGAATCCGACGCCGAGCGCGCGCACGGTTCGGCCCGCCTCACGCTGGCGCGCGGCGAGTTCGGCGACCTGGCCGCAGAGCCAGTCGACGGCCGACTCGGGCCCGACCGTGATGTCGTGCGGCAGGTCGACGGCGTCGAGGACGGTCCCGTCGAGGCCGACGACGCCGAGCCGCGCGTGACGGCTGCCGAGGTCGGCCGCGAGCGCGACGCCGCCCTGGGCCCGCACCCTCAGCAGGCGGGGGCGCCGCCCGCCTCGGGAGGCGCCCTCGCCCGACTCGGTGAGCACGCCGGCCGCTACCAGTTCCTGCACGCGCAGCGAGACGGTGGACGGGGCTAGGCCCAGCTCGCGTACGAGATCGGCCCGGGAGGTGGCGGCGCCCGAGGAGACCAGGTGCAGGATGTGCTGCGCCGACCCCGGTTCGCCCTGCGATGTGTCGGCCATACCGCCCTCTTCGTTGCTCGGCAGCTTCTTGGCTGCTCGCTTCAGCGCGCTGATGTTCTGCGGGTTCGTTCGACGAGTTCCTTCGATGACAACTCGAACTCTAGGCAGAATCGAACCAAGATGGCCATACCTCCGAGCCGAAGAACTATTTGCCGAATGAAGCTATTGACTTGTTTTCATCGACCGGCCTAGCGTTCGGGCGCCGCCCCGTCGCACTCCGGTACGGGGCCGTCCCCCGCCCCCTTGGAGGCCCTCCGGCATGCGCTCATTCAGGTCAACGGCCGCCGCCGTCCTCGTCCTCGCGGCGGCGCTCACCGGCTGCACGCACGAGGGCGGCGGCATCGCCATGGGGCCGACCGGCGGCACCCCCGTGGAGGGCGGCACGGCCACGATGGCCCTGCCTCCCGCTGCCACACCGAACTGGATCTTCCCGATCGGCGCGCCCGGTTACGGGGCCTCGTACAACTACGGCATCCAGACGCTGCTGTTCATGCCCGTCTACGACGCCGTGCAGCTCAAGGGCGAGCTGACCACGCACGGTCCGAGCACCCTCGGCCTCGAACCGAAGTACAGCGACGGCAACAAGACGGTGACCGTGCCGCTGCGCGAGGGCGTGAAGTGGTCCGACGGGAAGCCGGTCACATCCCGCGACCTCGAGTTCTGGTTCAACCTCGTCAAGGCGGACAAGGCCGACTGGGGCAGCTACTCGGTCGGCACGATGCCGGACAACGTCAAGCGGTTCGAGGTCGTCGACGACCACACGGTGCGGCTGCACCTCGACCGGGCGTACAACCCGGACTGGTTCACGGCCAACCAGCTCACACTGATGCGCGCCCTGCCCCAGCACGCCTGGGACGCCACGACCGACGGCGGCAGGATCGGTGACCACGACCGGACCACCAAGGGCGCCAAGGCCGTCTTCGCCCGGCTCACGCGGCACGCCAAGAGCCTCGGCTCGTACGGCAGCGATCCCCTCTGGAAGACGGTCAACGGGCCCTGGAAGCTTGCGGGTTGGCGGGACAGCGGCCAGGTGACCATCGTCCCGAACGAGAAGTTCACCGGCCCCGAGTCCGAGCGGCCGCACCTGGACAAGGTCGTCTTCAAGCCGTTCACCACCGCCGACTCCGAGTACAACGTGCTGCGCTCCGGCGGCGTCGACTACGGCTACATCCCGCCGTCCGTCATGGCGCAGAAGGCGAAGTTCGAGGACAAGGGGTATCGCGTCGATCCGTGGGAGGGCTGGGCCGCGACGTACATCGTCTACAACTTCAACTCCACCCACGCCGGGCCCCTGATGAGCCAGCTGTACATCCGGCAGGCGATGCAGCACCTCGTCGACCAGAAGGCGATGAGCGACGTCATCTGGCAGGGCAGTGCCACACCCACGCTCGGTCCGGTGCCCGTGACGCCGAAGAGCCAGTACCTGTCCCCTGCCATGGCGAAGAACCAGTACCCGTTCTCCGTGCGCACGGCGCGCGAGCTGCTCTCCGCACACGGCTGGAGGACGCGCGACGGCATCGCGCGCTGCGCACGCCCCGGCACCGGCGACGACCGGTGCGGCGCCGGCATCAAGGAGAACGCCCCCCTGGAGATGACCCTGCTCTCGCAGTCGGGTTCCACCGAGACGACGAACATGATGCAGGAGCTGAAGTCCTCCCTCAGCCGGGCGGGCATCGGCCTGACCGTGCGTCAGCAGCCCCTGAACTCCGTACTCGGCAACTCCGTGCCGTGCACCGCCAAGGACCCCGGCTGCGACTGGGACATGTCCTTCTTCGGTACGGCCGGCAGCTGGTACTACCCGCTCAACCCGAGCGGCGAGCAGCTCTTCTCCGCGGGGGCCTCCGCCAACTTCGGCAACTACAGCGACAAGAAGGCGGACCGGATCATCCGGGCCGTGCAGTTCTCGCCGGACATGAAGGCGGTCCACCAGTACGGCGAGTACCTCGCCCGGCAGCTGCCGGTGATGTGGATGCCGAACCCCGCCTACCAGGTGTCGGTGATCCGTAACGACCTGCGCGGCATCGAGCAGAACCCGACGGTGACGTTCGCGCCTCAGCACTGGTACTTCGTCAAGAACGACAAGCAGCACACGAACGACAAGAACAACCAGCACGCCAAGAAGGGAGCCGCGAAGTGACCGGCTTTCTGGTCAAGCGCTTCCTACAGGCCCTCGTCGTCCTGTTCCTCGTCTCGATCATCGTCTTCACGCTGCTGCATCTGCTGCCGGGCGGCCCCGCCCGCGCCATCCTCGGCCCGAAGGGCACCCCGCAGCAGATCGAGCACTTCAACCACCAGCAGGGATACGACCGTTCGCTGCCGACGCAGTACGTGATGTATCTGAAGAGGCTGCTCACCGGGGACCTCGGCGACTCGTACAAGCTCAACTCGCCGGTCTTCGAACTGCTCAAGCAGCGCCTGCCGAAGACACTGCTCCTGACGGTCATGTCCACGGTCCTCGCCGTCGTCATCGCCGTCCCGCTGGGCCTGCTCCAGGCCGTGCGGCGCGGCAAGGCTTCGGACTACGCGCTCACGGGCCTCGCGTTCCTGCTGTACGCGACGCCCGTCTTCTTCCTCGGCCTCATCATGATCATCCTGTTCGCGCAGATCATGCCGATCTTCCCGGCCGAGGCACCGCAGGGCGAGACGATCGGTCAACTCCTCGGTGATTTCACGGGGTTGATCCTGCCGGTCGTGACCATGGCCTTCGGAATCGTGGCAATGTTCAGCCGCTACATGCGCTCCGCCGTGCTCGACAACCTCACCGAGGAATACGTCCGTACGGCCATGGCGAAGGGCCAGTCCAGCCGGCGGATCATGGTCAGGCACGTGCTGCGCAACGCCCTGATCCCCCTCGCGACCCTGCTCGGGCTGTACCTCCCGACTCTGTTCAGCGGCGCTCTCGTCGTCGAGTCGATGTTCAACTACCCAGGCATGGGCCTGCTGTTCTGGAACGCGGCCCAGGGCTCCGACTTCCCGGTGCTCCTCGGCGTGACCCTGGTGGTCGGCATCGCCACGGTCCTCGGCTCGCTGCTCACCGACGTCCTGTACGCCGTCCTCGACCCCCGGATCCGGAGCGTGGCATGAGTACGTCCGCCGTCCTTCCCGTCCAGCCGGGCCAGGAGGAAGCCGCACAGGCCACCCCCTCCCTCGCCCGCCGCACCCTGCGCGTCTTCACCGGCAACAAGCTGGCCCTGACCGGCGTCGTGGTCCTGGTCCTGCTGCTCGCCTTCTGCTACCTGGGCCCGCTCGTCCATCCGACCGAGCAGATCCACACGGATCTCGCACGGGCGAACCTCTCCCCCGGCACCGCCGGGCACCTCCTCGGCACCACCGATCTGGGGTACGACCTGCTCGGCCGGCTCATGGTCGCCGGGCGGACCTCGCTCGAAATCGGCCTGGCGGCAGGCCTGTTGGCGACGTTGTTCGGCACCGTGTACGGGGCTGTCGCCGGGTACTTCGGCGGCTGGGTCGATGCCGCGATGATGCGGGTCACCGACGCGGCGCTCGCCATTCCCGCGATGTTCCTCCTCGTCGTGGTCGCCGCGATCATCACGCCCAGCAAGGGCGTCCTCATCCTGATCATCGCCGGGGTCGCCTGGCTCTCACCCGCCCGCCTGGTGCGCGGTGAGGCGCTGTCGCTGCGCAACAGGGAGTACGTCCAGGCCATGCGGATGATGGGCGGCGGCGGCATGCGGGCCGTGTTCAAGCACATCGTGCCGAACGCGATCGGCACGGTCATCGTGAACTGCACGTTCCAGATCGCCGACGCCATCCTCTACGTCAGTTATCTCGCGTTCCTCGGGCTCAGCATCCCGCCGCCGTCCGCGGACTGGGGCTCGATGCTGTCCGCCGGCATCACCTATACGCAGAACGGCTACTGGTGGCTGATCTTCCCGCCGGGCATCGCGATCGTCCTGGTCGTCGCCGCGTTCAACTTCATCGGCGACGGACTGCGTGACGCGTTCGAAGTACGGCTGCGGAAGTAAGGGACCGAGGACCGAGGCATTGAGGAAAGCAGACATGACCGAGCCCTTGCTCAGGATCGACGACCTGCGCGTCGACATCGCCACCCGCGACCGCACCGTCCACGCCCTCGACGGCATCTCCCTCGACCTGGCCGCCGGTGAGGCGCTCGGCGTCGTCGGCGAGTCCGGCTGCGGCAAGACGATGACCGCGCTCAGTGTCCTCGGGCTGCTGCCGCCCGGCGGGCGGATCACCGGCGGGCGCGTCCTGTTCGACGGTGTGGACCTGGCCGCCGCGCCCGCCCCCGTCCTCCAGGACGTACGCGGAAACACCATCGGCATGGTCTTCCAGGACCCGCTGACCTCGCTCAACCCGACCATGACGATCGGCCGGCAGGTCGCCGAGCCCCTGCTCCTGCACCGCGGCGTCTCCCGCAAGGAGGCCTGGGCGCGGGCCGAGGAGACCCTGCGGCTCGTCGGCATGCCGCAGCCGGCCGAGCGCATGAAGGCGTATCCGCACCAGCTGTCGGGCGGCATGCGCCAGCGCGTCGCCATCGCGATGGCACTGGTCTGCGAGCCGAAGCTGCTCATCGCCGACGAGCCGACGACCGCGCTCGACGTGACGACCCAGCACCAGATCCTGGAGCTGATCGACGACCTGCGCGAGCGGCTCGGCATGGCGATGATCCTGGTCACGCACGACCTCGGCGTCATCGCGAACCGGGTGGACCGCGTCGCCGTCATGTACGCGGGCAAGGTCGCCGAACAGGCCGATGTCCGCGGCCTGTTCGCCCGGCCGCGCCACCGCTACACGGAGGCCCTGTTCGCGGCGCTTCCGGAGCGGGCGGGCGACGGCGGCACCGAACTGCACACGATCCCCGGTCTGCCGCCGAACCTGACGGTGCGTCCGCAGGGCTGCCGGTTCGCGCCGCGCTGCCTGTTCGCCACGGACGAGTGCCGCACCCAGGAGCCGCCGCTCGCCGACGACGGACTACGGGGAGCGGAGCACCGGTTCGCCTGCTTCCACCCGGTGCCGGACGTGTCCGAGGAAGGCGAAGCGGCCGACGTGATCGCGCCGGCCGTGATCCCCGCACAGTCGGCCCCGGGTGCGCCGCTCCTCGAACTCGACGGTCTCGTCAAGGAGTTCCCGCTCAAGGGCGGCCCGTTCTCGCGCAGTCGCGGCACGGTCAGCGCGGTGGGCGGGGTGTCGCTGACCATCCGCAAGGGCGAGACGTTCGGCATGGTCGGCGAGTCCGGGTGCGGCAAGACGACGCTCGGCCGGATCGTCGCGGGCCTGGAGGACCCGACGGCCGGATCGGTGCGGTTCGGCGGCGAGGACCTCGCGGGCCTCACGCGGGCCGGGCGCCGGGCGCACCGCCGCCGGATCCAGCTCATGTTCCAGGACTCGACCGCGGCCATGGACCCGCGGATGCGGGTCGGCGAGATCCTGCGGGAACCCCTGGTCATCCAGGGCGTCGGCAGCCGCGCCGAGCAGGAGGCGCAGATCGGCACGCTCCTCGACGCGGTGGGGCTGCCGCGCGGCGCCGTGCACCGCTATCCGCACGAGTTCTCCGGTGGCCAGCGCCAGCGCCTCGGCCTGGCAAGGGCGTTGACGCTTTCGCCCGATCTGGTGGTCGCGGACGAGCCGGTGTCGGCGCTGGACGTGTCCGTGCAGGCGCAGATCCTCAACCTGATGCGGGAGCTCCAGCGCGAGCGCGGCCTGACGTATCTGTTCATCTCGCACGATCTCGCGGTGGTGCGCTACCTCGCCGACACCGTGGGCGTGATGTACCTCGGCAAGCTCGTCGAGACCGGTCCCGCGGAGGAGGTGTACGCGCGGCCGCTGCATCCGTACACGCGGGGTCTGCTCGACACGGTCAACGTGCCCGATCCGTCGGCCGCGGCCGGTTCCGGGTCTCCGCTGACGGGCGAGACGCCGTCCGCGGCGAAGCCGCCGTCGGGGTGCCGGTTCCGCACCCGCTGCCCGCTCGCGCAGGACGTCTGCGCCGAGGTCGAGCCGCCGGTCGCGGCGCCGCGCGGCGCCGGCCACCAGGTGGCCTGTCACTTTCCGCTGCCGGTGCCCGACGAGGCGGCCGCCCAGCCGGTGTGACCTGCAACGATGCCGCCTCCGAGGGTGACTGTCAGTGGTCGGGTGCAGACTGGCCCGTACCTGAGACAAAGGCGTCCTCGGAGGTGTTCGGCATGACTGAAGTGCTGCTGACGGTAGGCACACGCAAAGGGCTTTTCATCGGCCGCAGGCGGGGCGGCGGCGCGTGGGAGTTCGACGAAGGCCCGTACTTCAATTCGCAGGCCGTGTACTCGGTGGCGATCGACACGCGGGGCGAGGTCCCGCGGCTCCTTGCGGGCGGTGACAGCGCGCACTTCGGCCCGTCCGTCTTCCACTCCGACGACCTGGGCCGTACGTGGACCGAGCCTTCGCGCCCCGCCGTCAAGTTCCCGAAGGACACCGGGGCCTCGCTGGAGCGCGTGTGGCAGTTGCACCCGGCCGCCGCGGAGCCGAACGTGGTGTACGCGGGCACCGAGCCGGCGGCGCTCTACCGCTCGGAGGACCGGGGCGAGACGTTCGATCTGGTGCGTCCGCTGTGGGAGCACCCGACGCGGTCGAAGTGGGTGCCCGGCGGTGGCGGTGAGGGGCTGCACACGGTGGTCACCGATCCGCGTGACGCGAGCGCGGTGACGGTCGCGGTGTCCACGGCCGGGGTGTTCCGCACCCGGGACGGCGGAAAGAGCTGGGACCCCGCGAACTCCGGGGTCTCAGCGGTCTTCCTGCCGGATACGAACCCCGAGTTCGGCCAGTGCGTCCACAAGGTCACGCAGGACGCGGCCGACCCGGACCGCCTCTACCTCCAGAACCACTGGGGCGTGTACCGCAGCGACGACGGCGGTACCCGGTGGAGCGACATCGGGGCGGGCCTCCCCTCGACGTTCGGCTTCGCCGCCGCCGCGCATCCGCACCGCGGGGACACGGCGTACGTCTTCCCGATCAACGCCGACTCGGACCGCGTGCCCGCGGAGCGGCACTGCCGCGTGTTCCGTACGCAGGACGCGGGCAGGAGCTGGGAGCCGCTGACTGCGGGGCTTCCGCAGGGCGATCACTACGGGACGGTGCTGCGCGACGCGATGTGCACGGACGACTGCGACCCGGCGGGCGTGTACTTCGGCAATCGCAACGGCGAGGTGTACGCGTCGGCCGACGACGGGGACAGCTGGCGGCAGTTGGCCTCCCATCTGCCGGACGTGCTGTGCGTGCGGGCGGCCGTGGTCGGTTGATCGGCCCGTCGGTCACGGCAGTAGGGTGACGCCCGTGGCACCACGACCCTTGCACGAAATCGTAGAAGCCGGCTGGGCGAAGGCCCTCGAACCCGTCGCGGGACAGATCACCGCCATGGGCGAGTTCCTGCGCGCCGAGATCGCCGCAGGACGCACCTACCTCCCGGCCGGGGCGAACGTGCTGCGCGCGTTCCAGCAGCCGTTCGACGAGGTGCGGGTCCTGATCGTCGGCCAGGACCCCTATCCGACGCCGGGACATGCCGTCGGGCTCTCGTTCTCGGTCGCGCCCGAGGTGCGGCCGCTGCCCGGCAGCCTCATCAACATCTATCGCGAGCTGAACACGGACCTGGGCCTGCCCCAGCCGTCGAACGGTGATCTGACGCCCTGGACGCGGCAGGGCGTGCTCCTGCTCAACAGGGCGCTCACCACGGCCCCTCGCCGCCCCGCCGCACATCGCGGCAAGGGCTGGGAAGAGGTGACGGAGCAGGCGATCAGGGCGCTGGCCGCGCGCGGCCGTCCGCTCGTGTCCGTGCTGTGGGGCCGCGACGCCCGCAATCTGCGCCCCCTCCTCGGCGACCTGCCGTCCGTGGAGTCCGCGCACCCCTCCCCCATGTCGGCCGACCGCGGCTTCTTCGGCTCGCGCCCGTTCAGCCGGGCCAACGACCTGCTGGTGCGGCAGGGCGGGCAGCCGGTGGACTGGCGGCTGCCGTGACGCACGAGCCCGGCGCTGCGGGACGGGGCTACGGCGCGGTCGATCGTGCGGAGCCCGGATGGGTCCTCGGCGTCGACTCCGGTGGTTCCGGTCTGCGCGTGGCGCTCGCCTCGGCCGCGGACCTGACCCGTCCCGAGACGACGGTGTCCCGCGAGCCCGTGCGGACGGGCGCGGCGGGCATCGACGCCGGGCATCTGCTCGCACAGATGCTTCCGATGGCCCGGGAGCTGCTCGCCCGCGTCGGCGACCGCGGCCCGGGAGTCCCGCGGCCGAGCGCGGTCGCCGTCGGGGCGGCCGGCATGGCCACCCTCGGCGACGGCCTGCGCGCCGAGCTCCCGGACGCGCTCGCGGCCGAACTGGGCGTACGGCGGCTCGCGTTGGCCGCGGACGGGGTCACCGCGTACGCGGGCGCGCTCGGCCAGCGGCCCGGCGCGGTCGTCGCCGCGGGCACCGGCATGATCGCGCTCGGCACAGATCTCGGCACCTGGCGCAGGGCCGACGGCTGGGGGCATCTCCTGGGCGACTGCGGGGGCGGCGCGTGGATCGGCCGCGCGGGCCTGGACGCGGCGATGCGGGCGTACGACGGGCGGCGCGGGGGCTCTGCCGCACTGCTCGCCCTCGCCGAGGAGCGGTTCGGCCCGGCGGCCGGGCTGCCCGCCCGGATCTATCCGCGCACGGACCGTCCCGCGGTCCTCGCCTCTTTCGCACCTGACGTGGCCCGCGCCGCGGTCGACGACTCCGTGGCCGCCGGAGTCCTGCGCGAGGCGGCCGGCCATATCGCCGAGGCGGCGGCCGCTGTGTGCCCGGCGGGCGACGGCAGTGAAGTGGCGCTCACCGGCGGCCTGTTCAAGATGGGTGAGCCGCTGCTCACCCCGCTCCGCGCCGAGCTCGCGGAGCAACTCCCTTACGCCGACGCGGTGTCGGCGACCGGCGACCCCCTGCACGGTGCGCTGGTGATCGCCGCCGCGCTCGCGCTCGACGGCCTGCGCCTGCCGTGCGATGGCCGCCTCCTCCACGTCCCCGGGGAGGAGGCCGGCCACTGAGGGCGGCCCTTGCGCCCCCTCTGACCTGGACAGTTGAGCCATTCGTCACCGAAAGGATAAATACGGACGGATACCGCTCAGCTGCCCCCTCCCCGAACAACGGAGACCCGCGAGCCAGTAGCATGCGGCGGCATGAGCTCCCCCACTGGGCCTGCATCCGGCCTGCCTGTACGAATGCCGCGACCCCGTCAGCCCGGTCGGCACCGCCGTCCGGAACCCGTGGCCGCCCCCGAGGGCGCACCCGCGCTCGTCCTCGCGGTGCCTGGCACGCCCAGCAACGCCTCGCGCAGCCTCGCCGAAGAGGTCGTGAGCATCGCCCGCTCCGAGCTGCCGGGCCTCGACGCCCGCATCGGATACCTCGACGGTGACGACTCGGAGGCCGCCGAGGCTTCCCCGTTCGCCGAGTTCCCCTCCCTGCGGGCCGTACTCGCGCGCGCCGCGAAGGAGCGCACCGCCCGCTTCGAGCAGGCCCGTGCCGCGGGCGCCGACGTCGCAGAGCCCGACGGACCGGTCGCCGTGGTCGTGCCCCTGCTCGCGGGCCCGGACAGCGCGCTCACGCGCCGCATCCGGCAGGCCGTCATCGACAGCCGTACGGCCGCCGAGCTGACGGATGTCCTCGGCCCGCACCCGCTGCTCGCGGAGGCCCTGCACGTGCGCCTGTCGGAGGCGGGCCTGGCCCGTGCCGACCGCGCCCGGCTGTTCACGGTGGCGACCGCCGCCGACGGCATCATCCTCGCCTCGGTCGGCGGCGACGAGGCCGTCCAGGCGGCCGGGATCACCGGCATGCTCCTGGCCGCGCGCCTCGCGGTGCCGGTCATGGCCGCCGCGCTCGACGAGGAGGGCGCCATCGCGGCGACCGCCGAGCAGCTGCGCGGCTCCGGCTCGCAGCAGCTGGCGCTCGCCCCGTACCTGATCGGCCCGGAGATAGACGCGAGCCTCCTCGAGGCTGCGGCGAACGAGGCCGGCTGCGCCTCCGCCGAGTCGCTGGGCGCGTACCCGGCGATCGGCAAGCTGGCCCTGTCGAAGTACGCGACGGCGCTGGGCATCGCCCCGCAGCAGCCGCAGGGCGCGCCGGCCCTCTAGGGGCCCGGACCGCACACAGGCTACGGCGACGGGCCCGCACCCCGATGGGGTCGGGCCCGTCGCCGTACCCGCTCGGGAAACCGGTCTCAGCGCCCTCTCCGGACCTGTCTCAGCCGAAGATCACGCAGGATGCGGCGGGTGCCTCGATGGAGCCGCTGCGGCGCGGCAGACCGGTCTCACGGTCCACGGCGAACCAGGTCACGTCGCCGGACCGCTCGTTCGCCGCGTACAGGAAGCCGCCCGAGGGGTGCAGCGCCAGGTCGCGCGGCCAGTCGCCGCCGCAGGACACCGTGGCGCGCAGCGTCGGCCGGTCGCCGGTGGCTTCGAGGGCGAGGACGGAGATGACGTTCGCGCCGCGTGTGGCGGTCCACAGGAAGCGCCCGTCGGGCGCCACGACCACCGCGGACGGGAACGCGTCGCCGTGCGGCGCGTCCGGCAGCACGGAGATCTCGCCGAGCGGCTGCAGAGCGCCTTCGGCGGCATCCCACTGGCAGACGGTGACGGTCGGCGTGAGCTCGTTCAGGATGTACGCGCGGTCGCCGCGCGGGTGGAACGCCAGGTGCCGCGGTCCCGAGCCGGGCCGCAGCGCGACCTCGCGGTGGACGTCCAGCCGCCCGCCCTTCATCGAGCACACCCGCACGGAATCGGTGCCGAGGTCCACACTGACGGCCCAGCGGCCGCTGGGGTCCGGCACCACCTGGTGGGCGTGCGGGCCCTGCTGGCGCTTGGGGTGCGTGCCCGAACCCTCGTGGCGCAGCACGTCGGCGTTCTCTGCGTCCAGCGTGCCGTCGGCGCGCAGGCGTACCGAAGTGACGCTGCCCGAGCCGTAGTTGGCGGTGAGCACATGCCCGTCGTACAGGGCGAGATGGGTCGGGCCCGAGCCGCGGACGGGCACGCCGCGCCCGGCGAGTTCCGGCTTTCCGTCCCCGGTACGGAACGCGGCGACGGCTCCCTCGGCGGTCTCGCTCACCGCGTAGAGGATGTCGCGCGCGGGCGAGAGCGCGAGGTAGGAGGGGTCGGGGAGGGAGTCGACGGCGCTGAGCACGGTGAGTGAGCCGCTGTCCATGTGGACGGACGCGGTGAGGATCCCGGAGCCTCCCGCGGCGGTGAAGGATCCGATGTACGCCCGTCCGCCCTGCCTGTCGCCCACGCGAATCCCCTTGCGTCGCATGCACGGTGAGCCTGGTGCTCGCCGTTCGTGCGGCCGACGGTAGCAGCGGGTCTAGACCAGGAAGTCGCCGGACGCCCTGGCGAGCGCCTCGGGATGCTGCACGTACGCCGGCGTGCGCTCCGTCGTGTCGTACGTGCGGTGGAAGACCGGGGTCGCCGAACCGGAGATCGGCGGCACGATCCAGGACCAGTCGGCGCCGACGGTGCGGCCCTTGCGCTCCTCGCGGTCGAGGTGCGTGAGGAAGCGCCGCGACTCGGTGTGATGGTCCGTGACGGTGACGCCGGCGCGGTCGAAGGAGTACAGGACGGCGCGGTTCAGCTCGACGAGTGCACGGTCCTTCCACAGGGACCGGTCGCTGGTGGTGTCGAGGCCGAGGCGTTCCGCGATGCGCGGCAGGAGGTCGTAGCGGTCGGTGTCGGCGAGGTTGCGGGCGCCTATCTCGGTGCCCATGTACCAGCCGTTGAAGGGGGCGGCCTGGTAGCAGATCCCGCCGATCTCCAGGCACATCGTGGACTGCGCGGGCACGGCGTGCCAGCGCAGCCGCAGCCCGGCCCACCAGTCGTATTCCTCGTGCTCGAGAGGGACTTCGAGGACCGCGTCGGGCGGCAGGTCGAAGCAGCGCGGCTTGTCGTCGGTGCCCTGGACGATCAGGGGCAGTACGTCGAAGGGGGTGCCGTCCCCGCCGCGCCAGCCGAGGCACCTTGCGAGCGCGGTGAGGCCCTCGTTGCGCGGGTCGCCGACGACGCGGCCGTCGCGCTGCACGTATCCCGCGTACCGGATGAGCTGTTCGTTCCAGATGCGGGGCCCGGGGCGGTCCGGCGTGTCGGGCGCGAAGACGGTGATCAGGGGGCGGATGCGGCCGCCCTGGGAGGCCTCGCGCAGATGGTCGGTGCAGGCGGCCGCGATGTCCTCGGCCGCGGTGAGATGGCGGAAGTCGCGGACGTGCAGGGAGTTCCAGTAGAGGCGGCCGATGCAGCGGTTGGCGTTCCGCCAGGCGACGCGGGCCCCGAAGGTGAGCTCGCGTTCGGTGTGGCGATACGTTCCTGTGTCCGCGATCCCGGCGTACACCTCCGCGAGGCGAGCGGACGGGTCGCCGAGCCGCTCCTCGGCGTGGTGGGCGCGGATGAAGTCGGAGGCGGCGGGCCAGAGTTCCGGGGTGCGGGGGGCTGGGGCATGGGGGTCCGGGATGCGGGGGTTGCCGATGCCGAAGGGGGCGTTGGCCAGGGCCTTGGCATTGGCATTGGCATTGGGGTGATACGGGGCGGCGCCTGCCGGACAGCGGTCGTGCCGCTCCTGGAAGCCGCTGTCCCAGACCCCGGCGCCATCCCTGGACTCGGCTCGGTCCAGCCAGTCGGCGGGTCCGTCGGTTCTCTGCGGTGTATCGGGCATCGCGCACTCCCAGGGGTCCCCGGCCACGGGCCCTCCCGCGGGGCCGCGTACTCCGTGCGTCCACATGATGCCGCTGCGTCACCCGTCCGGGGGCCGATCCGTTGTCCACGTGACTGGCGAATCCGCCCCGGAACGTGCCGGGGCGTCCGTCTCGCGGGCCGTTGTCGCAGGTGGGACAGGTGAATCAGGGCCGCGCCCGTCCGCGCGATCAGGCTCCGGCGAGAGGGGAGCGCGTAGGGCAACACGGGGGCGCGAACTACTCAGCGCGCGCCCCCACGACGGGTCAGAGCTGCCTCGCGGGCTCAGGCGCCGACCGCGACCCGGTCGGATCCGCGCAGCGGGACGGCGAGTTCGAGCAGGGCCCGCTCCAGGGCGTGGAGGTGGGCCAGTACGGGTTCACCCTCGACCGCCTGCGGCAGCGCCCCGGCTTCGGCCTGGCGGCGCTGTGCGCCCGCCGGCGTGTCGGTGAGCGCCTCGACGGCGGTCTCCACGCGCCAGCAGGCCGCGGCGAGCCGGGCGTCGTGCGAGGCCTCGGGGTCGGCGACGACGGAGGCGAGCCCGCGCACCTCGCGCGCGCAGTCGTCGAGCAGCGCGAGTACGTGCCGGGCCCGGCCCATCCGCGCCCGCATCGGGCTGAACGGATGCACCAGCGGCGCAAGCGAGAGCCGCACCCGGCCGAGGATCGACTCCAGCTCGGCCACGCGCCGGCCCGGGTCGGCCGTCGGTGAGCCCGCCAGCCGGGCGGCGGCCTCGGCGGTGCAGGCGTGCACGCACCGCAGGGCCCGCTCGACCCACGCGTCGGTGACGGAGTGCGTGGTCACCGGCAGCACGAGCAGCACCGCGAGCACCGCACCGAGCGCCCCGACGGCGGTCTCGCCGACCCGCAGGGCGAGCAGCGCCGGGTCGAGGACGCCGAGCAGCCCGTACAGCATGCTCGCCATGACGGTCACGGCGAGCATCATCCACGTGTACGAGACGGCGGCGGTGTAGAAGATCCCGAACACGCTGAGCGCGACGACCACGGCGGCCGCGACGGGCTGGTCGTGCAGCGGCACGGCCACGACGAAGCCGAGCACGATGCCCAGCACCGTCCCCAGGAACCGACGGAATCCGCGGACCGTCGTCTCGCCGCGGGACGTGGTGTTCACGAACACCCACCA
This sequence comes from Streptomyces sp. NPDC045026, assembly GCF_056432625.1. Classification (NCBI taxonomy): domain Bacteria; kingdom Bacillati; phylum Actinomycetota; class Actinomycetes; order Kitasatosporales; family Streptomycetaceae; genus Streptomyces; species Streptomyces sp. NPDC045026. The sequence goes on from NZ_JBWKIS010000036.1 coordinate 61,285, forward strand.
CGTGGCGCCCACGGCCCAGTACCAGCGCTGGTCGGACAGCACCTGGCCGATGGCGAGCGCGAAGCCGGCGCCCACGGTCGCCTGCACCGCCTGCCTCGTCGTGATGCGCGCGAGCCCGCTCCCGCCGGTGGGCGCCGCCACCGCCGCGGGCACCGGCAGCCGGCGCTCGTAGCACCACAGCCCGAACCGCACGAGGGACGCGGCGGCGAGCGAGAGGAGTACGGCGGCGTACAGCTCGGGGAGCTGGTCCGGCACGGTGTGCAGGAACTGCGCGGCGAAGAAGGTCATGAACGCGAAGACGCCGAGAGAGTGTCCGCGCGGCCCCCACCGCCGCGCGTACACTCCGGCGCCGACTACGGCGAGGAACGCCAGGTCACGAGCCACGGGTATGTCGTGGAGCGCGGCCGCGAGCCCGAGCACCGGGAGGCCGACGGCCGGGAGCAGCACGGTCGTCACGGCCTGTCCGCGCACCGTCGCGTCGGTCACCGTGAACAGGGCGAGCAGCGCGGCCAGGCCACCGGTGATGGCCGCGACGAGCGAGTGTCCGGCGAGCCCGCACAGGGCCACTGCAAGGCTGATACCGAGGACGCCACGGGTCGCGAAGCGCAACCGCAGCCGCCCCGGATCCGGAGCCACGAACACCCTCTTCAGCACGGCCACCCACTCTTTCCGCGTCACCGCGAAACTCCGCATGAAAAAGGCGCCGCGGAGATCCCGCAGCGCCATCGACAGGAACATCACAGCATCTCAAGGGCCTATGGATCAACAGCAGGCGAATGCCTTGGGCCAATGGCCCAGTCAAACACGCTGCGCGTCAGCCGGGAGGGGACCAACGGACCACGCCGATCGTGGAGATCCGATCATGGAGATCCGGCAGAAGGCCCGGCAGAAGGTCCGGCAGAAGGTCCGGCAACGGGACGCCCTTCACCTCACCGCTGGCCCCGCCGTGCTGCACAGGCGACGCCGGGTACTTACTGTCGGCTAGTGGAGCACCACACTGCGTGCTCGGGAGCAGGGTCGGGGGACCGATCGCGCTCGGTAGCTGGATCGAACGTCCGACCCGGAGGAGTCTGCATGCCTGAGCTGTTCATCGGTGGCAGGTGGATCGCTGCCGTCGACGGGCGGGTGCGCGAGATCCGCTGCCCGGCCGACGGCACGCTGGTCGCCACGGTCGACGAGGCGGGTCCGCAGGACGCGGCGGCTGCGGTCACCGCGGCCCGTGAAGCCTTCGACCGCGGACCGTGGCCCGCCACACCGGCCGCCGAGCGCGGCGCGCTGCTGCTTCGCGTGGCGGCCCTCATCGAGCGTGACAAGGACGCACTCGCCCGCGCCGAATCCCTGGACACCGGGAAACGGCTCGTGGAGAGCGAGTACGACATGGACGACATCGCCAACTGCTTCCGCTACTTCGGCAATCTGGTGGCCTCCGGCGGCACCGACCGGATCGTCGACACCGGCAACCCCGGCGTGGACAGCCGAGTGGTGCACGTGCCGGTCGGCGTGTGCGCGCTGATCACTCCCTGGAACTATCCGCTGCTGCAGACCGCCTGGAAGGTCGCCCCCGCGCTCGGCGCGGGCAACACCTTCGTCCTCAAGCCCAGCGAACTCACTCCCCACACCGCGATCATCCTGATGCGACTGCTGGCCGAGGCAGGACTGCCCGACGGGGTCGCCAATCTCGTCCTGGGCACCGGTCCGGACGCGGGAGCACCGCTCACCGAGGACCCTCGGGTCGACATGGTGTCGTTCACCGGTGGTCTTGTCACGGGACGGCGCATCATGGCCGCGGCCGCGCCCACCGTGAAGAAGGTGGCTCTGGAGCTCGGCGGCAAGAACCCCAACATCGTGTTCGGCGACGCCGACTACGAGACGGCTCTCGACTACGCCCTGATGGCCGTGTTCCTGCACTCCGGTCAGGTCTGTTCGGCCGGGGCGCGGCTGCTGGTCGAGGACGAGCTGCACGACAGGTTCGTCGAGGACCTGGTCGCGCGGGCCCGCGCGATCCCGATGGGCGGCCCGTTCGACGAGGCTGCCCGCACGGGTCCGCTGATCTCCGCCGCCCACCGCGACAAGGTCGAGGCATATGTGGCCGCGGGTGTCGCCGAGGGTGCGGTGCTGCGCTGTGGTGGCGTCCGGCCCGAGGACCCGGCGCTGCGGGACGGTTACTACTATCCGCCCACCGTCCTCACCGAGTGCACCCCGGGCATGTCGGTGGTACGCGACGAATCCTTCGGCCCGGTCCTGACCGTCGAGCGGTTCCGCGACGAGGCCGAGGCGGTCGCCCTCGCGAACGACACCGTCTACGGCCTGACCGGAGCGGTCTGGACGCAGAACGCCGAGCGAGCCGAGCGGGTCGCGTCCCTGCTGAACGCCGGGACCGTATGGATCAATGACTTCCACCCGTACGTACCGCAGGCCGAGTGGGGCGGCATGAAGCAGTCCGGTGTCGGCCGGGAGCTGGGTCCGACCGGCCTCGCGGAGTACCAGGAGGCCAAGCACATCTGGCGTAACACCGCGCCACGGCCGCAGCGGTGGTTCGAGTGAGTCCTGGGCACGCCACCACCGGCGCGGGAGAGGAGAACGGCGATGCCGGACATTCCGCCTGATGCTCCTGGTCACGCCGCGAGCGGTCAGGACCAGGACGCCGCGCTCACGGAGCTGGGCTACAAGCCCGAACTCAAGCGCACCCTCGGCAATTTCCACACCTTCGCCGCCGGCATCAGTTACATCTCCATCCTCACAGGCACCTTCCAGCTGTTCTACTTCGGCGTCAGCTTCGGCGGGCCGGCCTACTGGTGGTCATGGCCGATGGTCTTCCTCGGGCAGCTGATGGTGGCGCTGAGCTTCTGTGAACTCGCGGCGCGCTTCCCCGTCGCGGGGTCGGTGTACAACTGGGCCAAGCACACGGGCGGTCCGCACATCGGCTGGCTGGCGGGCTGGATGATGACGATCGCGACCATGGTGTCGCTGGCCGCCGTGGCCCTCGCGTATCAGCTGACGCTGCCTCAGATCTCGGGCTTCTTCCAGGTGATCGGTGACGGGACGGGACCGTACGACGCGGCCGCCAACGCCGTGCTCCTGGGCACGATCCTCATCCTCTTCACCACCGTGATCAACGCCTTCGGCGTCAAACTGATGGCCACCATCAACTCCGCCGGGGTGTTCATCGAGTTGATCGCTGCGGTCATGCTCGTGGGCCTGTTGGCGGCGCACATCACCCGCGGTCCGAGCGCGATCGTCGACACCGACGGCTACGGACAGGGCCAGCCGCTCGGCTACCTCGGCGCGTTCCTGACCGCGTCGCTCGCCTCGGCGTACGTGATGTACGGCTTCGACACCGCCTCCTCGCTCGGCGAGGAGTCCATCGATCCGGCCCGCAACGCTCCGCGCGCCATCCTGCGCGCACTCATCGCCTCCTTCGTCCTGGGCGGCCTGATCCTGCTCTTCGCGCTGCTCGCCACCCCTGACCTGCAGGCCAAAGAGCTGTCGGTGGACGGTCTGCAGTACGTGGTGAAGGCCACGCTCGGCGAGACGGTCGGCCTGGCCGTGCTGTGGTGCGTCGTCATCGCCATCACCGTGTGCGCCTTGTCCGTACAGACCGCCGGCCTGCGCATGGCGTTCGCGATGGCCCGCGACAACAACCTGCCGGCCGGCTCCAGACTGGCCAGGATCAGCCCGCGGTTCAAGACACCGGTGGTCGCCACGTGCCTGATCGGGTTCGTGGCGATCGCCATCCTCGTCGTCAACATCAAGCAACCGCAGATCTTCTCGGTTGTCACCAGCATCGCCATCATCATGATCTACATCGCGTATCTGCTGGTCACGGCGCCCATGCTGGTACTGAGGCTGCGCGGCGAGTGGTCGCCCGTGCCCGGCTACTTCTCACTGGGCCGCCTCGGCCTGCCGGTCAACATCCTGGCGGTGCTCTGGGGCGCCGCGATGTCGGTCAACCTGCTGTGGCCGCGCGCCGCGGTCTACAACGCCACCGGACCCCAGCACTGGTATCTGCGATGGGGCGGCGTCCTGTTCGTCGGCGTCGTCGCGGCCGCGGGCTTCACCTACTACTGGTTCGTGCAGCGCAGGAAGACCGGCGTGATCGCCGAACACGCCGTCGGAGAACCGCCGGAGCCCGCACCGGCCCGCGGCGGAGCCTGAGTCGAGAAGGAGCAGCAGAGGTGGATGAGTTCGATTACGTGGTGGTCGGCGGTGGTACGGCCGGGGCGGTCGTGGCCGCGCGGCTGAGCGAGGACCCGGCCGTCACCGTCTGCGTACTGGAAGCCGGCCCCTCCGACGTCGGCGACGACAGCATCCTGCGGCTCGAGGGGTGGATGGCCCTGCTGGAGTCCGGTTACGACTGGGACTACCCGGTGGAGCCGCAGGAGAACGGCAACAGCTTCATGCGGCACGCCCGCGCCAAGGTCCTCGGCGGCTGCTCGTCGCACAACTCGTGCATCGCGTTCTGGGCTCCGGCCGAGGATCTCGACGAGTGGGGGGCGCTCGGCTGCACGGGGTGGAGCGCCGCGGACTGCTACCCGCTCTACCAGCGCCTGGAGACCAACGACGCGCCCGGGGACCACCATGGCCGCTCCGGCCCCGTCACCATCCGCACGATCCCGCCCAACGACCCGTGCGGCAGGGCCCTGTTGGCCGCCTGTGCCGACGCGGGCATTCCCACCGCGCCGTTCAACACCGGCTCCACGGTGGTGCGCGGCGCGAACTGGTTCCAGATCAACGCCCGCGAGGACGGCACCCGTTCGTCCGCGTCCGTGTCGTATCTCCATCCGATTCTCGGCAGCCGGCCGAATCTGGAGATCCGTACCGGGCTCCAGGCCAAGCTGCTGCGCTTCGACGACAGCAATCGCTGCACCGGTGTCGACTACCTGGAGCCCGACACCATTCACAGCGGCTCGGTCGCCGCGCGGCGTGAAGTCATCGTGAGCTGCGGGGCCATCGACTCGCCGAAGCTGCTGATGCTGTCGGGCATCGGCCCGGCCGGGGATCTGCGTGATTGCGGCGTCGGGGTGCGGGTGGACTCCCCCGGGGTCGGCTCGCACCTCCAGGACCATCCGGAGGGCGTGATCATGTGGGAGGCGAAGCAGCCCATGGTCACGAGGTCCACCCAGTGGTGGGAGATCGGCATCTTCGCCGGAACCGAACCGGGCCTGGACCGGCCCGACTTGATGTTCCACTACGGCTCGGTGCCCTTCGACATGAACACGTACCGGCGCGGCTACCCGACGACGGACAACGCGTTCTGTCTCACGCCGAACGTCACCCGGGCCCGGTCCATGGGCACGGTGCGGCTGCGCACCCGCGACTTCCGTGACAAGCCCAAGGTCGACCCGCGGTACTTCACGGATGAGCACGACATCCGGGTGATGATCCACGGGCTTCGGCTCGCACGGGAGATCGTGGCGCAGGCGCCGATGGCCGCGTGGGCGGGTGCCGAACTCGCCCCGGGCCCGGCCGCTCAGTCCGACGACGAGCTGTTCTCCTACATCAGGGAGACCCACAACACGGTGTATCACCCGGCGGGAACGGTGCGGATGGGCTCGGCGTCCGACGCGGACTCTCCGCTCGACCCGCAGCTGCGGGTCAAGGGGGTCGACGGGCTGCGGGTGGCCGACGCGTCGGTCATGCCGTTCCTGCCTGCCGTCAATCCGTGCATCACGACGATGATGATCGGCGAGAAGTGCGCCGACATGATCAAGGCGGGGTGATCCGGGGAGGGTTGATCCGGTGAGGGTGTTGCCGGTGCGGCCCGCCCGCGCGGCCGTCGCACACGGTTTCGTGGTGATGGAATACAAGATCGCCGACGAGGGTTGCGGCAGACATCGGACAGTGATCCACCTGGCAGCGGGAGACAGTTCATGAGCTTCAGCGACAGCAGCAGCACGCAGGCATCCGCGATCGGCAGGTACGGCCTGTGGAACACCGGGCTGCGCGACCCAGACCCTGCTCTGGCGGTCGAACGCGCCGAAACCGCGGCGGAGTTGGAGCAGCTCGGCTACGGCGCGCTCTGGCTCGGCGGCAGTAGTGGCATCGAGCACGCCGCCCCGCTGATCGAGGCCACTTCGAAGATCACCGTCGCGACCGGCATCCTCAGCATCTGGCAGCACGAGGCGCGGGAGACCGCCGACCGCTGGGCCGCCCTGGAGGCCGCCCACCCCGGCCGGTTCCTGCTCGGCCTGGGCGTGAGCCACGCGAAGCTCACCGCGCAGTACAAGCGTCCGTACGGCGCCATGGTCGACTACCTCGACGCGCTGGACGCCGCGGGGGTCCCGGCCGGCCGCCGCGTGCTGGCCGCGCTCGGCCCGCGCATGCTGGAGCTCTCCCGGGACCGTGCCGCCGGAGCGCACCCGTATCTGGTCACCCCGGAGCACACCGCGCAGGCCCGTGAGACGCTCGGCCAGGGGCCGCTGCTCGCGCCGGAGTTCACCGTGGTCCTCGAGGCCGACCCGGACCGCGCCCGGGCGACCGCCCGAGAGACGCTCGCGCTCTATCTGCAGCTGGCCAACTACACCACCAGCTGGCTGCGTCTCGGCTTCACCGAGGACGACTTCGCGGACGGCGGCAGCGACCGGCTCGTCGACGCCCTCTTCGGCTGGGGTGACGAGCAACGGGTGCGCGAGCGGATCGACGCCTTCCTGGACGCGGGCGCGGACCACGTCGCCATCCAGGTGCTGACCCCGGGCGAGGACCGGGCCGGCCTGCCCCGGGAGCAGTGGCGGCGGCTCGCGACGGTACTGGAGCTCTGAGCCCAGGGGCGTGAGATCCGCACGCGAATTCCTGTGCCTCCCAGGTCGACCCCCTGCCGCACGCCCCACGCGCCGCGCACCCTCATACGGTTGAGGAATGACCGGCGGCAGTGATCCGCCCGGCCACAACCACCTTGAGGAATGAGTGAGTTGGGATGCGAGACGTCATTGTGGGCATGATGGTTTCCCTCGACGGCTACATCGAGGGACCGGACCGCGACATCAGCTGGCATGTGGTCGACGAAGAGCTGCTCCGCTACCGCAACGCGGAGCTCGCCGGGATGAGCGCCTTCCTGGACGGGCGGGTCATCCATGAGCTCATGGCGGCGTACTGGCCGACCGCCGACGCCGACCCGGACTGCAGCGAGACGACGGCCGAGTTCGCCGCGATCTGGCGGAACATGCCCAAGATCGTGTTCTCCAGGACGCTGGAGCAGGCCGAAGAGAACACGACGATCGTGCGGGACGTCGTCGTGGAGGACATCCTGGCGCTCAAAGCGCAGCCCGGCGGGGACATGGCGCTCGGCGGGGCCGATCTTGCGGCCGCTTTCATGGAGCACGACCTGGTCGACGAGTTCCGCGTGTACGTCAATCCGGTGCTGATCGGGGGCGGGAAACCGCTGTTCCCGGCGTCGGGCCGCAGGGTCCCGCTACGGCTGGTGGAGAGCCGGACGTTCGGGAACGGGGTCGAGCTGCTGCGCTACCGGCGCGCGACGGAGACGGTCTCGTAGCCCCCGTACCGCGGATACGGGACCGCCCCGGTCGGCTGGTGCCGACCGGGGCGGAACGCGTCAGACCGGGAGTGCTCAGGCGAGCGACGCGATGGCCTGGTTGAACGTGGCCGACGGGCGCATGATCGCCGCGGCCTTGGCGGCGTCGGGCTGGTAGTAGCCGCCGATGTCGGCCGGGTTGCCCTGGACGGCGATCAGCTCGTCGACGATCGTCTGCTCCTGCTCGCCGAGGGTCTTGGCGAGCGGCGCGAACGCCTCGGCGAGCTGGGCGTCGTCGGTCTGCTTGGCCAGCTCCTGGGCCCAGTACAGGGCGAGGTAGAAGTGGCTGCCGCGGTTGTCGATGCCGCCCAGCTTGCGGCTCGGCGACTTGTCCTCGTTGAGGAAGGTGCCGGTCGCGCGGTCGAGGGTGTCGCCCAGGACCTTGGCGCGGGCGTTGCCCGTGGTGGTCGCGAGGTGCTCGAAGGAGACCGCGAGGGCGAGGAACTCACCGAGAGAGTCCCAGCGCAGGTAGTTCTCCTTGACGAGCTGCTGGACGTGCTTCGGGGCGGAGCCGCCGGCGCCCGTCTCGAACAGGCCGCCGCCGTTCATCAGCGGGACGACGGAGAGCATCTTCGCGCTCGTGCCCAGCTCGAGGATCGGGAAGAGGTCGGTCAGGTAGTCGCGCAGCACGTTGCCGGTGACGGAGATCGTGTCCTCGCCGCGGCGGATGCGCTCCAGGGAGAACGCGGTCGCCTCGACCGGGGACATGATCTCGATCTGCAGACCGTCCGTGTCGTGGTCGGCCAGGTACGTCTTGACCTTCTCGATGAGCGTCGCGTCGTGCGCGCGGCCCTCGTCGAGCCAGAACACGGCCGGGTTGCCGGTCGCGCGGGCGCGGGTGACGGCGAGCTTGACCCAGTCCTGGATCGGCAGGTCCTTGGTCTGGCAGGCGCGGAAGATGTCGCCCTCGGCGACCTCCTGCTCCAGGACCACGTTGCCCGCGGCGTCCACGAGGCGGACGGTGCCCGCGGCCGGGATCTCGAAGGTCTTGTCGTGGCTGCCGTACTCCTCGGCCTTCTGCGCCATGAGGCCGACGTTCGGCACCGAGCCCATGGTGGACGGGTCGAAGGCGCCGTTGGCGCGGCAGTCGTCGAGGACGACCTGGTAGACGCCGGAGTAGCTGCTGTCGGGCAGCACCGCGAGGGTGTCGGCCTCCTCGCCGTCCGGGCCCCACATGTGGCCGGAGGTGCGGATCATGGCCGGCATGGACGCGTCGACGATGACGTCGGACGGTACGTGCAGGTTGGTGATGCCCTTGTCCGAGTCGACCATGGCGAGGGCGGGGCCCTCGGCGATCTCGGCCTCGAAGGACGCCTTGATCTCGGCGCCCAGGTGGGGCACGGAGTCCAGGCCCTTGAGGATGGTGCCGAGGCCGTCGTTCGGGGACAGGCCGGCGGCGACGAGCGCCTCGCCGTACTTCGCGAACGTCTTCGGGAAGAAGGCGCGCACGACGTGGCCGAAGATGATCGGGTCGGAGACCTTCATCATCGTGGCCTTGAGGTGCACGGAGAACAGGACGTCCTCGGCCTTGGCCTTGGCGATCTGCTCCGTGAGGAACTCGCGCAGCGCGGCGACGCGCAGCACGGAGGCGTCGACGACCTCGCCCGCGAGGACCGGTACGGACTCGCGCAGGACGGTGGTGGTGCCGTCGGCGGCCGCCAGCTCGATGCGCAGGGTGCCGGGCTCGGCGATGACCGCGGACTTCTCGGTGGAACGGAAGTCGTTGACGCCCATGGTGGCGACGTTGGTCTTCGAATCCGGCGTCCACTTGCCCATGCGGTGGGGGTGGGCCTTGGCGTAGTTCTTGACCGACGCGGGGGCGCGGCGGTCGGAGTTGCCCTCGCGCAGGACCGGGTTGACGGCGCTGCCCTTGACCTTGTCGTAACGGGCGCGGACGTCCTTGTCCTCGTCGGTCTGCGGGTCGTCCGGGTAGTCCGGCAGCGCGTAGCCCTGGCCCTGCAGCTCGGCGATGGCCGCCTTCAGCTGCGGGATGGAGGCCGAGATGTTCGGCAGCTTGATGATGTTCGCGCCGGGCGTCTTCGCCAGCTCGCCGAGCTCGGCGAGCGCGTCGTCGATGCGCTGGCTCTCCGCGAGGCGCTCCGGGAAGCTGGCGATGATCCGCCCGGCCAGCGAGATGTCGCGGCTCTCCACACTGACACCGGCGGTCGAGGCGTAGGCCTCGACCACGGGCAGGAACGAATACGTCGCGAGGGCCGGGGCCTCGTCGGTGTGCGTATAGATGATGGTCGAGTCAGTCACCGGGTGCTCCGCTCCACAGTCTGCGTCTCTCGTCTGCAACATTGCTCGACATCAAGATATCTCGTGACCGACCCCCTCTCGACAGGACCCCGCACCGGATCCGGCACCGGATCCGGGCCCCCTCCCCCGGCACGCTCCACCGGCCCGCACAATCCCGGATCCTCTGGACCATTGGTACAGTCATCCGGCGATCACCGCCCCGCGAAGGAGGCCGCAGCTCCATGGCCGTGGACGAGTTGGACACCCGCATCCTGCGCCTCCTCCTGGAGCAGCCGCGCACGAGCGTGCGTGAGTACGCCCGCATCCTCGGCGTGGCCCGCGGCACGCTCCAGGCGCGCCTCGACCGGCTGGAGCGCGACGGGGTGATCACCGGCACCGGCCCGGCCCTCTCCCTCACCGCGCTCGGCCACCCGGTCCTCGCGTTCGTCCACATCGAGGTCACGCAGGGCCATCTGGAAGAGGTGGGCGACGCGCTCGCCGGCGTCCCGGAGATCATCGAGGTCTTCTCGATCACCGGCGGCGGAGACCTCCTGACGCGGGTGGCGGCCCGCGACAACGGCCACCTGGAGGACATCATCCAGCAGCTCAACCGGCTGCCCGGAGTGGTCCGCACCCGTACCGAGGTCGCCCTGCGCGAGCGCGTGCCGCACCGGGTCCTGCCGCTCGTCGCGGCGATCGGCCGGGCCGCCGCCGAGCGCCGCTGACCACGGCCTTGGCATCCTGGAGCGCATGAGCACCCTGGGCAGCACCGCCGTCGTCTTCGATCTCGACGGAACCCTCGTGGACAGCGAACCGAACTATTTCGAGGCGACCCGACGCACCCTCGCCGAACACGGCGTCCCGGACTTCACCTGGCAGGAACACGAGTCGTACGTCGGTATCAGCACCCACGACACCATCGAGATCCTGCGGCGCACGTACGCCATCCAGGCCCCGGTCGAGGCACTGCTCACGGAGATGAACACCCGCTATCTGGCGCTCGCCCGGACGGCTACAGCGGTCTATCCACAGATGCGGAAGTTCGTGGAGCGGCTGCACGAGGCGGGGGTGCCGATGGCCGTCGCGTCCGGATCGCCGCCGAAGGCCATCGACGCGATCCTGTCGGGCACGGGCCTCGACGCGCAGCTGAGGGTCTTCGTCTCGGCGGACGAGGTCGCCCACGGCAAGCCCGCGCCCGACGTGTTCCTGGAGGCGGCGCGCAGGCTCGGCGTGATGCCCGCGCACTGCACGGTGGTGGAGGACGCGATTCCGGGAGCCGCGGCCGCGTACACCGCGGGGATGCGGTGCATCGCGATCCCGTATGTGGCCACGCAGGCCGAAGATCCGGCGTTCGCCACGGCGGGGCTGCTGTTCCGGGGCGGGCAGCGGGAGTTCACGGCCGAGGCCGCGTACGACTGGCTGGCGAGGACGGCCACTGCGGGCAGGTGACCACCGCGGCTCCCTTGGCAACAGCCGACCTCCCAGGACCTCCCAGGACCTCTCTGGACGGATCGTCCAGCTCTTTATAAACTGTCTGCATGTCCGACCCCGGTCACACCCATCTCATGGAGCAGCTCCAGCAGGTCGCCAAGGGGCTCGCGGCCACGTTCGCACCGTTCTGCGAGGTCGTCGTGCACGACCTCGACGACCCGGACCACGCGATCGTCGCCATCGAGAACAACCTGTCGGGCCGTTCCGTGGGCGATCCCGCCACCGAACTCGGGCTCGCGCGTCTGGCCGACGACGCGTACCCACAGGTCGTGGCGAACTATCCGAACCGGTTCGCGGACGGCCGCCGGGTCAAGAGCACGTCGATCGGCATCAAGGACGAGCGGGGCCACTACGCCGGCGCGCTCTGCCTGAACATCGACATGACCGTCTTCGACGGCATCGGCACCGTGCTCGACCACTTCGGCCGCCTCGACGGCGCCGCCGACCCCGCCGAGTCGCTCGACCCGGCGAACGGCGATGCCATCCGCGCCCGGATCGACGCGTTCGCCGCCGACCGCGCGACCACTCCGCGCGCCTTGCGGACGACTCAACGCCGGGAGCTGGTACGGGAGTTGAAGGCGCAGGGCTTCATGGAAGTACGCCGGTCGGCAGGCATCGTCGCCGACCACCTGGGTGTGTCGAGGGCGACGGTGTACGCGGATGCCAAATGAGAGGGAGTCCCCCATGACCGACCTGCCGACCTACGACGACGTGGTGCGCGCGCACGAGCGCGTCGCGCCGCACGCCCACCGCACCCCCGTGCTCACCTCGCGCCTCACCGACTCCGAACTCGGCCTCTCGCTCCACTTCAAGTGCGAGAACTACCAGCGCATGGGCGCCTTCAAGTTCCGCGGCGCGTTCAACGCGCTGTCCAGGTTCTCCCCGGAGCAGCGCCGCGCCGGCGTCGTCGCCTACTCGTCCGGCAACCATGCACAGGCCGTGGCGCTCTCCGCCGCGATCCTGGAGATGCCCGCGACCATCGTCATGCCGCACGACGCGCCCGCGGCCAAGCTGGCCGCCACCAAGGGGTACGGCGCGGAGCTCGTGATGTACGACCGCTACAGCGAGAACGTCGAGGAGATCGGGCACCGGGTCGCCGCCGAGCGCGGCCTGACGCTGATTCCCCCGTACGACCACCCGGATGTGATGGCGGGCCAGGGCACCGCGGCCAAGGAGCTGTTCGAGGAGGTCGGCGAACTCGACGCGCTGTTCGTGCCGTTGGGCGGTGGCGGGCTGCTCTCCGGGTCGATCCTCGCCGCCCGCGCCCTGTCCCCGGGCTGCGCCGTCTACGGCGTCGAACCCGAGGCGGGCGACGACGGCCGGCAGTCCCTGCGAGCGGGCCGCATCATCGACATCGACACCCCGCAGACGATCGCGGACGGCGCGCAGACACGGCACCTCGGCAAGCACACCTTCGCCGTCATCAAGGACGGCGTCGACGACATCCTCACCGCCACGGACGACCAGCTCGTCGAGTGCATGCGGATCTTCCACACCCGGATGAAGACCGTCGTCGAGCCGACGGGCTGCCTCGGCTTCGCCGCCGCCCGCGCCCTGGCCGGGCAGCTGCGCGGCCGCCGCGTCGGCGTGATCGTCAGCGGCGGCAACGTCGACGTCGAACGCTTCACGGAGCTGCTCCGGCCCTGAGGCGCCACTCAGTAGCGCTGCGCCTTGGCGATCTTCGCCGTCAGCTTCATCTCCGGGGGCTTGCGGCTGATGGCGAGCGGCTGGGCCCGCTTGCCGGGGTCGAGGTCCTCCGCGCCGACGTACCGGGTCTCGACGACCTTGCCGTCGGCGTCCTTGAAGTCGACCTGCACCGCGTACGACGCCTTCTTGTCGGTGCGGTTGGTGATGTTGACGACGACGGCGAACACGCCGCCCGTCTGGGACCGCGGCTTCCCGGTGAGGGCGACGTCGGCCATGGCGTTGCCCTGGCCCTTGACCTTCATGAGTTCACTGGCGGCCGCGGCATTGGCGCGTTCCACCTCGGCCGACACGGAAGCCTCGAACTCCGAGGCCCTGGCCGACGCGGAGCTCGCCGCCGCCGAGGCCGCCGCCTTCGCGGAGGCGACGGCCGACTCGGCGGCCGACGCCATCGCGGAAGGCGGGGTGCCGGAGAAGGAAGCCGTATTGGGGGGCGTCGCGCGCGGGCTGACGCTCGACGAACTGCCGTTGCCGCTGTCCGTGCTGCATGACACGAGGGCCGCGACGCTTGTGGTGACGGCGAGCACCGCGAGGACGGCCGTCATGGACCGCCGCCGGCGCGGCGCAGGCTTCTTCCCGGGGGAACCGGCATTCATTCAGACGTCTCCTTGCATCGTGTTGCCTCTTTGCGAAAGCTCTGGCTCAGTAGCGCATGATGGCGACGATTCCCGTCCCGTCCGGGAGGGTTGCGTCGGGGACGAAACGCACCTCGGCGCCCGTCTCCAGGGCCCGTTCGACCAACTCGTCGACGATGTCGTCGTGGGCGTCCAGGTCGCCGGGCTCGGCCGGGACCAGGTGGTCGCCGTCCAGCCGGACAGTGGTGCGGAAGTGCTCCTCCACGACGAGTACGCGGACCCGCCCGGCGGCGACGTGCTCCCCCACCTCGTCCACCCCCGCGGCGAACTCCCGCCAGCCCCGCGCGCGCTCGATGTCCGCCATGGTGGCGGCCACGCGCTGCTGCTCCTGTGCGGTGACGGCGGGCAGCACGGCCTCGCGCACAGCTTCGGCGCCGGCGCTTGCGAGCCCTCCGTGGGCCACGGGGACGGCGTGCTCGGTGGCGGTTCCGACCTCGTTCAGCAGGGTGACGGCCGCCTGCTCACCGGCGACGTACAGCCGCATGGTGGGGGCGAGGGCCTCGTCGAGCGCTGTGTCGACCGCCCGCAGGAACTGGCGGGTCCGCTCGTCGCGGTAGGTGCTCGGCAGGTCCCCGATGCGCTCCTTGCGCTCGGCGTCGGGGTCGTCCAGGCTCCGGGTCAGCGGGAACCCGGCGATGCGCTGCTCCACCAGGCGCCGCGCGTCACCCCTCCAGAGCACGGCGCGGTCCGCCGAGACGGCGAGGACCCAGTAGGGCTGTTCGGCGGTGTACGCGGCGACGAGATTGCGGGTCAGGAAGGTGTCCGCGAGGACGACCCGTTCGGGGACGGTGCGCGGCAGCGACCACACGTGGTGCTCGCCCGGAGAGGCGAAGATCGCCAGACCGTCCTCGGCGTGGTCGAGGTCGATCTCCGCGAGCGCCAGATCCAGCTGCTCGACGACGCCCTGGCGGCGCTCCGGGCTCACCGCGGGATCGGCGTCCAGTTCCTTGGCGGCGTCGGCCAGCAGATTGCGCAGCCGGATGGGGTCCTGCGCGTTGTCCGGCTTGCGCCGGTGCGTGGGCACGAGCACGGACACCGCCGGATACTGCCGGGGCCGTCGCAGCGAGGCGAGCACGGCCGGGGTCAGTTCGGGCTGCATGGGAGCGCCTTCCGGAGGCGTGCGGGGTTCACAAGGCTTCCTCGATGCACGATATGCCCGAATTTCTGGTTCGGCGCGCGGTGCTGCTCCCCGCTCCCCTTCGGGGGGCATACGGAACATTTAGCGATTACCGTCGTCGCCTGTCGGATCCAACGCCCACGGCCAGAGGAAGACATGACGAGGGCAGAAGGCACATCGTGATCAGCAACGACACCACGGCCGAGCCGGCGCTCGAGCAGACACTTGGCGTCTATTCCGAGGTCGGCACGCTGCGCAAGGTCCTGGTCTGCGCGCCCGGCCTCGCCCACCGCAGGCTCACCCCGACCAACTCGGACGACCTGCTCTTCGACGACGTGATGTGGGTGGAGAACGCCCAGCGCGACCACGCCGACTTCGTCGACAAGCTGCGCGGGCGCGGCGTCGACGTCGTCGAACTGCACGAACTCCTCACCGAGACCATGACGATCCCCGAGGCGAAGGCCTGGCTCCTGGACCGCAAGATCGTCGCGAACGAGGTCGGTCTCGGCCTCATGGACGACACCCGGGCATTCCTCGACGAGCTCAGCCCGCACCGTCTCGCCGAGTACCTGATCGGCGGTCTGGCCACCACCGACCTGCCGGACGAGTTCCGCTCCGACTACGTCGCCCTCGTCCGCGAGTCGACGGGCGTACGCGAGTACCTGATGCCGCCCCTGCCCAACACCCTCTACACCCGCGACACCACGTGCTGGCTGTACGAAGGCGTCACCCTCAACCCGCTGTACTGGCCCGCACGCCGCGACGAGACCCTGCTGATGAAGGCGATCTACACGTTCCACCCCGGCTTCATGGGCTCCACCGTGTGGTGGGGGGACCCCGAACGGGACTGGGGCCAGGCCACGTTCGAGGGCGGCGACATCATGCCCGTGGGCAACGGCGTCGTCCTGATGGGCATGAGCGAGCGCACCTCACGCCAGGCGATCACCCAGGTGGCAGCCGCGCTGTTCGAGAACGGCGCGGCGGAACAGGTCATCGTCGCCGGCATGCCGAAACTGCGGTCCGCCATGCATCTGGACACCGTCTTCACCTTCGCGGACCGCGACGTCGTCACGCTCTACCCGGCCATCATGGACGCCGTCCACACCTTCACGCTGCGCCCCGGCGGCGATCCGTCCGGCCTCCACATCACCGACGAGGGGTCGCGCCCGTTCGTCGACGTCGTGGCGAAGGGTCTCGGCCTCGGCGCGCTGCGCGCGATCGAGACCGGCGGCGACATCTACGCCTCCGAGCGCCAGCAGTGGGACAGCGGCAACAACGCCGTGGCGGTCGAGCCCGGCGTCGTCATCACGTACGACCGCAACACCCAGACGAACACCCTGCTGCGCAAGGCGGGCGTCGAGGTCATCACCATCGTCGGCGCGGAGCTCGGCCGGGGCAGAGGGGGCGGGCACTGCATGACATGCCCGCTCATCCGGGACCCGGTCGACTTCTGACCGGCGCCGAGTGCCCCCGACTCAGCTTCCGTACGCGTAGAAGCCCCGCCCCGACTTCCGGCCGAGGGCGCCCGCGGCGACCATGCGGCGCAGCAGCGGCGGGGGCGCGTACAGCGGCTCCTTGAACTCGTCGTACATCGACTCCGCGATGGACTGGGCGGTGTCGAGGCCGATGAGGTCGAGAAGGCGCAGCGGGCCCATGGGGTGGGCGCAGCCGAGCACCATGCCGTTGTCGATGTCCTCGGCGGACGCGGCGCCCGACTCCAGCATCCTGACCGCGGCGACGAGATACGGGATGAGCAGGGCGTTGACGACGAAGCCCGCCCGGTCCTGGGCGTGGACGACGGTCTTGCCGAGCCGCCGCTCGGCGAAGTCCGTCACCGCGTCGGTGACGGACTGCGCGGTGAGCTGGGTCGGGATGACCTCGACGAGGCGCTGTACGGGTACGGGGTTGAAGAAGTGGACGCCGACGACCTGCTCGGGGCGCGAGGTGACCGCGGCGAGGTCGATGATCGGGATGGAGGAGGTGTTGGAGGCGATGACCGCGTCCCCTCCGCCGAGCACCCGGTCGAGCTCCTTGAACACGGCGGTCTTCACGTCGGGCTGCTCGGCGACGGCCTCGACCACCAGGTCTCGGTCGGCGAAGTCGTCGAGGTCGGTGGTGAACTCCAGCCTGGCGAGGGCGGCTTCACGCTCGTCCGCGCTCAGCTTCCCGCTGCGCAGGCCGCGGTCGAGGGACGCGGTGATACGGGACCGGCCCGCCGCGAGCGCCTCTTCACCGCGCTCGGCGACCAGGACGTCGAGACCGGCGCGGGCGCAGACCTCCGCGATACCCGATCCCATCAGGCCGCAGCCCACCACGCCCACTCCGGCGAACTCACGCATCGAAGAACGTCCTCTCTCACGGCGGCTCACGTTTGCCGGGCCACCAGTTGTCGTCATACGGCAGGGTCACTGCCAGTCGGTGCGTCCGCCCGTGTCGCACAGCTCGAAGACCACTTCCCCGGCGTCGGGGTCGCTGCCGGCCACGGGTCGCACCCGGGCCCCGATCCACACCAGGTTCGGGGCGGCGCCGACGACGCGGCACCGGAACACGAAGCCTTCGGGGAAGCGGACGAGGGACTCGTTGCGCGCCGTTCCCGTGTACCGGTTCACGACGCTGGACTGCACGACGACGCCCAGCCCTTCGCTGTGCTCGGGCTGAAGATCGCTCGACGCGCACACCGGGCACAGGAGCCGCCTGAAGGAGGCGGTGCCGCACCATCGGCAGCGCTGGATCGTCAGGCCGGTCCCGTCGTGCCGGGTCGGCGGGGTATGGGACACCTCGTGCCCGGTAGGCGCGGTGTGGATTGCTGTCTCGGACACGGCTCGGCCCCCTGCGCTCGGCTCTGATGCGCGGCGCCTTCGCGTCGGCGCCTTCGCACCGTATGGCACTGAGTGCCGGACTGTAAAGGTACTGAGTGCCAAATCTGGCCGGATCCACCCCGGGCCGAGCCCTCAGCCCTGCCCGAGGGCCGACTCGATCCGCTGCACGACCTGCCACATCGGGGCGCCCTTCGGGGCGACCATCACGACCACCTCGTCCTCCGTGGCGGCCCGCGTCACACCCTCGTCCGCACCGCCCCACACACCGCGCACCATCGCGAGAGCGTGGTCCACGGCCGCGTACGGGTCTCCTTCACCACCCGAACGGAGCCAGGAGCGGAGCCCGTTGTTATGGGCTGCGACGACGGACGCGGCGATCACCTCGGCCCGCAGGGCGCCGTCCCGCTCCCCCTCGAAGCGCGCCCGCAGATAGCCCGCGAGCGTGCGCTCGTAGCGCCGCACCACCGACAGTTCGTACGTCCGCAGGCCGGGCACCTCACGCGTCAGGCGGTAACGCTGCACGGAGAACTCGGGGTTGGCCGCGTACATGCGCAGCACGAGGCGCGCCGCGTCGGCGACGGTGCCCACCGGGTCGTCGCCGTCGGCCTCTTCGAGGAACGCGGTCATGTCGGCGAGGCAGCGCTCGTGATCCGGGAAGACCGCGTCCTCCTTGGACGGGAAGTACCGGAAGAACGACCTGCGCCCGACGCCCGCCCGGGCGACGATGTCGTCGACCGTGGTCCGTTCGAAACCCCGGTCGAGGAAGAGCTGGAACGCCGCCTCGGCGAGCACCTCGCGCATCGGCGCCTTCTTGGCCGGTCTGGTCGCCTCAGTCATGCCGGGAACGTAACACCGAAGCGGCTCGTCTGGCACCACGTACCTTGCCAGAGGGTACTGAGTGCCATAGTGTCGCTTTCAGGAACCACACCAGG
>NZ_JBWKIS010000037.1:0-78334 GCF_056432625.1 Streptomyces sp. NPDC045026
GCGCGCCGTCTCCTGCGGAGACATGACGCGGAGTGACTGCGTCACTCCCAAGGGGACCGCGCCGCTGCGCGGCGCCGGGGGGAGTGATCCCGGCTGGCAGTCACCTGCGGTGACTGCGGGGCGGTCCCGGTGGTACCGGGTCTGCGGCCGGTCTGTGGTGGCCGGCTCCTCCGCCTGCCCCCCTGACGGAGGCTCATAATCCCTGCTCAAGGGGCTGATTCGGCCGCTGAACCCCGGTGGTGATTCCCTCCGGCCCTGCGGGCCTCCGGTCACCGGGTCGCGCTCCCGCACTCCCTTGCAACTACAGAGTGCACCCGTGGCTGACCCGGTGTCAAGCCCAACCCCACGCCTGATACCCCATCACGCCCAGCAACCTAACCCACCCTCAGACCGTATCAGCAGGTCTACACCACTACTGAAAGGTAAGTGAAAGAATATCGAGTCACATTCCAGCCCGACCTCCAATCCAGCTCATTCCCAAAACGAAAGGATGCACCAACAAGAAAGGGCGCGCCCGGACCTATGAGGAATCCTTAACACCGCACCCATACGACAGCAGAAAAGGGCACCCCGGAGTTGATGCCGAATCCGCAAAACCACCCACATGCAGAAACAGAATTCACGGCGCCTTCGCTAAGTGCCCTTCACAGGACCGTGCCGTGCAGGGCGCGGCGATCGCCGGACATCGCGTAGCGGCGGGCCGCCAGGCCGTGATGCAGCGGTTCGCCGATCTCTTCGCACAACAGCGCCAGGACGTCAGCGGCCTCGGTATCGGAGAGGTAAGCCGGAGCGACCTCGATCATCAGCTCGCCGACCTGGTACGTGCTGGCAGCAAGGTCATCGACGACGCGGCGCAGCGCAGTGAGCGTGGGATCCGCCGACGGATCCGCGGGCAGCAGGGACGGAGCGGTGCGCACATCGCGGACGGCCTGGCGGACCACCGCGCACCGTCGGCCCATCCAGGGCCTTCAGGCCGCTGTGGGCGAGCGTGGCGAGGCGGCGGGCGATCAGCTCCGCGACGTCACCGCTGCGAGCTGAGACAGCGATCAGGGCACGCTGGGACAGACCGAAGTCGAGCGCAGCCACGGCGCCCGGATCGCTGTCTCGCGCGGGAGACACCTCGGTGCCGGCCGTGACGGCGCCGTGGATCGCGGCCAGAGCACGGGCGACGTCCAGGAGCCGGTACGCCTGCGCACGGGAGATGCCGAACTCCGAGGCACAGTACGACTCCCAGCTGTCGTAACCAAGGGGGAGCCAAACGCGGACGGCATGCGCGTCGCGGACCCGCGCGGCAAGCACCGCCACGGAGCGCCGCACATCGTCCATCGCCTCACGCAACCCGGCCGTCACCTCACGGGCGCGGGCCACGCTGAACGGCGGCCTCGCCGGTTCGACAACGTCGCCCTGGGCCCCGCGCGCGGAGATCCGCCTACCGGCATTTCGGATCGCCCGCACCCAGGTCACGGTGGGCCAGTGGATGCTCTTCGCGACGGCCACCGACAGGCCGATTCCGCAGGCGCCGGCGGACCACCCGGTCGTCGGAATCACCTGGGACGCGGCGACGGCCTACTGCCGGTGGCTCGGGGAACAGCTCGACGGCCGAGAGGTGAGACTGCCCACGGAAGACGAGTGGGAGCGCGCCGCCCGCGGCGACGACGGCCGGGAGTTCCCGTGGGGCGCGCCGTACCGCACCGGCCTGGCCAATCTGGTGGACCTCGGTATCGGCACCACAATGCCGGTCGGCTCGTTCCCGGACGGTGCCAGCCCGTTCGGCGTGCTGGACATGGCGGGCAACGCCGACGAATGGACCTCCACCCTCTATGCCCCCTACCCGGGCGCTCCCACCGAGGTGCCGAGCGTCGAGGACTGGGCATTCGATCCGCACGTCACCAGGGGCGGCGCGTTCCGCCACGATCGGGATCTGGCCCGGTGCGCCCGTCGACACGGCGCCTATGAGAGGGATCTGGCGGCGATCGGCGTGGGGCTTCGCCTGGCGGCACCGACGGAGTAGAAGCGGGACGCCGACGACGCGCACCGGCATCGAAAGTCCAGCTCAAACGCCGATAAGGCGACGTCACCGAACGCGTGCGCCGGTGCCCCCTAACCCCCCAGGCCGCCGAGTCCCACCCGGTCAAACATCAGTGGCAGGGAACTACCGGTCGTCAAACTTCAGTGGCAAACAGTCAAAGTTCAGTGGCACCGGACACTGAGGCGGCGGTGGGCGAGTCCCCGGCCGGGGACTCGCCCAGAAAATCGAGCACGTGCTCTACAAGGTATGAGCAACAGTGCCCCATACGCCTTGACCGACCGGCAGCACCGCATCATCTCGTGCGCGCGGGAGTGGATCGCGGAGCATGGCGAGGCGCGTCCGTGCGCGAGCTGGGCGCGGCCGTGGGGCTGACCAGCACTTCGAGCGTCGCGTATCACCTGCGACGGCTGAGGGAGCGGGGCCTGGTGGTCGAGACCCGGGGCCGCCGCAGCGACCGGTGCCCGCACTGCGGGCAGTGATCGTCTGGGATGCCGCTTCACGGCAGAGCGTTATGAACTGAGCTTGCTGCGGGTGGCGCCGCCGCGCCCGCGCAGGGTGACGCCCGCCTCGGTGAGGATGTGGTGGACGAAGCCGTACGAACGCCCGGTGCTGTCGGCGATGCTCCGGATCGAGGCGCCGCCTTCGTGTCGTTCCTGTCCGTTTACCGCACGGCGGGCGGGTCCTGGCCCTCGTCGAGCAGTTCGTCGAGTTCCGCGTCGGCCTGCCTCGACTGTGCCTCGCTACCGAACGGCATCATGGTGTGGCTGCGCTCCAGGTAGAGCAGCAGCGCCTGGTGGTCGATGTGGATGCCGGCCTCGCCCCGCTCATCGCGGACTCGCAGCAGCACCCCCAACGGCTTGCTCTGCTCGGCCACGGGCTCCACGGTGACGTCTCCCATGCCCGCTGTACCGGTGAGGCCGGCGGACAGCAGGTCCCGCGAGATGACCCAGCAGGCGCTACCGCGGCCGGGCCGGGACACGATCAGGCCGACGACGAGCGGGTCATCGGTGGAATACCTGAGCATGATGTCGCACCGCTCGCGTTCGCCGCCGCACAAGGTGACGAACCCCCGCGCGATGCCTTCGAGTTGACTGTCACAGTCAGGACTCACCCTGCCCGTCCTCCTCCCCGTTGCAGCCGCACGCCGACGACGCGAGCACCTGGCGCGTACATCTCAAAGATCGAACCTAGCCAGGGAGCCGGGCGTGTACCCGACACCGGCCGAGTTGGGCGCCAACCCTTCGCAACATGTTCGGAAAAGTTCACACACCACCTCACAGCCGCATCCCCAACGACGCGCGAACTCGGGCAGGACGGCCGGCCGATCCGGCGCGTGGATACCGCGCGTCGACGCACTCCACGCCAACGCCGGACGCCCGTCCTCGTCCGGCTTCGGGATCCCCACCCGCAGATCACGATCACGTGGGCCATGACCACGCCCATGTCCAAGGGCCCGCCTTCGCGAAGGCGCGACATGCCAACCGCGGTGCGCTGCCGGCGCGGTGCGCAGCACCGCGCAGATCAACGCCGACCCGGCCGTGGCGAACGGTGCGGTTACGACAGTCTGGTCGTGGGGGCGCCGCTTCACGGCAGACCGTCAGGAACGGGGCTTGCTGCGGGTGGCGCCGCCGCGCCCGCGCAGGGTGACACCCGCCTCGGTGAGGATGCGGTGGACGAAGCCGTACGAGCGTCCCTTGCTGTCGGCGATGCTCCGGATCGAGGCGCCGCCCTCGTATGCGGCCTTCAGCTCGGCGGCGAGCTTGTCGCGTGCCGCACCAGTGATCCGCTTGCCCTTGTCCATGACCGTCTCCCTCCCGGTTCGAAGGGCGATCACCGCGCACCCTGCGGCCGCCCGTCAGGGAAACAGCCGGGAGGGTTCGGTATCGGCCCGTTCGCATCGGATCGGACGCGTGCCGGCGAGAGGTGACTGCGGCCCGGGAGGTGGCGCTGCGATTGGTCTCGCTGGCCGGGCGCGGGTGCGTCGTCAGGACGCGTGGGGCACGGCGCGGGTCAGGGGTTGGAGGTCGCCGTAGAGGGCGGCGTGCAGGGCGGCGGCCAGTTCGCGGGCCCGTTCTTCGCTGTCCACGTCGTGCAGGACGAAGTAGACGGGGCCGGCGGAGGAGTCGGGGCGGATCTCCCGGGCGCGGATGAGACGTATGACGGCCTCGCGCACCGCGTTGTACACCGTGGTGTCGATGGTGTGCTGCGGGGCGCTGAGCGTGTCGGCCTTGACCGCCCACAGCGGACCCTGCTGCTCGACCGCGATGAACACGACGCGCTGCCGTGCGGCCTCCTTGCCCACAGCCTCGAACGCGTCCAGACCGGTCGCGTCCGGGATCCGGTCCGCAGGGCAGGGCGTCGGCAGCGGCTCCATGACAAGCATCCTCCCAGGAGACAGACGGAGGCGCTGTGCGGTGACGCGGAGCGTGTTGTCCCTGTGGGAAGGGAGATCGTTGAGATGGTGCGCGACAGCGGCCCGGGCTTCTTTTCCCGGGCTGGGTGGGAGACAGCCACGGTCTGCCCCTGTGGGGGGGGCATGGCCAGGGCTTTGCGCTGGGGGCGGTGTTCCTACGAACCGGCCGAGATGGTGGACTGACGGGGCTGCCAAAGCGGCGGGGCCCCAACCTCGGTGCACCAACGGGCAGCCTGGAGCGCGGCGCCCACGGCACCTCGCGGCTCCTGGGGTACGGTGCGGGCGCGGTGGGGGCCACGCCCGCACCGCGCGGAAAACTATCGCCGCACACACGACCGAACAGCCGCCCCTCGGCGTCCGGATCACCGGCCCCGGCGTGGCCTGGGAGTGCGACGCGACCGGCCCAGGACGGGCCGTGAGCTGCCATAACACCGCCCAACTGTCATCCTTGAAGGCGGACAGCCCCGCGCCGGCCCGCCGGGACGCAGTAGGGCCCGAGGACATGGCGAGCGGAGGCCATCATGCTGATCAGTCACAGCGTCGATGGCGATGCCCTGCACGTGACGCTGCACCACAGCGTCGACGTCACCACCCGCGCCGCGGCCGCCGTCGAGATCGAGGCCCTCGTCCACGCTCACCGGCCCCGCCGCGTCACCGTCCAGGTCTCAGCAGGGGAACCGACGCCCGCCACGCTCAGCGTCGTCGTCCGCGCCCATCGCATGTGCAAGAGCCTCGACATCCCCCTCCTGACCGGGGCCACCACGGCGGCCCAACGCCTGTTCACCGCGAACATCACCTAGGTGTTGCGGGTCGTGAGGTTGTTGACAGGGCGCTGGCGGTGTCCGCAGCTGGCGACCCGCCTGTGACTTGAGCGCGAGGCGGTAGCGGACAGCTTTGGGGGCGGTTTCCTGTAGTCGGTTACTTGTTGGCGAGTCGGGCCTTCTTGACTCTGTTGCCGCAGGTGTTCATTGAGCACCAGCGGCGGTTCGCGCCGCGACTGGTGTCGAGGAACAGGCCGGCGCAACCGGGGCCTTCGCATGCTTTGATCCGGTCGCGGTCGGGGCCTCCGAGTACGTGGATGGCGTCGGCGGCAAGCACGCCGAGCGCGTCCGGTACCGATGCTTTCTTGCTGAGGTGCCAGACTGCGAGCCCGTTCTCGAGCGCGGGTCTTGGCTGTCCTGCGGCCGCGGCCCTGTTCAGGATCGCCGCGTCACCCGGATCGGGTCGCTGGGTGACAGTGACGGCCAGCCCGGCACGGTAGATCGCTTCCCTCAGGTCGAGCGCATCCTGGAGCTCGGCGGGTGAGACGTCGGGCACGCCGAGCCCTGCAGCATGCAACCAGAGCTTGAGCCGGCCGTGGTCGGAGAGCCGCTCCCGGGGCGCCGCGCTGGCCCGGTCGCTCATCGTGGCGGTGAAGCGGAACGCCAGCACCTCGTTGTCCAGCCGGAACAGTTGACGGGCCTCCACGGTCACCACCTTCCGCACCACCATGAACCGCCGCTTGAACCAGTTTAGCCAGTTCGACACAGACATCGGCCCACGCCACAATGGAGCCGTCTTAGACGGTTCACGTGTGGAGGTTGTGCGATGGGCGAGGTTGCAGTCATCGGTCTGGGCGGGATGGGGCGGGCGATCGCGCGCAATCTGGTGCGAGCAGGCCACGAGACTGTGGTGTGGAACCGTTCAGCGGGGCCTACGGAAGAGCTCGCGGAGGCGGGTGCCCTCCGCGCCGCATCCGTCGCGGAAGCCCTCCAGTGCCCAATGGTGTTCTCGGTCCTTTCCGACGACACGGCCTTCGCGGAGGCATTCCTCGACTCCGGGGTCCTCGGCGAGGCCCGGCCTGGGGCGGTCCACGTCAACGTGGCCACGGTGAGCGTCGGGCTGGCCCGCCGTGCCGTAGAGGCGCACGCTGCGCACGGGATCGGCTACGTCGCGGCCCCGGTGTTCGGCCGGGTCAGCGTCGCGGAGGCCGGTGCGCTGAACATCCTCGCCGCAGGAGAGCCCGAACTCATCGACCGGGTCCAGCCGTTCTTCGACGTGATCGGATCGCGCACCTGGCGCCTGGGCGAGCTGCCTGAGCAGGCCAACATCGCCAAGGTCCTTGGCAACTACCTGATCGCCTGCGCGATCCAGTCGCTTGGGGAAGCGGTCAGCGTCGCCGACGCGGCCGGCGCCGACCCGGGTCAGTTCGTCGAACTGCTGGCCTCGACGCTCTTTCCCGGACCCGTCTACTCCGGATATGGGTCGATGATCGCGCAGCGGAGATACCAGCCGGCCGGGTTCACCACGGCACTGGGACGCAAGGACCTCCACCTCGCTCTCGAGGCAGCAGCCGGCCAAGCGGTCTCCCTGCCGTTCGGCGAACTGCTCAGAGGCGTGTTCGACCAGGCGATCGCCGACGGCCGCGCAGCGGACGACTGGGCTGTGATTGCCGAGCAGCAGCCGCGATGAACAACCCTGCTCGTACGGTCGTTGACGCGCGGTGCCCAGCGCCGGGCAGGGCGGTCCGCATGCTGCCTGTGCCGCATCGCAACGCCCCGCTGACCGTCGAAGGGCGCCGCCGCCTCATCGAACGCTGCAAGACCCGCCCTATCGCGCACGTCGCCGCGGAGATGGGCATCTCGCGCGCGTGTGCTTCCAAATGGGTCAACCGGTACCGGCGGTACGGGGAACTGGGCTTGCTCGACCGCTCCAGCGCACCGCACCGCCAACCGACAGCGACCCCTTGCGAGGTCGTGGCGAGGATCGGGGCGCTGCGGCGGGAGCGCAAGTGGTCCGCGGCCCGGATCGCGTTCGAGCTCGCCGCTGACGGCATGCCAATCTCCCGCCGGACGGTCACCCGCCACCTCGCCGCGCTGGGGCTGAACCGGCGGAAGTTCATCGACCCCATCGGCGAGACGAACCGCGAACCGCGAAAGATCCACGCCCGCAGGCCCTGGCACATGGTCCACGTGGACGTGAAGAAGGTCGGCCGCATCCCCGACGGCGGCGGCTGGCGCGCCCACGGCCGCGGCAGCGATCAGGCGAAGGCCGCAGACCGGGCCAAGGCCAGGGGCGCCAAGGCCGGGTACGTGTACCTGCACTCGCCCGTGGACGGGCACACTCGCCTCGCCTACACCGAGGCTCTCCCCGATGAGAAGGCCAAGACAGCGATCGGGTTCGTCAACCGGGCCAAGGCGTTCTTCGCCGCCCACGGGATCGCCAGGATCGAGCGGATCGTCACCGACAACGGGGCCTGCTACCGCGCCCACGACTTCGCCCACGTCCTCCAGGGCGCCCGCCACCAGCGGATCACCCCCTACACGCCCCGCCACAACGGCAAGGTCGAGAGGTACAACCGGATCCTCTCCGAAGAGTTCCTCTACGCCCGCGTGTGGACCTCAGAAGCCCAGCGCGCTGAAGCCCTTTCGGTCTGGAACATCCACTACAACTACCATCGACCACACACCGCCGTGGGAAACCAACCCCCAGTCGCGCGAGCCTGCAGCAGCGTCACCAACGTCATGGCTTCGTACACCTAGGCACCTGCCCCGGCCAGCACGTCCGTTGGGATGCTTGCCGCCCCCGGAACAGCCTGCGAGATTCCGCACCTCGAACACCGGGGCCGGGCCCGCCTGGCCGACACCAGGCACCCTTCCCGCGGTCATCAAGGGGGTCGGGCTGCCGGACCGGGAGGGGCCCAACCTGACCGGCCGGTCCAGCAGCCTCGGTTACCGGGCAGGTCGGCGAGGCTGCCGGCCGGTACAGCGGGTGCGGGGATGGGGGGAAAGGGACCCGCACCACGCTGGCCTATCGGGTGGGCCACGGGCAGCTGCTCGCCAGCCTGACCCACTCCCGGTCCACCTGCCCGGGCACGACACGCCCCTGCTCACTCCAACGGGCGGCCACCGCCGCGAAAATCGGCTCACCAGACGAAGGCGGAACCGTTTCCTCGCGGCCGGTGACCGAAGTGGGCTGGGGTGTCGTGGTCACACAGACCTAACGCGCACATCCGGCTGCGGTCACGCCTGGCCGCTCCCGCGCTCCCCCGCCCGGACATGCCGGGCCATGCCGACACGAGGGCACAACGCGCTTCGGCCCACCCCGTAACAGCCACTGGCCTGCGCGAAAGTGTCGGCCCCAGCGCGCGGTTGGCGTGGGGCGCGGGGCCGACAGGGGACGTCGGGGGCAGGACGTCCTGGCGTTGAGGCTAGGCCGAAGCGTTGCGCGAGGCGCGGCGGGGAAGCCGTTCGAGCGAGCCCTCTGCGGGGATCATCCGTTGCCGCTGCCGGGCCGCTCGCCCGGGGCCAGCTCACCCGCAGGCCAGTGACGGTCGACTGTCGGACCCGAGGATTACTCGAAGGCATGACCGACGCTCCCGACGATGCCCCGTTCGACCCATACGCACGCCTCCCCCCGACCTGATCAACGCCCAGCGGGCAGCGGTCGAGGCGTTCCAGGCACTGCACGAACTACCAGGCCAAGCTCCCATGGTCGAGGGAACCTCACGAGGGATGGGAAGAGGAGCAGCCCGCACACGGCGGCGCGCTCCGCGGCTACCACTCGTCCCGCCCCGTCACCGGCGGGTGGACCGTCGAGCAGTCGGCCGAGTACGACCGGCTGTGGGCGGAGCTCCGCAGGACGGCGACGGTCGTGTATGCGCACAAGCATTGGCAGCGGTGCGGCACCGATGCGCTGGCAGCGAGGCAAGCCCTCAAGCGGGAGCCGGGCGCGATCCCCACCACGGCACCGGCCGAAGGCCGGACGCAGGACGCCATGGCAGAGGCCGTCTGAAGATCTTTCGACGGAAGCACGGTTGGCGGGGCGAGCCGCGCCTAGAAGGCGAGCCCAGAGACACCGGCCGAGCCGGCGCCGCCGACCGGGATCGACTACCTCAAGATCCTCGACGAGAGTCGCCGGGTGGCGTCAGATCCGCCAGGAACGGATGCGGTCGGCCGCGTCGTAGGCGTCGATCCGGCTGGCCTCAGTGTCGCGCGCCAGGTCGATCAGAGCGCCGTACGGCGGATTGATGCCTTCACCGGCCGCATCCATATAGGCCACGGCGATGGCCGAGCCGAACAAGGCATTGCGGGCGGGGAGGGGGCGGAGCCGGATGATGGTGTGCATCAGTGCGGCCGCACGCCAGGCGTTGTCGACGGTGACACCGACCTGCGGGGTGTTGACGCGGTGACGGGCGACAGCAGCCACCAGGTTGGAGAAGTCATGGACCGAGGGCTGCTTGGGCAGGACCTCGGCCTGGCGCTCCAGGAGCCACCGGATATCGATGTAGAGATCCACCGTCAGGCAGCCCGTCGAGGGGCGTCCAGCCGGTCGGGCGCGTCTTCAGGGAAAGCCGCGTCGAACGCAGCAGCATTGTCCGTGATGAAAGCGCGGAAGACCTCTGCGGCGCCCTCCAAGCGAGGGTCTCGGACGGCGTTGCGCGCGGCTTCGGTGATGAGCGAGGTGACCGTGGTGCCTTCGGCTTCGGCGCGAGCCTGTAGCTGCGCGTGGAGCTCTTCGGGCACCCGGATTGTCACTGGTTTCGACATACTCCAAACGTACAGCAAGGTGTACAGCACCGACGTTGGTTTGCCGGAACAAGGCCGATTCGGCACAGACCCCGGGCTTGGCCATCGCTCAGGGCTGGCCACTCAGAACCAGCCCTTGAGATGGCCGGCAATCTCCTTCACCACCCCGAGTAGGCCGTCGACTCCGGTCAGGGTGCGGCCGAGCCGCTCCAGTGCCTGCGCGACGCGGCCGGGATCGCGCTGGGTCTCGGGCGCCTCAAGTTCACGGGCGACCTGTCGGACATCGTCCCCTGCGCGCTCGCGGGTGAGCAGTGGCAGCGTCTCGTCGTCGCTGTCAGCGAGGGCCTGGTGCAGGCTCTCAACGAGCGCCCGCACGACGGCGAGGTCGACGCCTTCAGGCAGCGGCTTCCCGATGCCTCTGTTGTCCACATGCGCACTCTGCGTGCCACCGGAGATTTCTCCGGCGACGATCCCAGCCCCGCGCGCGTCGATCGTGGGCTGCGGCTTCTCCGCCTCATTCATCCGTTCCATGTCCCCTCCGTGTTCCTCGAACAAGCGGCGCCCACGGGCCGTGAGCCGCCAGCAGGTGAAGCCCAAGCCCCAGTCGTCGGGTTCGCGCTTGCGGCTGCCGTCCCGGATCGCCAGTCCCTCGTGGCGGCACCACTCCAGCGCCTCATCGACCTGCTCCCGAGTCGGCTCGATGTCGAAGCCTTCGAATCGGAACGGGAGTTGGCCGAAGCCGTGCGGGTCTGTCTCGTTCAACAGGCAGTCAAGGACCGAGCAGTACAGCAGGTTGGGCCATTCCGGGTGTGCGTACAGGCGCTGGGTGGCGTCAAGTTTCTTCTGCTGCTCCAGCTCCGATTGCTTCAGCCTGAGCTGGCGAAATAAATCCTCCGAGGGAGAAACGTAGGCCTCGAACTCGCGGGTGCGGGACGCGCGTCGACCGCGCCAGGTGTGGATCACATCGCTGACCCATGTGCCCATGAAACAGAGCAATGCGAGCGATGGCACTGTGACAAGCCACAGCCACAACGGGGGCTGCCCGCCCTGCCCGCCCCAAGCGATCAGCAACGCGTCCCCCTTCGCGCCAGCTTCGGTTCGGGTACGAGTGTGGCAGACAGGCCCTGACTCGTCTGCGTCTCTCAGGGGCCCAGGCGCCCAGGGTGCACCGCCACTCACGGCCGGCTCCCTGCTGGCTGAGCCGGCCCTCGCATGCGCGGCTAAGAGATCGTCTCGATTGGTGATCAACCAACGCTCCGTCACGCAGGAACGGGCTGTCAGTGGACAATCCGCGTGCACCGGTTGATCAGGGTAGGGAACACTGTGCTGATGAGCTCTGCAGCCTCCCAGACAGCGCAGGAACGGGCCCTTCGGCATGTTGCGGAACTGGCGTCGGGCCCTCCGATGGACCCGGCATTGCGGGTGACCCTCAACTTCCACCCGGACCGTCTGCTGCACGGCAAGCCGATCCTGGACGCTATGGCCGAGGGCGGCGTCTACCACTCGCAGTTCGTCACTGGGACCAGCAACGGCGGCCTGACCGCGCATCCGGGCGGCGACCGGTGGCGTTGGGAGAGCCGGATCTTCGACGGTGCGTACGACGAAGCGACCGCTCATGAGCGGCCTGTCTACGGGGCGTTGAACTTCCGCCGCAAGCCGGTCGGCGGGGCGCCGCGGTTCGGCTCGGCCCACTTCCGGCTGACGGCCCAGACGCTGACGCGGAGCACGTTCTGTTACCCAGACAGTTTCCTCGAACCGTCGGATTTCGGTGTCGCGGCCCGCATGGGGCTCATCGAGCTTGCCTGCGCCGATCGTCAGGACGAGCTTGACGACTACATCGAGGCGCAGGTGCACGCGTCGGTCCAGCTGCAATGCGATCTGGAGGCGCTGGTGTTGGACCCCTGCTACCGAGGCACGACGGTCGAGGTCGCGGCTCTGCGTCTTGGCTGCCCGGTGGAGTGGCACCCCGGCTTCCGACTCGGGGTTGAAGAACTCCGACGTCACCCCGACTACCGCGGCCAGGAATACGTCGACTTGGGCACGCAGATCGCGGTCGACGGCATGCTCGATCCTCGGATCATCGGAGACTCCGCACGCGCCGGCCTCTATGACCCCCAGGCGGTCAAGAAGGTGTGGCACTACCTGGCGCGATTCGGGGCCCCCTGGAAGGCCATGGACAGATCGGTGGTTCCGGCGCCGATGGAAGGGGCTGTACTCGATGGCCTTCGTTGAGGGGCTGGTGCCAGAGGGACTGTGGAATTTGTTCCGGGCTGTGAGACCGCAGATCCCCACGAGGCCGCAAGGCGGAGGCCGACGACGGGTCGACGATCGTGCGGTCCTCGCCGCGATCGTCTTCGTCGCCACGTCGGGGTGCACCTGGCGGCAGCTGCCGCCAGTCTTCGGCGCCTCATGGCAGACAGTCCACCGCCGGTTCTCCGAATGGACCGCGGCGCGGGTGTGGGTGGCTCTATTCACGAGTAACGCCGTCAGTTGTTCACGGGTTTGGGAGGCACCCAGATCCACGGTCGGGTGATGTTCACGAGTTTCGACAGCACCGGGGTACTTGCCAGGGCAGCATCGAGATGCTCCTGGTGAAAGGTGCTGGTCATGCCGCAGATGTCGAAGGTCGAGCTGTACGCGGCGATCCGGCGCGATCACCGCGCGGGCATGAAGATGCGCGAGCTTGAGCGCAAACACAATGTGTCTTGGCGGACGGTCAAGAAGGCCGTGGATTCGGTCTGGCCGGAGCCCCGGAAGAAGCCTCCGCCGCGGCGGACTGCGCTGGATCCCTATAAGCCGGTGATCGACGAGATGCTGCGGGTGGATCTCGACGCGCCCCGCAAGCAACGTCACACGATCACCCGGATCTTCCACAGACTCATCGAGGAACACGGCGCCGACGTCTCCTACCAGATGGTCCGACGCTACGTCGCCGACCGGAAGCCGGAGATCCTCGCGGCCTCCGGCAAGGCTCCGGTGGAAGCGTTCGTGCCGCAGACCCATAGCCCCGCCATGGAGGCCGAGGTCGACTTCGGCGATGTGACGGTGCGCCTGGCCGGCGAACTGGTGACCTGCTACCTCTTCTCGCTTCGCCTGTCGTACTCAGGCAAGGCCGTCCACCGAGTCTTCGCCTCCTGCGGCCAGGAAGCCTTCTTCGAAGGGCACGTGCACGCGCTGCGCACGCTGGGCGGCGTCCCGCGGAGCAAGATCCGCTACGACAACCTGAAGTCGGCCGTCGCCCAGGTCCTGGGGCTGAATAGAGCTCGGGTGGAGACCGATCGATGGATCGCGTTCCGCTCGCACTACCCGTTGACTGAACTACTGGCGGAGTTCCCGCAGGTCAGTGACCCTTTGAGGGAAACATCGTTGGAATGGCCGTGGAACCATCAAGAGACCTTTCGGTCCTGTCCGTTCCCTTGGTCGGCGAGCTGGTCACCAGGGATGATCCGTGGGAGCCCTACCGGCTCGTCGACGCGCTCGGGGTATCTGTGGAAGGGGCTGCTGCCTTCCTACGGGATCTGCAGGCGGCGGGACGGCCAGCGACGACGGTTCGTTCCTACGGGATGGATCTACTGCGATGGTTCCGCTTCCTCTGGGCTGTCGAGGTGCCGTGGGACCGGGCCAGCCGCATCGAGGCAAGGGACTTCTCCCGCTGGCTGCAGGTCGCAGGGCAGCCGTCGCGCCCTCACTGGCGGCGCCCCGACGTGG
This sequence comes from Streptomyces sp. NPDC045026, assembly GCF_056432625.1. Taxonomy (NCBI): domain Bacteria; kingdom Bacillati; phylum Actinomycetota; class Actinomycetes; order Kitasatosporales; family Streptomycetaceae; genus Streptomyces; species Streptomyces sp. NPDC045026. Next base: position 13,658 of record NZ_JBWKIS010000037.1, read on the forward strand.
TCGGCCGGTGGGCTCCGGGCGGAAAGCCGTACGCCCCGTCGGTCCGTACACACAGTGAGACGGTCCTGCGAACCTTCTACGACTTCCACCGTGATGCCGGCACCGGCCCGGTTCTCAACCCGTTCCCGCTGGACCGCTCACGACGGGGACGACGAGCGCACGCCCACCGGAACCCGATGGAAACGCACCGCAACGAACGCATCGGGCTCTACCGGCCGCGGTTGCCGCAACGGGTTCCTCGCAGCGTCCCCGACGAGGAGTTCAACGAGATCTTCGCGCGGCTGCCCTCCCACCGGGACCGGGCCCTGGTGGCCTTCTACGTCTCCACCGGGGCCCGCGCCAGCGAACTTCTGACCGCGTGGCAGGGCGGGGCCGACCCTGGCCGTCAGCTGATCAGCGTGGTCCGCAAGGGCACCGGAGAGGTCCAGGAACTACCCGCCTCGACCGACGCATTCGTCTGGCTGCGGCTCTACCAGCTGGAAGTGGAGGACGCTATCCCGAAGGGGCGGCGGCTGCCGCTGTGGTGGACACTGCGCAAGCCGGCGCGGCCAATGACCTATCACGCGGCCCACCGGATGTTCGAACGAGTCAACGCCAAGGCCGGCACTTCGGCGACGTTGCACGCGCTGCGGCACACCGCGGCCTACCGGATGGCTGAGGACCCGAATCTCCCCCTCACCGATGTCCATTTCGTCCTCGGACATGCCCAGTTGACCACCACCCAGATCTATCTCACTCCCCGCAAGGAAGAGGTGATCCGGCGGCTTCTGGTCCACCACGCCGAACACACGCGGCAGGCCGCAGCTCGCACGGCGCCTGCCCCCGCACCCGGCTACCGGTCTGAGTCGCTGGACGTGCTGTTCGGGGCGGCCCGCTGATGGTCACCGTGTTGGACGCCGCACCGCGAGCGGTCTCGGCGCTGCCTTCGCAGAAAACGTACGCGCGGGGAAGAGCCCGTGAAGAGTCCTGGCACGTCACGGTGCAGGACCGAGACGCAGTCTGGGTGAGAATGACCACCCCGCCGTTCCTCGTGGGCTGCGACAGCAGCGGTCATAAGGCGGGCCTCGGGCTGCTGCTGGACTGGCTCGAAGACCAGCCCGGCGTCACCTGGCAGGACAGGTGGCTGGCCAGCGGAGCCGACGCCGACCACGCGAACGGCAGCTGGCGGGAGATTCCGCTGCAGTGGCTCTCCGATCGAGGCCACACCGGTGTCTCCCGTCAGGACGGGTTCTTCCGGGCCGTCAATGTCGCCCTCGCCGCCGACCTCTTCCGTCCCTCACTGACGTGGCTGGTCACCTCCTCGCTTCGCCGCGGGGCACTGCCCCGGGCGATGGAGAAGTACCGGGACGGCGTCGGCTTCGCCCGGCTGCGGCAGCGATGCGGCGAGGACCCGAGCGTCTCCACAGCCTCCGCGACCCGCGTCGCCTACCGCACCGCCCAGATCCTCGCCGCCAAGGGCGGCGTCATCTGCGACATCACCCCCGGCGACGTCTTGGAGTTGCTGGAGGTCGAGGCCGAACTGCGGGGCACCTCGGTCGGTGCGACCCACCTGTTCTATCGGGTCCTGCACGACTTGAGCGTGTTCGGGGACCAGGCCCCGGCGACGCTGCGTGAGCTGAGGAGTGTCGGCCAGCGCACGCCGGAGGAACTGATCGACCGCTACGGCGTCGCCTGCCGTCCCATCCGCGACCTGTTCGTCGACTACCTGCGCGAGCGCCAGCCCGCGCTGGACTACAACAGCCTGGAAGCGCTGTCCTATTACCTCGCGAAGCTCTTTTGGTCCGACCTGGAACGGCACCACCCCGGCATCGACAGCCTGCACCTGCCGACGGAGGTCGCCGACGCATGGAAGCAGCGACTTCGCACCGTGGACAAGACGGTCCACACCCCCGACGGCCGGCGAATGACCACCCAGGCACCTCGCATCAACTACCGCGAGTGCCTCACCCCGGTGCGGGCCTTCTACCTGGACCTGGCCCACTGGGCCGTCGAAGAGCCCTCACGCTGGGCCCGGTGGGTCACGCCATGCCCGGTGGGCAGCGAAGAGATCAACCGCAAGAAGGACAAGCGGCGCCGGAAGTCCCGGATGGATGCCCGCACCCGGGAACGGCTTCCCGTGCTGCCGGTCCTCGTCCGCAGCGTCGACCGGCGCCGCAAGGACGCCGCTAACCTGCTGATGGCCGCCCGCGACTCGGCACCGGGAGAGACGTTCACCGCGGCCGGACAGACACTGGTACGCGTCACCCCACGCCGCTCAGCCACCGCCAAGATCCTGGCTGAGGACCCCGCGACCGGACAGCGGCGCGATCTCGGCCGCGAGGAGGACCACGCTTTCTGGGCCTTCGCCGTCGTCGAGGTCCTGCGGGCCACCGGCATGCGCGTCGAGGAACTCACCGAACTCTCCCACCACAGCCTGATCCAATACCGGCTGCCGACCACCGGCGAGCTCATCCCCCTGCTGCAGATCATCCCGTCGAAGACGGACATTGAGAGGCTGCTGGTCGTCAGCCCCGAGCTCGCCGACGTGCTCTCCACGATGATCTGCCGCATCCGTGACTCGAACGGGAAAGTCCCTCGGGTTCCCGCCTATGACCACTACGAACGCACCTGGCTGCCGCCCTCACCCCTGCTGTTCCAGCGGCACCGAGGCGGGGAGAACCGGGCGATCAGCTCCGGCGCTATCCGGAAGCTGCTGACAACCGCGCTCGCGCACACCGGGCTGACCGACTCGGTCACCGGCGGCCCTCTGCACTTCACTCCACATGATTTCCGCAGGCTGTTCATCACCGACGCCGTCCTGAGCGGGCTGCCTCCGCACATCGCCCAGGTCATCGCCGGGCACCAGGACATTAATGTCACTCTCGGCTACAAGGCGGTCTATCCCGACGAGGCCGTCCAGGCTCACCTGGCCTTCCTCGCCCGAAGGCGAGCCATGCGACCCAGCGACGAGTACCGCGTCCCCACCGACGAGGAGTGGACCGAGTTCCTCGGCCACTTCGAACGCCGCAAGGTCTCCACCGGAACCTGCGGACGCTCATTCGGAACCCCCTGCATCCACGAACACGCCTGCGTGCGCTGCCCGATGCTCTGGCCCGACCCCACCCAACGCGACCGGATGGTCGAGATCCGCGACAACCTCATCTCCCGCATCGCCGAGGCCGAGCGCGAAGGCTGGCTCGGGGAAGTCGAAGGGCTGCGGGTCAGCCTCGCCGGCGCCGAAGACAAACTCGCCCAGATCGATCGCAGAGGCAGCGGCCGGACCGTCGTTGACCTTGGGATTCCCACTCCGTCGCGAGCTTCCAGTCCCTCAACCAGCACCTCGTGAAGGCGAAACGATCGGAGAATATCCATGGGCGCCGCGAAGCTACACCGCCTACGCTCCACCCCATGCGCAGTGTGTTCGTGTTCCCCACAGGTGAGCGAGCTGACACCGTCGCCTCCCTTGATCGGCACCTTCCCCAGCAGCGCGATCCCTGGACTCTGGACGGCAATCTCTACATCGAGATCGACGATGAGCAGACCGGCTACCTGTTCTCCGACTGGGATCCCGATGACGTGGCGGTCCTCGAATCGGCTGTCGGACACCACCCCACCTGGGCAGTGCAGATCGACATCTCCGGGCGGATCGACGGCACCGCAGAGGTTCACCAACTGGTCGCGCTGCTGCTTGAGCACGGAGGCGTGGCGATCGACGACTACTCCGCCCACCCCTGGACCTTGCAGGAAATCGAGGCTGGAACAGTGAACGACGGTCTGTGCTTCTTCGACTTTCGTGCCTACCGCGAACTCAACCGAGAGTAAGAACGTTCCTGACTCGATCAGGGCAAGTTCAGAGAATGGGGCATCGAGAGCTTTTACTGCAGGCCAGGACTCGAAGGCGCCCACGAGAAGGGCGGAGTCGAGGGGCAGATCGGGTACTTCCGGCGCAACCACTTCGTCCCCGTTCCCGAGGTCGCCTCGCTGGCTGAACTCAACGAGATGGTCGACCGGTGGGACCTTCAGGACGAAGGCCGCAGGATCCGATCGCGGGCGAGGACAGTGGGCGAGTACTTCGCCGTCGAGGCGCCGTTGCTCAAGCCGCTGCCGACCGAGCTGTTCGAGACGGGCCGGCTCTTCACGCCGCGAGTGGACCGCTACAGCCAGATCGCCGTCCAGACCAACCGCTACTCGGTTCCGGTCCGGCTGATCGGCCGGACGGTGCGGGTGATGCTGCACGCCAACCACCTCATCGTCTACGACCGGGGCCAGGAGGTCGCCCGCCACGAACGGCTCAGCACGAAAGCCGGCTCGCGCCTGGAGCTGGACCACTACCTGGAGGCACTGATCCGCAAGCCCGGCGCTTTCCCCGGTGCCACAGCTCTCGAACAGGCCAAGTCCGCAGGCAAGTTCACGCCGGTCCACGACGACTGGTGGGCGGCCGCCCGGGCGGCCCACGGCGACAAGGACGGCACCAAGGCCCTGATCGAAGTCCTCCTGCTGGGCCGCCACATGAGCCACGAACACATCGTCGCCGGACTGGCCACGGCCCTGCGGGCCGGCGCCTTGACCGCGGACGCGGTCGCCCTGGAGGCCCGCAAGGCCGCTGAGGCCGACGAACTGGCGGCCTCCGCTCCCGCCCATGTTGCTTTGCCCGAGCCGTCTGGGCGGCAGCGGGCGACGGTCACCTTCTTGTCCGACTGGCGGATGGCGCACCTGCCGACCGACACCCGGCCGCTGCCCTCGGTGGCCCCCTACGACCAGCTGTTACGACACCGCCGCCCAGGCGGTGCCCCTGCCACCGAGGGAGAAGCGAAGTGAGTGCCCAACGCCAGCACGGCCTGACCGAACAAGCCGCCGACACCGCCATCGATCAGGCATGCCGGATGCTACGGCTGCCCACCATCCGGGGCCAGTTCCCCGACCTCGCCGAGGCGGCGAAGCGCGATCAGATGTCCTACAAGGGCTTCCTCGCCGAACTGCTGCTGGCCGAGTGCGACGACCGGGCCCGCCGCCGCTCGGAACGGCGCATCAAGGCCGCCGCGTTCCCGCGCGAGAAGTCCCTGCGGGCGTTCGACTTCGACGCGAATCCCAACGTCGACGCCGCCACGATCAACACCCTCGCGACCTGCGAGTGGGTCAGGAAGGGACAGCCGCTCTGCCTGATCGGCGACTCCGGCACCGGGAAATCGCACCTGCTGATCGCGCTGGGCACGGAGGCCGCGATGAAGGGCTACCGCGTCCGCTACACCCTCGCCACCAAACTGGTGAACGAACTCGTCGAGGCGGCCGACGAGAGGCTGCTGACCAAGACGATCGCCCGATACGGACGCGTCGATCTCCTCTGTACTGACGAATTAGGATATATGGAGCTTGATCGCAGGGGCGCCGAGCTGCTGTTCCAGGTCCTGACCGAGCGCGAGGAGAAGAACAGCGTCGCCATCGCCTCCAAAGAGAGCTTCGGCGGCTGGACGAAGACGTTCAGTGATCCGAGGCTCTGCACGGCCATCGTTGACCGGCTCACCTTCGACGCGGCCATCATCGAGACCGGCACGGACTCCTACCGGCTCGCACAGACCCGGGCGCGGGCCGGTGCGACAGCCGGCTAAGCATCGATGTCCCCGATACGTCCCACCAGCGTGGATACCCTCACGTGCTCGGTGAACCGCTCGTCCGCGGGGAGTGCTTGCCGGATACGTTCGGCGAAGACGGCGCGGTCGTCCGGTCCGGGCAACTGGTCGGCAGGGATTGCTGAGCAGACGCCGCCGACCAGCTGATCGAAGGTCAGTTCACCGCTGTATTCGACGACGATTTCCCGCACATCGACGAAGCCCGCGAACTCCAACGCCTGCGCATACCTCAGCCTGTCGCGGCTGCTGGTGCCGCAGGATGCTTCCAGCGTGGTTCCCAACCACTCTTCCAGACAGCCACGCAGGGCTCGGGACCATGCGCTGTTCTGCAGCCATAGCGGCGTTCCGTTCGAAATCACCGCGATACCTCCGCCTACGCGGAGCAGCGGCGACACAGCACGGAAGAGTTCTTCGTGCTGCATCCAGTGAAGAGCCTGTCCGATCACCGTCAGTGCCAGCGACCGCTCTCCCATCAGGGCCCCAAGCGCCGGAACGTCGGTGTCGGCGCCAAGGATCCAGGTCGCGTTCCTGATTCCCTGGTCGCCGGCTGCAACGCTGGCCAGCCGCAGCATGTCCGGCTCGGGGTCCACTCCAACCACGGAACGAACCCGGGAAGCGAAAGGAAGGGCAAGCTGACCGGTGCCACACCCCAAGTCGAGTACGACATCAGCTTCCGACAACTCGAAGACTTCTTGCAATGCGTCGAAAACCTCGGAGGGGTACCCGCGCCGGAACTCTGCGTAGTACTCGGCCACTGCGCCACTGAATCCCACAGTCATGTCCCCACCCTGCCGGGCATCCGCCACACCGGGAACCTCTCGCACCCGATGATCGCTATCCGCTGAACTTGAGACAGAACCCGGACAACCTGAGGCAGCCCATGCCTCCCCCAAGGTCATGTGCTGCCCAGCCATGTCTACGACGTCCCGGAGCTTCGCGCCGGGGGAATGCTCTCTGCGGCCTACGGATGCCCTGCCAGAGCGTCCGAGTGACATCGAAACTCACCGATATTCCAAGCCTCACGGGCCCTCGGATGACATCCGAACCCATCGACAAACGACACTCGTTGAGAGCTATGCAGCCACGTGATCGACCACCTCGGGCCGAAGCTTGCGCTGCAGCCCACGGAAACGGTTCGCGAAGGACGCGGTGCTGATCGTGGACGGCACCCTGATTCCGACGCGTGACCACAGGGTGGCCGAGCAGTCGAAGAACTACCGCTACTCCACCAACCACCAGGTGGTCATCGACGCCGACACCCGCCTGGTCGTCGTGGTCGGCAAGCCCCTTCCCGGCAACCGCAACGACTGCAAGGCGTGGGAGGAATCCGGCGCCAAGGCCGCCGTCGGCAAGACCATGACGATCGCCGACGGCGGTTATCCCGGCACCGGACTCGTGATGCCTCACCGCCGCCGCAAAGGCGAAGAGCTGTCCGAGTGGAAGGCCCGCTACGCGGTCCGCTCCGGAGTGGAGGGCACCATCAACGAGTTCGCCCACGGACACGGCATGCGACGCTGTCGCTACCGAGGACAGCCGAAAGCCCACCTGCAACACGTACTCACGGCCATCGCCGTGAACATCGAACGGCTCAGCAGCCGGTCAGTGACCGAGGAGACCTCTTCCCTGAGATCGCCCACCGCGTTCCAGACCTTCCTGGACCAGCGCGGAATCCCCCGGTCGAAGTCCTGGCGAACCCTTGGCAGTTGACCTCAATCATCAAGATCCCCGACAGAATCAAGCTGAGGTGTCGGTGGATGTGATTCGGCAGCTTGAGCAGGGACGGAAAAGGCCGCCGCTGAGCACGCTCGGCGGCCACCGGGCTCGGCGGTTCAAGGCGAGGTCGAGGCATCACCCGAGCTGCGTATGAGGGTTGACTCGACGAGCAGATTCTCCTGCACTCGAGCAGGCCACAGGAGTTGCGTTTTCCTGGTCCCGCCGGGCGTCCGGCTTCGCGCCTCGGGCAGTAGCAGCGTCACGGCATGCCGAACTCACACTGCCGGACGGCGTCTTCAACGTCGTGCACGGCGACAAGACCGCCGTCGAGGCGATCCTGACACACCCCGGATTCGAGGCCGTGTCCTTCGTCGGCTCCACGCCCATCGCCCGCTCGGGTCGGCCAAAGCACGCCCTTCGCATCCCTTGGGCTCCGAGGCCGGGGCGAATGGCTGACACGCCACGCAGACCATGGGCAGCTCGCGGTACGGGGCCTCCAGCATCGCTGTGGTCAACCGCCTGATGGTCTGGCCGTACTGGCCGTCTCCAGCCATCGCCGCGCGCCGGCCTCTGCAGCTGATTCCCGCACTGTGAGCACGCCCAGAAGCTCGCCGATGGTGTACGCCATGAGCGCGGGCAGGACCGGCACGGCGAGGATGATGGCACCGCGCCAACCGAACGTGACGCCCACGTTGCGCCTGACTCGAAGCCGCTTGGCCGTCCATGTCTGGTCCGGAGTGGGCGGATCCAGAAGGGCTTTACGGTGCCGCCGACGCTGCGCCACCCACCCCCACACCAGACCCGCACAGGAAGCAACCCCCAGCACCGCGTTCACGAGGGTACGGACGGTGCCCGAAACCTCGTCGAAGAACCCCGCGTACATGGCCAGGGTGGCTGCGTAGAGCCCCGAGAAGAGAGCGAGCCACAGCAATCCGGTGGTCGTCCGCCGCAACCAGTAACCGACACCCCGTCGGTGCCAGCTTGTGCCGAGCCCGGGCAGGGCCGGGATCTCGACTTCGGCGTACGCGCCGCCGGCTTCAGAAGAAGCTCGTGACGCCATGCCAGAGGTCCTTTCCGCAATCCTTGATGTCGTCCCCGTAGCGTTTGAAATCGTCCCCGGTCTCCGACAACACATTTCCCGCGCCGTGCAGCACACCGCCGACCACACCGTGGTCGTGAATGTCCTCGCTCCAATGCTCGTGGAAACTGTGGTCGAGGACGTTGGTCGCGACCAGCACCGCCCCGACCCCTACCGCGGCCGTCGCGACGGCACCGTCGACAGGGAGGGAGGCCGCGATACCCGCTCCGACCGCCAGACCACCCAGCGCGATGGTCCCGTCCACCGCAACGGACTTCTGCCACGACCATCCCTTGTCGTGGTCGTCCTTCGCCTCTACCAGACCACAGGCCGCCGCCGCGGCGACATCGACCACCGGCACCTCCCGGAGAAACTCCGGCATGGCCTCGAGCGACCGGCCGGCACGCAGCGCATCTGCGGCATCGGCCAGCTTCACGTTCAGCGCCCGGTCGTACGGCAGCTTCGTGCTGCCATCGTCGGCGCGGGCGATGGCGTCCTCCAAGGAGTCCACCTTCATGACCGCGTCCCGGTACGCACCCTTCGCGGGCAGATCCTTCGGCAGCGCCTTGCCCGCCTTCTGGTACGCCCTGCGTTCCGCTTTCAGGTCCTTCTTCGCGGCGCGTGCCTCGTCCTTGGCGTCATCGATGAGATTGCGGGCGTCTTTCCCCCGCGCCCTCGCGTCCTCGGCGTCGTAGGCATACAGACCGCGCAACGCATCGACGATGGTGACTTTGTCCCCCGTCGACACCTTCCCGGTCACCTGCGCATACAGCCCTCGCAACTCGTCCGCGGCCACAAGGCGGGCATGCTGCGCTGTGTGCAGAATCTCCCGGCGCACCCTGTCGTACTCACCGAACGCGTCGATCGTCTTCTGCTCGTCCACGCTCGGCGGATCGGCGGTCACGAACTCGTTCGGCACGCCCTTCTCGCCCATGGGTACGCCCCTGCGCGTTGCGGTGTGCTCAGCGTTCTGCAACGCCGTCTCACAGGCAGAGAGATGACCGGCGAGCGTGTCCAGGATGCCACCTGCGGAGCTGACCAGCGTGGCAAAGGCGCCGGCGGTCAGCGCGTCCTCGCTCCACGCGGCGCGGAAGTTCTCGGCCGCCTCACCTGTCCACCCAGCGTCACCAACGAGCTTCTCGACAGCGTCAGAGACCGGACGGACCGCGTCCTCCAGCGGCTTCTTCGCTTCCTTGTACGTGTCGGCCATCGTGCGCAGTCCGCCTACATCACCGCCGACCCAGCTGTCACCCATCGGAGCCTCAGCCCTCCCCCGTCATCAGGTCTTCGAAAAGACCGTGTACATCGATGTCGTGCCGCCGGAAGGAGTCGCGCGCGTAGGCGACCTTGTCGCCGTGGTCGTCGAGCCGGTCCGCGAAACCGATGTGCAGCGCGAGGATGAGATCGGCGACCTCCTTGATCGCGTGATCGAGCCCGGGATCACCGCCATCGGCCACCGGCGGCGCCACGTGCTGGTGCAGCATCCGGTAATGCGTCGCTTCCCGGTGGAAGGTTCCGGTCATCGACGTGAGGTCGCTCAGCACGACCCTGTATCCGGCACCGGACATCAGTACATCTCCTGCGCGTAAGCGGCCAGAGCGGCCGGCTGCCAGCGGGGTTCTCCGGCGAGCGCCGCCGGGTCGAGCCGCACGGTCACCTCACGCTCGGCCATAGCCTCGGCCAGCGGGCCGAGTGAGGTGGCGACCCACGGCTGATATTCACCAAGCAGCGCGACGAGCCGGTCCAAAGCCGTGAAAGCAAGGGCGACGGTGTCGCCGGCAGAATGCTCGAAGAGCTCGTATGTGATGAACGGAACCCTCACCGCACGGCCGTCCGCACTCGTGGCGTGGATGGAACGAGGATGGGCCGGTACGAAGACCGGGGTGTGGTACGCGGGGACGCCCGGTTTCGGGCCCGTTTCTCTGTCCGCCGCAGGGCGTGGCGGCAGGGCCTCATCAATGTAGTCGAGCAAGCGCGAGCGGCGCGGTGCGGTCGGCTCACCGTGCGGCATGCTCATCGCCGCCCCCCTCGAAGCTCGGCCTGGACAGTCGGGCACCGCCACCCTAGACGCCGTCGCAACGAACAATTTCGGTCAAACCCGTCCCCGGAGCGGATGCATTCGCAACCCATACGCCACTTTGGTCTGGACTTGATCCCCGCTTGACTCGGCGATGACCTGTGTTCCGGGCCAGGGTCAGCCGTTGTCAGCCCGGCAGTTGCCGCACTGGCTGATCACCGGCGCATCGGGCAGATGTCGCGGCACTGCGGTAGGAGGGCTGCGTCTTCTAACTTGGTCTTTAACGTCCGGCGTCGAATGGTGCGTCGAACTTGATCACTCGGTCCGGTAACTGCCGTACGCGAAAACGGCCTTCGTCTGAACATGTGATCCGACCAAGGAACACACACATTCAGCACGAAGGCCGTGAGGATGAGTCTGCTGCATCATGCTGTCCGGCGAGAGCCGTTGGCGGAACTGTCATGCTTCCGGGGCGAGTTCTGCTCCTGCCTGACCGCTCGTTCGGACGCGTTGTTCGAGCTGGCTGATGCCGTTCTGTGCAGCGACGGACCGGTGAGGTCGCTGGCCGAGCTGTCCCTGGTGGGTGAACATCGCCGCGGCCATGGCGGGCTCTACGCCGCTCTGGCCCGTGGACGCATTAACCCGGGCAAGCTGCGGCGGGCACTGGCCGAAGTGCCGCGGACTGCTGACGGCCGACTGGTCCTGGCCATCGATGTCACCTGCTGGCTGCGGCCCGACGCCCACACCTCACCGGAACGGATCCTGTGCCACACCTACGGCAGAGGAAAAGACCAGCACATCCCCGTCCCTGGCTGGCCCTACTCGATCATCTGCGCACTGGAGCCAGGCCGCAGCTCATGGACCGCACCACTAGACGCGCTTCGTCTGGCGCCCGGCGATGACACCGCCACCGTCACCGCCCGGCAGCTGCGCGATCTGCTTCAGCGCCCGATCACCGCGGGGCAGTGTCAGACGGGCGACCCGGACATCCTCATCGTCGCGGACGCCGGATACGACGCCCCCCCGCCTCGGCTTCCTCCTGAGGGACCTGCCCGTGCAGGTGGTGGCCCGGATGCGATCAGACCGCGTCCTGCGCAGGGCTGTCCCACCCCGACTGCCCCACACCCAGGGCCGGCCGCCCCGGCACGGAGGCGAGTTCGTCTTCGGACAGCCTGGCACCTGGTGCACCCCGGACACCGAAACCGTCACCGACACACGCCTCTACGGCACCGCCAGGGCCCGTTCCTGGGACCGACTCCACCCCAATCTGACCCACCGTTCCTCCTGGGCCACAACCGACGGCACCCTCCCCATCGTCGAGGGCACCGTGATCCGCCTGGACATCCACCACCTGCCCAGCGGAGCAACACCGAAGCCGGTCTGGCTGTGGTGGTCAGGCACCGACGCCACACCAGCAGACGCCGATCGCCTCTGGCAGGCATACCTGCGGCGCTTCGACATCGAGCACACCTTCCGCCTCTTCAAGCAAACCCTCGGCTGGACCTCACCGAAGATCCGCACCCCCGAGGCAGCCGACCGATGGACCTGGCTGATCCTCGCCGCCTACACACAACTCCGTCTCGCCCGCCCGCTCGCAGCCGACCTACGACGCCCCTGGGAAAAACCCAGTTCCCCGGACAGACTCACTCCTGCCCGCGTCCGCCGCGGCTTTCGGCACATCCGCCCACAAGCCGCCTGCCCGGCCCAAGCGCCGAAACCCTCTCGCCCTGGCCCAGGACGACCACCGGGCCGAAAGAACACTCGGCCCACACCGCGCCACTATGTGCACACACCCCGCAAAACACCGTCGACGAAACAGCGAACCCAGAAGTCAACCACCCCACGACCCCGCCGCACAGGTTAAAGATCAAGTTAGGCGTTCCGTACGTCGGCGCGCTTGTCCAGTTCGCGCATCGCCTCTGCGTGGGCGCTCATCCGGATGCTCAAACTGCCGCTGGTGAAGAGCGCCACACCAGCGACCGACACCGGCACGGACAGCCCGAGCACAGCCAGGGCTTCAGGCCAGTCGCGTTCGTTCTGGCACCAATCACTGCTTTGCAGGCCGTTGTTGGCGGTACCACGTTCGGTCAGCAACCGTGACTCGCACTCCGCGGGGTACTGGTCGTCTGGCTCTCGATCGACCGAATATGGCGTGAGCAGCAGCAGAGCACACCATGCCCACTGCAGCGCCGCCACCACCAACAGGCCTATGCCCCAGGCGCGTATCCGCCCGGCCCTGTCGCGGAAGTCGAGGTCGTAGTCACGTGATCGCATGGTGGGCGAATCTAGCAGCGTGTTTTCTCGGTTTGTGAGGGCTTCCAATCCCATTCTGCGGACGGGTACCCAGGGTTCATACGGAGGCAGTGCCGGCTGCCCCCTTCCGCCAGCTTGCACGGCGCCAGCCAGCCGCCGTATCTGGTTCCCGGCCAGTCGCAGGGGCTCTGCTCCTCCAGCGGCGTCCAATCCGACTGCGGTGCAGGCCTGTTCTGGATCGCGCTTATCGGGCCTCCCGAGCGGTGCACAAGGCTTCCCACTCGGCGTAGGTGGCGCACTGGCCTGCGCTGCGTGCCAGCCACTCCTGCCGGGCCTGGCGCAGTGAGGCCAGGATCCTGTCGCGGATGACGAAGGTGGGCTCTTCCCGGGGTGCGGCGGAGGCGCGGTTTTGCGCTGCGGCATGCCGGAAGGCGGCGTTGGCCGGAGCCGCGTCCGCAGCGGGCGGAGGGGAAGGTGCCGATGCGTCAGCCTCGGTACTTCTGGGGCAATAACCACGATGCAGGAACGGACCTGCGCTGCGACACGATGCCCAGAGTCAAGAAGGTCCCGCTAGGGCGTGTATCGGAAGTGGATCAAGTCGTAGTGGCGAGTTCGACGAGGTGCCGGGCTGTGCCGGCAGGATCGATGATCTGATGGAGGTGTGCGCCGGGCAGGTGTGCCACACGCCAGCCGCGTTCGCGCGCCTCGGCGGAAAGGTCGTCATACGGAGGGCCGAACAGCAAGTAGGAGCAGGGATGGTCGTCCCAGCCGTCGGGGACCGGGATGTGCTGCTCGTAGTAGGACAGCGGCAGGGCGGGCTGCTCCTCAATCACTGTCTGTCGCACCTTCGGGTCAGAGAACATGGGTGCGACGTCTGCCTCGTCCCACCAATCGGTCCAGCGCGGCAGCCTGCCGTTCACAGCCATCGGGCTGAGGAACTCCAGCAACTCTGGTGAGGCGACAGCGGTCGGTCCGATCTGGGCCGGCAGCGCGGCATCGACGAAGATCGAGCTGGTCACCGGATGGTCGAGGCCCGAGCGGATCGCCGGGAGAAACAAGCCTGCGTTGCTGTGCGCCACCAACGTGACGGGGCTGCCGGCCGAGACCTGCCGGAGGTCGTCGCGGACGGCGTTGACGATGCGGGGCCAAAATGGCGGAGCACCGGCGCCTATGCGCAGCAGGGACGGCACCCGTACCTGGTATCCCGCCGCCGTCAGGTGTTCGGCCACAGGGTGCCAGGTCGAGGGGCCTACGGACGGACTGTGCACGAGAACGAAGATCGGCTGCATGTGACGATCCTGTCGCCCATGCCATCGGAGCCGCGACAGTGTTGGCCGACAGCAGAACGCTTGGCTTCGAAGAAGCTCACGCGCCGCTGCCGTGGCGGGAAATCAACCAGTGGACAGGGAAACGGCTGGTGGGCTCCTGGCCAACCTCGCCGCCCGGGTCCCGTCACGGGACTGAGCGCACAGACTTGCCAACTGTGGGGCGCACGCCACGGGGCATCGATGCCACGGGCGGCAGGTCAGTCAGCACCCTTTTGAGCGCGGCCAGTTCGTCGGGCAACTGGTTGAGCGAGGGCGCAGGCGGTCTTCGCTGCCCCTTCGACAGGCGCCGGGCGGACCGCACGAGGGTCCGGACGCACTCGCGATGGCTGGCCGGTGCGCGGCGGGAGCGCGGATGACAGCACCATCTGTGCCCGCCGCCAGGTCACCACCGAACCGGTGCCTCTACGGATGATCCGCAGCAGGCGCTGCCTCTCACCGCCATCGATCTCGCGAACGCGTACTCGCTCCGTCATGCACACACGATCTCGTCCACTGCACGGTCATGCGGGCATCCCGGGCGGCGCGTAGTGACGCAAGTAGTCACGCACCGGAGGCTCGAGTTGGGACAGGTCATTGCCGTTGAGGGCATGCCAGAGACGGTTCTCGATCCAGAACCGAGCGGCGAACTCCTCGAACGAAGGTGCACACCAGAGGATTGCGGCCCCTTGCTCCTCCGGATCGTCGAGATTGGTCTCCGTCTCTTCCCCATCGCGCCGCGCCTCGTACTCGTAGTCGAGATAGGAGTGCACCACGAACACCTCACCCGAAGGACGGAGGTAGAGGTACCAGATGACGCAGTCCTGTTGATCCCGCAGGAATCGCACGAGGAAGGCACCAGGCTCGACCGGACTGGGCAGGGGCTCTGAGATATCGGTCCAGCAGCAGGTCACCGAGACCTCATCCAGCAAGCAGTGCAGCTTCGAGTCGGCCTGGAAGGTGACGAAGTCCCGAGGCAGCGTCAAGCCCTTGGCCGCAAGGTTCTCTGCCAAGCGATTGAGCGCCGTGACCTGTTCGAGAACAGGCTCGCCGGTACCACCGAGCCATTGAAAGGCGCCCGTGAACTCGGTGGAGTCGAGCGGCGGCAGGCTCTCGTAGGGGTAGTACTCGTAGGTGTAGCGGCAGGGTCGGTATCCACCCAGGTCGGTGGCGGCGGTGGTGACGGTCTCCGCGGCGAGGCCGCCCGCGGCGGGGTAGCCGACCGTGGTGACGTGGTCGGCCGCGTCGTAGCCGAACGTGGTGGTGTAACTGCCCGCAAGTCCGGTCACGTTCGCCGGAATCGTGGTGGTGGCCGAGGTGGGCCGGCCACGGGTGTCGAACCCGTTGGTCTTGTTGGTGTACGTATTACCGTCAGTATCGCGGCTGGTGGTCTGGAAGACCTGGCCCTTGCCGTTGGTGATGCCGCCGCCATCCCAGGACCAGGCGGCCAGCTCGTCGCTGCCGGAGCGGATGCTCGTCGTGCGGCCCAGATTGTCGTAGGCGTAGGAGACGACGTTCTTGCCCGCGTTGCTGGTGACCGTGTCGACTTGGCCGTTCGCGTCGTACGTGGTGGACGAGACGCCCGCATCCGGGTCATCGGTCGAGGTGCGCTGCCCGGCCCAGTCGTAGCCGTAGAGCGTGTTGTTTCCCCGACTGTCAGTGATCTTGGAGAGTTCACCCTTGGCCGTGTAGTCGTAGGCCGTGGTGAGCGCGGTGCCGGCCAGCGAGTACTCCACCACCCGTGCCGTCTGCCCGTACACATCCGTGTAGGTGTCGGTGGCCGAGCCGGCCGCGGGTTGCACCGTGGTCTTCTCGCCGTTGTACGTCGTGACGGTCTTGCCCTGCGCCTGGGGAACCCCCATGGCCTCGAGCTGGGAGAGGGTGGTGCGTCCGGCCCAGTCGACGGCGACGTCGGTGTAGGAGGGCAGGGCGGAAACCAGCGGGCTGGAAGGGCCGGTGGCGCCGGCGGTGCCCTGGTTCTTGAAGACGGCGGAGGTGCCCGCGACGTTGCCGGAGGAGTCGTAGCGGGTCACCGACGCCTGCCGGTACGTCGCGCCGTCGGAGCCCGAGGGCAGCGGTACCTGCGTCTCGCGGGCCCTGCCCAGCGCGTCGGTGAAGGCGTGGGAGGTCACATACGTCGTGCCGGACTGCAGCACGCTGGAGGTGACGTGCGGGTAGCCGTCCACACTGTCCGGCACACCCGAGCCATTCGTCGAGGTGGGAACCCGGTAGGTGAACTTCATGGACGGGTTCGAGCCGGTCTCGGTCGGCTTCCATACCTCAGTCGTGCGCCCCGCGGCATCCAGCGTGACCTTGGTCCTGTTGCCGTTGGGATCCTCGCTGGTGGTCGCCTCCCGAGTCTGGCCGGATCCCTGGCCGCCGTCCTTGACCAGCGCAAGCTGCTGGCCGGGCGGATCGAGGAACTCCTGGAGACCCGCCCTCTTTCGAAGGTCCTGACGTCCATGCCGGGAATCGGCGTCAGGACCGGAGCCCGCATCCTGATCGAGGTCGGCGACGGCAGCACCTTCCCGACCGCCGGCCACCTCGCCGCCTACGCAGGACTCGCCCCGGCAACCCGCAGTTCCGGGTCCTCGATCCGCGGCGAACAGCCCTCCCGGAGAGGAAACAAGCAGCTCAAGCGTGCCTTCTTCCTCTCCGTGTTCGCCGCCCTGGGCGACCCGGCATCGCGGGCCTACTACGACAAGAAGATCGCCCAGGGCAAGCACCACACCCAAGCCCTGCTCTGCCTCGCCCGACGCCGGGCCGACGTCCTCTTCGCGATGCTCCGCGACGGCACCTTCTACGAACCGCAGCCGTCGGCCGCAGTCACCTGACCTGCGGCTCTGCGAGGAGAACGACTCGATCAGCCTCGACGTCGAAGCCGAGCACCGGATGGCCGGAGTCACCTTCCGGGTCCATCAGCACCGGCTTGCCCAACCGCCGTCCGATCGCCCGGAGAAAGCCGCAGAACACGTCAAGCCGATCCTGGCCCTGCAACTCCCGCAGGTCGACGTCGAAGTCGACTTCATCGTCGGCATGGAAACGGAAGATCGCCAACACATCGTCCGTCGGCCAGACCCGCAGATCCGGGCACTCGGCATCCGCCGGGCGGGACAACACGGCCTTCGCCCGGGGCACCGGAAGCACCATCTCTCCCTCGGAGTACTGGCACTTCCAGCCCTTCTCCGCGACGAGATCGAGGACCGCCTGCCAGTCCTCCACCGAGGCATCCGGGACACGCACGTCCGGCAACGACCCCACCAAGTCCGGGTCGAAGAAGCACTTCACGTCATCCCACAGCAGGTCAGTCACCCCGCCATGTTGCCCGGCCCCCGGGTTCAACGCGGCCCTGTTTCCCTTGACCAAAGACATAGGGGCACCCCCCAACACCCCATCCCTTTGGGGGCATTCGCTACCTGCGGGCTCACGAGAGGCGGGGTTCACACCTGTGGAGAAGTGTGAATTGGCTCGGCGCTGCAAGGCGCCCAGCAAAGGGTTACGGCCTGGGCCACCAAACCAAGGGTGCGATGGGTCAACCAAGAGACCCCTTGCAGGGTGCTCTCTAGTTGTTTCCAGCCGTCGCGAGATGCTTTCCCGTTGAACTGGCGGTCACCTGAGTCTGGATGGCAGGTTGTATGCGAGGGGATAAGTGCAGGATTGAACTTTCCTTGAGCCGGTATCACCAGCGTCCAAAGTGTCCATGAATGGCGTTATTGGTGTCACGTGAATTCCGGATACCGATAACTGGAAGCTCACGTTCTCCTCAGGACTTTCACGGGGAGCTTGTTCTGTTGGTGCGTCCCACTGCAAGATCAGGCTTGCGATCGGGGGGATTGCCGCACACAGCCCCCCTTGTCGCTCAATAGAGGGGGATCTTAAATGCGCATTTCACGAGCAGCGTCGCTGCTGGTTGCACCGACCCTTGCGATAGCGGTGCTGGGCGCGGCGAACCCTGCCTTCGCAGAGGACCCGACTCCCGCCCCGACCGAGGCAGTGGAGACGGCGCCTCCCGCGAACCCCGAGGAGGGCGACCTCGTTGAAGGGGGCGGCAGCGAGGTCGAGACGCCGCCGACGGAGATCCCTCCGAAGGACCCGCAGGTTCCTCCGAGGGAGCCGTGCGAGCCGCACTATCTGTGGGAGTCGACGGCGAAGCACAAGAAGTACCACAAGGGCGTGGGCCCCACGCAGTCCAACTACAACGGCACCTCGCGTACGGCCAAATCGGAGTTCACCTCCGAAGTGACGGGTGAGGTAGGCGTCGCTGTCAGCGGCTCACTGAAGGTGAAAACCGGCGTTGCGGTGGCCGAGATCGAGCAGGAGTACAGCGTCCAGCTCTCCGTGAAGCTCACCGCCAAGATGGGCAACAAAATCACAGTCGACACACCCGCCAAGTACACCACCAGTGCCAAGTACGGGGTCTACAGGCTGAAGACCGATGGCTACAGCCAGTGGGTCTACGCCAACTGCACCAAGGGCGTTAAGCACAACGCGACGCTGTACACACCCGCCCGAATCGGCTGGTACATCTGGGAGACCCACTAATGCCCCGGCGGCTCCTCGCGAGGCTGGCCCTTCTGCCTGCAGTCATGCTGCCGCTTGCAGTTGCCTGCTCGCCCGACCATGCAGACTCCGGTAGCCCCTCCAAACCGGCTGCCCCTGGCAAGTCCACATCCGCCGGCCCCGCACAGGAGTCAGTAAAGTCCCCGCCCGAGTTGGACGGGACCGAGACTGTTGCAGGCCGTCAAAGCGGGACTAGTGGAGGACGGACCCTCGCGTACAGCAAGGGTGAGAAGGGGCGGGATCTGATCGTTGCCGTGCGATGCCAAGGCAAGGGGGAGATCAAGGTCTCGCTGAAGCCGGTAAAGGTCGGCTTCCCGCTGAAATGCGTCGATGGTGAGGCCACGACCACGTACAACCAGGTCGGCGTCGCCGGAGTGGAGAAGAAGGGCACGGTCTCGGTCCAAGCACCGTCAACGGTCCGCTGGTCAATGACAATTGGCCGCGGTGAGCCGCCGGAAGACGCGGGATAGCGCAGCCTGCCCCGCCAGAGCAAGTGGCGAGTTCATGGCGCGACCACCGTCCGGCCCCATGCCAGGGGTCGGACGCAGCGGCGGTGACCGCGGCGTGCCTCGTGGTGGTACCCGCGTCAGGACCTACCTCAAGCGGCTGCGGAGACGACCGTCGGGCAGTCGTGATCAAACGCAATGCAGTCAGCGAAGAACAACGTTTGAGCCAGCGACGCGTGCTCGCCGCTCTGTTCGTAGTACCCGTCTCTGGACAGCGGGATCGGCACCAAGAGCTGGGTATAGGGATCTTCGGTGAGGCCCCATCGGCTGTCCGCTTCGAACCCGTGGTCCCCCATGTGCAGGCCCGTGACACGGATGCCGTACCCGACCCGCTCCCAGTTGATCACACACGATCGATCGTAGAGCTTTGGAGCGCGCGTCGAAGCGCCGCTTACGAATCTCTTCGAGAGACCGCCGGGAGCTGGTGCCTGTCAGGGCCCTCGGGCCCGCGCCTAGGCGGCGAAGCACCCGTAGTCGGACCCGAGATCGGCGGTGATGCTGTCGAATCATGCCTCATCCATGGCCTCGTCGTCATCGGCTGCCCAGGCGTCGACCATGCGGTCTCACTGCCGCATGTTCAGGCTGAGGAAGGAGACGTCCCGCTGGCGCGGACGGGGGACTTGGGACTGGTTGAGCGGGTGGAACCGTCGACACGGTCTCCGCCGCCTGGAGCGGTAGCGATCCTTCTGCTCGTCATTCAGCGGTCATTGCTCCGGTCCATCATGTACTGAACACCAACTCGTCGGCTGCTGTCTGTTCGAGTGCCATCTGCGGAGTCTCTACCTGGCCACTGACAACAGCGCGGCGCCGGCGCGTCAGGAGTACCGGCACCTACGCGCCAAGGGGCGAGAGCTGACTGCCCGGACTTCGCGGAGACCGGAGACCGAATCTGATCCGCCCTGCTCCTGACTCACGCGCGTAGAGGCCTTCGGGCTGGGTGTCGCGGTCGTGGGGCAGCAGCCAGAACACGCGGGCGGCGGAACGTGCCTGATGAGCGGGAGGCCTTGGCCTGGGGGGTGAGGGTGGCGTAGCCGACCATACGTCCGTCGCGGTGGTAGGCCGGTTTGCCGCGGCGGGTGGGCAGCCGGTCCAGGCTCTGGCGGACGTAGTCGAGGTCGGTGATGTCCTCGAGCCAGACGAGGTCGCTCTCGTACCGGATCTCGTCTTCGGTGATCAGGGAGCTCATGCTCGCTCCTCGTCGGCGAGCAGTCCGATGCCCGGGTAGTACTTCCGCGAGTTGGACAGGATCATCTCCTTGGGCGAGGCCAGTCCGACCAGCTCGCGGGCGCGTGCGGCGAACGCGCGGGAGGAGATGACCGGTGCGCCCTCACTTTGGCACCAGGTCTTGTACTCGGCATACAGGCGGGCCTGCTCGGCCCGGGAGTCGGGACTGAGGATGCAGCACTCGTCGAAGAAGCGGCCGATGTGGTCTTCGGTCTCCGCGTAGGCGGTGGTCGCGATGCGTACGCGGGCGGGGCCGGTGAGGTCCTTGTCGCCGGCGAGGTAGCGGCGGGCTCCTTCGATGAGCCAGCCCAGGATGCCTGGGCCTTCCTCGGTGACGAGGACGTCGGCCAGGTTGTCGATCTTGCGGTCATCGGAGACGACGCGTTCGAAGGGGATCAGGCGCATGCGGCGCCAGAAAGCGAAGCCGCCGGTGCCGACTTCGGGCCGGTGGTTGGCCAGGAGCCAGAGTTTGTGGGTGGGTTCGAAGCTGAAGAAGTCCTGGCGCATGCGGCGGGCCTTGATGCGGTCGCCGCCGGTCAGGAGCTTGACGCGGGCCTCGTCGAACTTGTCGCCGGGCTTGACCTCAGAGCACACAATGACCCGGCGGCCGTGGAGCTCAGCCAGGTCAGTGGGGTGGCCTTCGAAGGGGCGGGCCATGAGGAAACCGGGCGGGGCCGCATCCGCATAGTCGCCCAGCAGCTTCATCAGCACGTCCAGGAGGACACTCTTCCCGTTCTTACCGGAGCCGAACAGGAAGGGCATGACCTGGCCGCCGACGTCACCGGTGACGGAGTAGCCGAGCAGCAGCTGCAGGAAGCAGATCATCTCTTGGTCTTCGGGGTCACTGCCGAAGGTGTCGGTAAGGAAGCGCTGCCAGCGCGGCGCCCGGCGCGGTACGGCAGGCCGGATGCGGGCGGCCAAAAGTGCACGCCCGTGTGACACACCGCGCCGGGAGCGCCGCTGCCGTAGCCGGGACAGGCACATTGGCATCGTTGCTCCAAGCGCTCCCATTGTCGGCCAACCCAGCGGCGTGACCAGCGCGGAAGACATTCAGGATGGTTTCAGGCGGCGTCCGACAGACTTCACGCCGCCGCCTGCCGTCGTACCCCCCACACGGCAAGGAGCTTCCGACCTTGGAGAACCCCGAAATCCTTACCGACCTCGACGTCGCGAGCACCCACGAGTCCGCAGCAAGCAGGACCAAGTCGGTGATGAAGAAACTTCCGGAGGTCACGCTCGCCTTCTGGATCATGAAGATCGCCGCGACGACGCTCGGCGAGACGGCAGGCGACCTGTTCGCGCAGACGCTGAAGCTGGGCTATTTCCTCACCACGATCGCACTGTTCCTGATCTTCGCAGTGACGCTGGCCGTCCAGCTGCGCTCCAGCCGCTACAACCCGTTCTTCTACTGGACGGTGATCTTGTCGACCAGCATGGCCGGCACCACGATGTCGGATTTCATGAACCGTGATGCCAGCGCCAAGTTCCTGTCGAACGGGGCCACGTCGCTCGGCTGGGGCCCGCAGGGACTCGGTCTGGGCTACCCGACCGGCGCCGCGATCCTGATCTCGATCCTTTTGGTGATCTTCGCGGTCTGGAAGATGTCAGGTATGACCTTCCAGATCCGCGACATCGTCACCTTCCGCGGAGAGGCCCTGTTCTGGGCGGCGATCCTGGTCTCCAACACCCTCGGCACGTCGATGGGCGACTTCCTGTCCGACAGCTCCGGCCTCGGCTACCTGGGCGGCGCCCTCCTCGTATCAGGCGCACTCGCCGTCCTCCTCGCGCTGATGAAGGTACCGGTGGTGCCGAACGTCTTGCTGTTCTGGATCGCCTTCGTCCTCACCCGACCGCTCGGCGCCACCGCCGGAGACTTTCTCACCAAACCGGTCGCCAAGGGCGGCCTGAACCTCGGCACCGTCGGCTCCTCCGCCGCCCTGCTGGGCGTTCTGTCCGGCCTGATGGCCTATGCACACATGCAGGAGAAGAACGCGGTGACGCTCTCCGAGCAGGAGTAGCCGCGCATCGGCAGACACGGGTGACCACGCCCCCGGCCCCCGGGCGTGGGCCCGGGGGCGTGGGACACTTCACCGCCCTCCCGATCACGTCCGCTGACCATGTACTGATAGATCAGCGCGGCGCGCGAGGTGCGGTGGCCCATCTTCGTCATCAGCTCCCGGAGGCGGCGAGGTTGTTCCCCGTGTGCCGAAGGTCGTGGAAGTGGACGTCTGCGGTGATCTTGGCTTTCCCCCGAGCCTTGATCCAGTCGTCACGTAAGCCGCCGCGGCTGACCGCCTTGAGGGCCGAGCAAGACGTGACCATCACGGCCAGACCCAGCGAAGTGGGCGAGGTGTCCTTCCACTTCCGCTTGCAGTTGGCTCGGGTAGGTGACCAGGCTGACGCCAGCGGCGGGCTTGGGTGCCGTGTCGAACAGGGCCCCGGTCTGTATCTCCGCCTGCGAGCGGCGGACCACGAGCGCACCGTTTGACGTGTCGATATCCCGGGTCCGCAGCGCGGCCAGCTCGCCAAAGCCGACCTGCGCATCTGAGTACACATGAAGCGGCCCCGCTACCCAAACCTCGACTGGTAGGGGGCCGCTTTTAGGGACGTCCTTGTCGATCAGTCTGTTGATTCTCGGCAACGCCTGAATTCAGGCGTTGCCGAGACCGTCCGGACCTACCGGGACCGGCTCAGTCGGAGTCAGACGATCCCTTCGGTGAAGGCGTCTGCGTCAGCATTTCGCACCACGTGGTCTTGCCGGTGGCCGTACAGGTGCTGCCCCAGGCCTCCGCGAGCAGGTCGAGGAGTTCCGTGCCGCGTCCGCCTTCTGCGTCGGTGTCGACGACGCGGCGTACGGGGCCGGCGGGGTCAGTGTCCTCGACCTCGCACCGCAGCCGGGAGTCGCGCACCTGCAAGTTGAGCCGCAGAGGGCCGCGCGTGTGACGCAGGGCGTTGGTGACCAGTTCGCTGACCAAGAGCTCGGCGGTGTCTGCGAGGCCCTCCAGATTCCAGTCGCCCAGTTGGGCGGTCACCAGGCGCCGGGCCTGGCGGACCGAGGTCAGTTCCCGCGGTATAGGCCATGAGGCGTCCCAGGCGGTTGCGCGGGCGCGGGGCCTGTCAAGCGGCCGCAGGGGCTCCAGGGTCCGCGACCACAGAGCCAGGTTCCGGGCGATCCACGATGTGGCTGCGCCCTCCGGAGACGGACTCTCCCCCTGTGCCGGGCCCGCGGCGCCCTGCCGCCCCGACTCCTCAGGTCGGCGGCGGTAAAACCGGGCAAGGCATCCCCGGCGAGAGGTCCTGGAGGGGGCGATGGCCTGGGAGGCCATACGGATCAGTCCCTTCTGAAGCCCTGGCGACCATGGCCGCCGGGGAGGCGGAGGGCCGTCGATGACCGGGCCGGGCATGCACCAGGTCCTGCGTCACGTAGCACTTGCTACACCTAAAAATATACACGTAACAGGTGCTACAGTAAATACCTCAATGAATGTCAATGAATCGGACATGTTGGATTGGTCCGTCTCGCGCAGCTGCAGCTGGGAGCCTTCATGCCGCGCCCGCCCGACCCGGCCAAACGACGCGACCTGCTGATCCGGGTCCGTGAGTACGTGATCCGCAACGGCCTGGCCGACCTTTCCCTTCGCCCGCTAGCCCGGGCCCTGGGCACCAGCGACCGCATGCTCTTGTATTACTTCGGAACCAAGGAACGCATGGTCGCCGAGGCACTCGCCCTCGACGAGAGGCGACCGCTCCTGCGCGCCCGGAATCTGCTCGACCCCACCGCCTCCCCCAAGAACCCTGCGGAGCTCCGCCGCTTCGCGGAGCAGACCTGGCAGCAACTCAGCACCCCGAACCTGCGCGCCTGGCTCCCCCTCTACCTCGAGATCATGACCGCCAGCCTGCTCCATCCCGACCGGTACGGGCCCGTCATGCGCGACGTGCTCACTGAGTGGACGGGCCTATTCATCTCCGTCTTCCGCGGCCTGGGCATGACCGAGGCCCGAGCCCGAACAGAGGCCGCCCTCCTGGTCAACGCGTTCTTCGGCCTGCTCATGGCGCCCCTGGCCGACGGCGACTGGGACCGAGCCGACGCGGCGTTCCACACCCTTCTCGACCGCCTCGAACCCGGCTGGCGCAACACCTAGAGACACTCAGGGTGCGTGGGTGCGTTCACCCGAAAGACCTGGCCGCTGGTGTTGCGGCGTGGGGACTGTCGATGCCGATGCGGAATCCTCAAAACCACCCCAATACGGAAACAGCAAAAGGGCCTGTCGTCGCGATGTGTCTTCGCTGGTGCCGGCCGGGGCTGGTCCCGTGGCAGATCCCGGAGATGCGCCCGGAAGGGCCGCAGGAAGACGACCTCTGACCGGCTAGATCAGGTCGCTGTGATCGGCTTGGCCGAGGTGGCATCCGGAGCGGTGGCGATGGACGCTTAAGGCATGAGAACCCTTGGGGCCGACCGGTTTGTAAGGCAGAAGCGATCGGCGCGCCCGGAGACCGCTCTCTCACACAGCGACTCGACTCAATCGAGGGCGAGCTGGGCGACGTGAAGCGGCTGTTGCGGGCGCTCGCGCGGGCCAGGGCCCGGTACGCGTAATGCGTGCCGGGTCCCTCGTCGGCGTTCTGGCGTCAGGCGCCGATGCCGACGGAGGACACGTAGGCGTAGGCGGCGTAGTCGCTGTCGAGGTCGGTGATGATGTCGTCCCAGATTTCGTCCATCAGGCCGGCGTCCTGGGCGGCCCAGGCATCGATCATGTCGGCCCAGACGTAGCGGACGGTGATCGAGCGGTCGGTGACGTTCGACCGCGCGCGGCTGGGCGTGACGGCGGACTGGTCGACGGGGTAGATCTCCATGCGGCGGCCTTGGCCGTCGTTGTCGAGGTGGCGCTTGAGCCAGCCGGAGCGGATCAGGTTCTCGCGGCGGCGGACCCAGTACGCACTGTCGAGGCGCTCCAGGTTGGCCTTGCCGGGGCGGGACTTGCCGTGGAACCACGAGCGCATGGCGCGGTCGCTGACGCCCTGGGCGCGCAGCTCGGCACGGCCGGCCTTGCTGTCGAGGTAGTGGATGCGGGCCCTCTGGCCGCGAGTCGAGGTGATGGGCGAGGAAAAGCCGGACGCGTAGACGATGCGGTTCAGTTCCAGGATCAGGGCCTCGCCGCCCTTCATCCCACGCGCATCGAATTTCTTCCAGTCGCCCCAGCGTGCCCACAAGTCTGGTGACCCGCCCACTATCGCTTACCCCCGAGCGTGTAGATGTTCTTCGCCTTCACCTGATTCAGTGCCCGGCCCTGAGGGAAAACCGGCCGCCAGTCCCCGGCGACATGCAGTTCGTCGGTGCCGGAAATCTCAATCACGGTCAGGCCCGCCTTATTGGCTTTGTAGGCCTTGCGCCACAGGTTCGTGAATGCCTTCGACCGGATAATGTGCATCCAGTCCGGGCGGCGAATATCCGTGTTCGAGCTGGATTCGCCGATCGTGGACACAAACTTAGAATACATGGACTTCACGTATTCCACGGTGGTTTCGTCTTGTTCCGTGATCGCGGTATCGCGGGATTCTGCGAGGGCGCGGCGGAGCTTTTCCAGGAGGTTTTCCGTGGCGCCGGACAGCATCGCCCGATGGATCTCTGGCGCCTGGCACAGGTCCCACTTCACGCAGTCGAGCAGTAGCCGCACCGTGGAGTCCGGGACCCAGACGGGGCCGGGCTCCTTCCGGTTTCCGAGCGGGTTGGGCAGGCCGTCGTGTTCCCACGTCGGCGGGGTGATCTGGTAGACGCCGGATCGCTTCGGATCGTGCACGCCCGTCGTGTCTTCCAGCAGTTTCCCGACCGGGAGCCAGCATTTGAACGCGGACAGGTAGGCCGCATTCATGTCCAGGGCCGTCACCTCGATCTGCTCGCCCTTCTTCGCCGCGTCGAAAGCCGCCTGGTTCCGCCACTTCGGACGGCCCTCCCAGATTTCGTCCGCGCCTTTCTGTGACTTTTTCCGCAGAATGTCGTCAGTGGGCGGGAATTTCGAGTGACCGTAGCGGCCACCGACCCGAGAACGCTCGAACAACGCCATGACGTCGGGGATCGCGGTTTTGATGAGCGCGGCCTGCGCCGCCTCCATGTCGCCTTGCGACCAGGCCAGGACGTCCCGCACCCGGGCATGGATCTGGTCGACGAGCGTTCCCGAGGCGTAGCCGGGCGCCCGGCTCGCGGCCGGCGCCTGGTCCGCCGCAGCCGACGCCGGGGCGGAGGCCTCGGTGTCGGCGGGGGCCACGGTCGGCTCCTCGGCCGGGGCAGAGGCGGGGACCACGGCGGGGGCCGCGATGACGGTGACGGGCTCCGACTCGGGTGCCTCGGGCGCCTGTTGGACGTCCTCGGGTGCCGCCGGGACGGGAGCTGCGGGCCTGGCGGCGGCCTCGGGCGCGTGGGCCTGATCGAGGCTGTCGTCGAGCGGTGCGGCCTCGTCCAGAGCCTCGGCGCACTCCTCACTCGTCAAGTGCTGCCAGATACCTTCCACTTCATCCGTGGCCATCTGCCCGCACAGCACACACGGCCCGCCCAGCACCTCGCTGCGCGGCACCGACACAACCACCGCAGCGGCAGCCGCGAGGGGCGCAGCGAGCGGAAGAGAGGCCTGTACGCCACCACCGTGCCGGCTGGAGGCCAGAGCCGTCACGGCGTGGGTGGGACCGGCCAGCAGATCCAGCACACCCAGCCCGTAATGCGCCGCCAGGCGGTCGACGTCCTCCAGAGTCCAGTGCTGCTTACCCGACTGCTTGCGCGACACCTGTGCCTGAGCTTGCCCGAGCGCTGCCGCGAGATCACCCTGCCGCTCACCGGTCCGGCTCATGAGCGTCGTCACCGTGAGCCTCAACAGGTCTTCCGTACCGAGCGTCATGCATAACACGCTAGCACTGCATATGCGATTTCCGTATAGGGAATGCTAGATCTGCCCCTGTAGGGTGGTCGCCCCCACTGCTCGCCATCGAGCGGCCGCCCCGCCCCGCCGCCGGTCACCTCCAGGCACCCGGCGACGGGAGCCTTCAGTCGGCCTGCGTCTCGCCGGGCCTGCGCGGCCAGCTGGGTCATCGCCGCGTCTCCCTCACTGCACGGCGCAACCTGCGGCCGGCCTCGCAGCGGGCCGGGTCGTCCTCGCACTGGTCGCAGCATTACGCGTGCCCGAGGAGCGCCAGGCAGGCGGACTGGACGGTGCATGATCGGCAACCGTGGGGGACCCAGCGGCCTACGGTGGCGTGGAACTTCCTTCGCACGGACCGAGGTCGATCGCTGTGGTGGTGTGCAGCATGACGGTGCACCACACGCACGCCGCGCCCCGCACCTGTGCCTGTGCCTGTGCCTGTGCCTGTGCCTGTGCCTGTGTCAGGGTGCCGATGGGAGGCAGCTCAACGGCTACCAAGTCGCCTGTCGTCGCCATGACGGCACCGTAGAAACCGGGCCGGCGGCGCGTCGGGCCGATTGCGCCGGATTGCCTGGCCCTGTTGAGTGGTTGGGGCAGGTTGCTCAGGTGGCTGCAATCGCTGCCCGGGCACGCGCGATGAGGCGGTGCGCCTTCGGCGCATGGGCGGCGGCCTGGTCGAGCTGGTCCCACGTCCGCCCGTACAGGGCGAGGTCGTCGGCAGAGTCGTACTGCAACTCGGTGTTGATCGTCTCGACGACGACGCGCTCCTCGTCGAAGATCCAGAACCCATGCTTCGGAGTGAACGGCATCGGGGCTCAGAGAGGCACGATGCCGAGCTCGATGGCGGACATGCCGATCAGGCCGACGAGGCGGTCGAGCTGGCCGGCCATCACCTCGCGGGTGCCGACGACAGCGTGCAACGCCGCCTCCCAAAGCAGCACGCAGCACGCGGAACAGCTTGCCCGGCTCGTACAAGACCTCTTGACGGCGCATACGTGCCTGCATGGCAGCGTCGGTGTCCCGTGGGGAGCGCATCAGTTCGGCGTTCTGCACCAGGAGTTGACGGGCGTATGCGGGGGTCTGGAACAGGCCGGGTATGACGGTGGCCTCGTAGCCTCGCATGGTCGCGGTGCGCCGGTACTCGACGACGTACCGGTCCTGCACCGGGGCATGCCCGGCACAGAGCTGGCGCCGCCAGTGCTGTTGCTGAGATTCCAACCCGCGCAGTCGGGCTTTCAGCTCGGCCGCCTGCCCGGGTACACGACGGCTCCGGCCCAGGCTTCCAAGTCCTCGTCTGTCCTGTCTCAGGTAAGTGTGGGCAGCGCGAGTTCCTGACCTGCCGTGCCCACACTTAGATAAGACACGAGAACACCGTTCGTCTCGAAGAACTGTGGGCAGCTTGTCGCGCTGTGCACGTTCATCAGGGCGAGCCAGCGGTGAGGAAGTGCCGGACGTCAGCGGCGAGGGAGGCCATTTGCTCTCCGGCTTCAAGCCAGGTGGTCACCGATGCGGTCCATCCCCCAGAGGCGTCGGACCAGGGGCGCAACGTCCACGACAGTCCGATGCGGCCGCCGGACCGAAAGGTGGCAGAGATCGCCACGTCCCCGTCGTGCGTCTGCCATGTTCGCTCACCCTCCCAGCCCTGATAGTTCGTGGTCAGCTCTGACAGGAACCCTGCAAGATCAGCGTCCCAGATCCAGGCCACGGCTTCGTCGACGCGAGCGGTCAGGCCGGGAGCCCAGGCTTCGACTGCGTAGTGCACGGCGCCTTCGTCGAACGGCTGCCGGTCACTAAGCCGGACCCCGACGGCTGTGTCGTCCAGAGAGCTGACAGTCACGGCAAGTTGGTCGCTGTTGGAGTCGTCCACGGAGGTCATGCGGCGAACGCTAACCAACCCCGTCTGGGACGTCACCCGGATTCGGGGCGGCGAGGCTGTGGCTGAGCTGGCGGAATACCACGCTTCCGGCGATGGGGCCGTTGACCGGCTGCCGAGTCGTGAGGCCATGCGCCGAGCGCGGCGCCGGCCTTGGGCTCTATCCAGACACCGCCTCACTCGCCCACGCTCTTTGCCGATGCCTCGCACGCACCCGTCCGGGGCGCCTCCGGAACAGCGTCGACCGCCGGCTCGACCGGAGGAGCTGCAGCACTCGCACCGCAGAGCTCCAGTGCCGCAGAACGTGACCGGCCTGTCAGGGCGTCGGGCCGGGGCGAATCAACTGCCGCATCAGACGTTCACGCAGCCAGGACCAAGCGCCACTACTGGGCAACAGCAGAGGGCGGGTTCGGGCAAATCGGCTGCGTACACACCGCGCAGGGCCTGGAGTACGAGTGGGGCGGGGTCATCATGGGCCCCGATTTGACCTGGAACAGCAGCTCCTGGCATTTGAACCGGGAGTACGTGAAGAGCAAGGCGATCCGCATCGACTCCGACGAGATCCTCACCGAACGTCTCCGCAACCCCTGCGGGGTCCTGATGACACGCTCGATTCGTGGCACTGTTCTCTACTCCACCGATCCGGCCACCCTAGAGCTCTTCGCGAGGCTGAAGGTGCCGAAGCTCTGACGCTCAGGCCGCCGGCGGCCGGGCTTGGTCAGGCCGCCAACCGGGCCCGCGGACCGGCTTGGCCGTGCGGCCCTGCGCGCCAGCGAAGAGCTCGCCGCACAACACCGCGACGCCCTCGGGTCCCCGCGGTCCAGCCCGAGTTCGTGACCGCGGAGAACTGGCCCTGCGAGCCGGCCCTGAAGCCGCGCTGGGGTCAGTGGAGAGACGGGCAGGGTCGCCGTGAAGAAGCCGCCGATGCGCCGTGCTGGCGCTTTCGAATCCTTGGCATACGAAGCGAGCAGCGCGGTGTGCGTGCGGTGAGGCCTGAGCGGGCGGTTGCGGTTCATCGACATCGGCTCTGCGGTGGGGCCTTGAGGTGACGGGCTGGGTCGGCACCTGAGCACGCCGGCTTAAAGCGGGTGCAGCCGTTGCAGGGCCAAAGACAATTGCGCTGGTTGTGTGCCGTGCCGTCTCCTTCCGCGCGACCCGCACGACATCATCGCGGAACTCCTCCGGACAGGGCTTCGGCACAGCGACATCCTTCCCACCCGCCCTACAGCGCAAGCCAGTTCAGATGTCACCCGATCGTGCAGCAGACCCCCTGCTGGCATCACAACGGCACTCCACACAGGGGGCACAGAGAACAGCTGGAATACGGGACCGAGGTCAGGCTCGGAGTGCGGCTGCCCAACACCAAAACCCGGCGCGCCAGACTCACCGCCGACAAACTCCAGCAGCTCGCGGACCCCGGGCTGACCTGGGCGGCTGATGAAAGGAACGCGTCTTGACCGGTGACAGCTTTGAAAGGCACCGGGCACAGGCGGCCGCATGGCGGCACGGCCCGATGTAGATCACCACCCCGTTCCTGCCATGCCGCCCTGTCCTTCCGTCGCGCCCCGGTACGCCGTGATAGCCGTTGTGTCCGTGCCGCCCCGTCACGCCTGTCGGGCCGGTTGGGCCAGGCGGGCCGGAAGGGCCGGAGGGGCCAGGCGGGCCGGGCAGGCCCTGCAGGATGCTGTTCCCCTGGAGGGCGATGCGCCGTGCTTGGAGTTCGTCGATCTGCTGCTGGTGGGCGACGAGGACAGCTGTCTGCGCGACGAGCATGATGGTCAGCGCCGCGCCGAGTGCACGGCGGCGTTGCGGGCTACGCCACGCCTCTTTCATACTTCCCACATCATTCCTCACGTTATGCGATGACAAGGAGCAAAGGGCAAGGGCGCGGCAGAGGCGAACCTCTGCGCCGAGCGTCCTTCCCGGGCGACCGGACACCCGCTTCTTCCGATCGCTGCGGGGAGGGGCTGAAGCACTCACGGGCGCGGCGCAGGCGGGCGTGCGCAACCATGTTCACCTACTTCGAGCGCCCCTTCGGCGCGCACAGAAGCCCAAGGGGTGTCACGGACTTCGGCGTCTACTTTCAGGCCACAACCGCTATGAACGCGACGGTCCGGAAACGGCCCCTGACGGCCGGTTGACGATCCCGCGCCGTGCCATCGGTGCGTCCGGCCCTCCCGGCGGCGCTGCACCCCGCCCGGGCGCTGTCCGCAACTGCACGGCCCGGCCCCGCGCAAGGGCAAAACACCCTCCAGTGCACGCCGAAGAAGCCGGCCAGTGCGGCCAAGCGCCTAACCCGAAGCCGGCGGAGCGACAGCATCCTTGCCGTCCTTCCCGCTCGTGCCGTCCTTCCCGTTCGTGCCGTCCTTGCCGTCCTTCCCGTTCGTGCCGTCCTGGCCTGCCGGGCCGATAGGGCCACCGGGACCGGAGGGACCAGGGGGACCGGACGGCCCTGAAGGACCAGGCTTAACGCTCGCCTGCATGTCCACGGGCTGCATCCGCAGGTCGTCGATCTGCATTTGCTGGGCGACGATCAGAGCTGACTGCGCGGCAAGCGCGACGGTCAGCACCGCGCCGAGCACGAGGGGGCGCCGCGGACTACGCAGCACTTCGATCACTCTTCTCACATCATTCCTCACGCTATGTGACGGGCGAAAGTGTAAAGGGCGAGGCCGTGACGGGAGGGGACCTGCGCGTCGCGCGTTTTCCCAGGGCCGCCGCGAACGCCCTACTCCTGCCGTTCACGGCACGAAGGCGCTCAAGCACAACACCGGCGAAGCACACGGGAGAACCCGGCGCCGTTCACGGCCGGGAGCGCGACCCTGTGCGCCTGCGTACCCCGCCAGTTCGTGATCCTCGGAGCCGGTCCGGACACGCGCGCGTGGCGTCTGCCCCAACTGGCGCGAACCGCTGTGCGGGAGATCGGCCATCCAGCCTCCCAGCAAGACAAACAAGCCCGCCTCACCGAAGCCGCACAAGGACCGCAAGGACCGCAAGGGTTGCAAGGGTTGCAGAAGAGCGAGCGTCCCGCGGTCGAACTACCAGTCGCCGCACGTTCCGTGCGTTCCACACCAGTTGATCTCTCCGTCGACGACCTCGGTGCGGCACCAAAAGACGCCGGGCATGACCCGTCCGTACCGACGCCATGGCTGCGGGAAGGCGTCATCCCCTACCTCACGCCCCACCAGGTGCGCGCCACCCTGGCCGCACTCACCGCCCCGGGCAGTGCCCTCATCGTCAACTACCAGACACCCCCGGCGCGCACGGCCGCAGGCCGGCTGCTGACCCGCATGGCCGGCAGCGCCAACACCTCGCAACAACCGGGACAGCACGGCTCCACAGAAGTTGAGCCAGAGCCCCTTCTCGCGTACAGGGCCACGGGCCCAATACCGGGGAGCGCTGTGGCGTCACCACAGAAGTTGAGCCAGAACCCGAGAAGGGGGCGGCACATGTTCACCACTTCGGGAGGCGGTCCCCGGGGCCGCAGCGTTCGAATTGTTCACGAGCTGCGGCAGCAACGGTTGCCGGTGCTCAGTGACGGTACGCGGTTGTCGCGATCTCGATGAAGGACCGGATCAAAGGGTTGGTGTCACCCTCGTTCCACACCGCCACCACTCGGCTCGGCGGCATGTCGATCAGCGGCACCACAGCCAGTTGCGCCGGCAGGTCGTGTCCGAGCGGGGCCAGGCCGACCGTGCCGTTCCACAGCACGGCCTGCAGGCATTCCTGGACGGCGCGCACCACCGGGCCCTCGCGCGGCCTGCCACCGTTCCAGTACGACTGCCAGATGGGGTCAGTGCCCTGCGGGAACTGGAACCAGCGGCGGTCGCTCAGCTCGGCCAGCCGCAGCCCGTCGCGGCGGGCCAGTGGATCGTCGGCGCGCAGGACCACGCCGACCGGATCGGTCCGCAGCGCACGCACCGTCAGGGCCGTCTCGTCGAACGGCGCCCGAGTCAGCGCGACGTCGACCATTCCGGCGCGCAGCCCGCAGGTTGGGTCGGTCAGATCGGTCTCGCGGATGCGGATGTCGATGCCGGGGCGGCTTCGGCGGTAGGCGGCGGCCATCCTGGCCACTCCCGGGTCGGTGCCGTCGCCCAGGATGCCGATGGTGATGGTCGCGACGCCGGCCGCCGCGCTCACGCGTACCCGGACGCGGTCGGCATGGTCGAGCAGGGCCCGCGCCTCGTCGAGCAGCACCGAGCCCACCAAAGTGAGCGTGACCCCTGTAGGCGAGCGGACGAAAAGCAGGGACCCGACATCGGCCTCCAGATGCTTGATCGCCCGGCTCAGCGGCGGCTGGCTCATGTGCAGTCGGGTGGCGGCCCGGCCGAAGTGGAGTTCCTCGGCGACCGCCACGAAGTAGCGCAAGGTCCGTAGCTCCACGCTGCAACGATACCCACGAGGTATCGGCGCCGCGGGATGGGTCTTGGACACCGGCAGTGCCGGGCGGTGCACTTGTGAGCATGACCGAAGAAGCGAAGAGCAGCGAGCCGCAGACCCACCCCGCTGTGTCGGTGGTGGGTCCCGGCGACGGTGAGACGATCGTTCTGGGCACCACGCGCATGCGCGTTCTGGAGGACGGCAGCCACACCGGGCACCGCCTCGCGATCGCCGAGTCCGTCCTCGCCCCGCACACCCAGGGACCGCCGCAGCACCGCCACGCCCGACACGACGAGGGCTTCTACATCCTCTCCGGCACCGTGCGGTTCACCGTCGGGGACGAGGACTACGACGCCGCCTCGGGCACGCTCGTGATGGTTGCGCCCGGAACCCCGCACACCTTCGCCAACCTGACCGACCAACCCGCCGTCATGCTCAGCACCTTCACCCCCGACCTGTATGTGCAGTACTTCCGAGAACTCCAGGAGGCGCTCGCCGGCGGCCGGCCGCTGACGCAACAGGCCAACATCGACGCGATGAGCCGCTACGCGACCGAGCCCGCCACCGACCTCGCCTGAAGCCGACGGCACAGCATGTGCTCGGCCACCCTCTCTTGGACCGGCAGGACGTTGGCGCTGCCGCCTTTCGGCGCCGGCGGCGGCCCGCGTGTCCGGGTCCCTCGGACGACGGACCGGGCCTTCACGAGGGCTCTTCTGTCAAGCGACGCAATCGACGGGGCCCCATGAACCGGTGGCCCATGAACGGGAACGATGAACATCGCCTATTGGATCGTCGCGGGGCTGCTCGCGCTCTTCTACTTCTACGCAGGCACGCTGAAGGTGATCCGCAGCCGCGATCAACTCCGGCCGATGATGGCCTGGGTCGACGACATACCCTTGCCTGCTCTCAGGGCGCTGGGGGCGGTCGAAATACTCGGCGCGACCGGCCTGATCCTGCCGAAACTGACCGGCATCGCTCCGTCGTTGGCGACGGCCGCGGCCATCGGCTTCGTACTCCTGCAGACCGGCGCGATCGCCGTTCACCTGATGGGCGAAGACCGCCGGATCGCGCTCAACGCCGGACTCACCGTTACCGCGGCCGTGACCATCTGGCTGGCCACCCCGCTGTGATCGAGCACAACCCTCGACCGGCGGATGCCGCTACAGGGCCGACCGCCCCACGGCCGCTGTCATTTCTCAGGTTCTGGCTCAGGTTCCGTGCAGCAGTGACTGAGCGTTGCGATCCGGGAGGCGGCCGCCTCGCTGGTCAGGGCTCGATTTGATGCGGCCCTATGACGTTAGGGTGCTGATTCACGAACCGAGGAGAGCTGACGTGCACGACAGACCACGGATGGAGGAAGCCGTCGATGTCCTGCGTGCCGGGCCAGAGGTTCGGTGTGTACCGGCCCCGGGGGGCCTCGCGCTTGCGCCGGAGTGAGACTGCCACGTCGGGAGCAGGGAGCCCGCTCGCTGTCCGGGACAGCGAGTTGGCGAAAGACGCCGAGGAGTTGTTCAGCCGGCGGGGAATCCCATGGCCGCACGGAGCAGCCGGGCTGTCTCCTGTGCGGTCGCACGCGTCTCGTCGTCGGCTCCGCCGGACCCGAGTTCGTCGAGGAGGAGCGCGGCCGCCTGCAGGACGCCCAGCTGTACCGGGACGGTCTGCAGCACGGCGAGCGCGGCCGCGGCCTGGCCGACGGCCGACACCTCGGTGCCCGGCTGCGGGATGAGCGCGGCAACACCGCGGCCGAGCTGACGCGGATGGAGCGGAGGGAGCTTGTGCACCCACCGATTCTCCCGCCTTGTCGCCGGCTGGACGCACCGGGCTGCGTCTACCGTTCGAGCAGGGACGTGCCCAGACGCATCCCGCCGAACACCGCCCCGTCGCCGGTGGCGTTGATGCTGAACTGTGCCCCGGGGCTTGCACAATTGTGCAAGAACGATCTTGGCCTAGGGGCGCTGGATGCCGCGCATCGAGTCGAGCAGCTCGAGGGATCGCGACGGCCGTCCCACAATGAGGTTGAACGACAGCACCCCGAAGAATCCGATTGCCAGCGGCAGAACGATGCCCGGCACCCCGATGAACGCGGCAAGGTATGTCACGCCGGGCGTGAGAACGCCCGCCGCGGCCATACGCAGGGACGCGTAGTTGCGGACCGGCTCGAGGCCAGCGAGCTCGCTCTCTTCGAGGAGACGCCCCCACCGAGGGCCGGCATGGGAGTCGCCGATTCGAAGGGCCGTGTCGGCAAGTCAGTGAAGGCCGCCATCGGATGGCTGTCGTGGCGCAGAGTCTTCTTGTTCAGTGCAACCGCAACGAGCGCAACGTGCTGTTGAGCCGCTTTACGTCGCCCGGTGCGTCGAGGGAAGAGGTTTCGGTCAGAGGGGAGGCCGCGGGCACACTCCCCCACGGGTCCGGTGTCCTGGCCGTGCAGGGCGAGGACCTCGGCGCGGGTGCAGGCGCAGCGGTTGGGGCGGGACAAGCTCGGGGCGGCGCAGCAGTGGCTGCTGGAGAGCGTGCTCGGGATCGAGGAGGCCGGGGACGGCGAGCGGCCGGTACGCCGCACGCAGGACGACAAGTGGGTGCTCAACCTGGCGGCCGCACGCCGCTTCCACGCCCGTGAAGGACACCTGAACGTACCCAGGAAACACACTGAGCTCGTGCCCGTGGAGGAGGCCGGACGCGGCGCGCGCAACACGGCACTCGAGGGAGACAGCGTGCCAGTGGCGCTGGGCATGTTCCTCGCCAGCACCCGCCGCCGAGCCGACAAACCCACCCCGCGACGCCGGACGGATTTGGATGCCCACGGCATGCGCTGGTAGCGGCGTTCATGGTGGGCGGTGTCGGCATGCTCGGCGGTGCAGACCTCGCGCTTCCCTATCCGTGGATCATGCGCAACTCGGTCACCCTGCGCGGGCAGCGGATGTCGAGAACGTGCCACCGGCTCCGTCCCAGAGACATCAGCGGCCACCACCGGCCGCACGAGGAAGAAGGAGAAACCAGCATGGCGATTCAGCGGATGGACAACGTCGGCATCGTCGTCGAGGACATGGATGCCGCCATCGCGTTCTTCGTGGAACTCGGTATGGAGCTGGAAGGCAGGGCGGAGGTCGAGGGCCTCGTCGCCGACCAGTGCACCGGACTCGACGGCGTCCGCTGTGACATCGCGATGCTCCGGACCCCGGACAGCCACAGCCGGCTCGAGCTGTCGAAGTACCGCAGCCCCGCGGCGATCAGCGACGGGCCGCGCAACCGGCCGCACAACATTCTGGGCACGCACCGCGTCATGTTCGCCGTCGACGACATCGAGGACACCGTTTTCCGCCTGCGCCCTCACGGCGCCGAACTCGTCGGCGAGATCGCCCGGTTCGAGGACAGCTATCTGCTCTGCTACCTCCGCGGCCCGGAGGGCATCATCGTCGGACTGGCCGAGCAACTGCACTGAGAAGAAGACCGGACCATACAGCCGAACGGAAACCATGAGATGGACCTCGGGGAGCCCGTGTACGGGGATGGCGGTACGCGGTACCGCTCGGCTGCTGCCCCGTCTGCTCAAAGGCCGCACCGCGGGCCGGTGTTCGTCACACACCGCCGCCCGGGGCCGGGCAAGGTCGTCGGTCCCCGCGGCGTGTCCCCGGACACCGGCCTGGCTCGTTTCTCCTACGGGCAGGCTCGCGCCTGCTCGACGGGTACACGGCCCTGCGCGGACGGGGCACGGGCTGTGGGACCTGCAGTGGGACCTGCACGAGTACCGCGCTACTCCGTCCTGACCCTTCTCGGCGAACAGGGCGCCTCGCTGCTGATGCTGAAGGTGAAGGTGAAGGTGAAGGTGAAGGTGAAGGTGAAGTCCTCGCACAAGAAGCCGGCGAATGTCCGCCGGCTTCTTCAAGCGGCCCCCGAGGCGATCGCCGAGCTCACGAGCCTGCTTGCGCCCGGCGGCGGCATCCGCTGAGCCGTGTTCCTTGGTCCTGCTCGGTGGCGACGGTTCCGGCGGAGAGGAGCGTCGCGGCGGCGAGGCTGCCCCAGAGGGCGGCCGGGCCGTGGGGTGCGAGTGTGGTGATGACCGCCGGGGAGACGGCGAGGCCGAAGCCCGTGGAGAGCTGGAACCTGGCGAGGGCGCGTCCCAGGACATGGGCCGGGGCGAGTGCGGTGACGAGGGCGGTGGCGCTGCCGGCGTAGATGATCTCGCCGAGGGTGCAGACCACGGACACCGTGGCGACGGCCGGGGCACTGAAGCCGTGTCCCAGTGAGGTGGCCGCGAGGAAGCCGAGGTAGGACGCGGCGAGTACCACGCCGGCGAGAGTCAGCACGGTCCGCCGGGAGAAGCGGGACATCAGGGCGGTGAGCGGAACCTGCAGGGTGACCACCAGCGCTGTGTTCGTCACGAAGATGGCTGCCGACCACACCGGGGCTGCGTGCAACTGTGTCGCCAGGACGAGGGGGAGCGCGATTTCGGGGACGTTGAGGCAGAAGACGTAGACCACGTTGGCGACCAGCAGCGCGCGCATCCGAGGTGCGGGCCCGTCGGCCCGGTCCTTGGCCGAAGCAGCGGCCGGATGCGTGTGCAGGTGGACCGACCATGCCAAGGCTGCCGCAGCGAGATAGGCGATCCCGGCGGCGGCTGCCAGCGCCTGCAATGCGGTGGTGCCGCCTGTCAGGCATACGGCGGCGACCAGACCGCCCGCGCCCAGACCGGCGTTGCGCAGGGCGCGGCCTCCCGCCAGAGCGGCGTCGCGTTCACGGCCGTGGGCGACCGTGGCCACGAGGGCCGCATGGGCGGCCGGCCACGCCTGGTTGCCGATGCCGAGGAAGAGTGCCGCCGTCGCGAACAGCCCGACGTGTCCCGCCGGGGCAGCCAGCAGCAGCACCACACCCAGCACCCGCACCAGCATCGACGCCGCCGCGACCGTGCTGCGTGCGCCCCGGTCCAGCCATCGGCCGACCGCGGGCATGCACACCAGACCCATGACGACGCCCACCGTCATGGCGATTCCGGTGGACGGCTCGGACAGCCTCAGCACCTTCACCCCGTAGAGCAGGAGGAAGGGCCGCAGCAAGCCGGTACCGAGCGCGTCCACGCCCAGGGCGACGGCATAGCGGGGGCCTCCGGAGGCACGGACGAGGGCGCGTGGCTGGAGCTTGGAGGTGGTGGCCATGGCGTCAACGGTGCGTTCGGCCGCCGGGCCGGCCGTGTCGGTTGACGGACACCGTCAATCGACGCGGTCGTCGGCCGTCCGCCCAGCGATGATGAGGGGATGACGTTGAGGATCGACATCGCCGAACTGCCGTCGGGGCGGCTGCGGTTCGCTGCCTCCCCGCTGGCCGAGCTGACCGCGATGCTGCACGTGCTGGCCGAACCCGCACATCACCCTCAGCTCGCCGGCTGGGCCGGGGACGTCTGGGCCGGGCTGCGGCCCGAACTGGCCGAGCGGCTCAGGGAAGCGGAGTTCCTCTGGCGTTCCTCACGAGCCGACTTCCTGGTCCCCGCCCGTCCCCGGCCCACCCTCGCCGAGGAGTTGGACGATGT
Organism: Streptomyces sp. NPDC045026; assembly: GCF_056432625.1. Taxonomy (NCBI): domain Bacteria; kingdom Bacillati; phylum Actinomycetota; class Actinomycetes; order Kitasatosporales; family Streptomycetaceae; genus Streptomyces; species Streptomyces sp. NPDC045026. The sequence goes on from NZ_JBWKIS010000037.1 coordinate 52,598, forward strand.
GGACCGGATCGACGATGAAACCTATGTGACCGCCGCGCTCATCACCACGTGCGGCAGCAACCGGGTCCACTTCGCCGCGCCGTCACCGCTCGTCGACATGACGGCGCGCGAGCGGGCCCTGGACCTCGCCCAGGCCCGCGGCGCGCTCCAGGAGGCCTTCGCGGAACGGCTGCTCGCGGACCCCGCAGCCGTGCGGGCGCGGGTGCGTCACACCCTCGAACAGTGCGCCGAGGCCTTCTTCGACGCCGCGTGGACGGGCGTCGCCGTGCAACTCGCCGCCGACCTGCGCCTGAAGAACGACCTGCTGAAGCGTCAGGGCATCGGGGCGGCACTCGCGTCGGTGTCCGGCGCCGTCACCCTGGCGCCGGAGGGCAACTGCATCATCGTGGACAAGCTGCAGGACGATGCGACCGCCGCCCGGGGCACCGGGGTCACCTTCCTCCCCAGCGTCTTCGGCCGCCCGCACCTGGTGGCGGTCCACGCGCCCGGGTGGCAGCCGGTGGTGCAGTACCCCGTGGCCGGGCCGGGTCCACCGGAGCCGGTATCGCTGGAAACGGTCACGCTACGGCTGGAGGCACTCGCGCATCCGGTACGGCTGCGGCTGCTGCGCACCCTGTCCCGCGGCCCGCACACCACCGGCGAGCTGGCCCACGCCTGGGAACTTTCACCCCCGGAGGTTTCCCGCCACCTCGCTGTCCTGCGCCGCGCGGGCCTGCTCACGGCCCGGCGGCAGGGCCGTTACGTCCGTTACACCCTCAATCTGCCTGATCTGGCGGTGCTGGGCGCCGACCTGCTGGCGGCCGTACTGCGCTGAGTGATCGCAAGTGATCGACACGACTGCCGAAGGCTCTTGCTGTGCCGAAGGCTCTTGCTCTCACGAACTCCGGGTCGAAGCGCTCTCAGGTGCACCGGGGAATACGCGGCACCTCAGCATGCGAGTCCACCGGTCTCGACCCTGGGAACACTGTTTGCCGGCGTGCGCCGCCGCTACCCGTACGGCTCACACGAGCTGTACGGGTAGCGGCGGGAGACCGGGTGGTCAGCGAACGTCGTAGGCGCGGGTGATGGTCTGGGTGACCGCGTTGCCGTTGGCGTCGGTGAACTCGGCCTTCGTCATGACCTGCTTGCCGGTCGCACCGGTGTGGTCGAGGACGGCCGTCCACTTGCCGTCCTTCTTCCGGGTCGGCGCCTGGATCCAGGTGGTGCCGCCGTCGTAGGAGTAGGACAGCGAGGCCTTGGTGATCGCGCCCGGGGTGTACCCGGCGTGGCCCTCGGCCGACAGGCCGACCTTGATGCCGCTCTTCGCGGGCAGGGTGTTCAGGCCGTCCACCGGCAGGTCGTACGCCGGGGAGAGGATCGGCAGGCCGCGCGAGTAGACGTCCGGTTCCAGGCGGGAGCGGAAGCTCCAGGTGGTGGTGATGTCCATGGAGCGCAGCCAGTTCCGGTCCGAGGTGGGGATCTTGGACAGGTTCTGGGTGAGCTCGTACGCGGAGTCCTCAGCCGGAACCTTGAACACGTCGTACGGGTAGGCGCTTTCGGCGATCCGCTCACCGTTGCGCTTCAGCACCAGGTTGCCGAGGTCGCCGAACGACCCGCCGTAGGACCAGTGGTCGCCCGATGCGTCGACCCACAGCGCGTTCTGGAAGCCGATCAGGTCGCCTTGCCGCTCGGCGGCCAGCATCAGCTTGCCGTCGGCGTCGCGTGGCGCGGCCGGCCGCAGGGCGCCGCCGTACCACTTCTCGGTACGCCGCTCTCCGGCACGGTAGGTGCGCTCCTGGTCGGCCATGAACGCGGCGAAGGGGAAGCTGGTCATCGCGCCGTGGTACCAGGCGTCGTCGCCGGTCGTGTAGTAGGCGGTGCGGGTGCCGGGCACGTGGACCGTGCCGAACGGGCTCACGGGGAGGTAGGCGCCGCTGCCGCCGGCGGGGCGGAGAAACATCGCGTCGAGGTAGTCGGCCTCCTTGCCCATGGCGTGCCACGTTTCGGTGACCTGGGCCAGCCTGGAGTCCTTGGGCTGGTGGACCTGGTCCCGGTGCAGCGGGCCCCGGGTCGGGAACGACAGGTTGTAGACGTACGGCGAGCCGTCCTCGGAGCCGGAGGCGCGCCAGGTGGGCCGGAACTCGAAGGTGCCGTTCCCGGCGCGTCCGTCGATGTCCGCGTAGAACTTCTGGACCGTCTTGTCGGCCATGAGCGACCCGGATATCTCCCAGGTGTCGTCCCACGTGCGGGCGTAGCTGAGCGTCGTGTTGGTCACCGTCGAGGGGCGGTCCGTGCGCACGCTCACCTGGTGGGCCTTGCGGGCGTCGAGGACGACGGTGGTGTCATGGGTGATCCGCAGCTGCGGGTTCGCGAGGTAGCTTGCCGACTCGAGCGCGTTGTCCGCGTCGTACGTCGTCACGAAGCTGCTGAGGGAGTAGTCGCCCGGGCGCACGCTGTACGTCTGGTCGGTGGCACCCGAGTTGGTACGGCGCTCGCCCTTGTCCGTGTCGAGGCTGACGAGGTCGAGGGAGGAAGAGCCGGTTGCGGGCTTGCCGTCTCGGTCGATGGCCTTCACCCGGAGCGTGAGGGTCCGCGGCTGGACGTAGAGCGTGAGGGGCACGGAGATGTGCACATCGCCGCCGGTGGCGAGGATCCTGCCGGTGACCGCACCGTACTGGGCGTCCGTCAGGCGGGCGGTGGGGTCGATCCGCAGCGGCACCTGAGCGGTGGCGCCTGCGGGGACCTGCACCTTGTCCTTGGCCGGGTTGACGATGTCGGAGCGGACCTCGCTGCCGTCGTTGCCGTGCACAGCGCTGACCTTCAGGCTCAGGGTGACGTCGCTCTTGCCGGTGTTGGTGAAGGGCACCTGCACGGTGGTGCGGTCCGAGGCGTCCTGCGGCCAGTTGTAGCTGCCGGCCTGGACGGCGGGCGCGGAGAGCACTTTCTGGTTCACCGCGCCGAACACGTCGAGGACGCCACCGCCGGTCTGGTCGGCGCCGGCGACGTTGCCCGCGGTGCGGGCCGAGGAGACCAGGGCGGCCTTGATCTGCTGCGCGGTCCAGTCCGGGTGGGCCTGGCGGACGACGGCCGCGGCCCCCGCTACGTGCGGGGTGGCCATGGAGGTGCCGGACATCGTGCGGTAGGCGTAGACGCCGCGGCCGCCTGCGGCGGCGGCCGAGATGTCGACGCCGGGAGCGGCGATCTCGGGCTTGAGGGTGTGGGTGACGGCCACGGGACCGCGGCTGGAGAACGGCGCGGTGGTGTCGTCACGGTCGACGGCGCCGACGGTGAGCACGCCGGGCACGCAGCCGGGCGAGGAGACGGTCTCGGTGGCCGAACCGGCGTTGCCGGCGGCGACGACGAACAGGGTGTGGGTGTTCTGCGAGAGCTGCTGCGTGGCCTGGGCCATCGGGTCGGCGCAGTCGCCGATCGTGGGGTTGCCCAGGCTCATGGAGACGACGTCGGCCTGCTGGTCGACGGCCCACTGCATACCGGCGATGATCCAGGAGTCCTGGCCGTAGCCCTGGTCGTTGAGGACCTTGCCGATGAGCAGGGAGGTACCGGGGGCGACGCCCTTCTTGCGGCCGCCGCTGGCCGCTCCGGACCCGCCGGCCGTGGAGGCGGTGTGGGTGCCGTGGCCCACCTTGTCGTCGGTGGTCTTGGAGTCCGTGAAGTTCTTGGCCGCGGCGATGCGGCTCACCAGGTCCGGGTGCTCGGCGTCCACCCCGGTGTCCAGCACGGCGACCTTGGTGCCCTTGCCGTCGTAGCCGGCTGCCCAGGCCTGTGGCGCGTGCACCTGCGCGGTGGAACGGTCCAGCGTGGCCTCGGCCTTGCCGTCCAGCCACAGCTTCTTCAGCGGGGAGGCGGCACGTGAGCGGGTGTCGGTGATGTCCCGCCAGAACGTGGCGGCGGTGTCCTTGCCCGCCTTGAGGGCGACGCCGTCCACCGCCGGGAGGCTCAGGCCCCGCTCGGAACCACGAGGGGCCGCCGGGGCGCTCTTCGCGACGTCCACACTGCTGCGGTAGGTGGCGATGAGCGGCAGCGAGTCGGTGTGTGCGTCGTCGTATCCCTGGCGGATGAGCCCGGTGACGTTGAACAGCTGCTCGTCGACCTTGCCCTCGGCGATCGCCTCGGAGACACCCTCGGGGTAGACGTAGAGGTCCTTGCCCAGCTGGTACGTCTGCATCATCGGCTGCGTGCCGTCCTCGCGGGGCAGCACGGCCGCAAAGCTGTGACCCGGCCTGTCGGTGGTCACCACCACCTTGTCGCCGGTGACGAGCGTGACCGTCGTCTGCTTGCCGCCGCTCGCCCTGGCCCCGCTGCCGATGACGGGTCTTTTCCCGAAGGCACCGTCAGGCGGCGTATCCGCCGCCCCGGAAGGCGCGAGCGCCGTGACGGCCAGGGCGGCGGCGGTAGCCGCGCCCATGGCTATACGCGTTATGGAGCGCATGGATCTCCCCACTCGAAACCGTGAACATGCCGTGCTGGGGCTGCAGCCTGGCAGACATCCAGATCGTGGAGTGATGCCGCGCGTGACGGGTTTCCCGCATGTCGGTTTTCCGACACACGGTCACATCTACGGGTTCCTCAGCTCGGTGGAAACGACCTGGGCCGCACGCTGCAGCCTCGGCCGGATCGAGGTCGTCGGCCTCGTCGGGGTCGTCGAGGTCGTCGGGGTCGTCGAGGTCGTCGGGGTCGTCGGCCTCGTCGAGGCTCTCCGGACCGGTCAGGGCGTCAGAGCCAGCCCGCACGTGCCGCGTGCCACCCCAGTTGCAGGCGCGAGTCCGCTCCCGCAAGGTCCATGAGACGGCGTGTCCGTCGCTCCACGGTGCGTATGGAAAGGCCGAGTTGAGAGGCCGCACGCCGGTCGGAGATCCCTGCCAGCAGGAGGGCAAGGACCTCCAGTTCCCCCTCGGTCGGCTGCTGATCGGTTGCCGGCTGCGCCCGCACACCCGTGGTGGCGGCGTACAGAGGCCGGGCCTGGGCCCATTCCCTCTCGAAGAGGTGGACCAGGGCCGTCAGCAGACCGCTGCGGTACACCACGATGGCGCTCGGCTCACCGCCGGCGTCCGTCATGTCGAGTGGCACCATGGCACGCTCCCGGTCCGACACGACCATCTTCAGCGGCAACGAGTCGGCGAGGCGGACCTCGAGGCCCGCAGCGATCCCGGCCTTCACGTCCCGCGCCATGTCGGGGCCGTCGAGATAGTCCTTGGCAGCAACCACACGGAAGTCGACTCCGCGGTCCAGGGCAGAGCTCTCCGACACGTCGGCGTCGTCGCGCGGCACCGCGGTGGGAGCGCCGACGAGGAAGACGAGCAACTCCCGCTGGGCGCCGCGCTGCAGCTGGTGGAACCGGTGCGCCACCTGCTCCACGCCGACGACCACCTCCACGACGCTGCCCGCTGGGTGTGCGGCGGTACTGCGGTACTGCTCGGTCAGCATCGAGAACGCCGTCTCGGCCCGGTGCAGTGCGTTGCGCTGCTCGACGAGAATCGGAGCCAGGGCCACCGAGGGTGGTGTGAGCCGGTAGCGGGCGGGCCGGCTGCCGGACACACCGTCGGCCGGGTCGGACACCCCGCTCCCGGCCTCGGTGGTGACCGCGACCAGACCACGTGTCGTCAGATCGAGCAGAATGCGGGTGGTCTCGGCCTTCTCAAGTCCGGTCTGCCGGACCAGTTCCTGCGCACAGGCAGTCGGACGGGCCAGAAGTGCGGTGTAGACGGCCTCTTCGTCCGGGCCCAATCCCAATGCCTGCAGCATCAAGCTCCCCCTCGGGCGGCCGCCGTGTCTGGCCTTGGCGCGGCTCGGGTGGACCGAGCAGATTCTTCGCGGCCGGACATTATCCCACTGTCAGGAAGTCGCCACTGTCCGGTGCCCGTTGTGGACGCATCTGAGTCGCCCGGCCCAGGGGTGTGCCTCGCGCGTGGCCCACTCACCCGGATCCCGGATCCCGGGTCATGCCGGTCACGGGTCATGCCGGTCACCGCACGAAGGCATCGACCGGCGGGGCGCGGCTCACCCGCGTCCGGGCCTGCCTAACGTACCGGGAGTACACCACCTGGCCGGGAGGTTCCGTGCCGCAAAAGCACCCGAAGCGTTTCGCGCACCCGTTCGAGAGTATCGAACCACCGCGCAACGTCGAGGTGGTGATCGGCGTCGCGTCGGTGACCTTCCTGATGCTGCTCCTCGGCGCGCTGTCCGAGTCCCCGGTGTGGCTTCTCGGGCTCCTTGTCTTCCTGCCGGCGGCTGCGTCCGCGCTGTGCAGCGTGCGCCAGACGAAGTTCGTGGCTGCGTGGATCGCGCTGGTGGTCGTCGTCATCGTGCTGCTCCGGCACGGTGACGGGCGGTCGTGGCTCGACAGGAGCCTCATGATGCTGCTCACCCTCGCCCTGGGCGCGGGTTCCGTCTACGCCTGCCACCGCCGTATCCGCCGCGAGGACGAGATGCTGCGGCTGCGCTCCACCGCTGCGGCAATGCAGCGCCACATCCTGCGCCCACTGCCTCTGCTCACCGACGATGTCCTGGTCGACGGCGCGTACGAGCCCGTACAGGAGGACCGGCTCGTCGGCGGCGACATCTACGACGTCGTCGAGTCCGCCTGGGGAACCCGGGTCCTGATCGGCGATGTCCAGGGCAAGGGCCTGCCCGCGGTCGGTGCCGCATTCGCGGTCATCGGCGCATTCCGGGAAGCGGCCCACCGGGAGACGACCCTGACCGCACTCGTCGACGCACTCGACGCCTCTGTTGTACGGCACAACTCCTACGCCGCGCAGAGCGGCGACGACGAACGGTTCGTCACCGCGCTCATCCTCAACATCGACGCGCACGATGAGGTACAGGCCATCAACTGCGGACACATCGCGCCCCACTTGCTGCACAACGCCACCATCAGCACGCCCGCCCTCGACTCCGGCGTTCCCCTCGGTCTCGCAGAACTCGCCACCGAACCAGTGACCGTCGACTGGTTCACCTTCCCGGCCGGGGCAACACTGCTGCTGACCACCGACGGACTCACCGAGACCCGCGGCGCCGACGGCACGTTCTACCCCGTCACCGAACGCCTCACCGAGCGGGTGTCCCTCTCCCCCACCGACCTGCCACACGCCCTCTTCGACGACGCGAGCGCGTTCGCCGGAGAGCGAGGTCAGCACGACGACGTCGCGATCCTGTCCGTCCGGCGGTCGCCTTTCCGTTGAACAGCCGCGCCACACATCACGCAATCGCGCGTCAAGCACGCCGCCCCGGAGGCCAGCCCACACGCCCCGCGTTGAGGGCGACGAGCGGCCCGCCGAGCGCCACGTACACCACCCACACCCGCCCGCCCGCTCTCCCGCTCGCCCGCTCGCCCGCAGAGCACGGCATCGGCAACGGCAACGGTCATCCGGCCGGCGCCGGCCGTGCGTACGTCTGCGCTCCCGTCGATCGGCGCGGGTGTCTCCTTACGTACGACAGCCCCTTCGGCGGGTGCGGCGACACCCGGGTCCAAGGCGGGGGACGAAGGACGAAGCGACACCGTAGACGTGTTGGCTTTGTTCACTGCTGAGGGTTCTGGCTCAACTTCCGTGATCGGTAACGCTGGGTTGTCCGGTGAGAGCTCGAACAGCGGGTATTCCTGGGGCGCGGGCCCGGGTGCGAGGACAGCGCGAATGCGGCTGATGCTCTGCCGCCACTTCGGACCATCGGCTGTTTCGTCCCAGAGCCCGGCGAGTTCGGACGCCGCGGCGACCACCCGGCCGAGCGCCTCGACCGCAAGCGGCCGAAGATCGTCAGCAAGGACCGGGACGGCAGCGAACGGGTGAGAGCCCGTAGCTGCACGGGCTCGTGGAGCGCCGCACGGGAAGCCTCGATGAAGGCATCCGACGCATGCACGAAGTTCCCCGCGTAGCGGCGTTCCCCGCGTAGCGGCGTTCCCCGCGTAGCGGCGTTCCCCGGTCGTGAGTGATGGCCGCCAGGGTGTTCACGCACACGACTCGCCGCGCGTGCGGGTGCCCAACCAGCGCCTCGGTTCCACGCCGGCAGTCCGGGTCCCTCAGCTCCGCGAAGGGATGCGCGCGGCGATCCCCCGGGCGAACCACCCGGCTTCCTCACCCAGCTCGCCCAGGCCCTGCGCAGCGATCAGTTGAAGAAGACGCAGCAGGTCGTGGGCCTCGTCGAGGGTGAGCAATTCCAGACGGCGCGCTGTGATGTCCCGCGCCGGGGACCGGCTGGTGGCATCCGAAGTCATGCCATGGAAAAAGACCGCCACAACCGCCTTCCTTCAGAGCGCGGTGTCGGGCGATCTAGTCAAAGGCCGAAGCCAAAGGCCGAGGTCAAAGGCCGAGGCGCGCACCAGGACCCTTGCGGATGACGTCTTGTTCACGCGCCGCTTCTCGAAGCTCGGCGAGCTCCTCTTCACTGAACTCGGCAGGCAAAGCGGGCATGCGCCAAACGCAGCGACCTGGCACCTCAGTCACCATCAGTGCAGGTCACAGGGCAAGTCGTTGGATACCTGGGGTGGGGTGGCTCGCAGGTGGGGGTGCTGGTGCCGGTGCAGCGCTGTCCGCGGTGTCACTTTCAGTGTGGCGACGTGACCGGCCTGAGAAATGGCCCAACGATTGGCGCGCTAAGTGGACCAGCTGCCTGGGCTGCCTTGTGCCTACGATCGATCTGAGCATGATCGCTCCAGCGCGATGGCCCGTCCCCCGTGTCACCACAGGCGGTGACAGGGGGCAGGCGGGACTCTGGGACCGTCATGCCGAATGCTCCGTCGTGTGCGGCGCGGGTGCTCGCGCCCACGAGGCGACTGTTCGTTGCACGTCCCGATCCTGAGGAATCCCTCATGCCAGTCATGCGAGCCATCACTGTCCAGGACCGCGACGCGGGTGTCAGCGGTCTCACTCTCACCGAACTGCCCCACCCGCACGCCGCGGAGAACGATGTGATCGTGCGGGTTCACGCCGCCGGGTTCACTCCCGGCGAGCTCGCCTGGCCCGGCACCTGGACCGACCGGGCCGGACGTGACCGCACCCCGAGCGTGCCCGGTCACGAGCTGTCCGGTGTGGTCACCGAGCTGGGTTACGGCACCACCGGCCTGACCGTCGGGCAGCGGGTCTTCGGCCTGACGGACTGGACCCGCAACGGTTCGCTGGCCGAGTACACCGCGGTCGAGGCCCGCAACCTCGCCCCGCTCCCGGCCGACGTCGACCACACCACAGCCGCCGCCCTGCCGATCTCCGGGCTCACCGCCTGGCAGGCCCTCTTCGACCACGCCCGCCTCACCACCGGCCAGTGCGTCCTCATCCACGGTGCCGCGGGCGGCGTCGGCTCCATCGCCGTGCAACTTGCCCGCGAGGCCGGCGCCCGGGTCATCGCCACCGGCCGCACCGGCGACCGCGACACCGCTCTCGAGGCAGGCGCAGACGCCTTCGTCGACCTGCAGGCCGAGCGCCTCGAGGACATCGGCGACGTCGACGTGGTGTTCGACGTGATCGGCGGCGAGATCCTCGACCGTTCCAGTGCACTGGTCCGCCCCGGCGGCACGCTGGTCACCATCGCTCAGCCGGTCACTGTCCAGCCCGTCAACGGGCGGGCCCTCTTCTTCGTCGTCGAACCCGACCGTGCCCGCCTCGCCGACCTCGCCCGGCGGCTGCGGGACGGGCGGCTCAAGCCGGTCGTCGGATCGGTGCGGCCGCTCGCCGAGGCGGCCGCCGCGTTCGCCCCCGCCAAGCGCACCCCCGGCAAGACGATCATCCGCGTCACCGAAGACTGAGTGAGAGAGCCACCGTTGCCCCGCACACCCGCCCTTGCTGCCCTGCACGCCACCGGCCTGATGCCCGCGACTGCCACCTGCCCGCCGCCCGCCAAGCACGCCGGCACCCAGGAGCCGAAGCCTCCCCAGCCTCAGCCACCGCCACCGCCACCGCCACCGCCACCGCCACAGCAGCGACCACCAAGCACCCCTTCGAGACACTCAGCCCATTACTCGAACAGGCTCTTGCCAACCCACCACCGCACCGCGGTCCCGGTCAGGCCGAAGTCCTCGGCAATCTGACCGGCCGAGCGGTCACCGCGCCGGCACAGCTCGACGATCCCGGCCCTGAACCCTGGCGCGAAACGAGCGGCGAGGCCGAGTCCCCCTTTCTCTCTCCAGGCTCTTCATGAGGAACATCCTTAAGGCAGAACCCCTGACCTCAGATGTCCGTCAAAACGAACCAAGCCCACCCCGTCCCGGCCGGCCCGGCAGGCCTCACCATGTCGTCAGGAAACGCCAGGACGCCGTCCGGTCTCCCCTCGGTTCCGCGTGATCGCAGGCATCTCGCTCGCCGGGCCGGCACTGCGGGACATCCGTCGACGCCGCCGGCCGGCGAGGCCTGGACGCAGACACCGGACACCGGGCACCGGCGGAGCGGCGGAGCGACGGAGCGGCCTGCGGGGGTGGGACCGCTCGATCACGCCGTGCGGCCGATGAGTGTTCCCCGGCGGCGGACGGGCGGACGGGCGGGCGGGCGGGCGGGCGGGCGGATCAGCGCAGTCCGGCGAAGAGATCGTTCTCGGGCACGGCCGCGCCGGTGGCGTCCTGGACACGCAGGAAGGTCTCCATGCCCATCAACTCGCCGAACCTCTCCTTGCCCATCTTGAGGAAGAAAATGTTCTCGCCCTGACTGGCGTGCGCAGCCAGCGCATCGAACTTCTGACCGCTGAACGCGGTCGTGTCCACCCAGGTGGTGATCTCGTCGTCGGGAAGGCCGATCTCCGCCATCGCGGCAGCCTCGGCAGGATCCGGCTCCGGCATGTCCTCATGGAACTCGCGCATGGTCTCACCGAACCGCTGCATCATCGAGCGGGGCATCGTCGTCCAGTACACCTTCGGCGTCAGCCCGGTCATTTCCAGCGCCGCCATCGTGATGCGGTGAGCCTGGATGTGGTCGGGGTGGCCGTAGAAACCGTTCTCGTCGTAGGTGACGACCACATCAGGCCGGTAGTGCCGCATGAGTTCCGCGAGCCGGGCGGCGCCTTCCTGCACGGGGGTCCGCCAGAAGGATCCGGGGGCGTCATTGCTCGGCCAGCCCGTCATCCCGGAGTCGGCATAGTCCAGCATCTCCAGGTCGCTGACCTTCAGGACATCACAGCTCGCCTCGAGCTCATGACGGCGCATCAAGGCGACGGCCGCCGGATCGTGCCCAGGGTCACCCGGCTTGGCACCCCCCGGTCCGTCACCACAGCCGCCGTCGGTACACGTCACCAAAACCGTGCGGATACCCTCCGCCGCATACCGTGCAAGGACTCCCCCGGTTCCGGTGGCCTCGTCGTCGGGGTGGGCGTGCACAGCCATCAGCGTCAGAGGCCGGTCAGTCATAAAGAAAATCCTCCTGCAAAAAATACGTCTCGGTCCGCTTGGTCCGCGGGTGCGGCGAGTGCACCGCGCTGCCGGGGCCGGATCCCGGCAAAGCCCACGGCCTGGCGGTCTCCGTGACCCCCGCCCGTGCGGCGCCGGCCCCTCAGATGGTGCAACCACACCGCCCGCACCGGGTGTTCCCGGCACGGCCACCCGACTTGCAAGTACCGGCGCGTGCACACAAAACAAGGTCCAGGCGCGACCTGTACATCTCAGTTGTCCCGCCGGAACCGCCTTCCACCGATCTCGGGCGCCTCACACAGGGCGTATTTCGGGCCGGACAGGCGTAGCAGCAGGCGCAGGGCCGGTTCGGTGACCCACAAAGGGCCCGGCTCGTCGCGCTGTCCGAGCGGGTTGGGCAGGACGTCCTCGTGGCCCCAGTACGGCGGTGTGATCAGGTCGATGCCGGCGCGGCGGCGCTCGTGCCCGAAGCCGGTACCGGTGCCGGTACCGGTGGTGGTGGTGCCGGTTGTGCCGGTACCGGTGGTGGTGCCGGTTGTGGTGGTGGTGCCGGTGGTGTTCCAGCTGGCCGAGCGGGAGGTGGGTCTTGAGGGCGGAGAGGTAGGCGCCGCTGATATCGAGCGCGGTCACCTCGTGCTCGCCGGACGGCAGATCCGCGCGGGTCCACTTGGAGCGGGCCTCCCAGATCCGGTCCGCGCCCCGCCCGGCCCGGCGGAGACAGGCGGAGATCGGCATCTCCCGATCAGCGTCCACAACTCGCCTGCCGGCCGACTCCCTCTTTGCCCCGACCGCGCAGGAAGGCGGCGCGGAGCATCGTGCCGCCCACGGCCGGCAGATGACATGCCCGGCCCCCGTCGGAACATTTCCGGGGGTGGTCATCGCCCTCAGCCCGGCCCTCCTTGCTGAACAGCGCCGGGAGCACAAGAGAGAGCAGGGAGCACCGCAAGGGGAAGCAAGAGGTGCACGCGCGGTACCTCGCTGCAGAGTCCGGCCTGCTCGACGTAAGCCGGTGTCGCCCTCCGAAGCGCTCAGCAGAGGGTGTCGCCCTCCGGGGCGATCAGCAGGGGTAGGGGTGGCCGGCGCGGGCCCTGTTACCCGCGTCCTCAGCCCGGGGGCTCGGGGACTCAGGGCTAGGCAGTTTCGTTTGGATCAGCCGGTCGTTGGTCCGAGGGTGCCGTTGACTGACGCGCAGTGGGCGCGGATCGAGCCGTCGCTCCCGGACCGGACACCGAAACGGGGTGGCCGGTGGAGGGATCACCGCGAGGTGATCGACGCCATCGCCTTCAAGTTCCAGACCGGAACGCAGTGGGTCCACCTGCCGGAGAAGTACGGCAATTGGCGAGGCGTCTACAACCGGCTGCGGATGTGGGCCATCAACGGCACCTGGGAGCGGGTGTTCACGACGCTGATGGCCCAGGCCGACGCCGAAGACGACCTGAACTGGGCCGTCTCGGTGGACTCCACCATCGTGCGGGCCCACCAGCACGCCGCTGGGGCCCGCAAAAAAGGGCCCCGGCCGGCGAGCCCGACGACCACGCCATCGGACGGTCCCGCGGCGGACTGACCACGAAGATCCACCTCGCCGCCGACACCCGCTGCCGCCCTCTGGCCTTCGTCCTCACTGCCGGACAGGCAGGCGACGCACCTGCCTTCATGGACGTCATGGCCCGCCTGCGCGTTCCCCGGCGCCGAGGACGCCCCCGGACCAGGCCGGACACGGTCCTGGCCGACAAGGCATACTCCTCCCGCGCGATCCGCGAGCACCTGCGCAAGCGCGGCATCCGAGCGGTGATCCCCGTCCCGGCCGACCAGCAAGGTCACCGACTCCGTCGCGGCAGCCGAGGCGGCAGACCACCGGCCTTCGATCGTGACGCCTACAAGCAGCGCAATACCGTCGAGCGGTGCATCAACCGCTTGAAGCAGTGGCGGGGCATCGCTAGTCGATACGAGAAGACCGCCACCGTCTACCTGGCCGGACTCCACATCGCAGGCATCTTCCTCTGGTCCGGCCACTGATCCAATGGGGACTACGATCTGGCGATTTCCTGCCGGAGCTGGTGGGTGAAGCGACGCAGGAGGTCCAACGTCTCTCGGAACTCGGCCCGGCGGTCGTCCCTGCCGTCGGTGGGCCGGGTGCTCCAGACCCGACGCGCGAGAGCATCGGCGAGATCGACGGTGCTGCTGGCACAGAGCAGGTAGAGGGCTGAGCGTGCTTCCTGCATCTGGTTCGCCAACTCGTTGGCTCCGGGACCATCGTCACTCAGCTGTGTTTCCTTCAGATAGTCCAGCAGCTGAACTACGGCCGTGTTGAAGCCGATCCCGGCTTTGAGCTTCTGCTCGCGGAGCCACATGCGGTCCTGTCGGCGCGCGGTGAACCACGAACCGAACACCGCCCCTATGAGGCCGATAGCGGCCCCGATGGCCACGGACAGGATGTTCTCCACGGTCAGCTCCCCCCCGACGTACAGCACCGCCAGGCTACAGAGGCCGCCGGAGGCGCCGCACTCGACGAGCGCCCTCGCATGCCAAGGTTTGGTGATCCGAACGAAACGGCCTAGTGGCGGACTCCTGCTGGGAGTACCACGGCAGAATGTCGATGAGAGGCGCGAGGGCGCTGTAGAACAACTCGGCGTGACGCGCAGGCGGTTGGGGGCGCAGCCGCATGACGTGCAATGTGGTCCCGTACAACGGCGTTGTGCAGGCTGCCGGACTGCTTGCTGCGCAGGATGTCGAGCAGGCTGGAACCGCAGCTCTCCTGCAGGGCCTCGATCATTTCCAGTTCTTCGATGTCGACGATCTCCACCGGATCGGTGTCCGGCTTCGTGAACAGGCCTTTTGCCCAGGCGCATTCGCGGATGACGGTCAGGGTGACGAGGTTGGCAGGGAAGCCTTCCGGCAGCACGAGCAGCGGCAGGAAACGACGGCCGCCGCCTGCCGGTGCGCTGGTGAGGGCGGCTTCATCGCGACGCAACGCAGTGATGGTCGCGTCGATCTGGTCGAGTTCCTCGACGAGTTTGTCGATGTCCTCGATCTGTGATTCGCCAGGGACGGCGGTGGCAGCTTCGCGGCGCAGCAGAAGGAGATTCGGCCACAGTGACACCGGCCGATACGGCTTCACGTCACTGCAAAATTCGAACTAGCGACATCATGATCAGCTAGCTGAAATGGCCACTGACCAGCGCGCATAGGCAGCTCCTTCCAGTGACATGCGAAGCGGAACATCTCAGTGACTGCCTCCCCGAACCTCACAGCGCCAGCAGGCCAGCTTCCTCAAGGATGTCGGTGACGTGGGCGTGGGGCAGGTAGGGGATCTTCTTCAGCAGTGCGGCATCGGTGGCGCTCAGCCTCACTCCGGAAGCGTCAAGGAGACCGAGGAGGAAGTTGACGCCGGTATGGGCCTGCCTGGTCAGATCCCGGCGCCATCCCAGACGGGCTGCCTGCCGGTCGGTGAACTGGCCCGCCCAGGCCGCCAGATGCGGCTGGGCGCGGTCCGCCAGACGTTCCGCGCCTCCGCGATGGTGCAGGCTGCGGGCCATGTCGAACAGAACCAGCTGCTGGTGGGCGGGCGGCGGGATCGGGTGCGGGCGTGGCGGGAGGTGTCGGGGGGTGAAAACGGAGCTGCGGAAGAGGCCGGTGATGTAGAGCTGCTGCCCGCCCGTACGGACCTCCTCCCAGGATGCGGCCTGGTCATCGCGGTGGAGCAGGATGGCCTGTCCGCGGCACAGTCGGCAGATCCCCTCCGCATCCAGGAATGATCTGGCCCGTAACTGCGTGAACCTGAACAAGGTGATCACGCAGTGGCGGACATGCTGAAGGTCGCCGGTTCCCCGCGTGCGGAGCCCAGCGAGGTCTCGGTGGCCGGAGAGCTGCTGGACGAGGGACGGCACCTCGAGCTCCGCCCGAGGCAGCGCCAGCAGCCCCTCCACGGACACGATCTCGACTGTTGGGCTCAGCACCGCCTGCCGCGTCTGGTTGCCCCGTTCGACCCGTGCGTCCGGCTGTGCCGTGGATATGCCTTGCCTGCCACGCGGGGAACCTGGTGCGTGGCAGGCAAAGGCATATCCACGGGGATCTGCGCCCACGGGGCACGTCCCGGGGGCGTCCGTCCTTGGGGGCCGTTTGCCCGGCCCCCAAGGGTGCCGCTGGGGTCAGAAGTTGAGGAGACTGCTCTGCCCGACGGTGTTGTTCATTTCGCAGGAGTTCGCAAAGGTGTGTTTCCAGGAGGTGCGGGTGCCCTGCCAGACGCCGTCGACCGTGACGGTGATGGGGGACCACAGTCTCGTGCAGGCCTGGCCGAGCGTGGTGGACAGCAGGGAGTCAGGCCGGCCGTCGGCGGCGCGCAGGTCGGCGCAGGCCGCGGCGGGGTTGGGATGGGTGCCGCTCGCGCCGGGCATGCAGCTCAGTGTGACGGCACGAGCTGCGGTGTCGGTCGATCCGCCGGGCTGGGAGACGGTCAGGACCAGTGCCGAGGGTGCGTACAGACTGGCGGGCGCCGCGGTGGCGGTGACCGAGGTCGCGATGAGTGCTCCGCCGATCAGGGCGGTGGCGGTGGCTGCGGTGGCGGCGAAGCGCATGTTCGTGCGCATGAGGGCTCCTTCAGGAGGGTCGGGGGCCTTGTGGGCCGGGAGCAGCTTCGCCTAAGCAACGGGGCAAGGCCACTTGACTGACCGCGTTTGAGACGTGCCCGACCTGTATGCATGGAGTGAATGCCATGTGTGCAGGTCATGAGGGCTGTGGCGCCTCGTGAAGATTTCCAATCAGTTCGAATAGGTGTGAATCCGACTAGTCTCGAGGAGGTGAAAGGCCAGGTCGCCATGGTCGTCGCACCGCACAGAATGGCCGGAAGCCAGGGCCTTTCTCGCTGGGGCGGCGGTTCGGTTTGGCTGGAGTACGCTCGCCGTTCACCTGATCGCCGGCCGTGAGGATGTGGTGGTCGTGACCCGGCCCCGTGGGGGTGTCGCCGTGCTGACCATGGGCGACCGGATGCCTGAGCTGCTGGCCCTGTTGGGGTCGGTTGGCCAAGCAGGACGAACCGGCCGCCCGCATCGTCGTCGTGGGCAACGGCACGGCCCTGGAGGGCCTGCCGGACGGTGGGACCGGGGTGGAGCTGGAAGAGAACCTGGGGGTGTCCGGTGGCAGGAACGGGCCAGGTACACCAGCAGCGCCTGCATGGAGTCAGCAGCGGGCAGCAGCCGGGAGAAGTCGGTGAGCTCTCCGACACGGGCGCGGGCGCCCTCGAGGGACTCCTTGGTGAAGTCGATGCATGCGGAGGCGATTTGATGCAGCAACATCGCGTGTCCTTTCGGTGGCCCCCGACCGGGCTCTGAACAACGCGGTGTTGTTGATTCGAGATCGAACAAGAAAAGGGAGTCGTCGCGAAGAAGGTTCCCCAGCAACGTCCGCAGGTCGGACAAGACGCCCGGAACTGGCCCCTCGCTCGGGCCAGGCTGAAAGCGACGATCATGTCCCCTGCCAGCCAACTGCTCCCCCACGCCTGCGCACCACCCTCCCGGGTGAAGAACGCACGCAAAGCGTCATGCATCCGCTGCACGTCGAGGAGACCAGCCCTCCAGCCTGCAGGGGACCACTGCGAACTGCGTGAGCGTCACACGGTCATCCGCTACCGACCGGTCCGTGAACCCCGCTCCCATCCCCGCCAACGCGAACCGGTCCACCAACTCCCTCTCCAAAGCCCCAGATGCCCCGAAGCCCGGTCGGCCTCCGGGTCGGACAAGGAACGCACCACCCGCAACGCCACACCCACCACCCCTCCCCCAGCCCCGTTTGGCTCTCTCCCTCTCTTTCCTGGATACCGCTCCACCCTCAGGAATCCTGAAGCATCCCGAGCCAGGTCAACCGACCGAGTGGACCCCAACACCCCAGGCCAGACGACAGATCGACGTCTGCTACGCCCCCGCGAACCCAAGCCCTTTCCTACAGCTAAAAGCCACCTCGATGCCGACGGCGCGCTCCCCCGCGAGGCGGGTGTCCTGGTCGTGCAGGGCGAAGACCTCGGCGCGTGGCTCAAGGCGCAGCGGTTTGGGGTGGGACAAGCTCGGGGATCACGCCGCTACCAGCGCATGCCGAGCTCATCGAGGTCTGCACGTCGTGCACCGGTGAGTTTGTTGGCTCGTCGGCGTGTGTTGGTGCATCTGTCCGCCGTACACCCGCCAGCACTGCCCCTCACGGTTTTCGTGGACCGCTGGGAAAAAGATCCGCACGCGTTCCCGGGCGGCCCCTGGGCCGACGGCATGGTGGCCGCCTACGTCAGCGGGCGGTCTGCTGGGGCCGGGGCTGTGGCTCAGAACGGATGGGGCCGCACCTTCCGACCGCAGCGCCAACTGATATGCAGCGTGGAAAACGTGACGCATGAGGTTGACGTTGCCCGATCCGACGCTCACCGTGGCCCTGGATAGCTCCGCCTTACCTCCTGGGTGGGCAGCGGAACGAGCCTGCCGAAAGTGCCAGGGCACGGCCAGGCTGGCTTCGGATTGGTTCACGCCACGGAATCGATCCGCTCATTGCACGCCTGCCTGATTGCAGCGAAATCGTCCAGCACACCCCGCGCCGCGCCAGCGTCACGTCCCAGTGCCTCGATCGCCTGTTCCGTCCGGACCCCCAGGTCATGGGTCGTCTCACGGGGCACGAAGGGGATACCGAAGACGCCATAGCCGGTGTCGACAGGCGTCCACAGGTCGCGTTCAACGGCATCCCAGCTTCTGCGGGCCGCGTCCTGTCTCTCACGGGTCTTGTCCTGGCTGGAGGGAATCATCGCCAGGTCCCTTTCCAGGGTCTGGATGTGGCCATGCAGTTGTGTGGACAGCTTGCGCAGCCGAGCCCAGGTCTTGTGCCCGGTCACTACCATGCCGGCGCCGAGAGTCACCGCGGCTGGCACCAGTAGCGCGGGCCGGCTGGGGAAGACCAGCGCATAGACGACGGCT
This sequence comes from Streptomyces sp. NPDC045026, assembly GCF_056432625.1. Taxonomy (NCBI): domain Bacteria; kingdom Bacillati; phylum Actinomycetota; class Actinomycetes; order Kitasatosporales; family Streptomycetaceae; genus Streptomyces; species Streptomyces sp. NPDC045026. The sequence goes on from NZ_JBWKIS010000037.1 coordinate 70,856, forward strand.
CCGGCGAAATAGATGCCAGCAGCATTGGCGACGGTCCGGCTGATCGCTGCCCGCCCGACACGCCTGCCGGTCCCCTCCAGCACCTGCTGCTTGGAGGCGCCTTTCGCCTCGACCGCCTGCGTCCACAGGGGAAGAAGTCCCCACGCGTACATGAACGTCATGGCGGATGCGGCGTGCTCCACCACCCGGTCCGGTTGCTGAGCGACACCGTTAACCAGCCTCACCGCGAGCAGGACGACACCGCACACACCCATGCCCCACACGATCACTTTCAAGCGCCACCATCGGTACTGCCATGCCGGTTCGTTCCATTTCTGGGACGCCCAGCGGCTCACCCGCTTGGGGGTATGCCACTTCTCCACGACGCTCTGCCAAAACCGGAAGCCGTACAAGGCGAGGAAGAGCCCGATGGCGAACAGGACGACACTGACAGCCCGGTTGGTGGTGTCGGGCGACGTGTCGAAGAGCGTGTTCCCCCAGACGTTGAGGATGAATCCGACGGGGAGGATGACCAGCCGCCAGTGGATGCGCACTGCCATGGTGGCCTGCTGTGAGAGCGACATATCCTCATCGTCTGATCACCACGCCCCAAGGCGTGGAGACTTGACGCAGATCAGAGGTTGCGGATGCGAGCCACCGCCCGACTCACCCACCACACGCGCCGCCCTAAAGAACATCCTGCACGAGGGGGCAAGGCCGTCCGACGGGCCCAAAACGGGAGCTGACAACCAAGTCACTGATGACGACACGTTGTTCGCGACGGCGTCCGCCGGTGAGCACCTGCGTACCGCCAGGTTGAAGTCGCACCGACACCCTTGCGTCTGCCCTCTCCCTCCAACTCCCGTCTGTGCGCAGGGTGTTCACCGTGACATCAGCCTGTCAACATCTCTTTGTCCGGGTTCTGGCTCCTTGATGGAGGTGCTGCATGACGTCAGCCCAAAACAACGACCAGCGGCTGCTGGACCGCATCCTGGAGGATCAGCACCGAAAGCTGGCGCCGGAGAAGAGCCGCGACGACTTCTTTACCTTCTTTGCTGCCGACAAAGCACTGCAGGACTGGGATCTCGACACCGACGAGATCATGGACGGCATCGTGGACGGGGCGCACGACTGCGGCATCGACGGCATCTGGACCTTCGTGGACGAGCGCTACATCACCGCCGACGCTCATCAGTTCCTGCCGTCGCGGGCGGGGAAGATCGAGCTGTTGATCCTGCAGGCGAAGAACACCTCGGGCTACCAGGAAACCGTAATCGAGAAGCTGCACTTCCATCTGCCCGCGCTGCTGGACATGAGCCGCGACGAGGATGACCTGGCCAGCCACACCAACGCCAGACTCCTGGACCGCACACGGCGCTTCCTGCACATCCTCGAAGAACTGGCGTCTTCCTTCCCTCAAGTCCGCATCAAAGTGATCTATGCCAGCAAAGCGTCCGAGGCGCCGCACCCGAATGTGAAGGCCAAGGGCGACCGGTTACGCAGGGAAATCGCGAAGATCACCTCCGATTCCGAGGCCACCATCGAGTACCTCAACGCCGCAGATCTACGCGAGCGCACCGCCCGGGGTGCCAAAGCTGTCGCACAACTGGTCTTCACCGAAACCCCGATGAGCACCTCGCTCGGCGAGGGGTACGTGTGCCTGGCACGCCTGGACGAGTACTACCGCTTCATCACGTCCGGCAACGAGGCGTTGCGGCTGGAGCTGTTCGAGTCGAACGTGCGCGACTACGCAGGGTCCACCGCGGTGAACAACGCCATCGGTGAGACCCTCAAGTCCGGGACCGGCGAGGACTTCTGGTGGTTCAACAACGGTGTCACGGTGGTCGCGGACGCCGCCCAGATCGCTGGCAAGAGGATCGTCGTCAAGGAGCCCCAGATCGTCAACGGGCTGCAGACCAGTCACGAAATCTACAGCTATTTCCAAAGCGGCGGCCAGCACCGTGACCGCTCGCTCCTGGTCAAGGTCGTCGTCGCACCCGAGTCCGGCACCGCCCGTGACCGCATCATCCGAGCCACCAACAGTCAGACACAGCTGCCTGCCGGTGCCCTGCGGGCTACCGAATCCATCCAGAAGGACATCGAGGAGAGCCTCACGCACGCCGGCGGCTACTACTACGAACGCCGCGCCAGCTACTACCGCAACCTCGGCTTCCCACTTGAACGGGTTGTCAGCATGTCCCGTCTGGCACGGGAGTTCACGGCCTTCATCCAGCATGAACCGCACACGGCGTTGCGGCACTCGGATGCCCTGCTGCTGGATGATCAGCATTACACCCAGATCTTCTCGTCCCGACACGACCTGGACATCTACCGCCTCTGCCTCGATGTCCACACCAGGCTGCGCATGTTCCTCACCCGGTACGCCGAAGACCGGCCACTGCTGGGCGATTCCCTGGAGAACTGGCTCTACCCCCTGGCCTCCATGTCCGCCTACACCCTCACCCGGCTGCGCCAGCCCACCACACGAGATCTCCTCAACATCGACCTCACCCACCTCAGCGACGACCTGATGACCCGCATGACCGGCACCCTGGAGCAAAACTTCAAAAGTGCCTTACGCCACAGCAAAGCCGGCGGCGTCGACCGCATCGCCCGAACCCCCGACTTCACCACACAACTCCGCCAGGCCGTCATCTCCCAAAGCCGCTATCACATCGAACGCTGACCGAAACCCGAGCGCTACAGGCCCCGCGATTGCCAGTCCCGCCGACACTCAAAGGCGAAAATCCAGTACCACTCGGGGCAACTCTTCATCACCGCCCCACCGTCCGTACGCGTCTGCAGAGATACCCGCTCGCGCGGGCGACCCGGGCAGTGCGCCTCCCGGGCTGAGGGCGTAACTGATCGTTTCAGAATCAGGCTTTCGCAACCGGCGGGGGCCTGTCAGTTGTCGAGCCGCTGAAGAACCTGCGCGAACTCGTCGTTCTCGACCAGTCCGACGAGCACTTGGGTCATGTTGCTGATGCCGCCATCGCAGACGACGAGGCCGTCCGAGACCCAGAAGTAGGGGCCTCCCAGGGCTTCTCCGGTTGCGGCCCACCGCTTCATCGCAAGCTCGACCTGCGTTCTGCGCACGGGTATGACGTGGCGCGATGTGCCACGGCAAGAGGTGGGGTGTTCCGGGGTCACGGCCTGGCGCCGTCTACGGGATTGGACCGAAGCCGGTGTCTGGCCTCGACTGCACGCTGCGATCCTTGCCGAGCTGCGGGCGGGCTGCTGGAAATGGATGACTGCGCCATCGACGGCTCGCATGTCCGAGCCCTCAAGGGAGGAGCCCACACCGGACCGTCACCAGTCGACCGGGCCCGCCCCGGAAGTAAGCACCACGTCATTGTGGACCAGAACGGAACCCCACTCGCTGTCTCCTTGACCAGCGGAAACCGGCATGACGTCACCCAGCTCATGCCCCTGCTGGACGCGATGCCTCGCATTCGCGGCCCCGTGGTCGGCCACGACACCGGCCGCGACGACTGTTCGCCGGCCGCGGCGACGACTTTGACAAGTACCGCCGCCTCATCCGAGCTCGCGACATCACACCCAAAATCGCCCGCCGTGGAGCGGCCCCGCCACACGCCCGGGGGCTTCGGCTGGGCCGAATGGCCGCAGCGGTGCGTGCCTTTGCAGACGATCGGGCACCCCTGTCCCGTCCGGTGTCCCGTGCGGCCCCGGACACCTGTGGACCGCTTGTCAGATCCCCGATCGGGAGCCACGCATGGAACCAGTCGCCACCTCGCGAAACTGTCCGTTCGACTTTGCCGAGGCCCTCGAGTTCGACCCGGTGCTCAAGCACTTGATGACCCAAGAGCCCGTCTCCCGCATCCGGCTGCCCTACGGTGACGGGGAAGCCTGGCTCGTCACCGGCTACGACGATGTACGCACGGTGACAACCGACCGGCGTTTCAGCCGCCACGCCATCATCGGCCGGAACTTTCCCCGCATGACCCCTGAACCCATCGTTCAGGACGAAGCGATCAACGTGATGGACCCACCGGCCAGCAACCGCCTGCGCAGCCTCATCTCCAAAGGCTTCGCGCCCCGTCACATGGAACGCATGCGGGTCCGCACCCAGCACGTCGTGAACGAACTGCTGGACCGCATGGAAGAACACGGCTCACCCGCAGACCTCACCGAGCACCTGGCCGACCCCCTGCCCCTGGCCACCATCTGCGAGGTACTCGACATCCCCGAGGCCGACCGGGCCCAACTACGCGCCCACGCACGGACCATGATGGACACCGGCATGGGCAACCGTGACAACGCCGTACGGGCCAAAGCCGATCTGCGCGCCTACTTCCACACACTGACCGGGCACCGGCGCCAAAACCCGGGCGACGACCTGATCAGCGCACTGGCCACGGCCCGCGACGGAGACGAGATCCTCAACGACGAGGAACTGGCCGTCATGGCCATGGTCCTGCTCATCACCGGACAGGACACCACCACCTACCAGATCGGGAACATCGCCTACGCCCTGCTCACCCGGCCCAAAGAACTCGCCATGCTGCGCGAGCGCCCCGAAATGCTCCCGCAGGCCCTCGAGGAACTCCTGCGCTACATCCCCTTCCGCAAGGGCGTCGGCATCCCCCGCGTCGCCATGGAAAACGTGGAACTGAGCGGCGTGACCATCAAGGCAGGAGACATCGTGCACGTCTCCTACCTGACAGCCAACCGCGACGCACGAAAGTTCGACCGGCCCGACGAACTGGACCTGCACCGCTCCGGCCCGTCCCACATGACCTTCGGCTGGGGCGGACACCACTGCCTGGGCGCCCCACTGGCCACCACCGAACTCCACGTCGCACTCGGAACCCTCCTGCAACGCTTCCCCGACCTGAAACTGGCCAAGCCGGCCGAAGAAATCCGCTGGAACACCACCTCGATCTGGCGCTACCCGATCGCACTGCCCGTCACCTGGTGACTGCCTCCGTCACCAGGTGACCGCGTGAGTGCGGCATCCCGCCCATCCCACCCGAGACCCTGCACCCAAAGCACCCAAGGCGCTCAAAGCCCACCCGCAGAGTCCCGGGTGACAGCCGCCCCCTCTCTTTAAGCCCCGCCCCGCGGCAGGAGCCCCGCCCCACAGCAGGGCCTTGCCGTACAGCCTTGCGGTACGGCCTCGCGGTACGCCCTCGAACCGGGACCTTGCGGTACGCCCTTGAGCCGGGGCCTCGCGGTACGCCCTCGAACCGGGACCTCGCGGTACGCCCTCGAACCAGGACCTCGTGGTACAGCCTCGAACCCGGGCCTCGAGCCGGGCAGGACAGGGCAAGACCAGGCAGCTCGAGCGGACCGGGCGCGGCTCGGGCGGCTCGGGCGGCTCGGGCGGTGAAGCTCCGCCTCGAGAACTGGCCGGGAACGGCTGCCATCGAGACGTACGTCGCCACAACGACCGCAGCCGTCCATGATCCGGGCCACCCCGCTCGTGCGGCTGCCCCCGGCATGCAGCCCCCACTCCCCCGCCGTAACCTGCACCCCCTCATAGACCGCGCCCGGCATGCAGCCCCCACTCCCCCGCCGTAACCTGCACCCCCTCATGGACCGCGCCCGACATGCGCGCTTCACTCCCCCGTCGTAGCGTGGGTCGGACGGCTGATCAAGCCGTGGCGGACCACCCTCCGCCCGAACGGGGAGAACTCAGTCTTCGACGGTCTGCCCCCACCGCGCCGGCGCCAGGTACCGAAACCGCGCCGGAGCCCACCAACGATCCGCTCCACACCGTTTCGGCGCGGACGGATCCAATGGGCACCGGACGGCGAACAGCCCTCACCCGGTCACGGCGCGGCGGTGCGGACCACGTGCGCTGGGAGGCGTTCCATGGCGGTTCTCTGCAAACCGGCCATCGAGGTACCCGAGTACATCATCACCAACGAAGAGACCCTCGAACTCGCGGAGCGGCTGCACCACGGCCACCCGCAACTCGACCTGGTCCTCAGCCTGATCGAACACACCGGGGTACAAAAACGGCACCTGATCCAGCCGATCGACAAAGTCCTGCAACACCCGGGCCTCGACGCCCGCAGCGCCACCTACGAGGCACACACCAAGGCCCGCGTACCGGCCGTGGTACGCCGCGCCCTCGACCAGGCGGAACTCGAACCCCAGCAGATCGACATGATCATCTACGTCTCCTGCACCGGCTTCATGATGCCCCCGCCCACCGCATGGCTCATCGACACCATGGGCTTCGGACCCAACACCCGCCAGCTGCCGATCGCCCAACTCGGCTGCGCAGCAGGCGGCGCGGCCATCAACCGGGCCCACGACTTCTGCACGGCCTACCCCGACGCCAACGTACTCATCGTCGCCTGCGAGTTCTGCTCGCTGTGCTACCAGCCCACCGACCTCGGCGTGGGATCCCTCCTGTCCAACGGCCTGTTCGGCGACGGAATCGCCGCAGCCGTACTCCGGGGCAACGGCGGCACCGGAATCCGCCTGGAACGCAACGGCTCCTACATCATCCCCAGCACCGAAGACTGGATCTCCTACGCCGTACGCTCCACCGGCTTCCACTTCCAGCTCGACAAACGCGTACCCGGAACCATGGAACCACTCGCCCCCGCCCTCCAGGCCCTCGCCGAACAACACCAGTGGAACGCCGGCAAAATGGACTTCTACATCATCCACGCAGGCGGCCCACGCATCCTCGACGACCTCAGCCACTACCTCGACGTACCCTCCGAAGCATTCCGCTTCAGCCGCGCCACACTCACCGAATACGGCAACATAGCCAGCGCAGTCGTCCTCGACGCCCTGGCCCGCATGTTCGACGAAGCCTCCACCCTCGACGGACACCGCGGCCTCATCGCCGGCTTCGGACCAGGCATCACCGCCGAAATCGCCCTAGGCACCTGGACCACACACACCCAACCCTGACCCCCCACAAAACACCACCAGCCACAACCACCCCACAACCCACACCAGGACCACAACCGCCCGCACCCCACACCAAGGCTGCGGGCGGTCATCACTGGCGAACCCACCACAGAGATCCACCCCTCAAGAGAGCGGGAAGAGTCCTCGGTCTTCCACCAGCCGATCCACAACAGCAACAGCAACACAAGCTCCGCGCGGTCGGCGCCGAGCCTTTGGCGGTGGGCCGCGTCGATGCCTACGGCTCGTCGGTCTACTCCTCCGTGTTCAACATCTCTCCGAGGAGTTCGGACGTCATCGTCGGCGACATCACCGACGCCGCGCTGATGGACGACCTGCTGGCGCGCAGCGACTACGTCATCCACGCCGCGGCCCTGGCCGACGTCGCAGAGTGCACCCGCAACCCGGCGGCGGCACTCCAGGCCAATGGTCGCGGCACACAAACCGTCCTGGATGCCGCAGCCCGGCACACAAGCACCCTGAAGCGGCTGGTGTTCGTCTCCTCGGCCAGCATCTAGGTGTATTGCCCTGAAGCGTTGTTTGCGCGGCTGATGGGGGGCTTGCCTGCGAGTGCGGTGTGGCATCGGTGGTGGTTGTAGGTGTGGAGGA
>NZ_JBWKIS010000038.1:0-76153 GCF_056432625.1 Streptomyces sp. NPDC045026
TCACCGGGGCGAACACCCGCTTTCCGTGCCCGGCGTCGGGGGCCTGCACCAGCTCCTGGGTGCGCAGCACCTGGTCGTAGACGCTGCCGGCCAGCCGGATCTGATCGGCGTCGAAGCCGGCCCGCGGGGCGATCCCCTCGTCGACCCGCACCATCTGCCGGCCAGCGACGCTGACGAACAGGAACGACACCGCCCGCGCGTCGAACCGGTCGCGTAGATTGCGCGCCACCACAGCGAGAGACGCCCCCGGCGCTGCGTCCTCCGCAGCGGCGAGCACCTCGGCCAGCCCGAACGGGTCACCCGGCATCCTTGCCTCCGCTCATGCGAATGTCCCAGCCTGACCGCGGTCACTGCCCGCATGCGATCTCACACCGGTGTCTCAGCCTGACCGCGGCCACTGCCCGCATGCGATGTCACACCAGTTCCACCTCGGCGGCGGGCAGGCACGCCCAGTCCCTCGCATAAATGACCAGTTGCGAGAGTTCTGCGAGCACCCCGGAGCCGATCGTGAATCCGCAGGTCGTCGTTCGCAGAAGTCCTATCAAAACCGGTGAGTTGTGCGAGGCGGTTGCAGTGCTGGGCAGGTCGCCGTGAGCATCCCCGTGCTCGCTGGTCTCGTCGAGAGCGATGTCGGGCAACGCCTCGAAGTGGTCGGTTCTCGAGCAGGGCGGCGTGCAAATGCTGCGGCCGGCGGTGCCGGGCAACCGGCTACAGCAGCCTCGGGGCGACCGTCTTCCAGAACGCGAGTGGCACGGTCGCCTGGTAGAGGTCACCCATCGCTGCGTTTCTTGGCTGCGATCCCCAGCATCATCAACAAGCTGTTCAGCGGTTCGCTCTCGCCTTCCGCTCGGTCCGGCTGCTCTGGCAACTCCCATACCTTCGCCTCCTCCTGTGCGCGCCACTGCCGGTCCTGACCGACCGCGGCCCGGTGTGCGCGCCATAGGCTCCACCCGGCCGTGCCGAGCACGGCCGTGGCGAGCACGATCAGGAGGACGGGCCACACCCTCGCCCAGTTCCTGGCCACCCATACCGCGGCGAGCACCGCCGCCACGGCGCCCCAGCCCTGTAACTGCCTGCGTGTGCGCTTCCTCAGTCGGCGCCGTCGTCGTGCTGCCATGACTCCCCCGCTCCCCATGCCCGTGATCCGCAGTGTGAAAGTCCTGCTCGGCCCCAGCAAGTGGGCATTGCCTCCGCACCGGGGATGCCGCTGTGCTCATGGGCGGTCGAACGGGATCGGGTACGAGACCGTTGGCTGTAGCGCGGGCTTCGGGGCGTCCCGGCCCGGAGGTCAACGAACAAACGGCACGACCGCTGGACTTCGGACTTCCCGCACGAAATAAGGGGCCCGGAGAAGGGATTACGACCGGCAGGGCGCGGCGGGCGCGCTCACGGCCTGCATCGTGATCGTCATGCGCCGGTTGCACCCGCCCCCGTACCGGGAATGGCGGGCTGTCGGCACCGGTCCTCTGTGGTGGGGCGGTTCGGCCAGCGAGACACTGACGACACCTCAGCCGCGCTCTCGATAAAGCCGGTGTCGGAAAGTGCAGGTTAGGAGAGAACGGGGCAGTATCAGCTCTATTCTCCACGCGTCCTGACGGCGCCGAGGCGACAGCTGAGGAAGAACATGGGCCAGAATGGCACCCGTCTGATGGCCGTGTCGGCCGCTCTTGCCGGAGCGCTCGCGCTCGTGCCGGCCGCTCCGTCCGCGGCCGGCGCCGATCACCGGACCGGGACCGCGCTCTCGTTCGGGACGGTGGCCGCACCGCAAACCCCCTCCCCGACTCCACCTCCGCCCCGCCTCCCCCGCGACTTCCGCGGCAAGGGCAAGTGGGTCGTCCGGGACCTGGACATCACGGTGCCCTTCACCTGGGAAGGGCGGGATGGCAACAGCCAAATGACCGCTGGGGGCCCGCAGTACCCAATCTGGTTCACCAACCTGATCTACCACGACACGCTCTACACGCTCACGTACAAATGGCCGGGCCTGTACGAGCACCCCTGCTCACGCATCCCGGGCTTCAACCTGAAGGCATTGAACCAGGGGTTCGAGAAAGCCCGGTTCGTCGGGCGGGAGACCCTCAGGCGTACCACGCCGCGGTACGTGAACCACTGGCGGGTGGGCGTGGTCCTGCCCGAGCTCCCTCCCGGGAACCACCCGCGCCTGCCGCTCGCTCTGGGCGACATCTATGTCGACGAGAACAACCGGGGCACCTTCTGGCAGGTACTGCAGTTCGGCGTCCAGAACCTCTACGACCCCGAGCTGGACGAATGGCTGGTCATGGACACATTCGAGCACCGCCCCGGAATCGTCACGCTCCCTCAGCGATGCGCACCGCCCCACTGAGCACGGTGGACTGCCTACACATCACGGGGACAGGTGTCCTGTCCCAGGTAAGTGTGGGCACGTCCAGCCTGTGACCTGCAGTGCCCCCAGTTCTGCGAGACCCCGGTTCGCCCGGTGTCTCGCAGAACTGTGGGCAAGTGACGCAGTCTCGGCGCCCTCCTCCCAACCGTTGCTGGGGTCCGGGACGCCGGGAAGGCTGGCGATCGGGCGAGGTCGCGCCGACGGCGGTGGCGGGTCTCACGAGGACGCCCCAGACTCTGACGCCAATGTTGCAGTTGCCCGCGAACCGCGCGGTGACGACGCCGGCGAGAGACCGGTCACGGTGCGACTTCGAGAGCGTCCGCGCGTCACCGCGGCTGCCGAGGTTGGCGGCCTTGCGCCGAGGTCTGGCGGCTGTCGTCTCGCTGGGACTCGTGCCAGCGAAGTCGCTCCCGCCGAAGACGGCGCCGTCGTCGCTCTCTCCCGATCCACCTGCTGCACTCGGTGCCCACACTCAGGAAAGGCAGCAGCGTGAGAAGCACTGCCATCACCAGCTGGGACACGCATGCCACCGGCAGAGCGGCAAGAGAACAGCCGTACCCAATGGAGGCCGAGAAAGCCGCCGCCGCGCTCAGCGCCAGCACGTCCCGGCCCATCCGATCCGGAACAGGCGCTCCCTTGGCAGCCCACTTCTCCATAGCTCCGACGAACCAGACAGCAAGCAGCGCCACCACTTCGAGCCCTGCCAACAGAACGGCCAGGCCGACGTCGAGGATCCACTTCGTCATTCTTCCCATGTTGGGCGAGCGGGCGGACGGCACGCCTGAGTACAGCTACTCAAATACGTTGGTCAGATAGCGAGTTCGGCTGCCACGCTGCCCTGACCGACAAGTTCGGCGAACTCGAGGTGCTGGTTGTCGACGTGCCCGCGTAACGCTGTCATCGGGCTCTAGCCGTCCCGCCTGTCAGGCCTCCAGGACGACGGTAGGGAGAATCGCGCCGGGCTGCCCAGAGAAGGCTGAGCCACCACACCCTTTGCCCAGACTTTCGCGAGGCGTGAGTCACGGTGCCCACAGCACTCCGAGACTGCCCACTCTTCGTTGAGACAGGACGGACAGGACACGGACAGCTCCACTCGCGATCTGCCGTGCTCATGTGACTGAGCGCCGTAGTTGGCGAGTCTGAGCGCCATAGTTGGCGGCCGCGATGGGAGAGACACGCGCCACCGGCGTGCCACATCCGGCGAGGATCGGCCCGAGCAGCGAGCCGATGCCGCTGGCTACTCGAACCGCGAGAAGCAAGCGACACCGCACCTACGCTGCGTCCATGAGACGGCATCTGTGTGTGAACCTGGCCGGGCCGGAGGCTGGGCAGATCGAACGGTGGAGACACGAGTGGGACCCCGTCATGGCCAGCGTCATCCCCGCGCACGTGACCGTCACCTACCCGGAAGAGACCGTCGACGAAGCTCTCCTCCTGCAACGGGCTGAACTCTGCCACCACCAGACACCCGCCTTCCGGCTGCGCCTGGGCGAGGTCTTCACGGAAGACGAGGGCCGCGGTGGGGTGTTCGTCGCGGTTGACGACGTGGACCGGGGGTGGGCAGACCTGCGCCGAGGCTTGTTGTCCCCTCCGATGACACCCATCAGCTTCCCCGCGCATGTCACGATCGCCCATCCACGCACCTGCAGGCGCGGACCACAGTGTTATGCCGAGCTGGCCAGACATTGCGCCAGGGGCACGGTCTGGGCGCGGGAACTTCTGTTCACCCAGACGACCGCAAACTCCTTCACCGTCCTTCGACGCTTCCCCCTGAGCGCGGGCGCGAACGACTGACCAGATCCGAACGCACAAGGGACAAGACGCTACGACCAGCCTCTGACACGCGCTCGTACTTCACGGTCTTCCTCGAAAGCCCGCGGGTGCCAGTCGGCGAGCGCAAGCGCCTTCTCCCCGAGCGTGAACGTGCCCTTCGGGTGGTCGCCGAGATCGATGCCGCGATGTGCGAAGGGAGCGCGTGACGTGCCCCGGCTCAACGCTCAAGACAAGGCCGGCAACGAGTCGGCCGTACGGGCTGCCATGGAGAAGATCCTGAGAGGCGATCTCCCGCCCGGCGCCAAGGCCGACCTGAAGACCCTGGCGTCACTCGCCGGGGTGACGAGAACCGGCTTCTATCCGAAGAAGAACCGCGACGGCACCACGCGGACCGGGGCTTACCAGCATCTTGCCGAGGAGTTCAGCCGCCGCCTCAAGGAACTGCAGGACGCCGGCGAGATCGTCGACCCTCGTGCCGCGCAGATCGAGCGGCTGAAGAAGGGGAACGCCGAGCTGCGTGGACGGATCTCCCACCGTGACGCGGAGGTGGCGCGGTTGACCGAGTTCAAGGTCATGGCGATCTCGCGGCTGGCGGCCCAGCACGAGGAGATCGAGCGGCTGCGGTCACGACGGCTACTGGAAGCCGAAGCACACGCGGTGGCTACCCACCTTGAGCCGGCGGCCCACATCCGCGCGGTCCCTCCTCAGGGCCGGGAGCTGTCAGAGGGGATCCCCACCATGAACCGTGACCAGGACGGAAATCCGTTGTGAGCACGGCAGTTGGCGTCTCTGCTCTCGCTCCATGACATGGAACGAGGCCAGCGGCACCGTCAGCCAGACCTTCGACAGCTGGCGGGCGACCGACGCGCAGAACCGCGCCTGCCTGCGGCTCTCTGCCGAGTGGTCCAACGCGGCCTACGACCGAACCTGGAAAGAGGCCGAAGCGTCGTTCACCGCAGTCTTCGATCCGGACCGGCACCACGGGGACGAGCATGTTGACATGTTCGACCATGCCGTCGATGGACTATGGCCGAGCGACTACCTCTGGCTGATTGAAGCCTCGGTGCTGAAGGCCGGCGTGACGGCGTTCGAGGTCTACCTGGAGCAGGCGCTGCAGGAGGTGCTGAAGGGGTACCGGGTCACGGTCGACGGGCAGAAGTGCGCCCTCCGACTGGTCACACCGAAGAACTTCGAATCTCCGGGCTGGGGAACACTCGTCAAAGCCCACGCGGTGCTCACGAACGAGGTGGACACCGCCGAAGTGATGTGGGCCAGGGAGCTGCGACACCTCCTCACTCACCAGAACGGTGAGCTGCGCACGCAGGGCGCCCTGGAGAAGGTCCGGGATGCGGAGGCCGAGGCTGGCCGGGAGGAGATCGACCGAGCGTACATCGGCGGGAAGGTCCACCTGGGCGCGGAGCGCGTGCTCAGGACTCTCGACGCGCTGGCCTCCGCGGTCCGTGCCGCCGATCCTGCCGTCTGGTCATTCGTGTGGGGTCCGGGGCGCGGAGAGGACTGCATGAGGGCCCTTGCGGAGCGCGAGCAGGGAAAGCTCATTGAGGCCGCCGCCACCTGATGAGAGCGAAGTCGGGCAGCGAGCCCGGCGGGCCCGGGCGTGTTCGTTTCGAGCGGACGGCCCGGTGCGTGACAGGCGAAGTTTGATTGGCCGAACTCCCGGCGATCGCCGACGCAGACCGCACACCGCTACTTCGACGACTTCGTCCTCCGCCGACTCCCTGCCGCGCTCGCCACGGCCCGTCAGGCCACCGTCACGGCGGCCATGGCACTGCTGGCCGAGATGTTCGTCGACGCCGGCGGCATGGTCCGGCTGAGCCGTGAGCAGGCTCGCGGCCGGGTCGGCGGCTTCGAGATCATCGAGTACATCCTGCGCGGTCAGCCCGGGAGGCGTGCCCGGCCCCTGGGGCCACCACTTCGACGACTGCCTCCTGCACGCTCCCCTCACCGACCAGCACCGCAACAAGATTGCCCACCAGGCCGCGCTCATCGAGTCCGCACTCGGGAGCGACCCGGCGGACGTTCCGAGCACGGCCCCTCGCGCGCGCCACCGGCCGCCGCATCCTGCTGATAGCGTCCGGAGGCGCCGCCGACCTGCGCCGGGTCGACCCGGCTCTCCTGCACCCCGCCGACCGCCTGGTCCTCCACGACGTCGACCCCGACGCCCTCCAGTACGCCCTCACACACCTGCCGCCCGCGACCCGCGCCCAGACCGCCGCGGCCCCCTGGCAACGTCCTGCGCACCGCCGCCCATCTGGCCGCCGACCACGGCCCCTTCGATCTGGTCCTGGCCGGAGGCCTCTTCGACTACCTCGAAGAACGCTTCACTCGAGCCCTGATCCGCACCACCCTGTCCCGCCTGTGGCGCCCCGGAGACACGTTCTACTTCTCCAACATCGCGACCCCGAACCCGTACGCCGCCCTGATGACCCACATCGGCCGCTGGGACCTCGTCGAAGGCACCCCCGCCGACATCGAGGCCGACGTCCGAGCCGCCGCGCCGCCGGGAAGGAACCGTCGCCGGACCGGACATCACCGCCGATGCCACCGGCCTGACGCTTTTCGCGACGGTGCGGCGCGCTGACGAGCCGGGGTGATCCCCGCAGCCGGCATCGTGTTCCTCCCTGACGCGGCATCGGTCGTCAGTCGAGGCCTTCGATGATGCGGAAGTCGCGCTCGACGCCGTCAGCAAGTACGGCCAGTGCCTCCTGGTAGGCCGCACTCGCGCGTGCGGCGACCGCCTGTTCGAAGCTGTCGAACTCGATCAGGACGGTGCGCTCGGCGATTCCGGCGTCGTGTGCGACGACCCGGCTGCCGCGGGAGAGCAGCCGCCCGCCCGCGGACTTGACGGCTGGACCGGCCAGCTTGTCGTAGGCAGCAAGCCTCTCAGGGTCTGCGATGGTGCGGTAGACGCTGACCCAGTAGCCCTTGGCCACGGTACCTCCTGTGTTCGGAATTGATGATCAGAAGCATGCTCAGATCCATGGCCGGCGCGCAGTGGGTCAGCGAGCCGACGGAGACGGCGTCGAAGTCGGACGGCTTCGATCAACCGGCCGGGGCTGCGATCGGATTGGTCTCGGGTGAGCGTCGGCGGGCGAGCACGAGCCAGAGCCGGTCGAGTCGATGACTGGCCTCGCCGGAAGGGCCGCGGCCCGGACTGGTACGAAGAGGAGCCGACAAGTAGGTACGAGTCGCACCAGTACGACGTGATCGGCCATCAACCCTGAGCCCCTGCCACAGATGCCGCCAGAACTGGCGGGGCTCTCACAGGAGCAGTTGGACCTGCTGCGGACCGGCACCCTCGCCTTGAGCGCGCAGGCCTCATCGCATGACCGTGCGCACGATCGCCGCCTGGCCGCCGACTCGGATCCGGTGTCCCGTGCGGTCGCGGTGGGCGGTCGCTGTGATGGTGGACGGGCTGCCGAGGTGATCACCCATGTCGACAGCGAGGCGGTGTGTGCCGAACCCGGCAGCATGCGCTGCCAGGCAGGCCGTGCTGTTGGCGTTGGCAATGTCCTCGGGGACGCCGATCGACGGGGCGAACATCCGGGCTGCTGCTCGGCCGTGTCGGTCCGGGGGCGAGTAGGCGTAGCAGCCCAGCAGACCGTAGCGGTCACAGGCTGCGCGCAACAGGGGTAAGTCCGGCGTGAGTTCGGCCAGTGCGGCGCGGGATCGGATGGGCAGCAGAAGCCTCGGCCGCCCGTTCAACGCCACGCAGGCGTCGCCGGCTACCGCGTCCTCTATCAGTCCGAGGCCGCCTACGACTGCCCTCAGTTCGGGTCCACCGGTGCTACGCAGGCTGACCGGGCCCGGGTCGAACGACGCCGTCAGGCCGTCACCGTTTCGGCTTGCCCGACCGTCGAAGCTGCGGTGGGCCGTACGCAGGGCGGCGCGGTAGTCGTGGTCGCCGCCTTCCCGTTCGGCGAGCACGGCGAGGGCGGCGACGGTGCCGTGTCCGCAGGCGCGCAGTTCGCCCTGGGCGGTGAAGAACCGCAGTGTGTACGCGGGCTGACGACGCTCGATTCCGGTCGCGCGGAGGAAGACGGCGTGCGATGTTCCCAACGCCGTGGGAATGCGGCATCGCTCCTCGTCGGTGAACGGCGCATCATCCAGAACGGCGGTCGGGCTGCCACCCGCGCCGTCTCGCTGACACGCGACGACGACCGCTACCTCGGACATGGCACCGGGCCGGTGGTCAGCAGCATGGTCAGGTCCAGTGCGGGCGCGCTGTGCGTCAACGCCCCGACCGAGATGAGGTCGACGCCCGTCCCGGCGATGGCGAGAACTGTGTCCAGGCGGATGGTGCCCGAGGCCTCCAGCAGGATCCGGGAAGCGTCGGCCCGCCCGGCCCGGAGCTTCACGACCTGCTCGATGTCGGCCACCGGCATGTTGTCGAGCATGATCCAGCGGGCTCCGGCGTCGAGGGCCTCGACGGCCTGTGTGACAGTCTGCACCTCGACATCGCTCTCCACGGTCCGCCCGGTGCGCGCCATCCCGCGCCTGACCGCCTCGATCGCGGCGGTCACCCCGCCCGCCGCGGCGATGTGGTTCTCCTTGAGCAGGACCATCGCCTCGAGATCGAGGCGGTGGTTGTGGCCGCCGCCGGCGGTGACCGCGTACTTGTCCAGGGCGCGCAGGCCCGGCGCCGTCTTGCGCGTGTCCAGGATGCGCACCCTGGTCCCTGCCACAGCTTGGACGTAGTGGTCGGTCAGCGTCGCGATGCCGCACATGCGCTGCAGGAAGTTCAGCGCCGTTCGCTCCCCGGTGATCAGGCTGCGCGCCGAACCGGATAGGTGCACCAGGACCTGGCCGTCGGCCAGTCGGGCGCCGTCGGCGACGGCCGGCCCGACCTTGACCTCGGGGTCGACCTGCGCGAAGACCTCGGCGACCACGGGGAGGCCGGCGGCGATGCCGCTTTGCCGGGTGCGGATCTCGGCCGTGGCCACCAGTTCCTCGGGAACGCTCCACCCGGTGGTGATGTCCTTCCCTGACGCGTCCTCGGCCAGGGCGGCAGCGGCGGCGGCCCGTGCTGCCGTCGAGGGAAACTCGGTCGTGGTCATCTGGTCTCCACCTCTGAGTGGATGTTGGCTTGGTGGCGGCAATCGCCGACGAGGCAGCACTGAAGTTCCGCTGGGCCGGTTCACAGGACCTGGTGGATCCTGCACTCGATCTCCCGCGTGCCGGTCACCCGTCCCCCCGCCACGAACAAGTTCCGAGTGAGCCGTCCGTGCGACTCGGCGCCGACGTCGAACTCGGGGCACCATGCGCATGTACCGGTCCTCCCGGCCGGCCTCGCCTCCGTCGACACGGGCTTTCAGGAACGCCTCTCACCCAGGTCGTCGGGGCAGTGCCACAACAGCCTCCTCCGTTTCGATTTCCGAAGCGGTCACTGATGCTAGCGTGTCGGTATTCGAAGCATCAACCCTGGAGAGCTGGACATCCCGACATGGCAACACCCAGGCCTGGCAATCCTGTTCGCGGCTCGACCACCGGCCGCCCCCTCATGGCCGCACTCGATCTTTTCGGGCGGCGGTGGAGTCTGCGCATCCTGTGGGAGCTTCGCGCGGGTCCGCTTGGATTCCGCCCCTTGCAGAAGCGGTGCGACGACATGTCCTCCAGCGTGATGCGGCAGCGCCTGACCGAACTGCAGGATGCCCAGGTGATTCACCAACTACCGGACAGCCGCTACGAGCTCACCCCGCTGGGACAGGAGGCGCGCCACGCTCTGAACCCCCTCGCCCGCTGGGCGGGACGCTGGGCGGCCACTATCGACCCGCAAGGGGCGGACCACACCGACGACCAGTCCGCCAGCCGCGTCTCACATCCGGACACCGTGGACGACGGGACGCCGGAGAGGGACTCCGCGGACTGACGCCCCGCCCCGCCTCGGATCGGCGGCGGGGCGGGACCGCCGGGTCGCGAGGTTGCCGTGGCTAGGCCGAGCGCCGGGGACAGGCGCGAAACCTCCGCCAATCCTCGTGGAAGCAACCGCCAGGTCAACGCCGGAGATCGGGCGCACTCCATGCGCTGCGCACGACTTCGCGAACCGAACGGCCCCGGTGACGTTGTCGCGATCCGTCAGAGCGAGCCACTCCATGCCCCGCTCGACGGCTCTCCGCACCAAGACCTCGGGACGGGATGCGCCGTAGCGCGTGGAATAGCCGGACGCTACGTGGAGATGCATGAGCCGCTCCACGTACGCCTGGATCTGGTGACGGTGTCCCTTCCGGCATGGCCGCGGAGCTCCAGGTCTGAGACCCTCGAACCGACGGTGACCCACGTCCCAAATCGGTTGTGTCCTCCGTCAACCCGCTGCTGCCGGCCGGTCTGTTCCGCAAGCCGGCCTTCACCGCCGGGCTGCTGATCCAGATGCTGCTCCATGCGGGAGTAGCGGGCATTGTCGGCCTGCAGCAGTGGGGGCTCGATCGAGGGGACTCCGTCCACGGTGGCTCCGGCGAACTGCATCATCTTGGCCAGGGCCCGGTTGTTGGGGGCGGGGAAGTTCAACGTGGGAGCCGACACCTCGTCCAGAGCGGCGCGGTGGGTGTAGCCGATTCGGCGCCCGTTAGCGGGTCACTCCCTGGGCGACGTGCCAGGAGTCCTCGAACATGTAGTAACGGCTGATGCGGCCCTCGGGATTGACGACGATGTCGATGGCGAAAGGCGTGTCGATCACCTTGGCCGTCGATCGGACGACGACCCGTGCCCGTCCGATCAGGACCGCGTTCGGGCCGTCGACGATGATCCGCTCGACGTCGAACAGCTCGCGGTCGGTGTGCGCACTGATCGTCGCGAAGAACTCCGGGATGTCCTCGACAGTGCGACGCCCCACCCAGGGGACGATGCCCGGGTCGCCTGGGATCTCCCAAACGGCGTCGTGTGCGAACAGCTCGACCGCTCCTGCGATGTCGCCCGCCCCGATGCGCTCGAGGAGCTCGGCCACCACGTTGCGCGTGTTCTCACTCATGATCTGCCCTTCTTCGCCGAACGGATTCGGCCTGTCGGATGGTGCTTGCACGGCTTTCAGGTCAGGCCGCTGTCTTGATGTTCGGTCCCGCCAGCATCCGGTTGGTCAGCCCGTTGCCATCTCCTCAGCCATGAACTGCCTTTCCAGAGGCGCGACCTTGCGATCTGTTCGGCGGGGGATGCAGGCCACGCCGCCGGGCAACATGGCCCGAGCGGCGCGTACGACGTCGAGAGATTCCCGCAGCAGGGTGATGGAGCCGTCCTTGGCGACGAGGCGGCCGGCGTACAGCTGGCTGAAGGGCCTGCCGTCTGCGGTCACGGTCTCGAACGCGTACTCGGCGAAGACCTGGTCGGGGGTGTCGATCAGGATGTCCGGTGCCTGGAAGGAGAAGGTCGGGACGGCCTCACCGAGGTTCGTCAGGAACGCGCGGATGGCTTCTCGCCCTTCGGTGCGTGCCGGGATGCCGAGGGAGGTGAGGTAGGGCAGTTCGATGGCGCCGTCTTCGGCGAAGAGCGCTGCGGCCTTGTCCGGGTCGGCCACGGAGTCGAGGTACGCGAGCAGGAGTTCGTGGGCGTTCTTCATGCGCCTGTCCTCCCATCAGAGCGATATGGGGTGGGTGGCGAGGGTTGTTCAGATGGGCTGCAGCACGACGACGGGCAGGATCCGGTCGGTCTGCTGCTGGTATTCGGCGTAGGTGGGGAATGCCTCGACCATGAGCGGCCACAGCTGTTCCCGCTCTTCGCCCTCGGTGGTGCGGGCGCGCACGGTGCGTTTGTCCGGGCCGACCTGGATGCGGATCTCGGGGTGGGCGAGGAGGTTGAGGTACCAGTTGGGGTGGGTGTCCATGCCGCCCCGGGAAGCGACGACGACGTAGTCGTCGCCGACCTTGCGGTAGATGACGGCGAACTTCCGCTCCTCGCCGCTCTTGCGGCCGATGGTGGTCAGGACCAGCGTGTACTTCCCGTCGAGCCACTCGTGGCCGGTAGTACCGTCGGTCTCCTCGTACGCGCGGATGTGCTCTTCCTGGAACAGCATGCGAGTCCTTCTCATTTCGCAGGAGGGACGGGTGTTGTCGGCGGTTGTCGCGGGGGAAGCCTCAGACCTGGGCGAGGCCGCCGTCGACGAACAGTTCCGCTCCGGTGGTGAAGGAGCTCTGGTCGGAGGCGAGGAAGACGGCCGTTGCGGCGACTTCCTCGGGACGGCCCATCCGGCCGAGCGGGACCTGGGCGCTGAAGGTGTCCTTCAACTCCTGCCTGGCCTGCGGGTCGTCACCGGCCAGGCCGAAGATTCCGGGGGTCTCGATCGGGCCGGGGCTGATGGCGTTGACGCGGATGCCCCGTCCGGCGAGCTCACCGGCCCAGGAGCGGGCGAGGTTGCGGATGGCTGCCTTGGTGGCGCTGTAGATGCTCATCGCCGGAATGCCCTTCGAGGCATTGGTGGAGGAGAGCACGATGACGGAGGCGCCAGAGGGCAGCAGGGGAAGGGCCTTCTGCACGGTGAAGACGAGGCCCTTGACGTTGATGTCGAAGGCGCTGTCGTAGTGCTCCTCGGTGATCTCCCCCAGCTGGGCGAAAGAGCCACCACCCGCGTTGGCGACCAGGACATCCAGGTGGCCGCTGCGCTCTTCGATCGTTGCGTAGAGGCGGTCGAGATCGCCGAGGTTCGACACGTCGCTGCGCACTCCGATGGCCTGTGGGCCGATCGCTTCCACCGCGGTATCGAGTTCGGTCCTGCGCCGGCCGGTGATGTAGACGGTGGCGCCTTCGGCGGCCAGCCGCTGTGCGATGCCGAAACCGATACCGGTCGTGCCGCCTGTCACGAGGGCCACTTTGTTGTCCAGCTGTGCCATGACGATCCACCTCTCAGAGAGAACAATTCTTGTTACAACAAATGCCGTGACTATCGGCAGGTTCAGGGGGTTTTGGGACCTTGCGACCCTAACGCGCCGCCAGCACATTCCGGAGGACATCGGCGAGCGTGGTGCGGGCCAGCTGGCCGCGCAGCACCGCCTCGACCTCGTCGTACACGTCCTGCATCGCGGGCCTGATACCGAAGCCGACCGGGCATTCCTGGTTGGGTTCGGCGCGATGCATGGCGAACAGGGCGCTGGGCTCCACGGCTTCGTAGACCTCGAGGAGCGTGACGGACTCCAGCTCTCGCGCCAGGGTCCAGCCGGCGCCCGCGCCACGCCGAGAGGTGACGAGGCCCGCCTTGCGCAGCTCTCCCAGCAGGCGCCTGATGACCACCGGGTTGGTGTTCACGCTTCCCGCGATCTGTTCTGACGTAGCGATCTCATCCCCGCCTCGCTGATGGATTTCCATCCACACCAGAGCGTGCGCTGCGATCGTCAGCCTGCTGTTTGCGCTCACCAGGGCGCCACCTCCTCATAGAAGCAACATTAAACGTTACGACTGGGTGGGGCAACCGGAGGGGTCCGCCCTTGCGGGCGCCGGCGGCGGTCGGGTTCAGTCCGCATTGGGCCAGGCGCGCAGCGCGAGGTCGGCCGTGCGCTGCAGTTCCTCGCGGGCGACCCCGCCGGCCGCGTGGACTGCGATGCCGTTGCTCACGGCCATCACGAAGCGCGCGAGATCGGCGGCGTCGGCGTCAGCGGGAAGATCGCCCTCCGCGACGGCGTGCTCGAACCGCTCCTGCAAGGCGGCGACCACACCCGCCCGTCGGTCGGCGAGTTCCTTCCAGGTCTTCATGCGGGCGAGTGTGTGCTCGACGCGGGCCCGGACCTGCTTGTGGGACTTGTTGTGTGCTTGCTTCCAGTCGGGCAGTTCCTCGCCCTTGCGGCGGCGGTGAGGCATCACGACGCCGGTGCCCGGGTAGCCGCTGTCGGCGATCGTCATGGTGTTGCCGACGGCGGCCTTGGTCCCGGACTCCTCCCAGGCTTTGCAGTCATTGCGGTTGCCGGGGAAGCGGTCGGCCGACCACGACGACGAGCCGGGTGTCGGCGTCGATGACGACCTGGTCGTTCGTGGAGTAGCGGTAGTTCTTCGACGGCTCGGCGACGGTGTGGTCGCGAGTGGGCACCAGGGTGCCGTCCACGATGAGCACGGCGTCCTTGGCGAACCGCTTGCGGGGCTGAAGCGCGAGCATGGGACCGAGATGGTCGATCACACGGTCCGCCGCGGACTTCGGCACCCCGAACAACGGCGCGAGCTGGCGCATAGTCAAGTTAGTGCGCCAGTACGCCGCCTCTACCGACGGCCTCTGCTACACCTTGCTGTCACACCGTGCGCGGGCGAGCCAGTCGCGTCACGCACCGGGGCGCAGGAACTGCCGGGCTCCACGCAGCACAGTGCGCAACTGCCGCTGGGTCGCCTGACTCTGGAGGCGTACATCGAGGGCCCCTGGAACGGTGCTGTTGGCCCGCAGGCCCGTGGGCAGACGAGAGGCGTCGAGACCGTCGCGTCTGGCGATCAGGGTGCCGAGCTCGTGACTTCCCTGATGCTTGAGCGTGTTCAAGCATCAGTGGAGGTAGCAGTTGAGTACGTGGCAAGTGGTGCGGGTACCGGATCCGGGCCGGTGGGGGACGCTCCCCACGGAGGGGGTTCTGGGGGTGCGGGATCTGCCCGAGGCGGTTACCCGGATCGGTCTCAAACCGGGTGATCCGGTGTTCGTTCGGCCGGATGGAGTGGTCGATGCGGACCTTCTGAATTTCGTCCTCTCGGAAGCCTTCAGGTCTATGGAACGTGAGTCGAAGCGGAACTACTCGACGGATATGCGTCTACTGCTCGAATTTCTGTCCTCGCGGCGGGTCGAGTGGCGGAGAGCGACGCAACAGGACCTGGACGACTTCCGGCACTGGCGGTGTGAAGCACCGGAGAACCCGGACAGCATCAGCGGGACCAAATGGGACCGGGAGGCGGCGGCGTTCACGAAGTTGTTCCGGTGGGGCGGTGTACGCCCGCTGCCGGTGGACGTGTCGCGGCGGGAGGACCGGGCGGCGGACTCGGTCAGTTCGCGGGTGTCGTGGCTGACGCCGCGAACCTGGGGCCTGTGGTCCGACGTCGGTCTGCGCGGCCACACCCGTGCTGGTTTGCCGGCGCCGGGGTGGGATTCCCGGACGGAGATGCGGAATGCGAGCTTTGTTCAGCTGCTGCTGTCCTCGGCCCTGCGGCGGCAGGAGGGCGGGTCGTTGCTGACGTTCGAGCTGCCGACCCAACGTCTTCGGCGCGGGCGATATTGCCACGGCCGAATAGCCGGTGCCGTGACGCGGTCGAAGAGCAGCCGCGTGTTCTACGCCACGGTGGACGCAGTCGGGCAGGTCGAGGTCTACATCCAGTCCGAGCGGGCTTGGGCAATCCAGCGAGCACAGGCAGCGGGCCGCTACGAGCGGCTGCCGGTGATGCGGCTTATCACCCGAGTGACGAATGGGCGGAACCCGACGGTGCAGTGGGTGGACCGGAACGGCGTCGCCGGTGCTCGGGAGCTGAGCCGTCTGGGCTGGATGGACCGGCAGTCACTGTTTCTGGAGGGGGCAGAGGGGCCGGAGCCTGCCTATCTATGGCTGACGGAGCAGGGTCTGCCGATGGCACCTGATCGATGGAACGGGGTGTTCAGGACCGCGAACCTGCGCTGCGAGGAAACGTTGCTCACCGAGGAGGAGCGGAAGATCACCCGGGACTTCCGGCTTGCGGAGGTGCTGGGGAAGTCTCCGTACGCGACGCCGCATTCTGCTCGGCACTCGGCGGCGCTCTATTTGCTGATCGTGCTGAATCAGCTGATGGAGACGCGTTACGGGCTGGCGAAGGCGGAGAGGCGGGACTTCGCCCTGTTGTTCGGTGACCCGTGGTGGCTGGTGAAGACGATCCTCGGGCACACGGACGTGGAGACGACGAAACGGCACTACCTCGCGGCGGTCGCCCACTTGCAGCTGGAGTCGATCCTGGCGATGGCTGACGCTGACGAGGACGAGAGTGAGCAGGCGGAGGACCTGGACGGTGTCTTCGCTCGCCTGGCCCGGGAAACCGCCGGCATTCAGGACATTGATGCCCTCCTCAAGGTGGCCTCGTGACTGGGCGGGGACGCAAGGCTGTCCTCCCGCCGGCCGACCACCACACCAGGCCACCTCTTGCTCCGGACGGACTCGTGGTCACCGTGGTCAGCAAGGCTGGCTTCAAGGAGTACGACTTCGCCGAACTGCCGGTGGCCGAGCCGATGCAGCGCTCGCTGGCCGCAGTTTTCGCGGTCCGATCTCGTGGGTGGACCAGTCATCTGACAGCTGGGACCAATTGGCGACACATCGACCAGTTCGCAGAATTCGTCTCGGGCCTGGACAGCCCGCCGGACGATCTGGACGGTCTCACCGTCGTAGCGCTTCAGAGCTGGCGGAACCAGAACATCGGCACCAACAGCGGCCGGAGCGTGCTGGGCACAATCCGTGGACTGTTGCGGCGGGACCCCCGGCTCTCTACTGGGCCGTTGGCCGAAGAAGTGGCCCGCCGGGTTCCTGGGCCGACGCCGAGTAAGCAGTCCTACGAGGAGGACGAACGGAACCGGGTGGTGCTGGCCGCTCAGCGCGAATTCCGCTCGGCCTGGCTTCGGATCGGCGAGAACACACGCCTGCTGAACAGGTGGCGGGCCGGCGACGTCACCGAAGGCAGCCGCGAATGGAAAATCGGCGCCATCCTCGACCATATCGCCCGCACCGGTGATGCCCCTCGCACTCTTCGCCCATCCGGGCAGAGAGCGGTGACCAACCACGAACTGTTGGGCGGCAACAGGTCGGAGAAAACCTGGGGCAGGCTCTTCTTGACCCGCGGGGAGCTCACCGCGCTGGCCGTGCTCCTGACTGACCGGTTCGGGTGGAACCTGTCTCTCTACAGCCGTATGCCCGTGCCGACCACCACACCATCGGTCGGCGAGACGACCTCGGCCACCTACCAGGTCCAGCTCGAAAAGCGCAGAGCTGGCAGGGGGCACTGGTTCTCGACCGAGAACATCACAGACTCCGGAGCCGACTCCCCAGGGCGCCTGATCACCCAGGCACTGGAGGCCACGGCGCACGGACGCGCGCTGGCGAACCGTCTGGCACCCGAGATAGATCTGTTGATGGTCGCTCGTGCTCACCAACCCGGACAGGGACATCTGGGTCTGGATCGTCCATCGGCGGTGGAGCCCCTGTCGTTCGGCATCTCCTACGCCATGGCCAAGTCGTGGGCCCGCAGCCACGGGTTGCACGGATCACCGTTCCAGCGAACCCGCCGGACGACGGTGACCCGCGAGGGACGCCCCCTCCAGCACACCCAGGGCACTCACGAGAGCGTCTACGTGCTGCCCGACAAGCAGGTTCAGCACGCGTCCCGGGACGACTTCGCGACTGGTGCCAACGAGGCTCTGGAACAGGCGATGGCCGCCGTGTTCGGCGGGAAGATCACGGACGAGGCGGACCCGGATCACCACCCGACCGCGACAGTGGACTGCGAGGACGAGACCACCACGCCCTGGCCGGCTCCGGGCGGCGGCTGCGGAGCGGATTTCCTGCTCTGCATGGCCTGTCCCAATGCCCACGTCCACCCGGGCCACCACCCCCGGCTCGCTCTGCTGCACCAGCAGATTTTGAGCCTGCGCTCCGCCCTGGACGATGACACGTTCCACAGCCGCTGGAACGACCATCTGCTGCGACTGGAGAACCTGCGGGACAAGGTCGGCCCGGCTGCCTGGAAGGCAGCCCTGACCCGCGTCAGCGACACCGACTGCACCGTCGTCCAGCTCTTGCTGAAGGAAGACCTCGCCCCGTGACCAGCCTTGCCATCGAGAACGACCCGTACATTCTGGCTCCGCCGAATCCGAACAGCCCCGTGGTGCTACCCCTATGGATCAGCCCCGGCAACACGCACCCGAACGCGCAGTACCGTGATCCCGTCTGGCCGCTGGCCCCGCTCATCGACAGCCCCAGCACCGTGCTGTCCACCATCCACTGGCAGGGCTGTCCCGACTCGTTGCTCGCCCAGGTCAAACAGACGCCCTGGACGATGATCAACGGCCGGCTTCGTCCCACCTACCTTCTGACGCGAGGAAGCCATTCCCGGGCCAGGACGTCCGCTGCGGACATCAGGGACACTTGCAACGAGTGGATGCGGCTGGCGCGATGGCTACACGCGCGCCGCCTCAGCAGTCTTACCGACTGCACCGACGACATGTGGCGGGTCTATATCACCCAGCGCTGGGGCGACGGCGTCTCCCGCGACCACGCCGCGAAGGTCTGCACCAAGCTGACAGATCTGTGGGCGTTCGACCAGCTCAGTGCCCGGCCTGCGGGCGTCACCCAGCCGCCATGGGACATCGAGGGCATCGACGACTTCCTTCCCGCCGCCGCCACCAGCCCGGCACGAGGAGAGAACAGTACGGAACCTCTGGATCCGGCAGTCCTGGGGCCGCTGTTGGTCTGGGCCATCCGGTTCGTCGATGACTTCGCCGACGACATCTTGGCAGCATGGGCCGAGAGGAGCCGTCTGGTCGCGGCGGCTGAGGCCAACCCGGCCATCCCCGATGGGCAGGCTGTCCTTGCGGAGTTCTTGCTGCCGCATGTCCGGTCGGGCCGCGGGCTGCCCTCGGTCCGGATGCACGGCCGCCGGGGGCTGGCTCGCTCCTACATCTCCGCCGTCACCGGCGCGAGCGTGAAACAGATCGACTACTTCGTCGCGCGCAACAAGCTCTCCGGCCTGGCGAACGAGCACCCGGGCCCATGCCCGCTGGAGGTGCCGGTCAGCGGGATCAACGGGAAACCCTGGCGCGAAAGCATGGACTTCGATGAGGCTGCCACCCTGATGCGTCACCTGGGCACCGCCGCGGTGGTCATATGTCTTTACCTCACAGGCATGCGTCCGCAAGAAGTTCAAGGGCTACGGACAGGCTGCTGCCCCGATCCGGAGCCCGGCACACAAGGCGCTGTCAGTCGGCATTTGATCCGCAGTCAGCACTACAAGAACGTCGTCGACGACGACGGCAACCACATATCCGCCGGCGAAGCTCGCGAGGTCCCCTGGGTCGCCATCACCCCAGTCGTTCACGCCATCCGCGTCCTGGAGCGCATGGTCCCCGACGGCGAGCTCCTCTTGAGCGCTTCTCACCACGACTTCGCCTTCCAACGGGGCCGGCACGGGGCGTTGAAAGGCGGCGGGCTGAACAAGCGCATCGAGGACTTCGTGGCCTGGGTCAACCACGAGGCACAGGCCCAGGGCCTGCCCGGCCAGGTCATCCCCGAGGACCCTCATGGCGCGATCGGAATGTCTCGGTTCAGACGTAGTTTGGCCTGGCACATTGCCCGGCGCCCCGGCGGCTTGGTCGCACTGGCCATTCAGTACGGGCACATGCGCACCGTCCTGGACGCCAGAGTTTCCAGCGGATACGGCTCTCGCAGCCGGAGCGGAATGCACTCCGTCCTCGATGTCGAGACCGCCTTGGCCGCTGCTGACACCGCCGCCCGCCTCCGCGACCGCATCGCTGCCGGCGAGAAGGTCTCCGGGCCAGCCGCCCGCCGGGCTCTAACCGCCGCAGCCACGACCCCACGGTTCGAGGGCCGCATCGTCCCCAAGACGTTCGCGAAGAAGGCAGCCGCATTCCTCGCCCGGGACGGCGTTGTCCTCTTTGCAACCCCGACGCCATGCTGATCTGCGCATTCAAGCGGGAGACCGCGCTCTGCGACCCCGAGCCAGGAGCAACAGCCCCACGGCAGTACGCCTGCCAGTCCGGTTGCGGCAACACAGTTCGAACCGACTCCCATGCCCGGCAGCTGCGGGAACGGGCCGATGAGATCGACCAACTCGCGGCATACTCGCCCGGCCCGCTCGGCAAACGATTGCGGCACAACGCTGACAAGCTCCGCACCATCGCCGACACCCACGACGCCACCGCCCGACCTGCCGAGGCTGCCGCGTGAACCAGCAGAACGAACGCACCCGCATCCGCGAGGCCATGGACCGGCTCCTGAACGGGCAGCCCACCGCCTCCAACGGGAGTCTCACCATCGTCGCGCTCGCCGTCGAGGCTGACGTCCACCGCATGGCTCTCATGAAACGGCATGCCGATCTCAAGAACGAGTTCTACGAGCGCGTCCGCACCGAGACAAAGCAGCTGCCGGAAAGCGAAAAACGACTCCGCGAAACCGTCTCCAAACTGAAGAAGACTCTGGCCAATAAGGAAGCGGAGCTCCAGGAGCTTCGTCAGCAGGTGACGCTGCTGACCCTCGCCAGCGCAGTTCTCACCCGAAAGAAGGGACCCGAGAGCGAGCCTTCTCCCGTCGCGGACAACGTCTTCCCTTTCCGACCGCCGAACCGCTGAGCACTCCACCTACAGAGCCGCCCCGGCCACCTTCACACCGGGGCGGCTCCTCTGCGTTGAGACTGAGCAGCCGATCTGGCGGACTGAGCACCTGACCTGGCGGAGCTGGGCAGGCAGATTTTGCCGGTCAGGGCGTTACCGCTGTTGTCGCCGACGACCATGGCGATGTGGGACATGAGGGTGGTGTCTGTGGCGCCATGCCAGTGCGCAACCGCGTTGACAGCGAAGCCGGTCGTTTCTACGGGATGGTGAGCAGGATGCGGCCGTGGCCGCCGCCGGTGTCGACGTGGTCGTGGGCCTTGGTGATGTCGTCCAGCGGGTAGCGGTCGCAGACGTCGACGGTGAGGGCGCCGACGGCGGCGGCGGAGGTGAGGTCGCGGGCGGCCTGGCGCTTGGCCTCGGCGGGGAAGTCGTCGCTGCCGAGCAGCCGCAGGGTGACGTTGTTGAACAGCAGCGGCCAGAAAGGGACTTCGGTGCGGTCCGCGCGGGTGGCATAGGCGGCGATGACGGCATTGTTGGCGGCGACGGCGTTGTCGAGGTCGGCGTTGTCGGACAGCGCGACCTCGATGATCCGGTCGACGCCCCGCGGCGCGTACGAGCGGATGGCCGCGGCGGGGTCGCCGGTGTCCAGGGCGACGGCGTGGGCGACGGCCGGGTCGACGTGGTCGAGGTCCGTGGTTCGGCGGACGGTAGCGATCACGGTGGCGCCGGCCCAGTGGGCGAGCTGGGCGGCCAGGGAGCCGACGCCGCCCAGAACTCCGTGGACCAGGACCAGTCGGCCGTCGACCGGGCCGTCGGCGAAGACGGTGCGGTGGGCGGTGATACCGGGGATGCCGAGGCTCGCGCCCAGTTCGTCGCTGAGGTGGTCGGGTAGCGGGACGGCCAGATCCGCAGGGACGACGGTGTACTGGGCGGCGGTGCCGAAGGGGCGGTAGGACTGGGCCCCGTACACCCAGACTCGTTGCCCGACGCGGCGGGCGTCGACTCCGGCGCCCACGGTGTCGATGACTCCGGCGCTGTCGCTGTGCGGGATCACCCGCGGGAAGGGCATGGACGAGCCGAGCCAGCCGCGCCGCTTCTTGGTGTCGCCGGGGTTGACGCCCGAGACGGTGATGCGGACGCGGACCTCGCCGGGGCCGGGGACGGAATCAGGGAGTTCACCGACGTGCAGGACATCGGCGGCGGGTCCCTGTTCGTCGTACCCAGGATGCAAGCATGGGGGTACCTCCGTGGACAGTCAGCTCGCGGGAGCGGCGGGCGCATGCGGATCGCTGTCGGTGCATCCGGTGTCGAATGCGGGCGGTTCCTCCCCGAGGGTCTCGCGCAGCCAGGTCCGTTCGGCGCGACTGGTGGCGCGGGCGGTGAGCAGCATGCCCCGCCGGTAGGGGTCGGCGACCTCCTCGGCACGCAGGGGCCGCTCGTTGTCGTAGAAGAAGCTCGCCGGTTCTTCCAGGAACTCCAGCCGTCTGCGCAGCACCGCGTGCCGTTCGGCCATGTCGGGCAGGTGGGAGAGGAATGCCAGGACGACGTAGAACCGGGTGAAGTCGGTGATCTCGTGGTCGGCGGGCTTGCGCAGGCACTGAAGCATTTCGGCCCGCCCGGCCGCAGTCAGGCTGAGCACGTACCGGGCCGCCCCCGCGGCCGGGTCGGCACGCCGCTCGATCAAGCCCGCCTTGGTCAGACGATTGATCGCCGGATACAGGCTGCCGTCACTGACCGGCCGCGTATAGCCGGTCAGCTGTGAGACGCGGCGACGCAGCTCGTGTCCAGGCAGGGGTCCCTCGGCGAGGAAGCCGAGTATCGCGAGTTCCAGCATGAGTCCATCTTCGCACGCGAACATCGAATCGATGTGAACATCGATTCGATGTTACGCTCGCAGCTACCCGCCCAAACGTCTCTGGAGAGGCCCAGCACGATGCCATCGCAGTCCACCGAGTCAGTGATGAACCGTTTCGTCGAGTTCATCAACACGGGCAACGAGGATCTCGCCCGCGAGGTCATTTCTCCGGACGCGGTGTTCCACGCGCCCAGCCACCCGGAACCACTGCGAGGGCCCGATGGGTACATGGAAGTCCTCGGGATGATGCGCAGCGCCTTCCCGGACGTCCAGTGGACGCTGGAGGAGACGGTCACCGAAGGTGAAACGGTCGCCGCGCGGTTCACCATGCGGGGAACCCACGACGGTGAATTCTTCGGGATCCCGGCGAGCGGCAACAAGATCTCGGTGCAGGCCATGAACTTCTACTATCTGGCCGACGGCCGGATCGACGGCGAACGGGGGCAGCCCGACCTCCTTGGGGTGATGCAGCAGATCGGTGCCGTACCGGGGCCGTGAGCCCAGTCGCGCTGGGTACCTTTTCGCGCGCTCCGGCACAGCGGAGCCATCTCTCACTGGCGTGGCTTCACGTGAAGACCGCGCAGTGGAGAGACGGGGCCGCCGCCCTGCCCGGCATCTGAGCTGATCAGACCCGCCAGGTCAGATGCTCAGCGGCCAGATCGGCTGCACAGTCACATGCGTCTCGGGCCCCAGAGCACCCCACAGAACCTGAACAGATGAACTTGACAGGGAACGTGACGGTTCAGGGCGTCGGTCCCTGCGAGATGGTGGATGCCTGTTGCTCCGCCCGACGCCAGTTCCAGGAGGCCGGTCGCCAGGTCCGAGACATGGACTGGGCAGCGGATGTCGGCGGTGAACAGGGCGCCATCGACTGTGCCGGCGGCCAGTTGGTGCACCAGCTGCTCGTGCTCGGAACTCCCGTGGCCGATGATCAGCGACGTGCGGGCGACAACGGCCTTCGGGTGGACCGCGAGGACCCCTGTCTCGGCCGCGGCCTTGGCTGCGCCGTACGGGGTGGCAGGATCCGGGAGACAGGACTCGTCGTAGTGGACCCGGCCCGCACCGGAGAACACCGCGTCGCTCGACACGTGAACCATGCGGGTTCCGTGCCTCGCCGCGACGATCGCGAGCTGAAGAGGACCTTCTGCAGTAACCGCCCAGTCGGCCCCGCCGCTCGATGCGTTGATGACCACGGCCGGATTCACGTCGGCAATGACGGCGTCCAGCCTTCCCGCGTCCCGCAGATCGAGGGGGCACCACGCGGTCGGGGATGAGCGCCCCGGCCCAGTCGCGTACGTCGCGACGGTCGTGTGCCCCGCCGTCCTCGCCTGCCGGATCAGTTCGGACCCCAGGAAGCCGCTGCCACCGACGATCAGAATGGTCATGCGCGTCACCGTAGCCCCGCAGGCCCAACGGCGAAGGCGGTCACCCCGGTGTTCGGGTGACCGCCTTCGCCGTTGGGCCTGCGGGACCGGTTCTACTTTCCGGGGCGTCCGAGCTGGTGGATGGTCCAGCCTGCCGAGCGCCAGGGCGCGGGGTCGAGGGTGGTGCGGCAGTCGACGAGCAGGGGGTTGGCCGAGCGGCCGGCCAGGGCCTGGGGGTCGGCCTGCCGGTATTCGGGCCATTCGGTGGCCAGGACAACGAGCTCGGCACCGTCGAGGGAGGCGCCCAGGTCGTCGGTGTAGTCCAGCTCCGGGTTGCGGACCATCGCCGTGGGCACGGCTTGCGGGTCGTGAACCGTGACGATGCCGCCGGCCTGTTGGAGAGCCTGGGACAGGGCGAGGGCCGGGGACTCGCGCACGTCGTTGGTGCCGGGCTTGAACGCAGCCCCCCACACGGTGATGCGGGCGCCCTTGATGGGGCGCTCCCCCAGGGCGCGGGTGATGAGCCCCAGGGCCACGGTGGTGCGGTTCTCGTTGATCTCCTCGGCGGCCCGCAGCAGGGTGGCGGCCTGTTCGGCGCCGAGCTGTCGGGCGGAAGCGGTGAAGGCGCGGACGTCCTTGGGGAGGCAGCCGCCGCCGTAGCCGATGCCGGGTCGCATGCCGCCGCTGCCGATGCGGGGGTCGATGCCCAGGATGTCGACGATCTGGGAGACGTCGCCGCCCGCGGCCTGGCACATGTCGGCGACTGCGTTGATGTAGCTGATCTTCAGGCCGAGGAAGGTGTTCGCGGCGCCCTTGGCGAGCTCGGCGGTCTGCGGGTCGGTGACGAAGATCGGGACACCGGCGTCCAGGATGGGGGCGTAGACCGTGCGGATGGCCTTCTCGGCCTCGACGGTGGTCAGGCCGGCGATGAGACGGTCCGGGCGGAGGGTGTCCTCGACGGCGTGGCCTTCGCGAAGGAACTCCGGGTTCCATACGACGTCGACCTGGTCGCCTGCGGGGGCCAGGCGCTGGGCGAGGGCGGTGACCTGGCTGGTGGTGCCGACGGTGACCGTGGACTTCCCGACGATCGTGCATGCCCGGTCGAGGTGGGGGGCGAGCTGACGGATCGCGCCGAAGACCTGTGCGGTGTCGTAGGAGCGGCCGTCAGCGTCGATGGGTGTTCCGACGCCGATGAAGTGCAGCTCGGCGAAGTCGGCGGCCTCACTGATGTCGGTGGTGAAACGCAGGCGCCCGCTCGCGGTGTGGCGGGCGAGCAGGTCCGGCAGGCCGATCTCGTAGATGGGGCATTCGCCGGCGTTGAGCCGGTCGACCTTGGCCTGGTCGACGTCCACGCCGATGACTTCGTGGCCGAGCTCGGCCATGGCCGCAGCGTGCGGGATGCCGAGGTGACCGCAGCCGATCACGGAAACACGCATTCCAGGTCGTTCCTTGTCTCGTCGGGGGCACACCGGAATCGGTGTGCCCCCGACGATATCGGTTGGCGAGTAGGACCCAAGTCTGGTCACTCAGTGGTTCGTTGAGGAGTTCGAGTGGGTGACACAAGGGCGTTCGGGACACCGGGTTGGGTGTGGGCCGACGGTACGGTCAGCGGTTCGGCCCACGGCGTCCAGCGCGCTGGACAGGGCTGTGATCAGGAAGTCGATGTCATCGTCGGACGAGGTCAGTGGGGGTGCAACGACGAGCCCTTCACTCTTGGGGTCCCCGGCGCCGGTGAACGGGTAGAAGAAGACCCCCTGTTCCTCAGCCGCCTTCATCACGGGCCAGAGCTGCCCCGAGGTGACCTCCACGCCGTACAGGAATCCCAGCCCGCTTATGTCCTGCACGGGCCCGACGCCGTTCAGGGACTTCATGGCCTGCCCGAGGTGCTCAGCGCGCTCCGAGAAGGCGGTGAAGTCCATCGCCTCCAGTTCGTCGAGGACGCCCAGGCATGCGGCCGCCATGAGGGGATGGGTGGCCATGGTGCCCATCGCGGGCAGCGGGTCGGCGTCCTCATGCCGGATGAACGGGGCGATGTCGGGCGACACCAGCACCGCGCCGACGCCCGTGTACCAGGCGCCCAGCCCTTTGGAGAGGATCACCATGTCGGGCTCGCAGCCGTCCCAGTGGTGGCTGGCAAGCGGTGTCCCGGTGCGCCACATCCCGGTCAGCACCTCATCATGGGATGACGAGGACGTCCCGCTCCCGGCAGACCTCAGACACCCTGTGCAGGTAGCCGTCAGGCGGCACGAAGGCGCCGCCCGTAGTCCCGTTGACGGGCTCGATCAGAACCCCGGCGACGTTCTCGGCCCCGCGGCTGTCGATCTCCTTCGCGATCTCGTCGGCGCACAAGGCATCGCAGCCGCGGCCCTGGTGCGCATGCGTCGGCGGGTAGGGCGCCGGGAATTGAGGGGCCGAGGCCGAGCGCATCTCCCGGGCGCGGCCTGCGGGCGTGGTTGCCGGCGAGTGCGAGGGTCAGCGCCGACATCCCGTGGTAGCTCAAGGTCGAGGCCAGGATGTCCCCTCGCAGTTTCCCGTCGCGTACTCGGGTGATGTTCCGCGCCAGTCCCACAGCCACTTCGACGCCGAGGGTCCCGCACGTGGTCAGCGCAACCGAGTCGGCGGGGCGGCCCACGGCTTAGCACAGACGGTCCATCAGCTCCATCTGAATGCGGGGCTGGACAACGGCGGCGCCGCCGAACGAGTACCGGCTGAACTGCTCCTCGATCCTGGCGTGGACCTTGGGGCTGCTCTGGCCGACATCGGTGCAGAGCAGCCCGCTGGATCCGTCGAAGATCCGGGTGCCGTCGGCGCAGTGAAGCCACGGGCCCTGCGATCCCACGACCTCGAAGTCCGGCATGGGGCGGGATGATGTCAGCAGCCGCTCACGGTTCTGGGCGTACGAATCCACTCTGGGGAGTCCGTTCTCGGGTGTGTTCACGGGATGGGGCCGCGCACGGCGCTCGTGCGCGGCCCGGGGGACAGCGCCGGTCAGACTGCCTGGGTGGAGACGGCGAGGGGCACGCCCAGCTGGCGGCACAGTGCGACGAGCGAGACGTAGGCAGCTGGGCTGCTCGCGGCCGGTTCTGCGCAGCAGCGGGGTGTACGTTCAGGGGACGCCTCACCGTGGCGCCCGGTGCGCGCTCCACCACCTGGCGCTCGTCCTCCTCGTTGACACAGTGGGCGGCCGCCCCGGCCGCCGTACGGCGGCGACGTTCTGGGCGGCATTCTCCGCCCCGCTCCCACCCACGCCACGAGTAGCACGCGTCCCAGGCCCGGCGCCCGGAAGCACTGCTTGATCCGGACGACCACGACGACGTGTCCGTGCTCATCGACCGACCCAGACCGCGCCCTGACCCACTGCGGACGCTGGCCAACCGGGGCCAGCTCGTGCTCCAGCGCTCACTTGACCGCGTGTACCGAACCGTTGCTCGCATCGGCACTGTCGCCTCCCAGATCAACTTCCTTTCCCTCCATCACTGTTCCGCCGGTCCCTGCCCTCCCCCGCCGTGCAAGCTGCAGGACCTTACCGGTATCGCAATCCGCCCAGAACCGCGAGAAGAACACACGTCTGGCACGGCGGCGGTCTCACGGATGATGGTCGTATGCCGTCTTGGCCGCGCAGGACTGCAGGAACTTTCCTCCCACTTCGCGCTACGTCGCGCCGCCTACCAGCGCCTGACCCAGCCACGCCGCCGACGGGCGGATACAGCGCGACGTCAAGCGGCTCACTGACGCCCCAGGCATGGGGCGACTGCGAGAGGGGCGCAGCGGCAAAGCTGTCGTCGTGTCGTCGCAGCCGCAGTGGTCCGCCCCCGGTGACGTTCCCGACCAGCTGAGCCGTGATGCCTCACCATCGCAATCCGGGCGGCAGTGCCAGAGCGTTCCCAGGCGCTCACCTCTGGGAGTAGCCGAGGTCCGCAGACCGAAGAATCCAAGCTGTTGGAATATTCCGACGCAACAACTTGCCGAGTCATGGCCCTCCTCACATCCAACATAGTTTTTTGTTCAACCATCTAGGAGTAGTGTCGCTAATGCCTGATCAAAGGCAGCCGTGGCTCTGTTCTTGCAGGTCACGGGGCAAGCTAGGAGGAAAGATCATGGGATACACGTTTGCGCGTCGGGCTGCCATGGCGGTGGCCTCTGTGGCAGTCGCAGCGGCCGGACTCCTCGCCACTGGCGGTTCCGCCTTGGCGGCGGCCCCCACGACTGGCGACCGGCCTGCCGTCGTTTCTCACTCCACGCAGTCCGCTGACGCCCACCACGATGGCCGGTCCGGCCGCTGGGATGAGGGCGGGGGCAGGCACGGCGAGGATGGTCGTGGGTACTGGGTCCACCACCGTGATGGACATCGCCACTGGGGCCGGGACCATGATGACCGCGGCCGCTACCGGGTAAGCGAAGACGATCTTCGTCGTCAGTGGATCCTCGACCAGATCTACTGGCTCGGTGACCACGGCACACGTCACTAGTGGGTCCGCGAACACAAAGGTCGTCCATGCTGCTGGAACACTGCCGTTGATTTTGTGGAACACACACAGGCGGCCACTTCGACCACAGCGGTGTACGACGACGGCCGCTCCCTTCACTGGGAGGGCAACCGATGGGCACTGGCACCGGTGCCCACTCAACGGGCTCTCGACGCTGTGGCGAGGCATGATGCGCACGGGCTGCCATGGCCCGTTCACAGGAGAGAGCCACCTCGCGAAGGCGACCCTTCGGCAGGTGCACGTCATCTAACGAAGGCGCCGCCAGAGGGCACTGGGCCAGCCTGGGCGCACCCCTCTGGGGGCAATATCTCCTGCATCGGACCAGCAATCCGGTGCAGAATCCACCGGTCGCGGATGGCCACCGGTGGATGATCAGACTACGGCTGGGGAATCCGTACTCAGCCGCGGGGCGGAATTCGCAGTCACTTCAAGGGACGGCAGTGACTGGTACACCGAATGCCGCCCCGCGGCCCTGAGCGCGAGGCCGGCAGAACGAGCCAGTCTCCTTTCAACTCTCATCTCTGGTCACCCGACACGTCTTTGACGGTCCTACGCGCCGGGCAACAGGTGGACTCTGCAGTCACCGTCCGTCCCATGCAGCCGGTTTGATGTTCCATCAGTGCCCTCCACGGCTCGGCCCAGCGTCCGCACTGGACTGCCATCGGTCTGGCAGCATGATGTATACGCGAGCAAGGAGGGGGCTGGACCATGCCGCGGACGGGATCTGCGCCCAGCTCCCGGGCGTTCAAAGTCGGGGTGTGGCGGTCGCTGATGGAGGTTCACAACACCGTGCTCCGCGAGATCGAGCATGAGCTCGCGGAACGTCATCGTCTCTCGATCAGCGAGTTCGACACCCTGGTGAACATCCCGCTCAAGGGCACACGCCTGCGCGAAGAGCCATGCTCAAGACCTGTGGATCGAACTCGGGGAGCACGCGAAGGGCGTACCTTGCCGAGTGATCGACTGATGGTCATCGAGTAGGCCGGTGTTCGCAGCACCGGTCGGGAAGGCACGCCCGTGCTCAGCCTAGTCAACGACCACGGCACCGCCGCCAACGGCTCCTCCTTGATCGACGAGATCGTCCGGGACGGCGCGAGGCGGATGCTCGCCGCCGCCCTGGAGGCCGAAGTCAACGCCTATATAGCCGAGTTAGCCGACCAGCGCGACGAGAACGGTCGACGGCTCGTGGTCCGCAACGGCTACCACCAGCCCAGGAAGGTCACCACCGCGGCCGGGGTGGTCGAGGTGAAGGCCCCCCGGGTAAATGACAAGCGCGTTGACGAGGCCACGGGCGAGCGCAAGCGGTTCTCCTCCGCGATCCTGCCGCCGTGGTGTCGCAAGTCCCCGAAGGTCAGCGAGGTACTGCCCT
The DNA here is from genome assembly GCF_056432625.1 of Streptomyces sp. NPDC045026. Taxonomy (NCBI): domain Bacteria; kingdom Bacillati; phylum Actinomycetota; class Actinomycetes; order Kitasatosporales; family Streptomycetaceae; genus Streptomyces; species Streptomyces sp. NPDC045026. Next base: position 29,469 of record NZ_JBWKIS010000038.1, read on the forward strand.
TGCTCTACCTGCATGGCCTGTCCTCGGGCGATTTCGTCCCGGCACTGGAGCAGTTCCTCGGCAGCGCGGCCGGGCTGTCGGCGGCCACCGTCAACCGCCTCACCCAGCAGTGGCAGGCCGACCACATAGCGTTCATGGACCGTGACCTCGCAGAGGTCGACTACGTGTACGTGTGGGCCGACGGCATCCACCTCAACGTCCGTCTGGAGGAGGCCAAAGCCTGCGTCCTGGTGCTCATCGGGGTCCGCGCAGACGGCTCGAAGGAGCTGGTCGCGCTCAAGGACGGCTACCGCGAGTCCGCCGAGTCGTGGGCTGACCTGATGCGCGACTGCGCCCGCCGGCGCATGCGCGCCCCGGTCCTGGCGGTCGGCGATGGCGCCTTGGGCTTCTGGAAAGCCCTGACCGAGGTGTTCCCCGAAACCCGCGAGCAGAGGTGCTGGGTCCACAAAACCGCAAATGTGCTCGACTCCATGCCGAAGTCCGCGCAGCCCGGCGCGAAGAAGGCCATCCAGGACATCTACAACGCCGAGGACCGCGACCACGCCGAGGCGGCGATCAAGACGTTCGCCAAGCTCTACGGCGCGAAATTCCCCAAGGCCATCAAGAAGATCGTCGACGACAAGGACCAGCTGCTGGCGTTCTACGACTTCCCGGCTGAGCACTGGATCCATCTGCGGACCACGAACCCCATCGAGTCCACGTTCTCCACGGTCCGGCTGCGGACCAAGGTCACCCGCGGCGCCGGCTCCCGCACCGCCGCCCTGGCGATGGTCTTCAAGCTCGTCGAGTCCGCCCAGCAGCGGTGGCGAGCCGTGAACGCACCCCACCTCGTCGCCCTCGTCCGCGCCGGAGCGCGCTTCGAAGGCGGCCGACTGGTCGAGCGGCCCAAGGAGCGAGCGGCATGACGGCCATCGACCTGCGGCCGGCCACCTACGCGGACAGCGAGTACTGCTTTCAGCTACACAAAGCCGCCATGGGCGCCTACGTCACGGCCATTTGGGGCTGGGACGAGCAGATCCAACGCGACTTCCACACCCGCGCGTTCACCCCGAAACAATGGCAGATCATCATCGCCGATGGCGCGGACGCCGGCATGCTCCACGTCGAGCACCAGCCGACGGCGATCTACCTGGCGCGGATCGAGCTCCACCCCGACTACCAGGGACGCGGCATCGGCAGCGAGCTCATCCGCAGCCTCCTGGACCAGGCCCGCCTGCAGGGCCGGGACCTCACCTTGGACGTCCTCGTCGTCAATCAGCGGGCCAAGGCCCTCTACCGGCGGCTGGGCCTGCACGAAGTCACTCGGCACGGCGAGAACAACATCAAGATCAGGATGTCGACCAAGCCACCTCAGCCTGGCCTGATCCACAGATCTTGACAATGACTCCTGCGCGAACTCAAAGACCGGGTGGTCCTGACGCAGAGCGCGGTCAGTCGCTTGTGCGACAAGCTTGCCGACCGCGGGCTCATCACACGCTCGCCCCTGGAAGAGGACGCGCGCGGCGCAATGATCCATCTCACCGACGCCGGGCGGAAAGTGCACCGCAACGCTGCCCGTACCAATGCCGAGGTGGTGGAGAGGACGTTCGCCGACCGGCTGTCACAGACCCAGCTGGAGTCTCTGCATGAAATCCTCGCCCAGCTGAACACGGAACACCATCCGGAGGGTTGCGACGTCACCGAGTGACATCGCAGCAGCGAACCAGCGCTCCCGATCCCCCCGTACTCATCTGCGTGCGGTCCGAAACCGGCCGCCCTGAGGAGACCCCACCCGGCCGCAGCAACCGCCTCGACAGTGGTCGGGCTGAGGACAAGCGCGTCAATCGCTTCAGCGCCAGCTGTGACTGACCACGGGCGCTCCCTGCAGTTCGGAATCTTTTCCGACGCTCTAGGCCTGCAGGATTCCCGCACTCCTGGAGCGCGAAAGTGACTGATACAGAGGGCCTGGATCCCATCTGCATCCAAGACCGCCCGTACCAGGCGGAGTTTCCTGACGCCCGGGCGCTGATGGCGACCGTGCTGGCCCGTACCGAGCGCGTATAGGTGTTCCCTGATGTGCTGAGTCTGCCACTGCGTCCTCCAGCGGTCATGACGACGATGGCAGCGAGCCCGAACGTGATGTCCGGCGGCCGTTTCGAGCTGGCTGTCGGGGCGGGCGCATTCTGGAACGCCATCGGAGCAGTAGGGCCCCCGGCGACAACCGCGCGGCGATCCAACTCGCCACGACGATCAATTGCGCAAAGAAAGAACGCCGGACCCTGTGTGAACGCCGCCCGAAACGAAAACGAAGCTGACAACCCACGCTCCCAACACCGCCGGGAGCAGCGAGGTCCGACACCAAGATCCGGCTGAGAGTGCCCGGCCGCTGCATCCGCAAGCCACCTGGCCCCGTGCCCGCGCCAGTTGATCGCCGTGGCGCGCTGCGGGTGCAGCGAGTACGGTCGCTTCAGTTCTCCGAGGGGATGCGCGCGGCAAGCTCCCGGGCGAACCACTCGGCTTCATCACTCAGCTCATCCAGGCCCTCCGCAGCAATCAGTTGAAGAAGACGCAGCAGGTCGTGGGCCTCGTCGAGGGTGAGCAATTCCAGACGGCACGCTGTGGTGTCCTGCGCCGGGATCAGGCTGATGGCATCCGAGTTCATGTCCTGGAGAACGACCGCCACAACCAAGAGGATCTGGAAGAGCTGCCAGAGCACCCGCACGGACCTACCCATATCCGTGCACCTGCCGAGCTGCGCCCCTCGCGACGACCACCGAGGGCTTGGCGTCGGGTTCTGCCATAGGTTTGTCGCCACAACTGGTCACTGACCGAAGGATGACCGCCCCACCGCGTTCTGCGCGTCTACTGCCGCGAGCACCGTGTCAGCCAGCTCTGCAACGGACCGTCCGCCACCCGCGTCGATGCGATCCATACCCAACCTGTCGAGGGCATCGATCATGAGTGTCTGGTAGCGCTCCGTACGGGCCAGGAACTTGTCCATCAGACGCCGTTCTGCCTCTGTAGCTGCTTCATAGCGGCCCGCTGCATGAACGCGTGCGCGCACCACGGCGTCGTCCGTGGTGAGCCACACGGCGGCCGTGCGCGGGACCTGCAGCCTCGCGACGCGGACGGGCCAGAGCGCCGCCCCCTCCAGAACCAGGCCCGTCCTGCCATGGCCCTCAGCTGCATAGGTCGTGATCAGCTCTTCGATGCGGGGCCACAGCCGATCGTAGTGGCCGAGAACGGACGTGATCAGTTCGTCAACCGTGAGTGATCCGTAGTGCTCGGCGACGTGTGCCGGCACCTCCCACTCCGGGGTTCTCCAGGGTCGCCCGGGGTGCCGCGCCAGCCCGTCAGTGGTCAGGCACTCGAACCCGAGCTTCTCCGCCACCGCATGGGCAACGGTCGACTTTCCGACGTTCGACGTCCCGCCGATCAATACCACCCGCACATCGTGCACGCCGACGACCCTACTGATCCTTTCGGGACGATGCCTACAGGTGCGGTCGAACGGGAGCGAGGGCGGTATGGCACCGGTATGGAAGGCTGCACCTCGCAGACCGCCTTTCGTCGGCGGGAGTTGAGGGCACGACGGGCGATGCCCTACGCAGCCAGATTGGACGTCTCGTGACCAGCGACAACAGCCGCGCTCCGCACACGCCGTTCCGCCTCCTCGTCACCGGCGGCGGAACGGGTGGCCATACCTACCCGGCACTCACGGCCATCCGCGCGCTGCGGGACCGGCTCGCAGGTGAGGGCCGCGGTCTGGATGCTGGCATCTGGTCCAGGAGCTGTCGGTGAACGTGCGGGTCGACGTCCACGCGACCGGCAAGACAGTGACAGCCGTCGTACCGTGCCCCACCAACGTCGCCCCACAGGACTGAAAGAGCGTTTTCTCCCCTTGGGGGTGTTTGCGTAACTCGAGGGCAACGGCGAGTTGGGGCCGCGGCCCCTATGCGTGTGAGGGCCGGACCGGCACGTTCCTGATCGGTCGACGTTGAACTGGCCCGTCAGCCTGGCGAATCACGAGCACCCCATCGAATCGGACAGCGGCTGTGCGTTCCGGTCCGTGATCAAGTGGACCTTCCATCCCTTCTTACCCGACCAGTGCGCTGATGCGGGGCCTGCGCATTGCTGGCGTGAGCGGGACTTGCGCGTGGACCCATGATGCGCTTCCCTCCGGCGGCCCGGCGGCGTACACCAGCGCGCAGGATGGGGCCACCGTCCGGGTGTCGGCGATTTCCTGACTTCCTTTCGGCGCCCTGTGGCCACCGCTGTTCATCAAGCCCTCGCTGGCGCTTGGAAGATGTCCTGGAACGCTGTCATGCACTCCAGGCAGTGCCGGTCGGTCGAGTCCTGTCCGGCGACACCCTCACGCTGCCTGCGCTGTCCGCACAGCGTGGCGGCCGTGTCGGCCGACAGTACGTGCCACACCAGCCCACCGCCCGCGGCGTCCACTCCGACCCACATCTCGTGCATGTCCAGCTCCCTGGTAGACGGCCCCGCCTTTCCATCGCACCACCTGTCCGCCCATAGGGCCCCTCGGGGTGGAGCGGACGGGTGAGACGTTCACCCAGCCGTTTGCGTCTCCCCCCGGGGCGGGAAGGACGGGCCGGATCGGCGGCTGTCACGTTGCCTCGCGCCATGTCGCGAACGGACCAATGCGGTGCACGGCCCCACCATCAGGAGCATGGCCCACGTGTCGCTCCGCTGGGAGTCCACTCACCTCCCCGGCCTCGAAGTCCGACGCGGCACTGCAGGAGAGGTTCTGCAGGTGCTTCCACGCGAACCAGTCCGACTCGAAACCGGTGGGCTTCGTCGGGGCCGAGGACCCGGTGGGCGGTGCGGAACACGGTGATGACGTGCGGGGCACGGGTCGAGTAGTCCTCGCGGAGCATGCGGCGCACCAGGGCCGTGCTGTGGGCGGTGCGTTCGTCGATGCCGCTGCGGTCGAGGCGGATACGGGACAGGTCCTGGTCCGGGCGTCGCGGTCTGGACATACCTCACCGCGACGCCCGGGTGGCCTCGCTCTGCGAGCTTCACTCGATTGAGTGAGGCTCGCGAAGCGAGCAGTGGGTGGCGGGTGGAGATGGCGGATTCCGTTGAGCCGATCGCGCCGCTTGAGTTACGCCAGGTGATGGACGAGATCGTGTCGGCGGTGCGCGATGGAGACGATGCCCTGTTGGAGGCGTTACTCGAACGCTTCGCAGGTCTGGCGGACGCCAGGGCAGTGTTCATGCTGCGGCTGCGGTTGCACCAGGACCTGGAGAAGTGACCTCACGGCGTCAGCGCGCCGTCAGAGGCGCACGACGATCAGAGCGATGTCGTCCCCGGCGCCGCCGGCCACGCCGAGGCGGGCCAGCAGGGCGTCGGCGAGGTGATCGGGGCTCATGCGGGTATGAGGGGCGAGGGCGTTGGTGAGCCGGTGCAGGCTGACGTCGATGTCTTCGCCGCGGCGTTCGATGAGCCCGTCTGTGTACAGCACGAGGATGTCACCAGGGGTGTAAGGCAGGGAGGCTTGCGGGCGGGGAACGTGTTCGGGGCGGGCGCCGAGGGGCGGGTCGGTGGCCTGGTCCAGCAGGTCGTAGGTGCCGTCGGCGTGCACCAGGACGGGTGGGAGGTGGCCGGCGCTGCTGTAGGCGATCTGCTGGTGGCGGGTGTCGATCACGGCCTGGGCGGCGGTGGTTGCCAGCGCGCCTTCGACCGAGCGGGCGTACAGGCCGAGGACTTCCAGCGACTTGGCCGGCTCGGTCAGGGCCCGGACGGCGGCGCTCAGCGCGCTGCGGAGCATGCCCATGACGGTGGCAGCCTCCAAGCCGTGGCCGACGACGTCGCCGACCGCGACGCCGAATGAGCCCTCGGGCAGATCAACGACGTCGTACCAATCGCCGCACACGTTCAGCGACCCGACTGCGGGCAGGTAGCGCACTGCGACATTCCGGTGCCGGTCCAGGTCGGGCGAATGCAGCATGGCCCCCTGCAGGGTGAGGGCGACCTGGCGCTCCCGGGCATGCGCCTGGCGCAGCTCCTCGTTCAGCCTTTGCAGCTCCCGCGCCCGCGCGTACAGCTCGGCCTCCATCGCTTCTCGCCTATCCAGTGGTCCTCCTGTCGGTTTGGGTGGTCTGGAGCGGACAAATTCGGTCACGTCCTCCACCCGGTGGATAATCCACGCCACCCGCCCGTCCGGCCCGAGCACGGGGGTGTTGATCGGCGACCACCACCGCTCCTCGAACGCCCCCGGCCGGGACGGCACGGGGATGTCGTACTTCTGGACCGCCATTGTGTCCGGCTGCCTCCACCGCAGGACCCGGCACAGCGAGGCGTCCAGGTTCTGCACCCCGTCCGCGCTCTCATCCGCCGGATTGTCTGGGAAGGCATCAAACAGGTACTGGCCGACCAGGTCCTGCCTGCTCCGACCGGTGGCATGGAGGTAGGCGTCGTTGACGTCGACGATCACCAGGTCTGGCCCCAGCACCAAATACGGACTCGGCGTGACTGTGAACAACGCCTTGTAGTCAATGTTCGGTTTCATGGACTTGCGTCAGTCCTTTCCGCTGCCGGGGTCCCGAGCAGTGGGCCCGCCGTCACCTGTTTTGGCGGTGAAGGGGGCGGTGACTCGCCGACTGCGTCATGTGAAGCTGAGGACTTCGGCCACAGGCCGACGTGGTGTCGCCGTGCCTGGGGGGCCGTAGCCGAGACGGAACACCATGTGAACGAAGCCGGTCACAGAGGTCGGATCGCGTACGGACGACCGGAGCTCGGGCCATTCGAGAGGTTGCGACATCAGCGAGGCCGCAAGGCCGTCGAGTGTGGCCTGCAGGAGCACTCGCTGCATCGCCTGACCTGCTCGCAGCCAGTCCGCCGGAGCGTCCTTGACCGTGCCGAGCAGCGCGATCTGGGGGTGCTTCTCGAAGTTGGCCACGGAGCGGTCCGCCACCCGGCGCGGGGCGTCGAAATCCCGTACGGGGGAACTCACACCGTACTGCCGTGGACCGAGGGCATCCGCTGGAATGCCCTCGGTAGCGAGGCCTTCACCGGTCCTGCCCGTGCGCGTCCATGTCGCGATCTCCGCGCGTACGGCCTCATTCCCGGCCTCGAGGAACTCGGCGTCGTGCACGAGTTCCCTGACGGCGTCGGCATGCCAGGCGCCCGGTGTGATCAACCGACAGCCTTCCAGGAGAGCGGCCGAGCGAAGCCCATCGAGAATCGGATCGGGAATCTGTTCCTCAGAGAAGGGGAAACGGCTGGTGTGCCGCCGCCGTACAGCGGGATGGAGGTCCGCGAGACCGTGGTCCACGACGTCGGCCCGCTCGAGGCGTACGTCGGCCAGGTACCACGGGTCATCGGGGTCGGGAAGCAGCCGGGCGTCGGCGGTCCAGCCGTTGTGGATGGCGGCCACGCGCAGGTTGAACAGGGCGGCACCGCACCCGAGGTGCAGAGCGCGGTGCTCCGGATCGCCGTGCGGCAGCGTGCGGTCTGGATCGCCGTACAGCGCCAGGGAACGGCTGCCGGTGCGGTGGACGAACTTCCAGGGCTGTGCGTTGTGCATGGAGGGCGCCGTCACGGCGTCCTCGACCAGCGACGTCACGACCGCCGCCTCGAGTTGTTCTGTGGGGGACACGGTTCATCCTGTCTGTGAGGGATCGCCATAGCGTGTGCCGTACGGAGGCGATCGTGACGATGCGGGAATCGGCGGCGCCGGGAAGGGAACGGCGTCGTTGCCAGGGGCTGCGTTCGAATGGTCTTCGCCAGGACCGACCTGGCCCATCGCGCCCACGCCGGCCTGGACGCAACGGCGCAGGGGACTTGTGGAACTTGCCCTGCCGCTGTATTTCTCGTTCAGCGCTTTTGGATGGCAGTGGGAGAGCAGTCCTTGACGGTCCTTTCGGACATCGATGAGGACGAGTCATGGAAGGCATCACCCTCTACTCCGCACTCAGCTCGCTCGTCGTGGGCGTCAACGGCTCGGCATCCGCGCGGACAGCAACGCTGTGGGCTGCCGCGGAGGCCAAGCGGCGCGGAAGCCGACTCCACGTCGTCCACGCAGCCGACACTGCGGGCCGCACTCACTACCTGTCCCACACCGACGTCGCTCGCGCCCACCGGGCCGGCCGCGAGCTGGTCTAGGAGACGGCGACGGCCGTCACCGTGAGCCACGCGGGGCTGCCAGTGAGCAAGGAGCTCAGCCGTAGTGGGCCTGCCCCCAGCCTCACCCGTGCGGCGGCAATGCGCACACCGCGCGGCGCGACACGATCGTGGCCGGACCGGACACAGACGTCTGGGCGGCTTCTCCTCGCCCATACTCACCTCGGTCAATCACAAGGTCGCGACTGGATCCGTTACGCCGGTCGTGGTGGTCCGAGACCGCCAAGAGCCGTCCGAGTCCGGCCGCCTGGTGCTCACAGCAGTCCCGGACGAGGGAGACCTCGGCCGCGCCCTGTGGGCCGCCCGCGAGGTCCTGCTGCATACGGCGCCGCTGCGACTTCCGCATGTCTGGAACTGCTGGGGTCTGTCGGTACGACGGTGACGCTCCGCTCACCTCGGCGACCTCAGCGAGAGCCGTCATCGGGTCCTGTTTGTGTGGAGCCCGTCTGACCGGGGGGGAGGGGAGGAGGCCAGACGGGCTCTGGTCCCGATTCTGAGCCTCGCTCCCATCCTGCGCATGAAGGAGCGGTGCGTTCGGATTGCCAGGAGCGGAGGGTCGGAGTGGATGGTGGGTACCGGTTCACGGACGGGCCGGGACCGGACGAGGCAGCGGCAGGGGTAGTCACCGAGCCGCCCGAAACGCACTCCCACCCGAGGGGCCGTTGAACCTCCCCGCCGGGCCGGCGCACTGCGCCGGCGGAACTTCCACGCGCTTGTTGCAGGTCGGCGGCTCCCGCACAGGGAGACGCCGCGGGAGGCCATCCTGGGCGGTCCGACGCGCTGCTGGCCACCACATCGTTCCGAACCCGCAGCTTGATACAGGTCGGGGCCGCGCAGCTGGTGCCCGCGCGGCCCCCGATCACGTAAGCGAACCTTCCCACCCCGTCCCGCACAAAGCCCGGTGCCAGCTGTTGGAGCCGGGGCTACGCCAGGCAGGCATACGGTGTGTGGGTCTACGTGGCTATGCAGGCGGGCCGGGGATGGTCAGACCAGGTTGATGTTCTCCGCCTGGGGGCATCACGACGGACGAAGCCGACAGGAGGAGCTCGGCAGTGTCCTCCGCGGAAATCTCGCGGTGCTCGCCGTAATCCTGGTCGCCCGACGGACCGGCCGCGATCCCGAAGCCACCAGCGATCACCGAGATGAAGGAGCGGTTCATCGCCTTGCACATGATGTAGGAAAGGTACGCACCGGAGGAGCCCACCAGTGCACCAGTGACGATCAGCAGGTCGTTTTGCAGTAGGAATCCCGAAGCGGCGGCCGCCCAGCCGGAGTAGCTGTTGAGCATCGAGACGACCACGGGCATGTCACCGCCGCCGATGGAGGCGACCAGGTGCCAGACGAGCGCCAGCGCCAGCGCCGTGACTTCGATCAGCAGCCCCAGTGCGGGAGTGATGCCGTACACCAGCGTGAGTATCCCGAAGACGACCAGCGCACCGACGTTGATGACGTTCTTGCCCGGCAGTAGCAGCGGAGCGGACTTCATCCGCGCCGAGAGCTTGAGGAAGGCGACGAGCGAGCCGGTGAACGTGACCGAGCCGATGAAGACGCCGATGAAGACCTCGGCTCGATGGATGCCGCCCGCGTGCGAGCCCGCCTCGAGGTGACCGTTCCGGCCGATCAGTACCGCGGCGAGACCGACGAAGGAGTGCAGCAGCGCGATCAGCCCGGGCATGCCGGTCGTCGTGTTCCGGGTGGATCAGCCCGGCGTTGGCGGCAGCGACAACTGACGGGCCGCGGCTTTGGCGCACACGACGAGGACGGCCCCGGTGACGCCCCGTACGTTGTGCCGACCAGGCGCGAACGACGGAGAGTGGAGCCCAGGATGACCGAACTGATCCCGTCGGAAATCACGCGGTCGGCGCCCGGGGCGGGCAGACGCACGCTCGGCGTGCTGCCCCTGGTCGGAATCTTCTTCTTCACTGTGTCCGGAGGCCCCTTCGGGCTCGAAGCCTCACTCTCCAGCGCCGGTCCGGGCATGACCCTGCTGATGATCGTCCTGTTGCCGGTGATCTTCGGCGTGCCGAACGCGCTGGTGGCAGCGGAGTTGAGTGCCGCGATACCGGTCAACGGCGGCTACTACTACTGGACGAAGATCGCGCTCGGCAGAGGTGCGGCATTCGTGTTCGGGGCCTGGAATTCGATCGGGTCGGTGCTGAACCTCGCCCTCTACCCGATCCTGCTGGTCGACTACCTGGCCACCTGGGTCCCGGTCATCGCCCGCGGGAAGGGGCTGGTGATCGTGGACCTGTTCCACGGCGGTTTCGTCGTGGACCTGCACTGGATCGTCACCGTCGCTCTCATCGTCCCGATGGCATACCTGAACTACCGCGGCTCCAAGGCGGTGAGCGAGTACTCGGTCGGGATGATGCTGCTGATCCTCGCACCGTTCGCGGTGCTGACGGTCCTCGGCATCTGGCATGCAGTCAGCAACGGGATCAACGTGCTCTCGCCCTTCACGGTGCCGGGGCAGAGCGTCCACTCGTCGGTGGCCGGCGCGCTCAGCGTGATCGTGTGGCTGTACCTCGGCTTCGACGGCCCGAGCACCGTGCTGGGCGAGATCGCCGACGCGCACCGCACCTACACCCGGGCCCTGGCCATCTCGGTTCCGCTGATCATCTCCGCCTACCTGCTGCCCACCATCGCCGCCATCGGCAGCGGGCTGCACCGGGGCTCGCCCGCCGACTGGGCCCAAGGCGACTTCATCGTGGTCGGCGACGCCCTGGGCGGAATCTGGCTGAAGGTGCTGATCTCCCTGGGATCGGCGCTCTCCCTGATGGGGCTGTTCATGGCGATCCTGCTGACGAGCACCCGGGTCCCGCGGGCGCTCGCCGCGGACGCGTACCTGCCGCGCTGGATGGCCCGGGACAGCAAACGGTTCAACACGCCGGTGGGTGCGCTGCTGGCGAGCACCACCGTCGTCGTCGTGCTCTCCGCCGTCGACTTCAGCTCGATCCTGCGGGCCACGGTGCTGCTTACCCTGGCCTCGATCCTGCTGGAATTCGTGGCCTTCCTGGTCCTCCGCTGGAGATATCCGCAGATGCTCCGGCCGGTTCGGGTCCCCGGCGGCTGGCCCGGTGCGGTCCTGGTCGTCGTGCTGCCCACAGCGATGATCGTGTACCTGGCGTGGAGTACGGCGGTCGACGAGGCCGCGACGTTCGGCACGAGTGTCGCGGTGGCGCTGCTGGCCGTGCTGCTGTATCCGCTGTGCCGACGGTTCGTCAAAGGCGACCGGCCGGACGCGGAGATCGACTCCTCCCAGGTCGAGCTGGGTCCGGACCGGTTCGCAGGATTCGGTTCGCGGAAGGCGGGCGTCTGATGGATGTGCAACGGGTGCTCTCTGGGCTTGCAGAGCGGTTGCGGACCTGGTGGCCGGTGCCGGGAATCGCGATCAGCGTCGTCGATGGGACCGGCGAGTCCGCGTTCGTCACCGCAGGATTCGCGAACGCGGAATCCGGGGCGCCGGTCTCCCGGCGCACGCGGTTCGAGATCGGTTCCATCAGCAAGACCTTCACCGCCTTCCTGCTCGGCATACTGGCGGACGAGGGGAAGGTGGACCTCGACGCGGCGGTCGCCGACCACCTGCCCTGGTTCGCCCCGAACGGCGGCTCCCGCGCGATCACCGTCAGGCACCTCCTGCAGCACACCTCCGGCCTGGTGGCCGGGGCCGACGCGCTGCCTGATGCCGCCGCACGCGGCTACGCGCTGCGTGATGCGAGGACCTGGGCCGAACCAGGTGAGCTGTTCCACTACTCCAACGAGGGCTACAACCTGCTGGGGTTGATCGTCGAGCAGGTGACGGGGGAATCGCTGGCGGACGCCATGGCCGGACGGCTGCTGCGGCCCCTGGGCATGCGCAACTCGGCGGCGCGGATCACTCACGAGGACATCGCCGAACTCGCCACCGGGTACCGGTTCCTGCGCGACGACCGCCCGCCGCTGCCGTCGGCCCCGCTCGCGCCGGCCGGCTTCTTCGAGTATTCGGCGGCCGATGGGAACGTGCTGGCAACCGCTTCCGACCTGGGCTTGTTCGCCCGCATGCTGCTGGGCCGGGGCACCCTGGACGGCACCACGATCATCGGGCCAGAGCGTCTCCGACAGATCGTCACGGTGCCTGCCGACACGGTCAGTTCCGGCTACGCGCTCGGCGTGGACGTGGAAGTGATCGATGGCCGCACCTGGCTGACGCACGCCGGCGGGATGGTCGGATACCGCTCATACCTCGCCGTCGACACCGACGGCGGGCACGGTGTCGCCGTGCTGACCAACGCCCCCGGCGAGTGCCAGATCATCGACCGCTTCGCCCGCCATGTGCTCGCCGTCGTCCAGGGAGCCCCGGCGGACCCGGCACTGTTCGACCCGGAGCGGATCCCCGACGCCCAGCGCTACGTCGGGATCCACGGAACGACGCCGCGTCAGATCCGCGTCGAGGCCACGGGCGACGACCGTCTCTCGCTCACCTCGGACGAGGTGACCGGCAGGCTGTACGACGCGGGGGACGGACGGCTGGTGTGCGATCACCCAGGATGGTCCGCCTACCACCACTCCCTGGACGGACGCTGGCTCTACGGACCCGAGTCACTGGGCCCCAGCCCCTCCGCGCCGACCGCTCCCCCGCATGCACTCGCAGGTCACTACCGGAGCTACACCCCCTGGTATCCCAGCTTCAGCATCGTGCAGCGGGCGGGACGACTGCACATGATCGCCGCGACCGGCGTGGAAGCGCCCTGCGACGAACCGGAACTTGTCCCGCTCGACGACGGGACGTTCCGCATCGGAGCCGACCCCCGGCTGCCGGAGCGCCTGACGTCCGGCCCCGCCCTGGACGGCGCGGTGCTCTGGGTCGACCTGGACGGGTGCCGCTACACGCGCTCGTTCCGGGGCCAGCCGGAGCCTTGGGAAGCGCCCGTCCGCAGCTCGCGCACCCGGAGCTAGAGCGAGCGCGAACGCTTTCCGACCCGCAGGTGCAGCAAGCGAGGGCACAGATCGAGGCGGCGGAGACACAGCTCGGGGCTGGAGTTGTGCACCCGCCTTCAGCTTTTCCAGGATCGCTACGAGCAGGCCGTGCGCGACGGTGACGCGGCAGTGAGCCCCAGCCGGGCGCCGACTGGACCGCGCGAATGCCGCATGTCCGCGCAAGGCCGCGGGACATGCCCACCGGTCAGACGTCCTCGACCCCCAGCATCTGTACGGCCTTGCGGGCCTGGTAGAAGTCCTCGTCGGACACCTGCGGGTCGTCCTCCGTGTCGTGGAGCCAGTCGGCCAGGTTCGCGACGGACCACGTCTCGAACTCCTCGGGCACGTCGAGGGTGGTCGTCCTGCGCAGGTGCGTGGCGACAGCGGCGTCCCGGACGCTGCGCGTGCTCACCTCGGTCATGTTCCGCACCGCCTTCCGGTGTCATCGGGGGATCGGACAGGCGACCTTGCCAGACAAAATCCGTACTGTCCAAAACGTCTGCGTGAGGCTGAAGCTACTCGAAGCGCAGCTTTCTTCGCGACGTCATCGCCCTCCGCCCAGACCTCGCTACGCCATGACCGACCAGGCGGCCCCCGGCAATCCCCCGCAGGAGGTACCGCAACCCACATGAGTGATCGAACACAGCATGACAGCCCGCCCCACCCGACCGCAGAAGGAGCGGGCCCGGTATTCGAAATGAGGTTCTAGATTTCGCCCGCCTCCACCCGTTACGGCTACAGCAGAACCGCCGTTACCCGATCACCTGTCCGCATCTCGTCCCTGAGGAGTCCCATGCATCCCGTACGCCGCCCCTCGCTCGTAAATCCTGCGTTCGAAAACACCGCTGCCTCCTCAGGCCCCAGCCTTCTCCTCACCTCCGGCCGCGCCGCCCTGCTCGCCGATGGATCACGACCGGATACGAGGTACCTGGCATGACGGATTCCACTCGTCTGCCCTCCCCCTCCACGCCTGGGTGGAGAGCGTGCTGGGCCCCATGGACGGTGTGCGGGACTCCTCGCATGACCGCGAAAACTCCCAGGTGTGGAGGGTGACCGGACGCGCCGGCGACCACTACGTGAAAGTGGCGCCCAAGCCGATCCTGTATACACGCGAGACCGGTGCCTACCGGGTGGCCGTTCCTCACCTCGGTCACGGCAATGCCCCGGTGCTGTACGACAGTTCCGCGGAGCTGCTCGCCCTGATTCTGACCGCCGTGGACGGTGAGCCGTTGAAGGAGGAGGAGTCACCCGCGCGCCGCCGGACGGCCCACCGGCAAGCCGGCCAGCTCCTGCGCCGCTGCCACGACGCGATGACCGGCGCCCTGGTCCAGCCGGAAGCCGACAGAGTCGTCGAGAACACGGTGGCCGGCCTGGACAAGCACCTCGCCGAGGCCGGTGACCACCTGTCCGCTACGGAAGCGGACCTGCTGCGACACCTTATGAGTGCGCTGCCCGGCTGCGGACCGCTACCGGCCGGGTGGCGGCACGGGGACTTCTGGGAGCGCAACCTGCTCTGGAACGGCCGACGCTGCGCCTTGATCGACTTCGAGCGCAGCGAACCAGGCCCCCTCGTCGCTGACTTCGTGAAACTCGCCACCTCGCTGTGGCCGGACCATCCCGAACGTCCCGAAGCCTGCTTCGCCCAGCGTCTTAGACAAGGCATGACCCGCTCCACCGAAAGGCAGAGCCATGCCCTCCCCCCCTCCCCCCCGTCAGCACGAGTTGCATCGCAGTCCGTCCTGTCAGCAGCGCAGTACGCCGCATACCGGCACGCGGTGTGGCTCGGCGCCGCCGCGATCATCACCGACCAGGTCGGCCGCGTCCTGCTGGTCCACCCGACTTACCGCGAGGACGACCGGTGGCTGCTGCCCGGCGGAGTCGTCGAACCCGGCGAACACCCGCACGTCGCCTGCCGGCGCGAGATCACCGAGGAACTGGGCCTGCCGGACCTGCCCCTGTCGGGCGTGCTCGCCGTCCACTCCCTCTCGCCGTACCACCCAGACATCAGGCCCGGCACGCCCTGCCCCGGAGAGATCCGGTACGTCTTCGACGGCGGAACCCTGGTGCCGGCCGTCGGCGAGGTGCGCGGTGCACGGTGGCGGTGACCGAGGAAGCCCAGCTCCCCCTGACCGACCCGGTGCGACTGGGCTGGATGCTTGATGAGACGGGCGAGGTCTACGGCGCAGTGGGGCCCAACGCCAGGCTCCGCCTAGCCGCCCGTGTCACCGGCATCGGGCCGGCGGCCGTCGACCCCGCCACCGGCCACCCCTTCGCACGCCTGCTCGCCACCCCCGCCCAGGCAGCCTCCCTGCTCGGATGGGGCCCGCCAGGAGCGCGGCAAGCCCGACTCACCGCTGAAACGGCCCGGGAGCGCTGGGGCCTGCCCACCGCTCGCCCCACCACCATCGACAAAGTCTCTCCGGAGGGGATGCGGCTGAGCTGACACGAACGACCACCCCGCCTCGACTCGTTCCGCATCGCGCCCCTCTGAGGTACACCATGCCGCTGTCGCACAACCACATCCGCACCACCGTCGAGACCTACCTCGCTCGCCACCCTCACGAGCGACCACAACTCGGCAGCCTCCTGGAAGCCCTCGACCGGCCCACCGACATCGCCAGCCGCTCCACCTTCTCCGGACACGTCACCTGCGGCGCCATCGTCGTCGACCCCTTCGGCCGCGTCCTGCACGTGCTGCACCTCGCGAGCGGGAAAGTCCTCGCTCCCGGCGGACACACCGAACCCGACGACGAGTCCCTCGCTGAGGCGGCCCTGCGGGAGCTTCACGAAGAGACCGGAATCCCACCCCAGGCCGTGGCACCGTGGCCCGGCTACGAGGCCGTGCCGTTCGACGTCGACACCCACGACATCGACGCCCACCCGGGCAAAGGCGAACCCGGCCACCAGCACTTCGACGTCCGCTTCCTCTTCCGCCTACGCACCGCGACAGAGGTGCCCGTGGTGCTACAGGAAGAAGAAGTCGGCGGCATCGAGTGGCGGCCCCTGGACAAGGTGGCCTCCCCCTCCCTGCGCGAGAAGCTCCTCAAGCTCACGCCCGCCGTCGAACCGGAGACCGCCAACGCCTCCGCCCTGATCTACAACGACCGCGGTGAGTACCTGCTCCACCTGCGCGACTACTTCCCCGGCCAGATCTGGGAGCCCGGCATGTGGTCCCTGCTGGGCGGCGGCCGAGAACCCCAGGACACCACCCTGGAACACACCGTGCGACGCGAACTCGACGAAGAAGCCGGACTGCTCATCCCCGACCTGACCCTGTTCGGCACCGAGGAAGCAGTCGACTCCGCCGATGCGACCGCGCCCATCGCCATCTACGCCGGCAATTGGAACGGCGACCCACGCGAACTCCGGCTGACCGAAGGAGTGATGCTCGCCTGGTTCGCTCCCGATGACCTCCACCGTCTGCGCATCACGCCCTCCACCAGCGACCTCGTGCGACGCCACGCCGCCACCTCCCCGGCCATCTCCTCCACTCCCGCCCCACAGGTCGGCCACTCTTCGGAGGCCGAGCCCCGACCGGCCCCTCCCATCGGCACCGTCCCCAACGTGATCGGCGTCCACCTCTATCTGGAGCGCCCCGACGGAACAGTGCTGCTCGGGCTGCGCCACCCCGACTCCGAGTTCGCACCCTCCACCTGGCACACCCTGGCCGGCCACTGCGAGCAGGAGAGCGCCATCACGTGCCTGATCAGGGAGTCACGCGAAGAGGCTGGCCTACTGATCGAGCCGCAGGACGTCGAACTCGCCCACGTCGTCCACCTCATCGACGGGGCCGGGGACCAGCCTCGCCTGGGGCTCTTCTTCCGCGCGCGGGCCTGGAGGGGCGAGCCGCAACTATGCGAGCCGGACAAGTGCACCGAGTGGAAATTCTGGGACCCGGCCGCACTCCCGGAGGCCCTCGTCCCTTACACCCGGGGCGTCATCGAAGCCATCCGCGCCGGTCACCTCTACTCGGAGACGGGATGGGCATGAGCCACCGCCGCCAGCTCGTCGAAGCCCTCCGTCGCCATATCCCCGCCCTGAGCCCGTGGGAGCTGTCCGTCTGAGCCGGCACCCCGCCTGCTCTCCACCCGTATACCCACCCTGAACTCGCCGTAAGGATGCGCCGTTGTTCACCCACCAAGATGAATGGAATCGCGGCTACGCCGAAGGCCGACGCTACCGGCCCCTCGACGACGACGAGCGATCGTTGCTCGCGCAGCACGTGCCCGCTCCCGCCGGAGGCCGAGCACTCGACGTGGGATGCGGGGCCGGAGAACTCGCCCTGCACCTGGCCTCCATGAGCTACGCCGTCGATGCCGTGGACTGGGCCGACGCTGCCTTCCCCAGTGCCGACGCGCGCCTCGACGATCCCTCCCACGGATCCGTCCACTGGCTGCACCTGGACATCGAGCGTGCCAACCTCTCGCAACTACAGGCAGACGGTTACGACCTGATCGTCCTGCGGATGGTGTACGCGTTCCTGCGCGACCGCACGCGCCTGACCCGCACTCTGGGCCGACGGCTGCGCAAGAACGGTGCCCTCGTCGTCATCACACCGCTCGCCGCGACCACCCCCGCCGAGCGACGGGGCATCGCCCTCGACGAAAACGAGATCGCCCTCCTGATGAGCATGTGGGACCAGGCACAACGCTTCAACGCGAACGGCATGGCCGTCCTGGTCCTGCGTGGGCTCAAGAAGTCCGCCGTGCAGATCACGAACACACCTGTCCCGCAGCCGAGTTCGGTGACCGAAGTGCACGCCGTGGTCACCGACGCCCAGGGACGCGTCCTGCTGGGCCGCTCGCAACAACAGCGATGGGAGCTGCCCGGCGCGCCGGCCGAGCCAGGAGAAGGATTCGAGCACACGGCGGTGCGCGCCCTGGCCGAGCAGACCGGCGTGACGGCCGAACCGGCCGACGCGCACGTCCTCGGACTGCACCTCGATGCCCCGGACGGCTTCCCGCGGACGAGCGTGGTGGTCCGCATCTCGGCTCACACCGGGCAGGTCCAGCTGCTGAAGCCAGACGGGTTCGGGCACGTGGACTGGCGACCTCTGCACGCCCTGCGCCGTCTGGACCGACTGTCCGCCGCCTCCGCACGGGCGCTGGACCTCATCTGGCCGGGGGTCCTGCCGTACGTGCCCTCCGCGCACATGTACCCGGTCGACAGCGCCTACTCGCCGGTGCCCGGCGAATCGCTGGAGGCGGTCGAGCGGCGCGAGCGCATGGCTGACCGGGTCATTGCCGGGGGCTGGGCTCCCTCCCTGCCAGTACAGCAGGCGCTGCGTGCGGTGCCGCGGCACCGCTACACCCCCGAGAGTCCTCTGCGGACCGCTTACCACAGCGACCTGGCCGTGGTCACCGAGCACAACGACCTTGCCCAGGCGACCAGTTCAGTGTCCGCGGCCTGGCTCCAGGCCGACATGGCCGAGCACCTGCGTCTGACCGAGGGGATGACGGTTTTTGAGGGCGGCTCGGGCGGCTACAACGCCGAACTGATCGCGTACGTCGTCGGCCCGGCCGGCCGCGTGATCACCGTCGACCTCGCTCCGTATGTCGTGCGCCGCACACGGCGGCTGACCGCCGAGGCCGGCAGCGGTCGCGTCACAGCGGTGCTCGGCCCAGCCAGCGACGGCGCCGCCGAGCACATGCCCCGCGGTGGCTTCGGCGCCTCGGTGATCACTTACAACTGCTGGGACATCTCCCCCGCCTGGCGCGACCAGCTCGCCGACGGCCGCTATCTCGTGCTCCCGCTGGAAGTCCACGGCTACACCCGTGCCATCGCCTTCCACAAGAACGGCGAGGTGCTGCGTGCCACGGACTTCACGTTTTGCGGGTTCGTCCGCGACCGCGGCCCTGCGGCCCGCGCCGTCCCCGCCGTCGACCTCGCCGACGGCGAACTGCAACTGCGGTTCCCCGACGGCGTCTCCGCCGAGACCGTCGGTCTGGACGATGCTCTCGCGGGCCCGCGCCACGAAGTGGCCACGGGCGTGAGCGTGGCCGGCAACGAGTCGTTCGAGACCCTGCAGCTCTTCCTCGCCACCACACTGCCCGGTTTCTGCCGCCTCGCCCGCAACCGTGAAAAGGAGAGTGGTATCACCGCGCTGCCCAAACGCTCGGACGCCGCCGCGGTCACAGCAGACGGCTCGCTCGCCTACCTGACCCACACCCTTGCCCAGGACGGCCCTACACCCGATCAGCGCCGCTCGGAGTTCCTGGCCCACGGCTTCGGAGCATCCGGGGCCACTCTTGCCGAACAGCTCGCCGCCGCCGTACGCCGCTGGGACGTCCACGAACGAGCCCACGGATACCCAGAGTTGGAGGCTCACCCTGCCGGAACCCCTGACTCTGAGCTGCCCGCAGGCCACGTGCTGGACAAGACCCACAGCCGGCTCGTGTGGACGTGGCGCTCCGACGCCGCCGACACCCCGGCCCTGCAGCCCGAGAAGGTGAGCGCCCATGAGTGATCCGGTACCCGACCCGGTCGAGCCGCAGCACCGGCTGGGCCTGTACGAGCGCTACTACGCCCAGGTGGAATCCGGCCGCAAGACCATCGAAGTCCGGGTGCGCACGCCCCGGATGACGGACGTCGAGGTCGGCGACGTGCTCGTGTTCCACGGCGAGGAGTCGGGACGCGAACTCGACGTGAGGGCCACGCGGATCAGGCCATACGCCTCCTTCGCCGAGCTGCTCTCCGCGGAGGACGTCACCCGCATCGACCCTGACACCGCGTGCGCGGAGCAGCTCGTCAACCTGCGCCGCATCTACCCGCCCGAGAAGGAGGCGCTGGGACCGCTCGCGATTGGAGGTTGAGCGGGCCGAACTCGTCCATGCAGAAGACGACTTCGGGCTCGCCCTCCTCGGGTATGACCTCGCCATCAGCGATGGCGTAGAGGTGCTCGACACGGGCCTTCTTGGCGGCGTAGTCCGGGTCACGGGAGGTCTTCCAGGTCTTCACGCGTTGAAAGGAGACGCCTTCCTGATGAAGCAGGACCCGAAGGCCCTCGTGGCTGATGTCGTCGACCACCCCCTCGGCGACCAGGAAGTCGGCCAGCTTGGCCAGGCTCCAGGTCGAGAAGGGCAGACCGTGCTCGGCCGGCTTGGACTTCGCGATCTTCTTGATCTCCCGGCGCTCGGGCAGCGTGAAGGTCTTCGGTCGCCCGCCTCGGTACTTCGGGTAGAGGGAGTCGAAGCCGTCGGTGTTGAAGTTGTGGATCACGTCGCGGACCCGGTCCGCACTGGTGAACGTCACTTCGGCGATCTTGGCGACATCCATGCTCTGCGCGGACAGCAGCACCATCTGAGCCCGTCGCCAGGTCACCACCGACCCACTGCCCCGGCGAACGATCCGCAGAAGCCGCTGCCCCTCGTCGTCATCGATCTCTCGGACCCGTACGCGTTCTGCCACCCACACAGCTTGACGCAGAGGCGCCGTCCAGAGCATCACCCGGACGGCGCGTCACATCACAACGCGGCAAACGTTGAATGATGCGGCACTAGCGCGTCCTCGGGCTCCGTTGGCTCTGCCGACCGGCCTGCGGCAAGGGCCGACGTCGGCGAGGACGCTCGACGGACACGTGAGATTGAGCGGTGCGACTCTCTCGGCAACTGGCTCCAGATTGGCGCTCGGCGCCGCAAGCATGCCAGTCATTGGCTCAGGGCGCGTAGCCGCGCAGGAGGACTGCGAACGTCTCGTCCGAGCCCTCCTCCATCTTGTCGGCGGGGAGAGCGCCGCTCAGAGCTAGCTCAGGCGGGAAGTTCGGTGATGCTGAGGGCGAAGTCCAAGTTCCCCACGCCGTGGTTGGCGAGGCCCACCGTGACTACGCCCGCTCCTTCCAGCCAGTGCGCCATTGTCAGGCCGCCGACGTCCAGCGGGCGCAGTCCGAGGCTTTCGATGAACGCTTCCACACTTGCCTTGGCTTGCGCATTGTCGCCGGCGATGAAGACGTCGGGCCGGCCCTTCTCCAGGACGTGGCGGAAGATGGTGTTGAACGCCTTCACCACGCTGGCGCTGGCCGGGGCCGCTTTGGCGACTTCCTGCGCGATCGAGGTCTCCTCGCGGTGGGCCAGCCCGTCGAACGTGGAGTTGAAGGGGTTGCTGATGTCGACGATGACCTTGCCCGCGAGAGCGTCTCCGTACTGGGCGATGGCCGGCACGACGCCGTCGTACAGCAGGGCCACGATGACGATGTCCCCGGCCGGGGCGGTGCCCCATTCTCCCGTCGTGGCGCCGCCGCCGAGAGCCTTGGCCAGGTCAGTGGCCTTGGACTGATCGCGGCCCATGACTTCGACGGTGTTGCCGCCCGCTATCGCCCGCGCTCCGATGGTGCGGGCCATGTTCCCGGTGCCGATGATGCTGATGTTGCTCATGAGGTGTCCTGCCCTGGTTGTGGTTGTTCGGTTTAGATGGCGGTGGTGCCGCCGTCGGCGACGAGTTCCATGCCGTTGACGTAGCTGGAGTCGTTGGAGGCGAGGAAGAGGGCGGCGGTGGCGATTTCGTCGGGGCGGCCCATCTGGCCGCGGGGGATGAGGGACTCGAACCGGTGCTTGGTGGCCTCGTCGAAGAGTTCTTCCTGCTTGGCGGTGGCGACCTGGCCGGGGGTCAGGACGTTGACGCGGATGCGGCGGTCCTTGAGCTCGTTGAGCCAGACGCGGGCCCATGCCTGCTGGACGGCCTTGCTGCCGGCGTAGACGCTCCAGCCGGGGAAGGCGCCGAGGGAGGCGTTGGAGCCGGTCATGAGGATGGAGCCGCCGTCGTTGAAGAGCGGGAGGGCTTTTTGGACGGTGAACAGGGTGCCGCGGGCGTTGAGGTAGAACGCGGCGTCGAAGTGGGCCTCGGTGATCTCGCCGAGCGGGGCGGGCTCTCCCCCGCCTGCGCTGGCCCACAGCACGTCGAGGCTTCCCTTCTCCCGCTTGACGGTGTCGTACAGGCGGTCCAGGTCGTCCAGGTTGGAGGCGTCGCCCTGGACGCCGGTGACGTTGCGGCCGATCTGCTTCACGGCCTGGTCCAGGGCGTCCTGGCGGCGGCCGGTGATGAAGACGTGCGCTCCCTCGTCGACGAACAGCTTCGCGCCTGCCAGCGCCATGCCGGTGGTGCCGCCGGTGATGACCGCGACCTTGCCGTCGAGCTTTCCCATAGTCGTTCCCTTGGGTCGGTGGTGCCGTGTGCACCTGGGGCGACGGCGTTAAGTACACCGTCCTGTGTGCTTACGGTACGGGGCGGGTGGCCGAGGCGCAAACTATGTACACCGGTCGTTACCTAGCTGGGGTACGATGGACCCATGACGGAGTTGGAGAAGGGCCCCACGGGCCGCCGCCGCGGCCGGGGCGCTCGCGAGCGCATCCTCAGCGCGTCCCAGCAGCTGTTCCGTGAGCAGGGCATCAACGGCACGGGCATGGACCAGCTCTGCGCGGTGGCCGAGGTGTCCAAGCGCACGGCCTACCAGCACTTCACCAGCAAGGACGAACTCGTCGCCGAGTACCTGCGCCGGTTCGACCCCTCCGTTCTGTCCGGCGTGTTCGACCGCACCGACCTCACGCCCCGCGAACGGCTCCTCGCCGCCTTCGACGTCCCCCCCAGCACACCCCTGTGCCCCTACATCGGCGCCGCCGTCGAACTCCACGACCCCCAGCACCCCGCATCCCAGTACGCGCGCGACTACAAGAAGGCCGTCGCCGCGCGGCTCGCCGACACCGCCCGCGAAGCCGGCGCCGCCGACCCTGAACAGCTCGGCGAGCAGCTCGCGCTGCTCATCGACGGCGCCGCGGCCCGCACCCGGGTCCTCAACGCCGACGCCTTCCCCACCGCCGCCGCCATCGCCGCCGTCCTCATCGACAACGCCATCCCCGCCACAGTCAGCGATGACCGGCGACGGGAGGAAGTGTCGAGTTGACGTGGCACCTCGCGGCCGGTCTGGGCGCGTGGGCATAGGGAGAACGGTGAAGCCGAGTTACTCCCTGCCGGACGATGTGCATGAGCTTGCCCTGCGCGCGCGTTGGCGCGTCCTGGAGCGGGATCTTGAAGCCCTTGTCTCCGTGATCAGGACAGAGGCTGAGGGTGCCGAGCCCGCAGGCGGGGGCCGGTTGGCGCGACGGGGTGGAGTGGGCACTGCGTTTCATCCAGGAGCAGCGCCGTGAACGGTTGATGGGGCGCTGAACGCCTTCACCCAGTGCATGCCGAGGCACGACGCAGCCACCGAGTCCACCTCGCCCGTTCGGCCCGGACAGATCACTCAGCGCCGTGCGTCGCCGGACGCCAGGAGGCTGGTCAGCTCCGAGACCGCCTCAGGGGAGGGCTTGAAGTAGCGGCGGACGTTCTCCGGCTCCGTGTGCCTCGACTTCGCCCGCCGGTCGGCGAGCCGCACCGACCCTGGGGGCGTTCACGAGAGGGGCTGATCAGCAGCGATTCGACTCTTCAAAGATCATTCCCCGTCTGGCCAGTGATCGTTCCCCGCCGGAGAGCGCGATGAGCTGCGGTGGGGATCCCAGCGCGAGGGTCATGTCGGACCCTAGCAATAGCGTGGCCACATGCCCCTTGACGACGATCTAGCCGCCAGAATGGCGGAGCCGGACTTCTGGCCCCTGTATCTCTTCGACGACCAGCCGGCCGGGTTGCGTGTCCAAGACGCCGTCCGGTGCGCGAAAGTCTCGCCGTGATGCCGGAAAGCGGCCCACCGCCGGATGTCACCACCCGGCGGGGGCCGCTCTGTCGTACGAGGTGCTCAGCGCCTCACTTGAGGGCGTATGCCCGGGTGATGGTCTGGGTCGTGCGGCTGCCGCCCGCGTCCCAGGCCTCGGTCTTGAGGGTCACGTATCCGTTGGTGTCCGCGAGCTTCGGGTGCCGCAGCAGGGCCTGGAAGGAGTTGCTGTCCTTGCGGAGCACCTTCGCCTCCTTCCAGGTGGCGCCGTCGTCGTACGAGACGGAGACCTTGGCGCCGGCCATCGCGGTGGAGCCGGTCCAGCCCTTGGGGCGACCCGCGTCCACGGTGAAGGTGTACGGCAGTCCGGCCCGTGCCTGGTTGAGCACGTTCAGCGGCAGATCGTAGTCGAGCAGGATCACGGGCATGGACTCACAGACCTTGGGCGTGGGGATGAACGCCGTGTCGCAGTCCTTGATGGCCATGGTGGTCGGTGCCGCCTGGCTGAAGTTCCACTCCGTGCGCATCTGGCGGCCCAGGGTGACGCCCGGGACGTCGGTGGTCAGCTTCTGGTCGAGGACGTACCGGTAGTCCGCCTTCTCCTGCGCCAGCTGGCCGAAGCCGGTGATCGGCTTCCCGTTGAGGTAGTAACTCCAGGTGCCGGTCAGGCCCGACAGGGTGTGGGCGGGATCGTTGTCGGCACCGTTGCTGCCGGGCAGCTTCTGCCAGACGTCGGTGCGGCAGAACACACACGGCCCGAACTCGTACTGGGACAGGCGCATCGGCGCGTCGAACCAGCTCCGGGTATAGGACTTGCCCGGGGTGAGGTAGGTGGCGCGCTGGCCGTTCATCCACCAGGTCGAGGAGTTGAAGTTCGCCGTCACGCTCGGCTGGTACGTCACCCCGGTGCCCGCGAGGAAGTAGTCGTCGCGGGTGGTGCCCTGGTAGAGGGGCTGGCCGACGGAGCCGGTGCTCACCTGCAGGGGACCCCAGACGTTCATGTACTCGGCGCCCAGACGCCGGGCGCCGTCGGAGTGGAACGTATTGGTGACCTTGGCGAATTCCTTGACGTCGACGGTCTTGGCCAGGTCGGCGGGGATCCGGTCGTCGGTGAAGTGCGGGTTGTAGGTGTAGCCCGACTCCAGGACGCCCTTCAGGGCGATCCGGACCTTGTGCTTGGCCAGCAAGCCCTTGAGGGTTGCGGCGTTGTCGTACGTGGCGTGGGCGACCGGGATGGTCTGTCCGGCGGGGACGCCGCTTCCGCTCGGCCCGGGGTCGGCAGGGGCCACGATCATTGCGACGGCTCCGGCAGCCGCGGCCCTGGTGGCCTGGTCGTCGGCCTTGCTGACATCGGCCACGGAGACCAGAGCGGTCTTGCCCTTGACGTCGGCAGCGGCGAAGTCCTGCTCGGTGCCGGCGCCGAGGTCGACCAGCTCGGTGCGCTTGGTGCCCTCGAAGCGCTTCGCGTTCACCGAGGACTTCAGCGGGATGGTCACGTGCCCGGGGCCCGTCACCTCCAGCTGGACCAGCGGTTCGCGCCGGGCCAGGGAGGTCTCCAGGCGCAGCGCACCGGTGGTGGCGCCGGCACTGGGGATGGCACCTTGCCTGGTGTCCGCGAGGTTGAGCAGGTTTCCGATGCCGGAGAAATTGGCGTGGCCGTTTGCGGTGCCGTCGTCACGGACGATGAACGTGGTCACCTGGCCGTTCTCCAGGGGCCGGTTCTCACCCTTGATCTTCACCCTGAGGTCGGTGGCGGTGGTGCCGTCGACGGTGAAGGTCTGGTCCCGGTCACTCACTTCGATGTTGGGCACGTCGAACAGGTCGGCCGCGTAGGAGACCGCACCCCCGGCGGGGTCCGCCGAGTAGAGCGAGCCCTCGATGGAGTACTTGCCGAGCGGTACCGACAGGGTGGCGGTGCCGTTGTCGTACAGGGTCTGGCTCTGCCAGACGTTGTTGTCCATCCCGTGCAGGGTGAACTTGAGCGCCTTGGGGGCCTTGCCGAAGCGGTCGGTGACCTTCAGCGTGACATCGTGCTGCTCGACGGAGGTGACGAAGCCGAGCGCGGCGTGCACCGACTCGCCGCTGTCGGAGGTGGCGGTGACGGATCCGCCGTACTGGCCGGTCTTCAGGCCGTTGTTGTCGAGCGTGACGGTGACCTCGGCGGTGCCGCCGGCCGGGACGGTGACCCGGCCGTCGGACAGGCCCGCTCCCGACAGCGACAGCGTGCCGGCCGGGACCGCGGTGCCGCTCGCGTCCTTGGCGGCGGCCGTCACGGTCACCACGGTGTCGGTCGCGGCGTCGTTGTGCAGCGTCAGGGTGCGACTGCGGGTGGGGTAGGTGCCCTTCTGCCACGGTATGACGCGGAAGTCGGCGGTGCCGGACAGCTCCAGCGACGGGTCGAGTGCGGCGGGGATGTCGACCCGGCCGTAACCCTGCTGGTAGACGGTCTGGTCGGCAGCTGACTTGGCGTGCGCGGTCAGTGCGTCCTTGATGCGCTGCCCGGTCCAGTCGGGGTGGCGCTGCTTGAGGATCGCAGCGGAGCCGGCCACATGCGGGGTGGCCATCGAGGTGCCGCTGGCCGTGGTGTAGTTGGCATCCACGGGGGTGCCCATGGTGGTGCCGGTCGCGCGGGCGGCGACGATGTCCACGCCCGGGGCGGTGATCTCCGGCTTGATCGCCATGTCGCCGAGGCGCGGGCCGCGGCTGGAGAAGTCGGCGAGCGCGTCGGACTTGTCGACGGCGCCGACGGTGAGGGCCGCGTCGGCGGCGCCGGGGGTGCCCAGGGTGCTCTCGCCGGGGCCGCTGTTGCCGGCGGCGATGACGAAGAGGGTGCCCGAGGAGGCGCTGAGCGAGTTGACCGCGCTGGTCAGCGGGTCTTCACCGGGGGCGTCGGGACCGCCGAGGCTCATGCTGACGACGTCGGCGCCCTGGTCGACCGCCCAGTCCATGCCGGCCAGGATGCTGGAGTCCGTGCCCTGGCCCGAGTTGGACAGGACCTTGCCGATGAGCAGGTCGGCGCCGGGGGCGACGCCCTTGTACTTGCCGTCGGAGTTGGCGCCGCTGCCGGCGATGGTGGAGGCGACGTGGGTGCCGTGGCCGTGACCGTCCTGGACCGTCTGGCCGTTGACGAAGCTCTGGTTCTGGACGATCTCGGACTTGATGTCGGCGTTGTTCAGGTCGGCACCGGTGTCCAGCACGGCGACCTTCACGCCCTTGCCGTCGTACCCCTTGGCCCACGCCTGCGGAGCGCCGATCTGCGGCACGCTCTTGTCCAGTGCGACCTTCGCCTTGCCGTCGTACCACAGCTTGGAGACCCCGGCAGTGCCGGGGACTGTGGCGGCCTGGGCGCTTCTGCTGCGTGCCGTGGCGGGCTTGACGGCCTGCCAGAAGCCCTTCGCGCGGTGCTTGTCGACATGCACCGCGGACAGCCCCAGTCGGGGCATGACTCGCTCGTTGTC
Source organism: Streptomyces sp. NPDC045026 (assembly GCF_056432625.1). Classification (NCBI taxonomy): domain Bacteria; kingdom Bacillati; phylum Actinomycetota; class Actinomycetes; order Kitasatosporales; family Streptomycetaceae; genus Streptomyces; species Streptomyces sp. NPDC045026. The sequence goes on from NZ_JBWKIS010000038.1 coordinate 56,643, forward strand.
GCTCCCCGGCAGGTCCTCGGTCTTCTGCGTCAGGGCGGCGGCGGTCGGTTTCCCCTGGAAGTCGACGATGGCGGGGACCTCGTCGGTCTTCGCGTCGCCGTACCCGTCCCGGACCATCCGGCTGACGTTGAACAGTTCACGGTCCACCGTGCCCGAGGCGACCGCGGCCGTGGTGTCGTCCGGGTAGACGTACAGGTCGCCGTTCTGTCCGCTGACGGTTTCGAACGTCTTGGACGTCCCCGCCGCGGAGATGACGGAGACCGCCTGCCTGCCGTCGGGCTCGGTGGTCAGCGAGACCGTGTCGCCGGTGATCAGAGTCACCGCCGCCGCCGTCGCCGCCTGCTTCTGCAGCGTCGGGCGGCTGCTCAGGTCGAGAGGCGCCGAGGGTATGGCGGCTGTCGCGGTTCCGAGCTGGCTCGTCAGTGACAGGGCGACTGTCACCGCGATCCCGCTGACGAGGGCGGTGCGCCCCCGTCTGAGGCGGGCCTTCTGCATCGGTTGTCCTTTCACGCTCAACTGGTGGGCGCTGCGGGGCAATTGATACCGAGGGGGACCGACCGAACGTCCGGCCGACTCCGCGCGCCGCTCGGAACCTAGCTCTCCGGCCGGTGCGTCTTCCATAGGTGGTGTGGCGGATATGCGCCACATGGCGCACACCCGCCACGTGGGTCCGCGACGTGGGCAGCGCCGGGCCGCCGATGCGGCCCTATGTGTCCTGGCCGATGCCCGGCGGCTGCAGCCCGTCCAGGTCCCCGGCCGTGACCCAGCCGCGTTCGCAGGCGTGCCACCCGAGTTGCATCCGGCTCGAAGCGCCCGCCAGATCCATCAGGCCGCGTACCCGGCGGTTGACGGTCCGCTTGCCGATCCCCATGAGGCGGGCGATCGTGTCGTCGGTGAGACCGGACAGGAGCAGGAGTAGCAGATGGGTGTCCGAGCCGGAGAGTTCGCCGCGGTGCGTCTCGCCGGTTGACGGTTCCAGGGGGAGCGCGGTGACCCACATCAGCTCGAACAGTGCGACGAGAGCGTCGAGCAGGGGGCCTTGGTGGATCTGCACGACGGCGCCCGGTGGCCGCCCGTCGTCCGTCCGCACCGCGAGCATGGCCGTGGACCGGTCTACGATGATCAACTTGACCGGGAGTCTGGCCAGCACGCGGGCCTGTTCACCTGCGTCCATGTACCGGCGGATCTCCAGCTGCACCGCGTACCCCTCGATCGCGGCCCGGTCGTACACCGTCCGGAAGCGCACCCCCGCTGCCAGTTGCTCCAGCTCCGCGACGTTGAACTCCTCGATCAGCAGATAGGGCGGGGCGTCGAAGCGCAGTACTTCCCGGCGGGCGCGGAGCTGGAGCTGCTCGTACCGCTGTGCCAACGCCTCGGCCGGCACGATTTCGGCGATCTCCTCCAGGGCTGCCGGCCGGAGCGCCTCGCGGTACTCCTTGGTGAGTCGCTGCAGAACGCCTTTGGCGGACTGCAGTTCGTTCATGCGCGCCAGCAACAGCGTCTCCCCGGCGATGTCCGGCGGGGCGGGAATCAGCTGCGCGGGCAGGTCGTCGGTGAGGGTGACCAGCCCCTTCACGGCCAGTGCCGCGACCGCCTGTTCGAGCTGGGCCCCGGTCAGGCCGGCCCGCTGCTCCAGCCGGCCCACCGGGCAGCGCCCGGACCCCACCAGCAGTTGGTACACCTGCGACTCGGCCGTACTCAGACCCAGCGCCTCAAGCATGAATGTCCTCTCCTCACGAGCTCCCCGTTCCCACCCCGCGCACGCGGACCGCCCCCGGACCTCGATCAGTCCGGGGGCGGTCAGTCGGCGTCACTGCAGGCGCGAGCGGCGGCTCAGGGCGCGGACCCGGCCGCGCCCAACCGGTTTGCACACTCTCGGTCGTTGCCGCGCGGAGCGCGTCGAGCTCTGGGACCGACCTGGAACCTCGGCCAGCATCTATCTAACCGCTGAAATGATTTACAGTAAAGTTTCTACTTGGCAAGAGGTTTGGCTCCAGCTGATCAGCCACCAGGTCGGGCTCGCCGCGACGTACCTGGAGCTGATGCGGGCCGACTGCACCATCCCGGTGTCGGCCTGGCAGCCGGGGCAGCGGGTAGGGGTGGCCGCCATCGGCACCGCCATCCGATCCGACAGCCCCGACCTCGAGGTCAGCGACCTGGCCCAGTCGATGACCGGCTGGAGCCAGTACTCGGCCGGCCCGGCCGGCTCGTACCTCAAGCTCGACCGTGACCTCTTCGCCGACCCCGGCTACCACCTCGGCCAGGGACCGACCGCCTACTACGGGATGGCCGATGTGGCGCCCGTCGGCGAAGGCGACGTGGTCTTCATCTCCGGCGCCGCGGGCGGGGTCGGCTCGCTGGCCGGGCAGATCGCCAAGTGCCTCGGCGCGGCACGGGTGATCGGCAGCGCCGGCAGCCCGGCGAAGGCCGACTACCTGGTGAACGAGCTCGGCTACGACGCCGCGTTCGACTACCACGACGGCCCGGCAGCACAACGGCTCAAAGAGTTCGCACCCGAGGGGATCTCTGTGTTCTTCGACATCGTGGGCGGTGAGCAGTACGACGCTGCGCTGCAGGCAGCCCGGCCCGGGGCGCGCTTCGGCCTGTGCGGCTCCCTGTCGAGCCAGCTCGGCGACGCGTCGGACCGCTCCCCGCAGCCCGACCGCACGGCGGCCGAGGCCAAAGGCATCGAGCTGCTGCCCTTCTCCTGCCATCACACGCCCGATCAGATCGCCGCCTGGCGCGAGCACTTCAGCACGTGGTTGAGCCAGGGCCGCTTCGTCTACCCGCAGACAGTCCTCGAGGGCCGGATCGAGGACGTGCCGCAGGCGTTCCTCTCCCTGCTGCAAGGTTCCTACCGGGGCAATGTCTCGGTGCGGCTGCCGTGACCACACTCTCCCACCAGGTCCTGAACCGGGCGCTGATGGACCGCCAGTTCCTGCTGAGGCGCACCGATCGCACCCCGCTGGAGGTGACCGGACGACTGGTTGCCCTGCAGGCGCAGGAACCCAACTGGGCCTATGTCGGCCTGTGGAGCAGAAACCACGGCTTCACACAGTCCGAGCTCACCGCACTGCTTCAGGACCGGCAGGTGGTCCGCTCACTCCGGTCTGCTGCGCAGCACCCAGCACTTCGCCGCGGCCGACGACTTCCGTCGCCTGCGGTCACTGCTGCAGCCCGTGCTCGACCGCACGGCCGGCTCGCCCCACTTCACCCGCAACAGCACCGGCCTGGACGCGGCGTCCTCGGCGGCCGAGGGACTCGCCCTGCTCGCGGGAGGAACACTGCCGCGCAAGGAGCTCACTGGAGTGGCCAAGAGGCTCCTCGACGACGGCAAGCTGCCCGAAGAGCATCGCCAACGCATCATCGAGAACAGGGACTTCGCGCGCTCCAAGCTGCACTGGCCACGGGAGCGAAGACACGGAAACTCGTCAGCACCTGACCCGCGACGACAGGCGCCGCGGCCGACGACAACTCGGCCGTCCAATGTACCCGTTGCTCAGAGCCTCAGTAGCTCTCAGCATTCCGGCATTGCGGCCCGGAAAGTCCGTCTCATCACCAAAGCGTGAGTGCTTCGGCTTGAGTACGGTCTCTCGATTCCGTCTGCCGTTGATGCGGCAGGGTTGCGCCACCTGCCCGCCCGCCCGTGGCCTTGCGGCTGCGGGCGGTTGCGCGGGTCTTACGGTCAGCTCCACGAGGCTTCGACGCCGCCGGGGCGGTGTCCTGATCTCCGGCCACTCCGGTACCAGTTACTGCGGCTGCCGCGAGGGCTGCGAGGTTGAGTGCGGCGTTTGCGTCCCGGTCGATGACCAGGCCGCAGGCCTCGCATTCGTAGGTTCGAACGTGCAGCGGCAGCTTGACTTTCACTGCGCCGCACTCGGAACAGGTCTTCGAGGAGGGGTACCAGCGGTCCGCGAGCACGATGCGGGTGGCGTGGCACTGGCCGGTCTTGTAGTCGAGCTGGTGGCGGATCTGGCCGAATCCGGCGTCGGCGATCCGGCGGGCCAGGCGCCGGTTGCGGAGCATCCCGGCGACGTTGAGGTCCTCGACCACGATGGTGCCGTACTCGGCCGCGACGCTCGTGGTGAGTTTGTGTAGGGCGTCTTCGCGGAGGTTCGCTACGCGGTGGTGGACCTTGTTCCGCTGGGCGTTGGCCTTCTCCCACCGCTTCGAGGGCTTCTGTCCGGTGCGTCGGTCGGGGCCCTGGCGTCGGGAGACGACGCGGGAGGCGCGGCGCAGCTGCTTGCGTGCCCGGTCGTAGTGCCCGGGGTTGGCGACAACGCGGATCTCGCCGGTGGTGTCGGCCATGACAGCGAGGTTCTTCACGCCGAGATCGATCCCGACCGCCGTGTCCGGCCGGGCGACCCGGCCGAGGTCCTGCTTCACCTCTACCCGGAAGGAGACGAACCAGCGCCCCCGCTCGTGCCGCACAGTTTCGGACAGAACCCGGGCCTTTTCGGCCTGGACGCGGGTGAGGAGTTTGACGGTGGGCTCGTAGGTGCGGATCGTACCCAGCCTCGGCAGCGTGACGTGCCCGCCGTCGGCATCGACGCGGATCGTGCCGGTGGTGAACCGGCAGGCGAGGCGCGCTTTCCGCTTCGACTTGAACCGCGACGCACCCATCTTCCGGCCGTGGCGCTTGCCCTGCTTGGACTTGGAGTAGTTGTCGAACGCGGCCGACGCGTTGGCCAGCCCGGTGGAGTACGCCTCCTTAGAGTTCTCTCCCCACCAGTCCGCGAATCTGGGGTCGGTGTGCTTGGCGGCGTTGAATGCCTTGCGCAGCGACGGCAACGACCACGGCCGCCACTGCGTCAGCCCGGCCTCGGGCACGCCGTACGTCTCCTCGGCCTTGCGCTGCCACCACGAGGCGGTCACCCAGCCCACAGCCCAGTTGTACGCGGCACGTGCGGCGCCGCAGTGCGAACGCATCGCGGCCTGCTGCGCGGCGTTCGGGTTCAGAGCGAACCGGTACGCCTGGACCACGAACCCGGGCTGCGGCCGGAACTTCTTCACTCGGCGGCCTCACCGGTCGCCACGGCCACCGCGCGGGCGGCCCGGTTCTTCGCCGCCCGCCGCCCGTACAGGCGCGCGCACATCGACGTCAGCACTTCGGTGACGTCGCGCACCAGGTCATCGGCTGTCTCGGTGGGGTCGAGGACAACCAGGCGACGCCCAGACGCGGACAAGACGGCTTCGAGGTGCTCGACGCCGAACCGGCCCAGCCGGTCTCGATGCTCGACCACGATCACCACCGCCTGCGGGTCTGACAGAACCCGGTGCAGCTTGCGCCGACGACCGTTCAGTCCCGAGCCGACCTCGGTCACGACCTCCGCAACCGGCAGGCCGAGACCAGTGGCCCCCTGGACCACGCGGGCCACCTGCCGGTCAAGGTCCGACTTCTGGTCCGCCGACGACACTCGGCAGTACGCCACGACGCGGCCAGGCGCCTCCGAAGCGGGCTCGTACGACCAGCCACGTGCCGGACGGCGTCTGGCGCACTGGGACCGGCATACGGCCCTCTTTCGCCCACGTCCACGCGGTCTGGTAGTGCACGCCATTGCGCGCCGCCCACTCGGAAAGCTTCACGCAATCAAGATAGCGGCTGAGAAAGGCTGAGATTCACTGATGAATCACGCAACAGTTGGTGGCCCTCGGTGCTACTGGCGGTCTGGCTGCGGCAGGTCCTGCTCGGTCCAGATGGTCTTGCCGGTGGACGTGTAGCGCGTGCCCCAGTGGTGGGTCATCTGGGCGATGATGAACAGGCCCCGGCCTCCCTCGTCGTCGCTCGCGGCGTGCCGCAGATTGGGCGCGGTGTGGCCGGTGTCGGACACCTCGCAGGTCAGGGTCCGGTCGCGGATCAGGCGCACCTGGATCGGGCCGCCACCTGCGTAGCGGATGGCGTTGGTGACCAGTTCGCTGACGATGAGCTCCGTGGTGAACGCCACGTCGTCCAGCCCCCAGTCGCCGAGCTGCGTCCCGACGGCGGAGCGGATGGCGGCCACGGCCGCCGGGTCCGGGGCCAGTGCCCATTGGGCGAACCGATTCCGGGCGAGCAGGCGCGTGCGGACCAGGAGCATCGTCGCGTCCACGTCCACCGCCCCGGGCAGCATGGTGGCCACCGCCCGGTCGCACAGCTCTTCCAGGGATCTTCGGCCGTCGGAGAGGACCTGTGAGAGCTGCGCGAGCCCGGCTTCGCGGTCGTCGGCCGCCTGGAGGAGGCCGTCCGTGAAGAGGGCGACAACCGTGCCCGGCGCGAGCTCCAGTTCCGTGCTCTGGTAGGGCAGGCCGTCGATTCCCAGCGGCGGTCCTGGCGGCAGCTGGGGATAGTCGACGACGCCCGTGTGGGGTTCGACGAGCGCCAGCGCCGGCTCCCCGGCTCGCGCCATGCTGCACTCCCCCGAGACGGGGTCGTACACGGCGTACAGGCAGCTCACGCCCAGAGCCGCGTCGGAGTGCGTTTTCGGGCGGCCCCGGCCGCGGCCGGTTTCGCCCTCGTGCGTGGTCTGCTCGACCAGGTCGGCCAGGCGGGACAGCAGCTCGTCCGGGCTCAGGTCCAGCCGGGCCAGGACGCGCACCCCCGTGCGCAGGCGTCCCACGGCGGCCGCGGCGTGCATGCCGTGACCGAGCACATCCCCGACGACCAGGCCGACCCGGGTACCGGAGAGAGGGATGACGTCGTACCAGTCGCCGCCCACCCCGGACCCGCTGTCGGCGGGCAGGTAGCGGCTCGCCGAGTCGACGGCAGCGTGCGGCGGCAGGCGGCGTGGAAGCAGGCTCCGCTGGAGCTTGAGGGTCACGCTGTGGCCACGGGTGACCACCGGCATCAGCAGGAAGCCGATCAGCAGGGCGCCGAGGCCCAGGACGGTGACCCCGCCCGTCCTGCCGATCAGCGGCAGGTCGACGGCGGTCGTGCCGTACCGGGGATCCGCGTAGACGACGAAGGTGGCGTAGAGGAACAGCAAGAGCATGAACAGCGCGCCGAGCCCCGGTAGCACACCCTTGAAGACCAGATCCTTGACGCTGCGGGTGAGGATCTTGCGGTGGTACCAGACGCAGGCGAAGCCGGTCAGTCCGTACTGGAACGCGATCGCGAGACCGACCGAGTCGATCGAGTCGGCCAGGACGTTCTGGCTGAGCGAGGTCAGCAGGACGAACAGGGCGATCGAGGCCGCTCCCATTCCGATGGTCCCCCAGGTGGGGGTGAGAAACCTGCGGTGGACCCGGGCGAACCGAGAGGGGACGGCCTTGTGGACCGCCATGGAGAAGACGGTCCTGGCCAGGGGCAGGATGGTGGTCTGGGCGGAGGCCAACGCGGAGGTCAGCACCATCAGGATCAGCAGTCTCGACAGGAACAGCCCCGTGCCGTGGCTCCCGAACACGGCTTCACCCAGCCCGGAGAACACATCGTCCGCGTTGTCCGCGTTGCCGAGTCCGATGCCCGAGGTGCCGACTCCCGCGAACGCCTGAGCCGACGTGGACACCAGCCCGTACATGACCAGGAGCAGCACGGTGGACAAGACCGCGGCACGGCCCGGGATGCGCGTGCTGTCGACGGTTTCCTCGTTGACCGAGAACGCGGTGTCCCAGCCCCAGTAGATGAAGACCCCCGCGAGGATGCCCGAGGTCATGGCCGTCACCGAGGGCACCGCGAAGGGGTTGAACCAGGACGCGGACACGTGGATCGCCGTCGGCGGAGGGCTGGTGTACACCCTGACCAGCGCGGCGACGGCGAGCAGGATCAGCATCACCACTTCCAGGCACAGCAGCCAGCGCTGTACAGCCGCCGAGAACGAGATGCCGACGTAGCAGATCACTGTCAGCACGGCGATCCAGGCGACGCCTGCCGCGGTGGTCCACAGCCGGTTTTCCGCCAGTGCGTCCAGGCCCATCAACCGGAAGCCGTAGGCAGCGGCGATCTGCGCGAGGCTGGCCATGACGATGATGTTGGCGACGATGAGACCCCAGCCGCCCATCCAGCCGGTGCGCGGCCCGAAGGCGCGGGTGGCCCAGGTGAAGGTGGTCCCGCAGTCGGCGTTGCTCGCGTTGAGCTCCCGGAAGGCGTACGCGACCAGCAGCATCGGGACGAAAGCCAGCATGGTGACGATCGGAGCCTGCAATCCGACTCCGGCCACGATGATGCCCAGCGTGGCGGCGAGGCTGTACGCCGGGCCGGTGGAGGCCAGGCCCATGACGACCGAGGAGAACATGCCCAGGGCATCGTTCTTGAGCCCCTTCCGGCCGGACCCTGTGCCCGGAGCGGGAAGACCAGCCGACACGGCACCGCCGAAGAGCCTCACACTTGATTCCAACGCTAGTCCGCTTCCCTTCGCAACAGCGCAGGGACAGCAGGAGTGGCTGCCACCGTGCACGACGGCGATGCGGCCATTGTGTGCCGCTCGCAGAGAAGGCCGCCGATGGCTCTGAGCTGCACTGGCGTCGCACCTCGGGTCTCGCAGCGTCACAGGCGAATGACGACCAGAGCGATGTCGTCGCGGGCCTCGCTGGTGACTCCCAGCCGGGCCGGCAATGCGTCCGCCAACCCGTCGAGGGAAGGGCGGTGTCCTGGGCGAGGGCTGAGATCAGGCGGGCCAGGCCGACATCGATGTCCTCGTCACGGCGTTCGATGAGCCCGTCGGTGCAGAGCACGAGGGTGTCGCCCGGCATGTAGGACAGACCGACCTGGGGCGGGGGACGTGGTACGGGCGGGGGCTCGGTCATGTCACCGACCAGCCGCGCCCCGGGACGCGAAGCGGTGAAGGCCCGCCGGACGAGGTCCGCGGCGAACACCGCCCGCCGCGCCCGCCGCGTCAGCCCGCGCCGACGGCGCCGGGTGCTCCCGCACACGCGGTGCTCGCGCATCAGCCGCTCGATCTTCTTCCGGTTCACCCTCCGTCCGGCCCGCGCCAGGGCCGCCTGGATACGCGGAGCCCCGTAGGCGCCACGCGAGGAGGCGTGCAACACCCGTATTTCCGCGACGAGTTCATCCTCCGCGCGCTGCCGCACCCGCCGGGCCGGCCGAGCGGCCAGCCACGCGTAGTACCCCGAGCGGGACACCACCGACTACTGGCTGTCCAGCCTGCCCGCCGACACCCCGCTTGCTGAACTGATCCGTCTGGCCAAGATCCGCTGGCGCATCGAGCACGACTACCGGGAACTCAAGCACGGCCTCGGCCCGGACCACTTCGAGGGACGTTCCTGGACCGGCTGGCATCACCACGTCACCCTGGTCACCGCCGCCCACGCGTTCCTCACCGAACAGCGCCTGGCCCCAAAGGCCGATACAGCGGAGTCACCCTCTACCAGATCCTCGACGCCATCCAAGACCTGCTGAACTGCTGGACCGGCACCTGCACCACCTGCCACCGCCCCCTGCCCCCTGCCCCCTGCCCCCTGCCCAGAACATCCACCACCAGCCAGAACGCAAGAACCAGAGCGACCTAACGGAGTCCTACTAGTCGGCGGCTTCGTTGGCGCGGCCGATCTCGGCCATGTGCTCCTCCGCCCAGGCCCGCAGCCCCGCAAGCGCGGCTTCCAGGGACAGTCCGAGTCCGGTAAGTCGGTAGAAGACCCGCGGCGGCACGGTCGGTTCGACCCGGCGGGACACCAGCCCGTCGCGGGTCAGGCTTCGCAGGGTCACGGACAGCATCTTCTGCGAGACGCCGGGCATCCGGCGTCTCAGCTCCGCGAAACGCACCTCGTCCGGTGCGGCATCGGCGAGCGTCTTGACGGCCATGGACGTCCACTTCGTACCGATGCGGTCCAGCAACTGCCGCGTCGGGCAAAGCGGATCGAACAGATCGCCGCGTACCCCGCGACCGGCGGGCCGGGCTCCTTGGGTGGTCACCTGTGGCTCACCACCTTCCCTGAAAGTGCCGTCTAGGAAGCGGCCCGACAGTTACCTATCGTTCTGTGGTCACCAATGGTAACCAGCCGGAGGAGCCGTCATGCCCGTCACCGCCGCACACCAACTGCGTCGCATCGCGACGAACGGCGTCAAAGTCAATGTCGCAATCGCCGGGGACGGACCTGCGGTTCTCCTGCTGCACGGCTTCCCGCACACCTGGCAACTCTGGAGCGGCATCATGGGGCAACTGGCCGGGCAGTACCGGGTCATCGCCCCGGACCTGCGAGGCTTCGGCGCCAGTGAACGTGCCATCGACGGTTACGACGCAGGCACCCTCGCCGCCGACGCCGAAGGGCTGCTCGACGCACTCGGCGAGCCCTCCGCAGCGGTGGTCGGCATCGACGCGGGCGCAGCCCCCGCCGTCCTGCTCGCGCTGCGCCGCCCCAGCCTCGTCCGGCGCCTGGTCGTGATGGAAGCACTGCTCGGCCGCCTGCCCGGAGCAGAAAACATCGTCGCGGGCGGCGCACCATGGTGGTTCGGATTCCACGCCGTCCCCGGCCTCGCCGAGACGGTCTTGACGGGCAACGAAGCCCCGTACATCGACTTCTTCCTCGACTCGGGGACGCTCGGGCGCGGAATACCCGACGACATCCGTGCAGCTTTCGTCCACGCGTACACCGGGAGCGAGGCCCTGCGCTGCGCGTTCTCCTACTACCGGGCCCTGCCCACCAGCGCACAGCAGCTCCAGGACGCCGCCGCGACGGCTCGGCTGACCATGCCCACCATGGCCGTCGGCTCCCACCCCGTCGGCACCGGGCTCGAACGCCAACTCCGTCCCATCGCCGATGACCTGATCGGACACCAGCTCCAGGACTGCGGCCACATCATCCCCCTCGACCGCCCCGACGCGTTGTACGCGCTCCTCGCTCCCTTCCTCCACGCCGATCTGCCGATCTGCCGATCTGCCGATCTGCCGAAGTAACTGAAGCGGAGCCGAAGGATCACAATTCGGCGGCCCGCCGCACGCCCCCAGCCCGCTCCGAGAGGCACCACCCGATAGGGGTGGCTCCCATTCTCACCGCCGATCATGAACCTGTACTGTGATCCACTCCCTTCACGGATGGATGAACGCGGCTCCCGAAACCGCCGTCCCACCGGCCCTCATTCATCCCGTTGAAAACAGGACGTCGGGCCGCCCGTAGGTGGCGATCATCAGCCGGCCGCCGAAGACCGAGTGGTAGAACTCCAGCGCCTGCCGGGCATCGCCGCGGAAGTCGAGGTTGTAGTAGCGGGCTGCGGCGCTGATAGCGCACGGTCAGCCCGTCCAGCTGCTCAACGCACGTCCGCCGCCCACAGCCCGCGCGGAACCGCGACCGCAGCCCGGACACTCCACCGTCAACTCCCGGGTGCAGGCCGCGATACGGACCACGCCACCCGGCCCGCGTGCCGGGCGCCGCTCATGCCTCGGCGGATGCGCCCGTCGCCGCTGCGATCAGGGCGGTCGCCGCCGCGTGGGAGGTCGCGGCCACCGTGGAGTCGTGGTCCATCAGGGCGGAGATGCCGGCGCCGTCGTAGAGGAGTTGGAGCTGGTGGCCCAGGGAGTCGGGGTCGGCGGCGCCGGCCTCGGCGGCGAGGCGGGTGAAGAGTTCGCGCATCCAGCCGCGGAAGGCGTCCGCCGCTTCCTGGACCATCCCGCCGGGGCTGGCCTCGGCGCCGGCGCGGATGAAGGCACAGCCGCGGAAGTCGGGCCGGTCGAACTGCCGCCCCTGGGACTCGAAGACCGCCAGCATCTGCTCGCGGGGCGTGTCGCGCTCCTCCACGGCCCGGGTGAGCCGGTCGGCGGTGCCCGCATGCCGGGTGTCGAGGTACGCCCGGATCAGCTGCTCCTTGCCGCCGAAGGTGTTGTACAGCGACGCCTTGGCCACGCCCGCGTGCTCGATGACCCGGTCGATCCCGACGCTCTGCACGCCCTCGGCGTAGAACAGCTCGTTCGCGGCGGCGAGCAGGCGCTCACGCGCCGACAGCTTCGCGGTGCTCTGAACACTCGCCATGACGGTCACTCCTTCAGACAGATCTGTCTACATTATGCCCCGGCCGATTCCCGTCCGCCGCGTGCCAGCCCGAGCAGCGCGAACGCTGCGAGGACGATCACGGCGACGCCGTACTCCTGCGCGGTGGCGGTCAGTCCGCCCGCGTGGACGACGAGGAACCCGGCGATCACGGCGGGCACCCCCATGCCCAGGTAGGAGATGACGAAGAGCAGTGACAGGACCCCGGAACTCTCGTGCGGGCGGGCCAGCGGCATCACCGTACGGATGCCTCCCTGGAACCCGCTGCCGAAGCCGACGCCCGCGATGGCGGTGCCGACGAAGAAGCCGGTGGGGGAAGAGTCGCGGATCGAGACGAGGGTCAGGGCCACCCCGGCGATCAGCGCGAGGATGCCGGTGAGCATCACCGTCCGGGTCGCCGCCTTCTGCAGGACCAGCACCGAGACGGCGGCCACCCCGGCGAGCACGAACAGGCTCAGCCCGCCGAGGACTTCGGACCTGGAACCGGTCAACTGCCGTGCGAGGGACGGGCCGAGCGACCCGTAAAGACCGGCCAGAGCCCAGACGGCGAACAGTACCGGCGCGGCCACCAGCATCGGGCGGCGTACGGCGCGCGGCAGCTTGATCTCCGGTGCCAGGCTGGCCGGCGCCCCTGGCTTGCGGATCACCGTCTCCATCATCAGTGCGACGGCGACGGCCTGGAGGACGAAGACCGCCAGCAGCCCGAGGTAGACCAGATGCGTGGGGGCGGGCAGGAACTGGACGACGAGGCCGGAGACCAGCGCGCCGGTCGCCGTGCCGATGCCCGGGACGACCGCGTTGGTGATCGTGCCGCGCGGCCGGTCGATGTCCATCATCCCCGCCCCGATCGCACCGAGCGCGGCGCCGGTCGAGAGTCCCTGGACGATCCGGGCGATCATTAGCCCCGACACGCCGTCGGCGGTGGCGAATATGATCATCGAGACGGCCTGCGCCGCCAGCGCGGCCAGCAGCACCGGCCGCCTGCCGACGTGGTCGGAGAGCTTGCCCATGGTGAGCAGCCCGAGCAGCACGGCCACCGCGTAGACGCCGAAGACCACGGTGGTGGTGATCGGGTCGAAGCCCCATTCGGCCTGGTAGACCGCGTAGAGCGGGGTCGGCGCACTGGAGGCCGCCAGGAACGAGATGGTGATCGAGGCGAGTACGTACAGCGCCACGTCCGGTGGCAGCCGCCGGCCCTGCGCGGATACGGCGTCGGTGGGCGCCGCATCCGAGGTGCGCGCCGGTTTGGACGCCGGGACGACCGAGAGATTCGTCATGACCATTCCCACCCACAGCCTGAGTAGACCTGTCTGTCTAGTTGCGAACTAAATTAGACAGACAGGTCTACTCAGGTCAAGCGGGCGAGACGAGCGTCACCCGGGACGGCATGTGACTGAACGAGACCGTTTGGCGCAAAAAGGCCCAGAGCACGCGCCGCCTCGGCGACTGTTCGGCGCGGACCAGGCGTACCCACTGATCAGACGTGGGCTTGGGCCGGAAGGTGTCGGCGGGCCTGGAACGTACCCGCGGATCGGGATGCACCACGGCGGCGTCGAGGACGGAGGGCCAGTCACAACCGCGCAGGAACCCCTGACGAAGTGGTGCTGTTGCGGCTGCCCCCTGAGCCGGTTCCGTTCTTCGGCCAGCAGTCGTCTGAGGAGCCCCGAAGCGCCGGAGACCGCCTGGAAGTACGGGGCGTGGACGCGGCTCAAGTCGGCCGATCGCCGGGAGTCTGCCGTTCGTAGTGTCGGGAGTCGGTCCGTGGGATCCAGAACCCGACAACGGGTTTCAGCAGGACGTGTTGGCTGCCCGCTTGTTGGCCTTCGTTTCGGGCTGGCGTGGACCAGATGGGCCGCTCGCTGATGATCAGCGTGAATAGTTCAGTCGGCTCGGTCCAGACGTCAACGCCGCGCTGCCCTGCGAGGAGAGCGCCGCGGCGGAGTGGATTTGAGGGGTGGCAAGTCTCCGGCTCGCAGAGGTTCTGAAGATGCGGGTGGCCCGCCAGTGTCGCTGGCGGGCCACCCGCATCTTCAGAACCTCCCAGCTGCGCAAGAGGCAGCTCCTGCCCCGGAAGCTGGGGTTCGACTCGGGGCAGACCTGCTGGCGACGCTTGGACCGCTGGCAGCAGGCAGGCGTCTTCGACCGGTTGCACCGCATCCTGCTCGCGGAGCTGAACACGGCTGGCGAACTCGAAGGGACCCGCGCATGCGTGGACAGCTCCCACGTCCGCGCCAAAAATAGGGAGACGCGACCGGTCCGTCGCCGGTCGACCGGCGGAAGACTGGCAGCAAACACCACCTGATCTGCGACGGGAAGGACACTCCGCTCCACGTCATCACGACTGCGGCGAACGTCAACCACATCACGCAGACTCTCGCCCTCGTCGACGGCATCCCGCCGGTGGCCGGGCGTCCGGGCCGTCACCGCCGACGCCCCGAGTCCATCCTGGGCGACAAGGCGTACGGCTCACGGATAGTCCGCCGCGAACGGCGCACACGCCGGATCATGCCGGTCATCTCCCGCAAGAGCGCCCCGAACATCAAGGGCCTGGGCAAACTCCGCTACGTCGTCGAGCATGCCTTCGCCCTCCTCCACCAGTTCAAACGCCTCGCCATCCGATGGGAACGACGCCTCGAACTCCACGACGCCTTCATCTCCCTGGCATGCAGCCCCATCTGCTGGCGACGCCTCAAGAAGGCCCACCCATGATCCTTTTACGAGCTCTATGCGATCAGCCGCCTGTTCGAACTGACGGCACGTCAGTGCCCTGGGCCGGGATGACGGTCTCAAACTCCTGAAGCTATCGGGGGTAGCCGGTCTCCCCGGCGGCTTCTGCTGCGACCTTCAGCAGGCGGGCGACCAGTTCCGTAAAAGCCCGCAGGCCCAGGCCAGGCGCCGGGCGGCCGGTGTCGCGTGCCAGCGGGCGCAGGGCCCTTTGCGAGAGGGGCGGGGCGCCGGACCATGCGCGCGGCGCTGCCCGGCCCGCACGGCATGGCTCGGCCCACTGTCCCTTCAGTCCAGGTCGGACATGTCGAGCACGAAGCGGTAGCGGACGTCGTTTCGCCGGAGACGGTCGAGTGCCCTGTCCACCTGTGACGACGGGAGTACTTCGATGTCGGCGGCGATGCTGTTGTCGGCGCAGAACTGGAGCATCTCGGCTGTCGCCAGGTGGCCTCCGCTGCCCGCGGAACTGAGCTTCTTGCGGCCGATGAGCAGGTCCGTGACCTCGACGGTGACGGAGCCCAGGTACCCGAGGAGGCTGAGGGTGCCGTCCATCGCCACCAGTTTCAAATACGGGGCGAGGCCATGAGGGGCGGAGATGGTGTCGATGACGACGTCGAAGGTGTCCCGTGCCGTGGCCATCTGCTGGGTGTCGGTGGAGTCGATGAGGTCGTGAGCGCCGAGCTTGCGGGCGTCGTCACGCTTGTCCTGGGTGCGGCTGATGACGGTCGTGGTGGCACCGAGTGCCACGGCCAACATGACCGCGAGGTGGCCCAGACCGCCGAGCCCGGCCACGGCCACGCGACTGCCGGGGCCCACGCCCAGGGAGCGCAGGGGTTCCCACACGGTGACGCCGGCGCACATCAGCGGGGCGGCCGCGGCCGGGTCGAGAGCGGAGGGAAGCGGGTAGGCGAAGGTGTCGCGCACGACGTACTCACGGGAGTAGCCGCCCAGGGTGGTCGACCCGTCCTGCCGGTCGATGCCGCCGTAGGTCAGAGTCGGGAAGGAGTGACAGAAATTCTCCTGTCCGGCTTCGCACATGGCGCACACGCCGCAGGAGTCGACGATGTTGCCCACCGCGACGTGGTCGCCGACCGAGAAGGTGGTCACCTCGGGGCCGGTCCCGGTCACCACACCGGTGAATTCGTGACCGGGTACCAGGGGCGCATTCGCGTGCGGGTCGTAGGCGTGCAGGGCGTGCAGGTCGGTGTGGCACACGCCGCAGTAGTCGACCTGTACCGCGATGTCATCCGGGCGCAGGTCACGGCGCTCCAGCGACGCGCGCCGCAGCACCGTCGGACCGGCCGCCTGCCATCCGATGGTCGTTCGCATACCTGACTCCTTAAACAGACTGTTCTGTCTGTTGCAGCGTAAGTGCGACTGCACCCCAAGGCAAACCAACTGTTCTGTTTGGTAGGGTGCGGGCATGCCGGAACAGCCCCAAACCTCGCGAGGCGCCGCGACCTACCAGCGCATCCTGGACGCAGCCACCGAAGAGTTCGCCCAGCACGGCATCGCCGGGGCGCGCATCGAACGCATCGTGACGGCAGCGCGCACCAACAAGGCACAGCTCTACGCCTACTTCGGCGACAAGGAACGACTCTTCGACGCGATCTTCCTCAGCTCGCTGGAGCGCATCACCAACGTCGTGCCCATCGACGCCCACGATCTCGCGGACTGGGCCGTTCGCCTCTACGACGAATACCTGCGCCGCCCCGACCTCATCCGACTGGCGACCTGGACACGCCTGGAGCGTCGGCCTGCCGGGCACCTCGTCGAGACCCACCAGCACTACGACGACCGCAAGGTCACGGCCATCGCCGAGGCCCAGGCCGCCGGGAGGGTCCGCGCAGGTGACCCCTTCGACATCATGGCCATGGTCATCGCCATGTCCATGGCGTGGTCACCGGTCAGCAACGTATACGCGGCCAACAGCCAAGAACCCGATGACGTACATGACCAGCGCCGCGCCCTGCTCCGCGACTGCGTCCAAAACGCCACCGCGGCCGGCAAAGGCGACGCATCCCCCTCATGACTAACACCCCCTGGTGGCGCTCACGCACGCTGCCTGGCTCCGGCCAGGATCGGAAGGTCTCACACCGGAACTTCGGCTGCTTCCCCCTGTGAGGTGCACGGGCCGGGCACCGTCACCCGGACGGGCAGGTCCAGGTCGAGGCGGCTGTTCATGTCCAGCTCGAATCTGCCGTACGGATTCACGTGGGTCCAGAACAGCAGCGACAGCGCCCGGCGGTCCGCGTCAGTGAACTCGCCCCGGGCAGCCCGGCCCTCAGTTCATTTGCACCGACCGGGTGGAGTTGCCCATGACCATGCGGTCGATCTCGCTGGTGGCGCTGCCGGGGTCGCTGGCGGCGCCGACTGTGGCCAGCAGGGGTACGTAGTGGTCGGCCGTCGGGTGGGCGACCGAGGCCCCGGGCGCCTTGCGCCGGTAGTCGGCGAGGGCATCGACATCACCCCGCCCGAGTGCGTCGACGGCCCACTCGTCGAAGGCTCTGGTCTGTGCGGCGAGGTCCGGACGGCGGAAGACCGCGAAGCTGTGGGTCATGAAGCCCGAGCCGATGACCAGGATGCCTTCCTCGCGCAGGGATCGCAGACGTGCCCCGAACGCGAACAACGCAGCGGGATCGAGGCTGGGCATCGACAGCTGGACGACCGGAACGTCGGCCGCGGGATACATGGCCATGAGGGGATTGAACGCACCATGGTCGAGACCTCTGTCAGGGCGCTCGTGCACCGTGGTCGCCGGACTGAGCGTGGCCACGAGCCGACGGGCGAGGTCGGTCGCGTCCGGGGTCGCGTAAGGCAGGGTCTTGTAGCGGGGGTGGAAACCGCTGAAGTCGTAGTAGAGCGGGGTGCCCGCCGCCGCGCCCGAGATCGCGGCCGGTGCGTCCTCCCAGTGCGCCGAGATGATCACGATGGCTTCCGGTCTGGGCAGGGACTGCGCCCAGGTCAACTTGACCCGGTTCTAAAGGATCGGGCTTGGAGGTAGCGTCCAACTGGCTGCTGGGTGGGCTCCTCCGTCCAGACACCCTTATGGGGTGGCAGGGACGCGTGACTCACGCCCCGCAGTCCACACAGCCTCGCCCTTGCGGGCGATGTTGTGGGAAGCGTTCCGGTCTGCGTGGGCAACGACCCCGCAGCTCCGGCAGGTGAAAAGGGCCTGGCTTGACCGGTTCTTCTTGTCGATGTGGCCGCACTCGCAGCACTGCTGCGAGGTGTAGGCGGGATCGACGAAGACCACGGGGACGCCGGCCCTGCGGGCCTTGTAGACGATGAAGTCTGCGAGCTGGGCAAAGGCCCAGGAGTGGAGCGCGACCCGTTGGGGCTTGCGGAGCCGTACCCTCTGCCGGATTCCCTTGAGTTCTTCCAGGGAGATTCCGGCCGAGGTGCGTTCAGCCTCGGTCACGATCGTCTTGGCGATGATGTGGTTCTGGTTCTTCGCGTGGCACTGTTCGCGCCGGCTGCGCTTCTTCAACAGCCGCTTGGCGGACTTGGTGCCCTTGGCCTGGAGTTTCTTGCGCAGGTCGAGTTGCCTCTTGCGGTGGCGGTTCAGGCCGCGCCCGGCGGTCTTGTGGCCGGTGGACGTGGTGGCGATGCTGGCGATACCAAGGTCTACGCCGATGAAGTGGCCGGGCTCGTACTGCTCGGCCTCGGGAACGTCACAGGTCGCGAGCAGGTAGAACACGCCGTCGCGTTCGATCAGGTCCGATTCGCCCTGCCGGTGGTCCCGGAGCGTCATGAGTGCGTCAGGCGAGCAGGCAAAGCGGACGTTCTTGATGCGCCCGGAGGTTGTCCAGATGCTCACCGTCTGCGCTTCGTACTGCCAGCTCAAACACCGGTCGTCATACGGCTGCGCAGCCTCGGGCCGGAAGGCGATGGGCTTGGACTCCGCCTTGGTACGGCGCTTCGATCCAGGCTTGCCGAGGTTCCCGGCGCGGATGTTGGCCCTGAGCGTCGTGTAGGCATCGCGGGTCTTCTTGATGAGGTGCTGGGCAGCCTGCGCCCCCAGTCCCCGGGACCGCAGTTCGCCGTAGGTGTGCTTGCGCAGCTCGTACTCACGCGGGACACCGTGCTCGAACGCCACCGCCGACACCCAGTTCGCGGCCTCGTTGACCGTGCGCAAGGTGCGCTCAAGCGCGGATACCTGCACGGCATCCGGCATGAGTTTGACCTGCGTCACGAGCTTCACCCGAGCGATCGTAACGATCTATGTCACCACGCTGGGAGCCAAACCCCAATATTCGCAGGGGTCGCACGGTCGTCCACACCCTCCACGCCCACTTGGTCTTCACACCCAAGTACCGGCGCGGACCATTCACCGACGAGATCCTTCGACGCTGCGAGGAAGTCATGCGCGCCGTCTGCAAGGACTTCGAAACAGAGCTGGTCGAGTTCAACGGCGAGACCGATCACGTACACCTGCTGGTGCACTACCCGCCGAAGGTTCCCCTGTCCCGGCTGGCCGGCTCCCCCAAGGGCGTCTCCGCCCGCAGACTCCGTCAGGAGTTTCCCGGGACATATCCGCAAGTACCTGTGGGGTGACCACTTCGTCGCCCTCGTACTTTGCCGCCTCGTGCGGGGGCGCCCCACTGTCGATCATCAAGGAGTACATCGAGAACCAGAGGCGTCCCGGCTGAGGTCAACCGTGCGGACCCGTGGGAACCTGCAGGTCAGAGCAGTCCAGAGAAGCGCTTCCTCCCAGGCGTGAACGCCCGGGGTTCCGCGCTAGATGTATTGAGCATGAGCGTTGTTGACACGCGCGGTCCTTGAAGAGGGCGAAGGCCTCCGTGTGTGGTGGAGGTGTCGAATCTTCACCGCACGGAGGCCTTCATGTCCCACCGTAATGCCCGTCTGACCCT
>NZ_JBWKIS010000039.1:0-70410 GCF_056432625.1 Streptomyces sp. NPDC045026
GGGCGGGGGGGGGGGGGGGGGGGGGGGTGTGGGGGGGGGGGGGGGGGGGGGGTGGGGGGGGGGGGGGGGGGGGGGGGGGGGGGGTGGGGGGGGGGGTGGGGGGGGGGGGGGGGGGGGGGGGGGGGGGGGGGGTGTGGGGGGGGGGGGGGGGGGGGGGGGGGGGGGGGCGGCCCCCCCCCCCGCCGCCGTGGTGCTCCGGCTGCTCGCCGAGCGCGGCGAGACGCTCGCGGTCGCCGAGTCACTCACCGGTGGCCTCGTGGCGGCCGGTATCACCTCGGTGCCGGGCGCCTCGCGCGTCTTCCGCGGATCCGTGACCTCGTACGCGACCGACCTGAAACGGGACGTCCTCGGCGTCGACGGCACTCTCCTGGCCGAGCGAGGGGCGGTGGATCCCGAGGTGGCCCTGCAGATGGCGACCGGGGTGCGCGGGGTCCTCGGCGCGGACTGGGGGATCGCGACCACAGGCGTCGCCGGGCCCGACGAGCAGGACGGGCAGCCGGTGGGGACGGTCTTCGTGGCCGTCGCCGGTCCGGGGGATTCCACGGCCTTCGAGACGGGTTCCGCAGGGGCTGACGCGGGAGCCGACGCCGGGGTCGAGGGGTCCGGGGCTCAGGCCGGCAGTTTCGCTCGTAGCCGGAAAGTGGCCGCGTTGCGGTTGAACGGCGACCGTTCGGAAATCCGTATGGAGAGTGTACGGAGTGTGCTTGAGCTGCTGCTTGAGCGGCTCTTGAGCGAACGCGCAGAGAATGAGCGGGCACAGGATACGGAACAGAACGGGGGGTTTTGATGTTTGCAGCCCTGAGTGAACACGACATCGCTCCCCGCACGGCCGCGGCGCAAGGCGGTACGGTGGGGCGTGAAGGATGCGGCTACGCGGTCCGAGGAGGGAGCCACCGATGATTCTGCTCCGTCGCCTGCTGGGTGACGTGCTGCGTCGGCAGCGCCAGCGCCAGGGCCGTACTCTGCGCGAAGTCTCCTCGTCCGCCCGAGTCTCGCTCGGCTATCTCTCCGAGGTGGAGCGGGGGCAGAAGGAGGCATCCTCCGAGCTGCTGTCCGCTATTTGCGACGCGCTTGACGTACGGATGTCCGAGCTCATGCGCGAGGTGAGCGACGAGCTCGCTCTCGCCGAGCTGGCCGAGTCGGCAGCGGCCACTGATCCGGTGCCCGCACCGGTTCGCCCGCGGCTCAATTCTGTCTCCGTGGCCGGTGTCCCACCGGAACGGGTGACCATCAAGGCGCCTGCGGAAGCGGTGGACGTCGTCGCTGCGTGATTTCGCGCGGCGTGACGCCTCGTGCAGGTGTCACTCATAAGTGTGTGAAAGCCCCGGCCGGGAGATCGGCCGGGGCTTTTGCATGCCGAGCGGGGGCGGAGCCAGGGGCGCCGGGCGGGCTCGACATGCCCGGATCAGGGCATTCGTGCCATGGTGAAGGGGATTTCGACGTGTGCGGGAGCGCCTTCGGTGTGCGGAAATGCCTCCGGAGCGCCCTGCCGCCGGGTGGCGCCGGCGTTCGGGTTCGATCCGATCCGGCATCGGGCAGGAGGTGGCGGCCGTGGCATGGCGGACCGTGCGCGGAATACCGGCCGGGGTGTGGCGGAACGCGCGCTGGATACCGGGCGTGGCCTTCGGGGTGCTGTGGTGGTGGGGTGTGCTGCGGCTGGCCTTCTCGCCGGACGCGGGAGCGTTCGAGGGGACCGTGGCGGCCGGTGGGTGGGGGCTGAGCCTGTTGCCGGTGCACTGCGTGCCCAAGTCGCGAGCCGCCGGGGCCGCGGGAGCCGTGCGGCCTGGTGGTGCGTCTGTGGGGCCGACGCGGTGGGTGAGGGCTGGGGGTGGGTGGCTTACCAGGGCATGGCGACGCCGCCGTTCGGGCGGAGGATCTGACCCGTCGTGAACGAGGACGCGTCCGACGCCAGGTGCAGAACGGCGTGTGCGATGTCGTCCGCCTCGCCTACGCGGCCCAGCGGGGACATCCGGACCATCAGGGCCTCGGTGTGCGACTGCTCCGCCGCATCGTGCCGGCCGGTCATGGGTGTACGGATCCAGCCGGGCGCGACCGCGTTGACGCGGATGCCCTGTGGGCCGACCTCGGTCGCAAGCGTCTTGGTCAGCTGGACGACCGCGGCCTTCGAGACCCCGTAGCAGAGCAGCCCGGGGCCGCCGGTGTCCACGGCTCCCGACGCCATCGTGACGATGCTGCCGCGCGTGCCCGTCGCGATCATGGCGCGGGCGGCCTCCTGGCAGGCGTACAGCACGCCCTTGAAGTTGATGCCGAGGACGCGGTCGAGGTCCTCGTCGCGGGTCTCCAGGACGGGGCTGCTGTGCATGATCCCGGCGATCGCGGCCATGACGTCGAGACGGCCCGTCGCGTCGACGGCCGAGGTCACCGCCTCGGCGAGCTGGGTGCGGTCCGCGACGTCGAGGGCGTGGGTGCGGGCCGTGCCGCCCCTGGCCTTGATCAGCGTCTCCGTCTCGTGCAGGCCCTGCGCGTCGCGGTCGGCACAGTGCACGGTGGCTCCGGCATCGGCCAACAGCAGGGCGGAAGCGCGTCCGATGCCGCTCGCGGCGCCGGTGACGAATGCGGTGCGTCCGGTGAGGTCGTACGCGGTGACGGGCATGAGGGGACCGTACGAGCATTTCTGACGGATCGTCAATTAGCTTGTACGGGCTATCTGGTGTGGTTTCGGAGGGGGCTGCGCTATCTGGCGTGCGCGGGCTGCTTGGCGTACGGGCGTGGGGCCGGGCCGTGTTGGCAGGAGGGGCACCAGTAGGTGGGGCGGTCGCGGGAGCCGTCGCCCTGGTCGGCCACGCGGATCGGGGTGCGGCAGCGCAGGCAGGGGCGAGGAGCCCGGCCGTAGACGTAGAGCCGCTGGCCGGGGCGGCCGCTGCCGGTGGTGACGCGTGCGGGGCGGTCGCGATTGGCTTCGAGGAGCCGCTTGGCGAGTTCGGGGAGGCGGGCGGCGATGTCGGCCGGGAGGTCGCCGACGGGCAGCCAGGGGGTGACCTGGAGGAGGAAGCACAGCTCGGACTTGTAGACGTTGCCGATGCCCGCGAGATTGCGCTGGTCGAGGAGTGCCTCGCCGAGGGGGCGGGCCGGGTCACGGAGGAGGTTGCGCAGGGCCGTGGCTGCGTCCCAGTCCGGGCCGAGCAGGTCGGGGCCGAGGTGGCCGACCACCTTGATCTCGTCGGTCGTGCGCAGGAGTTCGAGGACGGGGAGGCGATATCCCACGGCGGTGCGGTTGGCGTTGCCGAGGACCGCGCGGATCTGGTGGCCGGGGCCGCCGGTCCAGCGCTCTCCGGGTGCGTACACCTTCCAGGAGCCGTCCATGCGGAGGTGCGAGTGCAGGGTGAGGCCGCCCTCGATGCGGGTGAGGAGGTGCTTGCCGCGCGGGGTGACGTCGAGGATGGTGCGGCCGGTCAGGTCGGCCGTGGCGAAGCGGGGTACGCGCAGGTCGGAGCGGATGAGCACCTGGCCCGCGAGGGCGGTGTGCAGACGCCGCGCGGTCTGCAGGACGGTGTCTCCTTCGGGCATGGGTCAAGGGTGGCACGGGAGGTACGGGGCGGTACGGGTGGCAGCGGGGGAAGGCTGGCGTGGGTGGCCATGGAGGGGGAGCGGTGGGCCGGTGATGTCGTGAGGGTTCGGGTGAGTGCGTTCGGTATGACGTCGGGACTACGCGCGCAGGCGTAGGCCTCGCGGGGTTGCGTGGAAGCCGGCTGTCTCCAGGAGGGATGAGAACGGGGAGGTCAGAGCGGCGGAGCCGTTGATCCGCTCCACGGTGATCGTGCCGAGGGAACCCGCCCTGGCGGCGTCGGCCAGCGCCTCTGCCGCGGCGGGCAGTCGGGAGTCCTCGGCCAGGTCGGCCGCGGTGAGCGCGCCGGGGTCGCCTTCGGAGGCGGGCCAGGCCAGCAGGGTCTTGCCGCCGCGCTCCATGTACAGGGTCAGCTCGCCGTCGACGAGCACGACCAGGGAGCCCGCCTTGCGGCCCGGCTTGTGTCCGGCGCCGGTGGGGGAGTCGGGCCAGGGCAGGGCCGCTCCATAGGCGTTCGCCGGGTCGGCGGCGGCGAGGACGACGGCTCGGGACGCGGCTCTTCGGCGGCGCGGGGTGCGATCCGGGCCGGGGCCTGGGCGGCCGGGTGCGGGCCAGGCGTTGCGTTCCGCGAAGTCCGGGGGGAAGTCCGGGACGGCGTCCGGGGAGAAGCCGGGGGGAAGGTCCGCAGGGAAGTCCGGGACCCCGTGCGAGGGGAGGTCCGGCGGGAAGTCCGGGACGGCGTGCGGTCCGGTGGCGGTGGACCAGGACGGGTCCCAGGCGGCTGACGGGTCGGGTGCGGGGTTCGTCGGCGTGCTGGGCGAGCCTGCGTAGGGGTCGGGCGGGGCGTCGCCGCGGTCGCGGGCGTTCGCGGCCGCGCGCAGGCGGTCCACCGCGCCGTCCATCGCGAACTGCGCGGCGCCGAGGCCCTCGACGACGTACCCCCGCCGGGCCTGGCCGCTCTCCTCGAAGGCGGACAGGATGCGGTACACCGCGGAGAAGCCGCCCTCCACGCCTTCCGCGGCGACTGCGCCCCGGGTCACCACGCCGTGCCGGTCGAGGAGGGTGCGGGCCAGGGCGTGAGCGCGCACCGTCGGGTCGGGGTCGATGGCGGGCAGCAGAGACCAGCGGCCCGCGACGGTCGGCGGGCCCGAACGGGAGGCGGTCCGCGCGGCGGAGGTGAGGCCTCCGTAGCGCCCGCGCGGGATCGCGCGGCGGGCGCGATGAGCCGTGGATCCCGCGGTGCGGCCCGACCCGAGGAGCGAGCGCATCGGAGCCAGCGTGTCGTTCGTGAGCCGCCCGGACCAGGCCAGATCCCAGAGCGCGTCCGCCAGTTGGGGATCGGCGGCGTCGGGGTGCGTCGTCGCGCGGACCTGGTCGGCGATCTGGCGGAAGAACAGGCCGTAGCCACCGGAGAGCGTGTCCAGGACGGACTGGTGGAGTGCGGTGAGCTCCAGAGGGTGCGGTGCGGGGAGCAGCAGGGGGGCCGTGTCGGCCAGATACAGGGAGACCCAGCCGTCCTTGCCGGGCAGGGAACCCGCGCCCGCCCACACGACCTCGCCCGACGCCGTGAGTTCGTCGAGCATCGCGGGGGCGTAGCCCGAGACCCGGGACGGCAGGACGAGCTTCTCCAGGGCGGACGCCGGTACGGACGCGCCCTGCAACTGCTCGACCGCGCGCACCAGACCGTCGACACCGCGCAGCCCGTGCCCTCCCATGTGCTGCCACTGGGGCAGGAACTGGGCGAGGGCGGCGGGCGGGACCGGCTCCAGCTCGTGCCGCAGGGCCGCGAGGGAACGCCGGCGCAGTCGGCGGAGCACCGTCGCGTCGCACCACTCCTGGCCGATGCCGGCCGGGTGGAACTCGCCTTGCACCACTCGCCCGGTCGCCGCCAGGCGTTGCAGCGCGCCGTCCGTGACCGCCGCGCCGAGGCCGAAGCGGGCGGCGGCCGCGGCCGAGGTGAACGGGCCGTGCGTGCGCGCGTACCGGGCGAGAAGGTCGCCCAGGGGATCCTTTACGGGCTCCATGAAGGCCTCGGGGACACCGACGGGCAGCGCGGTGCCGAGCGCGTCCCGCAGCCGGCCCGCGTCCTCGATGGCCGCCCAGTGGTCGGCGCCCGCGATACGGACCCGGATGGCGCGGCGGGCGGAACCCAGCTCTGCGGCCCACCCCGGCTCGGCGCCCCGCTCCGCCAACTCGGCTTCCGTGAGCGGCCCGAGGACGCGCAACAGGTCCGCGACGCCCTCGACGTCCTTGATGCGGCGGTCGTCGGTGCGCCACTGGAGCTCCTGCTCCAGCTCGGCGAGCACGTCCGCGTCGAGGAGCTCGCGCAGCTCGGCCTGGCCGAGCAGTTCGGCGAGCAGCCGCGAGTCCAGCGAGAGGGCCGCGGCGCGCCGCTCGGCGAGCGGGGAGTCGCCCTCGTACAGGAACTGCGCGACGTAGCCGAACAGGAGGGAGCGGGCGAACGGGGAGGCCTCCGGGGTGGTCACCTCGACGAGGCGGACCTTGCGGGACTCGATGTCACCCATCAGCTCGGCGAGGCCGGGCACGTCGAACACGTCCTGGAGGCACTCCCGTACGGCTTCGAGGACGATCGGGAACGAGCCGAACTCGCTGGCCACCTGGAGGAGTTGGGAGGCGCGCTGGCGCTGCTGCCACAGGGGGGTGCGCTTGCCGGGGTTGCGGCGGGGCAGCAGGAGGGCGCGGGCCGCGCACTCGCGGAAGCGGGCGGCGAACAGGGCCGATCCACCGACCTGGTCGGTGACGATCTGGCTGACGTCTCCCTTGTCGAAGGCGACGTCGGCGGCCCCGAGGGGCGCCTGGTCGGCGTCGTACTCCGAACCGGCCTTGGAGGGCTCCTGGTCCAGGAGGTCGAGGCTCATGAGGTCGGCGTCGGGAAGGCGCAGCACGATGCCGTCGTCGGCGTGCATGACCTGGGCGTCCATGCCGTACTTCTCGCCGAGCCTCGCACCGAGAGCGAGCGCCCAGGGCGCGTGCACCTGCGCGCCGAAGGGGGAGTGCACGACGACCCGCCAGTCGCCCAGCTCGTCACGGAACCGCTCGACCACGATGGTGCGGTCGTCCGGGATGTGGCCGCAGGCCTCGCGCTGCTCGGACAGATAGGCCAGCACATTGTCGGCGGCCCAGGCGTCGAGGCCCGCCGCGAACAGCCGGAGCCGGGCGTCTTCCGGGGAGAGGGAGCCGACCTCGCGCAGGAACGCGCCCACCGCGCGCCCCAGTTCGAGCGGGCGGCCGAGCTGGTCGCCCTTCCAGAACGGGAGCCGGCCCGGGACGCCGGGCGCGGGGGAGACCAGCACGCGGTCGCGCGTGATGTCCTCGATGCGCCAGGAACTCGTGCCGAGCGTGAACACGTCGCCGACCCGGGACTCGTAGACCATCTCCTCGTCGAGCTCCCCTACCCGCCCGCCGCCCTTCTTGGGGTCGGATCCGGCGAGGAACACCCCGAAGAGGCCGCGGTCCGGAATCGTGCCTCCGGAGGTGACGGCCAGGCGCTGGGCACCGGGGCGTCCGGTGACCGTGCCGGCGATGCGGTCCCACACCACGCGTGGACGCAGCTCGGCGAACGCGTCGGAGGGGTAGCGGCCTGCGAGCATGTCGAGGACGCCCGTGAACGCGGACTCCGGAAGCGATGCGAAGGGCGCCGCACGGCGGACGAGGGCGAGCAGGTCGTCCACCTGCCATGTGTCGAGCGCCGTGATCGCGACCAGCTGCTGGGCCAGCACGTCCAGGGGGTTGGCGGGGACACGAAGGGACTCGATGGAGCCCGTGCGCATGCGCTCGGTGACGACCGCCGCCTGGACGAGGTCGCCCCGGTACTTCGGGAAGACCACGCCGGTGGAGACCGCGCCCACCTGGTGTCCCGCGCGCCCCACGCGCTGGAGGCCGGAGGCTACGGAGGGCGGGGACTCCACCTGGACGACGAGGTCCACCGCGCCCATGTCGATGCCCAGCTCAAGGCTGGACGTGGCGACAACGGCGGGCAGGCGGCCCGCCTTCAGATCCTCCTCGACGAGGGCGCGCTGCTCCTTGGAGACCGATCCGTGATGGGCGCGGGCGATGACCGCCGGCGCTCCGGTCGCCGCGCCCGAGCCGCCCATCAGCTCGGCCGGTGTGTGGTCCTCGGGGAGGGTCTCGCCCGTCGCCCGCTCGTACGCGATCTCGTTCAGCCGGTTGCACAGGCGCTCGGCCAGGCGGCGGGAGTTGGCGAAGACGATCGTCGAGCGGTGCGACTGGACCAGGTCGGCGATGCGCTCCTCGACGTGCGGCCAGATGGACGGCCGCTCCGCGCCCTGGTCCGAGTCGGCGACGGGCGAGCCGCCGAGCTCGCCCAGGTCCTCCACGGGGACGACCACCGAGAGGTCGAACTCCTTGCCCGAGCGGGGCTGGACGATCTCCACCTTGCGCTGCGGCGACAGGTAGCGCGCCACTTCGTCGACGGGACGGACCGTCGCCGAGAGGCCGATCCGGCGGGCGGGCCGGGGCAGCAGCTCGTCGAGCCGCTCCAGGGACAGCGCGAGATGGGCGCCGCGCTTGGTGCCGGCGACCGCGTGCACCTCGTCGAGAATCACCGTCTCGATGCCCGTGAGCGCGTCACGCGCGGCGGACGTGAGCATCAGGAACAGCGACTCGGGCGTCGTGATCAGAATGTCCGGCGGCCTGGTCGACAGGGCGCGGCGCTCGGCCGGGGGTGTGTCCCCGGAGCGGATGCCGACCTTCACCTCGGGCTCTGGCAGTCCGAGGCGCACCGACTCCTGCCGGATACCGGTGAGCGGGCTGCGCAGATTGCGCTCCACGTCGACCGCGAGGGCTTTGAGGGGCGAGACGTACAGGACGCGGCAGCGCTTCTTCGGGTCGGCCGGGGGTGGCGTCGACGCCAGCTGGTCCAGGGCGGCCAGGAACGCGGCCAGGGTCTTGCCGGAACCCGTCGGCGCGACGACCAGCACGTCCGAGCCCTCGCCGATGGCCTGCCACGCCCCGGCCTGCGCGGACGTGGGCGCGGAGAACGCCCCCGTGAACCAACTGCGGGTCGCGGGGGAGAAACCGTCGAGCGGGCTGCGTGCGGACCTGACCATGCACCCATCGTGCACCTCCCCACTGACAACGGCCCGGACCTGCGCAAACGCTCCGCGTCCGGTCCCCGGCGGCGGGCGGCGCGGCCCGGTCGTGGCGCAGAATGGGACCCATGGCGGGGTCGGGAACGAAGGAATGGGCCAGGCACTGGCGCTACGAACAGCTGCCGGGCCTCGACCTGCTGCGGGCGCGCTACGTCCGCCACACCTTCCCCCGCCACAGCCACGACGGGTACGTCTTCGGCGCGGTCGCCAGCGGCATCGAGGACGTGGGACTGCCGACCGGCACTGTGCACGCAGGACCCGGGAGTGTCGTCATGATCAATCCCGAGGTGGCCCACACCGCCAGGGCCGGAGAACCCGAGGGCTGGGCGTACCACACGCTCTATCCGTCGGCCGATGTCATAGCGGAGATCGCCGGCGAGACCACGTCGGTCCGCGGGACGGCCGCGTTCGCCGAGCCGATCGTGGGTGACCCGCACGCGGCCCACCTCATCCGCGAGGTGCACCGCGCGGCCGAGGAAGGCAACGCGCTCGCCGCCGACAGCCTGCTGCGCATCGTCGTCGCCCGGCTGCTGCGCGATCACGGGCAGCCCATGACCGCGCGCCCCGTGCCGTCCGCCGGCACCACGATCGCGGCACGCGCGCGTGCCGTACTCGTCGAGCGGATGGCCGAGCCGCCGTCCCTGGAGGCCCTCGCCACCGAACTCGGCACCAGTCCGTTCGCCCTGCTGCGCGCCTTCAGGGACGCGTACGGCATGCCGCCGCACACCTGGCTCACCAACGCGCGCGTGCGGGCTGCGCGCCGCCTCCTGGACGTCGGCACGGTGCCGGCCGACGCGGCCGTGGCGGTCGGCTTCACGGACCAGCCGCACCTGAACCGGCACTTCACGCGGATCGTGGGCGTACCGCCCGGCGCCTACCAGCGGGAGCGCAAGAACGTACAAGACCCGGCCGCCGGCTCCCTCGTACCGTCGGAGGCGTGGCAGAACAGACAACATCCGCAGCGATACGCGCCGGATCACAAGGCGCCGGATCAGAACGCGCCGGATCAGCACGGGAGCCGGGCGCGCCTGGGCTTGCTGGGAGGCATGGGGACGGAAGGTCCGAAGCAGGCAGGCCTGCGGGCGGAGGGGCTGAGAAGGCCGATTCCGCCGTCGTCCGGGACGCACTCGGTGTCGGTGTCGCCGTCGGACTCTCCGGGTTCGCCTTCGGCGTGACCTCGGCCGGCAGCGGCCTCAGCGTGCTCCAGACCTGCGCGCTCAGCCTGCTCGTCTTCACCGGGGCCTCGCAGTTCGCCCTCGTCGGCGCCATCGCGGCCGGCGGCAACCCGCTCACCGCCGCGGCGGGCGCCTTCTTCCTCGGCGTGCGCAACTCCTTCTACGGGCTGCGCCTGTCCCAGCTGCTCGCCCTCCCGCGCGTGGTGCGCCCCTTCGCCGCGCACTGGGTCATCGACGAGACCGCCGCCGTCGGGCTCGCCCAGCCCACGCGCCGCAGCGCCCGCATCGGCTTCACCGTCACGGGACTCACCCTTTACGTGCTGTGGAACCTCACGACCCTGCTCGGGGCGCTCGGCGCGGAGGCCATCGGGGACACCGACGCCTGGGGGCTCGACGCGGCCGGACCCGCGGTCTTCCTGGCGCTGCTCGCGCCGATGCTGCGGACCTCCACGGATCGGACGGTGGCCGGTATCGCCGTCATCCTCGGCCTGGGGCTGTTGCCCGTCCTGCCGGCGGGCGTCCCGGTCCTGGTGGCCGCGCTCGCCGCGCCGGCCGTGCTCTACGTAGAGGGGCGCCGGGCGGCACGGAGAGCGACCGGAGAGCACCCGCAGGAGAACGCGCAGGAGAACGCGCAGGAGAACCCGCAGGAGAACCCGCAGGAGAACCCGCGAGAAAACGCGCAAGAGAACTCACAGGAGAACTCGCAGAAGGCCGCCGGCCGACAAGGAGAGGGCCGATGAACATCTGGATCGCGGTCGCGGTGACCGCAGTCGGCTGTTACGCCGTCAAGCTCATCGGCCTTCTCGTGCCCGCCGGTGTCCTGGAACGGCCACTGGTCCGGCGGCTGGCGGCGCTGCTCCCTGTGGCCCTGCTGGCCGCGCTCACGGCCCAGCAGACCTTCGCCGAAGGCACCACGCCCCTTCTCGACGTGAAGGCGGCCGGGCTGGCCGCGGCTGCGGTCGCGCTGATACTGCGCGCGCCGTTCCTGGTCGTCGTCGCGGCGGCCGTCGTGGTCACGGCCGGGCTGCGCGCCGTGACGGGATGAGCCCCACGCGCGCGTGAACCCCTTGTGCGGCGGCCGGCCCCACTCAGTGAGCCACCGGCACCTGCGGCGTCGACCCCGCCGCGGGCTCCGGAAGGCCGAGTCGCCGGGCCGTCGTCTCCGGGCGGCAGAAGAGCGCGGCCAGCACCCCCGCCGTCACCAGCAGCCCGGCGGTGAGAAGCCAGCCCTCTTCGTAGCCTGCCGACACCGTCCTCGCGCGGTCCACCATGCCGCCGAGCACGAGGGGCGACAGGATGCCGCCCAGCGCGTAGACGAAGGTCAAGGCGCCCAGGACGACGCCGCGTTGGGGCGGCGGAGCGATCCGGGCGCAGGCCGTGGACGCCACCGTCAGCATGACCATGGCGAGTGCCATGGGGCCGAGCATCATGGGCACCTTGACCGCCAGGGTGCCTGTCGTGCCGTACACGGCGGTGGCGCAGCCCGCGACGATGACGAGGAGACCCGCGCCTGCGTCCGGGGGCAGGCGCCGGGGTGTGTCCTTGCGGGCGGAGCGCTGGGCGATCAGGCCGTGCCCGAGGAGGACCGCCCCGTTGGCGAGGGCGCCCAGGCCGACCATGGTGCCCGCCTGATGCAGGTCCCAGCCGACGACGCTCTCCAGATAGTCCGGTGCCCACGTCAGCATGGTGCTCATCGACCAGTAGGCGGCGAACGAGCCGAACGCGGCGGTGAGGAACGTGCCGGACAGCAGGACGGCGCGCAACGGCACCGTGCTCGTCGTGGTCGTGGAGGTCTGCTCGGCGGCCTCGGACGGCTTCCTGGCGACCGGTGCCCGCTCAGCGTCCTCGTACGGCTTCGCGGCGTCCTCGTACGGCTTCCTGGCGACCGCCGGTGCCAGCGGCCCGTCCGCGCCCCACAGCCGCCAGCAGACAGCCCAGAGGAGACCCGCCAGACCGACGGCACCGAACGACCAGCGCCAGCCCCAGTGCGTGATCACCCATGTGAGCACGGGCGCGGCGACGGCCACTCCGGCCGCCGCGCCGACCAGCAGGACCGCGGTCGGCAGGGCCCGCTCCCGCTGCGGGAACCAGCCGTGGACGTGGTGCATGGCGACCGGGGCGGCCGGCCCCTCCGCCGCGCCGAGGAGCACGCGCGTGGCCAGTAGCGTGCCGAACCCCGCGGCTCCCCACAGCATCGGCAGTTGCGCGACCGACCAGAGCAGCGCGAGCACCAGGAGGAGGGTCGTCGTCCGCACGCGCCGCGTCAGGGCCGAGACCCCGAGAGCGGCCAGCGAGAACAGCGCGAAGAAGGCCGACTGCGCCGTGCCGAACTCCTGCCGGGTGATGCCGAAGTCCGCCCGGATCTCCGGGCCCGCGAGCCCGAGCACGGCCTTGTCCGCGAAGTTCACGAGCATGAAGGCGAGCAGCAGCCACGTGGTGCGCCACGCCCGGCTCATCAGCAGCAGCCGTCTTCGTCGTCGACCACACCGACGCTGATGGCCCCCTCGGCCCGCCTGCGTCCCTCGGGGGAGCGCGTCAACTCCGTCTGCACGTCAGTGCCGGCGGCCACGGCGGCCGACTCTGCGGCGGCCCAGTGGAAGACACCGCGGGCCATGGTCGACGTCTCCTGGAGGGCGCGCCGTGCGAACACGTCGGCACGCACGCGTGCCACCTCTTGGTCGGCGGGCGCCGCGAGGGCCGCCGTCTCCGCCAGATGCGAGGCGAGACGCAGTTCCCCGGCGGCGAGCAGCTCGGAGGCGCGCAGCGCCAGTGCGGACGCCCCACCGGCAGCTCGCGCGAACTCGGCCGCGACGTCCGCCTCCGGGGCGGGCTTGAGGTGCGCGGGGTTCTGGTCGTACCAGCCGCCCCACAGGCGCCACAGATTGCGTACGACGAACTCCGGCTCGTCGTAGGCCGGGTGGAGGTACGGCTTCGCCAGCAGGTCCTCGGGGGCCTTCACCCCGTGGATGACCGCGTCGAGGCGGTGGCCCGCGTTCATCAGCGCCCTGGTCTGCTCGCACAGCGACTCCAGGAGGCGCGCGGTGTCGTCGAGAGCCTGGTGCACGCGGTCGGAGCCGACCACGGGGACGCCGTGCCCAGGGAGCAGGAGTTCGGCGCCGAGTTCCTGCATGGCGCGCAGGGCGCGCGCCCAGTCCTCCGGATAGCGCTGCACCTTCTGGGGGTTGCCCGCGTTGGGCGTGTTCCAGATGAACAGGTCGCCCGTGCACAGCGTCCTGAGCTCGGGGATCCATACGTAGGTGTGGTCGTCGGTCTCCCCGCGCGCGTGCACGAGCTCGAACGTCAGCTCCCCGCGCCGCACGGTGAGACGGTCCCGGTAGACGACGTCCGGATACCGGTATGTGGTGGGCCACTCCAGGGAGGGCACCCCGAACTGCCTGCGATTGATCCAGGAGTTGTAACCCGCCGTCCTTATGTAGCGGTCGAACCGTGCGGGGACGGCCTCGTGAGCGATCACCTCGGGGCGCGGTCCGCCGCTCTCGTCGGCCTCCTGGTCGAAGGGGGCCACTCCGAAGAC
Organism: Streptomyces sp. NPDC045026; assembly: GCF_056432625.1. NCBI lineage: Bacteria > Bacillati > Actinomycetota > Actinomycetes > Kitasatosporales > Streptomycetaceae > Streptomyces > Streptomyces sp. NPDC045026. The sequence goes on from NZ_JBWKIS010000039.1 coordinate 13,369, forward strand.
GTGGTCCACGTGACCATGTGTGTACACCACGGAGCGCACCGGTCCCGCGCCGAACCCGGCGACGGCCTCGTGCAGTTGGCCCGCCGTACGGAAGTCACCCGAGTCGACGAGGACCACACCGTCGCCCGTGTCGAAGGCCGCCACGTTGGCGAACGCGGGGAAGAAGCCCACACGGTCACGCAGGCGCACCAGTTCCCTCCCGGAGTACGTGCCCGCCAGATGAGGCAGCAGCGTCTCGGCGCCCTGCCAGACCCGGTCGATGTAGTCGGTGTACTCGGTGTGGTCCCGCTCTTTGTGTTCGGTCATGTCCTCGGCTCCTCGTGTGCAGTGCGGTCGATTGCCACCGGCCACGAGTTTCGGCCCCCGATGTGAGATCGAACACCGCCTCACGTCACACGTCCGACCCGTGGGTAATGTGACGCGTCACAAACGCAGTGCCCGTCCATGTCCATGGGGGAATGGAGGAACAGTGGCCCTGTCGCCCGAGGCCCGCTCCCTGGCCGCGCGCTGCGAACCCGGAGTCAACGAACTCGCCCGCCGCATGGCTCGCGAGTCGTTCGAGGAACTGCCCGGATACGCCGAACTCCCGGATGACGTGAAGGACTTGGAAGTCGCCGCGACCGCCCGGCACGGCGTACGGCTCTTCCTGCGCAGTGTCAGCGAGCCGGACCTGGCCCAGCCCGGCAGTCACCGACTGTTCCGCGAGCGCGCCGCCCAGCGGGCCGAGGAGGGCATGCCGCTGCACCTCCTCCTGCGCACCCACGCGCAGGGCGTCTACGTCCTGTGGCAGGCCTTGCGCGACGCTGCGGGCCCCGGTGAGGAAGGCGCGCTGGTCGAGCTCGTGGACGTACTGCTGCAGTCGCACCAGGGGATCGTGGGGGCCGTGGCCGAGACGTATCTCGACGAACGGTCCGCCCTGGAGGCCGAGCAGCGGGCCCAAGTGCGCTCCCTGGTGCGCGGGCTGCTCGACGGGATGGTCCCGCCCGGACATGTCCTCCTGGACCAGCTCCGCCTCGAAGGGCCCGCGCTCGTCCTGGCCCTGGGCATCGATGCGGATCCCGCCGAGGGACCGGTCGCTGTGCGGCGCAGGCTGCGTCGGGTGCAGACCGTCCTGGACCACACCTTCGGGGTGGAAGTGCTCGCCCTCCTGGAGGCCGACGGCGGGCGGGTCATCGTGCCCAGGGACTGCCAGGCTCCGGACGATCTGGCCGGCCGCCTCGCCAAAGCCGGCGGGTTCGAGGTCCGGGTGGCCGCCGTGCAGGCGGCCGGACCCGAGGAGGTGACCGCGGCGGCCCGCACCGCCACCGAGATCCTGCGCATCACGCGCGCGTGCGGCATCCCTGCCGGGCTGCACCGCCTGGACGACGTGCTCCTGGAGTACCACCTGTCCCGTCCCAGCGAGACGAGCCACCGGATAGCGGCTCTCCTGGACCCGGTGGCCGACCGGCCGGAACTCCTGGACACCCTGCGGACCCATCTCGCCCACCAACAGGACCGCAGGGCGACAGCCGCGGTGCTCGGCCTGCATCCCAACACGGTCGACAACCGGCTCGCCCGCATCGGCGAGCAGACGGGCATCGACCTGTCCGCTCCGCGCGGGACGGCGCTCGCCATCGCCGCGCTGCTGCTCAGGGACGCGGCGGCCGACGCCTCCTGAGGCGCCGCCCACGAAAGCGTCAGGCGACGGGCCGCCCGTACGCCCGCAGCGTGCGCAGTGCCTCGACCGTCACCATCGGGCGCGCCTCCAGCGCGACCACCGGAGCCCACTGGCGCCAGCGGATCGGCCACCCGCCGTCGTCCTGCTGATCGCCCGCGAGGAAGTCCAGAGAGCGCGCCATCTCCTCATCCGTGAACCACGCGCGCGCCAGCGACTCCGGAGTCTTCGCGTAGTCGTGCGGAAGGTGGTGCTCACCCGGCGCGTACCCGGGCGCTACGGAGTACGCCTCCGGCCGCCCGGGATCGAGCAGCGCAAGCCGCTGCTCGCGCACGAGACGGCCGAGCCGGTCGGCGGCCGCCTGCGCGCGCGGGCGGTCGGGCGCGCCGTCCAGGAAGGCGACGGCCGCCTCGATCTCGTAGGGATGGGACTTCTTCAGGGACTCGACCGCGGCCCAGCAGAAGTCGGTCGCCCGGAACAGCCACGCGTGCCACACCTGGTTACGGTGCAGCAGGCCGACCACGGGGCCCGTGGAGAGCAGTTCGCTCGGCGGGTCGTCCACCACTGGCACGAAGGGCGCGCACGGGTAGCCGCGCTGGCTGGGATGGATCGCCGGGAGAGCGCCCTCGGCGGTCGAGACGGACGTCAGATAGCGGCACACGCGCTCCACGCGCTGGCCGCTGCAACGGCCGATCGAGTCGAGGACTCGCAGTGCGTGCCCGGTGTGCAGCGGCTGGCTCACCGGGCCGCGGAGATCGGGTTCGAGGGCGTGGCCGTAGCCCTCGTCCTCATTGCGGTACGCGGCGAGGGCGGTCTCGACGGCGTCTGCGCCCGCCCGGCCCGCGCCGAGGAAGTGGTAGGCGAAGCGGCGCTGCTCCAGCACGCGCGCGGTCAGCCAGATGAAGTGCTCGGCACGGGAGAGCGGGGAGGGCGCCGAGGTGGTCTGAGGGAGTGGGGATGCTCCGTTTTCGGCCATGCACCGACCGTAGGACGGAAAGCGTTCTCGGTGAGCCTTCCGTGCCGGGCTGCACTCTCAGGGGCGGGATACTGGTGTCATGCGGTTGACGGTCTTCTGGCAGCGGATGGCGGATCACTTCGGTCCTGGCTACGCCGACACATTCGCGCGTGATCATGTGATGACGGAACTCGGTGGGCGCACCGTGCACGAGGCGCTCGACGCCGGCTGGGAGGCCAAGGACGTGTGGCGTGTGGTGTGCGCCACTGTGAATGTTCCGTCGGAGAACCGCTGACCTGCTCGAACGAGCGGGGGCGGTGACCGGCTGTCGGTGGAGTGGGCGAGACTGGCTCCGTGGCACCCACTGACGAGACCTTGCCGGCAGCAGCCGACGCCTTCCCGCCCGGCCCGAAGCCCCCGGGGGGCGGGGCCGCGAGCGCGCGTGCGCGGATGCCGGGCTGGCTGCCGCGGGCCTTGGTGCTCGCCCTGGCCCTCATCGCCTGCTTCCAGCTGGGCAGTTGGGCGTTCCACCAGCTCACCGGGCTGTTGATCAACGTATTGATCGCGTTCTTCCTGGCACTCGCCGTGGAGCCGGCGGTCAGCTGGATGGCCGGGCGCGGCATGCGCCGGGGCTTGGCCACCGGGATCGTCTTCCTGGGCGTCACGATCGTCGGCCTGGGTTTCATGGTTCTGCTCGGCTCGATGCTCGCGGGCCAGATCGTCAGCATGGTCGAGGACTTTCCCGCCTACCTCGACTCGGTGATCAACTGGATCAACCGGACGTTCCACACGGACCTGAGCAGGGTCGCGGTCCAGGACAGCCTGCTGCACTCCGACTGGCTCCAGAAGTACGTGCAGAACAGCGCGAGCGGTGTCCTCGACGTGTCGGGGCAGGTCCTAGGAGGCCTGTTCCGGCTGCTGACCATACTGCTGTTCTCGTTCTACTTCGCCGCCGACGGCCCCCGGCTCCGGCGCGCGCTGTGCTCGGTACTGCCGCCCGCCAAGCAGGCCGAGGTGCTGCGCGCCTGGGAGATCGCGGTCGACAAGACCGGCGGCTATCTCTACTCGCGCGGTCTGATGGCACTGATCTCCGGGATCGCGCACTACATCCTGCTCGAGGCCCTGGGCGTGCCCTACGCGCCCGTGCTCGCCGTCTGGGTCGGTCTCGTGTCCCAGTTCATCCCGACCATCGGCACGTATCTGGCGGGCGCCCTGCCGATGCTGATCGCCTTCACGGTCGACCCCTGGTACGCGCTGTGGGTGCTGATCTTCGTAGTCGTCTACCAGCAGTTCGAGAACTATGTGCTCCAGCCCAAGCTGACCGCGAAGACCGTGGACATCCACCCGGCGGTCGCCTTCGGCTCCGTCATCGCGGGCACGGCGCTCCTCGGCGCGGTCGGCGCGCTGATCGCCATCCCCGCGGTGGCGACACTGCAGGCCTTCCTCGGGGCGTACGTGAAGCGCTACGCCGTCACGGACGACCCACGGGTGCACGGCCATCGGACCAGATCCGGTTCCTCCCTTCTCGCGCGCCTGCGGGCCGCCTTGCGCGGGCCGGAACGGGAAGAGGGCGCGGACGACACCCGGGACGACTCCCGGTAGGCAGCTCTCCGCAGACTGCTGCCGAGGGACTGCTGCCGACGGGAACGCCTACCGGTGGGGACACCTACCGGCGGACGGCTCTCAGTACGTGATCGTCGCCCAGACCCCGGCGGCGGCGACAGCGGCCGCGTAACAGGTGACCGCACCGCGCATCACGCCGTTCCTGGTCCTCTCGCTCCAAGCCGTACGGGACATCAGCCAGGCCAGCGCGGGCAGGACGAGCACGGCGTGCAGGCTGACGCCGTGCAGCGGCTTGAGCGGTGCCGTCGAGTGGTAGGCCGCCTCCTGGTGGCCGGTCTTCGTGAGGATCACCCCGCGCGCGATCATCGCGGCGCCGGACGCCAGTGCGACCAGCAGAATCGCGAACCCGGACCGCAGAGCGAGCGGCATCCCCGTGGGCCCCGACGGCCGGCGCCGGAACGAGGCGACCGCGAACACGGAGAGCAGTACGACCAGGATCCCGCCGCCCACCGCGAGGGACATGGACACGGCGGTGTTGAATCCGGACTCCATGTTGAGGTGCGACGGAACCCGCCGCCACGCCTGGAGGGTGATGCCGCCGACCTCCAGGACGCAGTCGGCGGCGAACACGACGAGCAGGACGTTCCTGGTACGGGCGCCGATCCGCAGATACGACGTCACCCAGGTGAGCGCGATCAGAGTCAGGCCGAAGGAGACGCCGAACGTGACCGGCTTGCGCCACGAGACAGGCCCGTCCCACGGCCCTCCGTCGACCGCGAAGACCAGCAGGTGGGCGAGGCCGGAGAGCGTGAGGACGGTGCCGGTGGCGTAGCAGACGCGCTCACAGGGGCGGGCGGCTCGCCACACGGCGCGTACCGCGCCGGTCAGGGCGGGGCGCGGGCCCGGCAGGGGAGTGGCTGCGGTGGGCGAGGACATCAGACCCGTACCTCCTTGGGGCGGTCGAACCGCGGCACGGACGCGGCGCCGGCCACGACCATGCCGGTGAGGGCGAGGAGTTCGGCCGGAGTGGAGACGAGGAGGAGGCAGTCGCCGGGGGAGAGGGTGGAGAGGTGGTCGCCGGCGTCGGAGGTGACGACGACGCCGAGCTGACGAACAGCCCGACGGCCAGGGCGAGTCGGCGGTCCAGGGGTCCGGCCGCCGGGCGAGCAGGATGGTGGCCGCCACCGGGATGACGATGCCGGGCGGTACGGCGGGGTGGTCGGCGCCGGCCGCGATCTGGCCGACGATCGACAGCGCGAGCAGCGCCCAGGGAGGCGAGCGTGACGACGACGGCGGGGCCGCCGGACCGAATGGCGCTCTCGCGGGCTCTCCAGGAGCTGGCCCTGCGGGATCCCCGGGCGGTGGTTCGGCGCGTTCTCCATGGCACAAGCCTCGCGAACGGGGGCCGAGCCGTCGTCCCCCGGCCGAAGACACCGCTCGTACGCCATGGGGAGTAGCCGCCGGGAGCGGCCAGGCGCCCGCGGGGCTGCCGGTGAGGGGCCGGGGCGTTGCCCACCGCCCAGATGTCGTCCCCTGACCGCACCTCTATGGCCTCGGCCTGGGCGGGCAGCGGGACGGAGGTCCACCGGCTGCCGTCCCAGTGCCACGCCGCCTGCTCGCTCGCCGGCTGGTGTCCTGGAGGGAGGTCTTCGCCCCCGATGACGTCTGGCTGCTTGCCGGCGAGCAGCGGAAGGGTGCCCAGCGGAAGGTCGGTGCTGAACAGCCAGACGTTGTCCGGGCCGGATGCCTCCAGGACGGTCAGCCCGAGGGTGGCGAGCTCCGGCAGCTCGGCGGCGGCGGTGGCGGCGGCGGTGGCGGCGGCGTTGACGGTTCGCCACTTCTTTCCGTCGTAGTGGAGGAAGAACGTAGAACGTCGAGTACCCGGCGGCCTTCTCGGCGGCGGTACTGACGTGGGCCCGGTCGCGGCCGATCGCCCAGACCTCGGTGGCGGAGGCGGCGGCGACATCCATGATCTCGGCGTCGTCGGACTCGCTGACGCACGCGCTGCACCAGCTCTCCCCCCTGCGGCGGCCCGGCGGACGGCGAGGCCGGCGTGGGTGGAGCAGGCGGGCGTGAGGCCTTCCCGGAGCCGCTCGCATCCTGCCCGCACCCGGCCAGAGAGAGGAGGAGCGCGGCGGACAGCACCGCGGTCCCGCAGCGTATGGGCAAAGGCATCTGCGGGCCTCCAGGCCTCCGGGAGCCCCGGAGTAGCCTCGGGAGCCCCAGAGTCTGCGAGCCCCCAGCGCAGGGCGCGTGGTGCGCGTGGTGCGCTTGACACCAAAATCGAACATCCATTCTTATGGAGTGTCCGGCGGCTCTCTCCCCAGTGTTTCCGGGGAATCTGGTGAGAGTGGCAGGGCTGTGAGCCTCGAGTTATCCACAGGCGGACGGGCGTCGAGGCCGATTGTCAGTGGCAGGCGTTAGCGTCTTTGACGTGAAGCGATCGACTCAAGCAAATCGGGTGGAACCCATGGCAGGAACTGACCGCGAGAAGGCGCTCGAAGCCGCACTCGCACAGATTGAACGGCAATTCGGCAAGGGCGCAGTGATGCGCATGGGCGAGCGGCCGAATGAGCCCATCGAGGTCATCCCCACCGGGTCGACCGCGCTCGACGTGGCCCTCGGTGTCGGCGGCCTGCCGCGCGGCCGCGTGGTGGAGGTGTACGGGCCGGAGTCCTCCGGTAAGACGACCCTGACGCTGCACGCCGTGGCCAACGCGCAGAAGGCGGGCGGCGCGGTGGCGTTCGTCGACGCCGAGCACGCCCTTGACCCGGAGTACGCGAAGAAGCTCGGCGTCGACATCGACAACCTCATCCTGTCCCAGCCGGACAACGGTGAGCAGGCACTCGAGATCGTCGACATGCTGGTCCGCTCGGGCGCGCTCGACCTGATCGTCATCGACTCCGTGGCCGCCCTGGTGCCGCGCGCGGAGATCGAGGGCGAGATGGGCGACTCGCACGTGGGTCTGCAGGCCCGCCTGATGAGCCAGGCGCTCCGGAAGATCACCAGCGCGCTCAACCAGTCGAAGACCACCGCGATCTTCATCAACCAGCTGCGCGAGAAGATCGGCGTGATGTTCGGCTCCCCGGAGACGACGACCGGTGGCCGTGCGCTGAAGTTCTACGCCTCGGTGCGACTCGACATCCGCCGTATCGAGACGCTGAAGGACGGCACCGACGCGGTCGGTAACCGCACGCGCGTCAAGGTCGTCAAGAACAAGGTCGCGCCGCCGTTCAAGCAGGCCGAGTTCGACATCCTCTACGGCCACGGCATCAGCCGCGAGGGCGGCCTGATCGACATGGGCGTGGAGAACGGCTTCGTGCGCAAGGCCGGTGCCTGGTACACGTACGAGGGCGACCAGCTCGGTCAGGGCAAGGAGAACGCACGTAACTTCCTGAAGGACAACCCCGACCTGGCCAACGAGATCGAGAAGAAGATCAAGGAGAAGCTGGGCGTCGGTGTGAAGCCGGAGGCGCCCGCGGCCGAGCCCGGCGCTGACGCGGCGGGTGCCACCCCCGCCGAGGACGCGGCCAAGACGGTGCCCGCGCCCGCGAGCAAGGCCGCCAAGTCCAAGACCGCGGCGGCCAAGAGCTAGTCCGTGACGCGACGAACCGACTGGGCCGATCACGCCTACCCCACCTCCCCGACGGACCTGGGCGACGGGGGCCTGGGCGACCTGGACGGGCACGGGGCGCCGCGTGACGGCGACGTACCGAGTGACGGCGACGGTCCACGGGGCGGTGGCACTACCCGTGGCGGCGGGCGCAGCCGTGGCCGCCGACGGCGCGGCGGCTTCGGCGAAGCCGACGGAGGGCAACAGGACAGCGGCTCCCTGTCCTCGTCGAGGGCCGAGAAGGGGGAGCCGCCTGCGGATCCGGCCGAGCGGGCGCGGGGCATCTGCCTGCGCCTGCTCACCGGACAGCCGCGCACGCGCAAGCAGCTCGCCGACGCGCTGGCGAAGCGGGACATCCCCGATGAGGTGGCGGAGGAAGTGCTGTCCCGCTTCGAGGAGGTCGGTCTGATCAACGACGGCGCCTTCGCGGACGCCTGGGTGGAGTCGCGTCACCACGGCCGGGGGCTGGCCCGGCGGGCGCTCGCCCGGGAGCTGCGGACCAAGGGGGTGGACTCGGCGGTGATCGACGAGGCCGTCGGGCAGCTCGACTCCGAGCAGGAGGAGGAGACCGCCCGCGAGCTCGTGGCCCGCAAGCTCCGCTCCACACGCGGCCTCGACCGCGACAAGCGCCTGCGCCGCCTCGCAGGCATGCTCGCCCGCAAGGGATACCCGGAGGGTATGGCGCTCAGGGTGGTCCGCCAGGCCCTGGAGGAAGAGGGCGAAGAGACCGAGGACCTCGGGTTGGGGGACTTCTGAGCTCCGGCTCGTGGGGGCTTGTGAGCTCCGCCGCGTGAGGGATTTCTGGGATCCGCCTCGGGGGACTTCTGAGCTCCTCCTGGTGGGAGTGTTCGAGCTCCGCCTGGTGAGGGGGAGGGCGGCGTCGGTACGGGGGTCCGACGCCGCCCTCGCCCTCACCCAGGTGGGGTTAACCCCCGGGTCATGACGCCTGGTCACCGCAGTGCACAGGGGTATGTGCACAGGCGAGTGTGTACGCATGACACCGGAACCCGGCTCCGCCGCTCCCGCCGGCGGCCAGGAGCTGAGCGATCTCAGCACTCTGAAGGCGCTGGCTCAGCCCCGTCGCCAGCAGATCCTCCAGCACCTCACCCTCCACGGCCCCGCGACCTCCGCGACGCTGGCCCGTGCCCTCGGGCTCAACACCGGCGCCACCAGCTACCACCTGCGTGAGCTGGCCCGCTACGGATTCGCCGAGGAGAGCTCGAGCGGGGACGAGGGCCGGAGCGTGGGCGGGCGCGAGCGCTGGTGGCGGGCGGTCCCGGGCGACCGCCGCTTTCCGCCCCGCAGCCGCCAGAACGCCGAAACCCGGCTCGTCATGGACGAGTTGAACCACCTCTCGTACGCCGCCGACCTCGAACTCTTCGAGCGGCTCCAGCGGGAGGGGCAGGGCCTGGGGGAGTGGGCCGACGCCTTCCCCTACTCGCGCGGCACGATCCGGCTCACGCTGCCCGAACTCCAGGCGTTCTTCGAGGAGTTCATCGCCCTCCTCAACCGCTACAAGCGCCCCGACGGCGAGACCCCGGCCGGCGCACGCACCGTCCTGACCCGCCTGCTCGCCTTCCCCGCACCGGCCCGCGCCGACGACGCCCCGGCGCATCCGGCCCCGGCCGCCGAGGGGAATCCGGCTCCGGCCGAGGTGATCCAGGCCCAGGCCGCCGACAACAGCAAAGAGACGGACACACCATGATGCTGCGCTACGCACTGCACACCGTCCGGGACCGCAAAGGGGGGTTCCTCGGCGCCTTCCTGGCCCTCATGTGCGCGGCAGCCCTCATCGCGGCCTGCGGCACCCTTCTGGAAACCGGCCTGCGCGGCACCATCCGCACCGAGCGGTACGCGGCCGCCCCCGTCGTCGTCTCCGCCGACCAGAACGTCCACAAGACCACGGTCAAGCACAAGAAGGGCAAGACCAAGGTCAAACACAAGGCCAAACCGATCGCCGAGCGGGCCTGGTTGCCGCAGGACACGGCGCGACGGCTCCGCGACCTCCCGGGCGTCGAGCGGGTCGTCCCCGAACTCACCTTCCTGGCGCAGCCCTTGGCGCCAGGAGCCGCCGCCCCCGACAGGCCCGCGTACGGGCACGCCTGGGACTCCGCCGCGCTGACCCCCTACGCCCTGACAGCCGGCACCGCACCCACCAAGCCCGAGGATCTCGTCGTGGACCGGGACCTGGCGGACCGCGCCCACCTGGCACCCGGAGACAGCCTCACCGTCCAGTCCACCCAGGCGCCGCGCACCTACCGTGTCACCGGAATCGCCGCGCCCGCCGGGCCCGCGTCGGTGACCCACCAGACCTCCCTGTTCTTCACCGCCTCGGAGGCCCGCCGCCTCGCCGACCACCCCGGCCAGGTCACGGCCCTCGGCGTCATGCCCGCCCCCGGCCAGGCGCCGGCAGAGCTCGCGCGGGCCGTCGCCAAGGCCCTCGACGGCACGACCGCGCAGGTCAGCGCCGGCGACGCCCGCGGCCCCGTCGAGTTCCTCGACGCCGCGGGGGCCCGTATCAAGCTCGTGAGCATGGGTGGCGCGATGGGCGGCACCTCCCTCCTTGTCGCTGTCCTCGTAGTGGTCGGCACCTTCGCGCTGTCCGTCCAGCAACGTCACCGCGAACTCGCCCTGCTGCGCGCCATCGCCGCCACGCCCCGGCAGATCCGCAAGCTCCTCGGCCGTGAGGCGCTGATCGTCGGTGCCGCCGCGGGTGTCCTCGGCTCCCTCGCCGGGCTTCCGCTCGGAGGGTGGCTGTATCACCGCTTCGTCGCCCTCGGAGCGGTGCCGCCGACTCTCGAACGGACCGTGAGCGTCTTCCCCTTGTTCGCGGCCATCGGTGCCACGCTGCTCGGAGCCTGGGCCGCCGCCCGGATCTCCGCCCGCCGTATCGCCCGTATCCGCCCCGCCGAAGCGCTCACCGAGGCGAGGGTCGAGCGGGCGCGCCCCGCCTGGGGCCGGATCGCAGCCGGGATCGCGCTCCTCGCGGGCGGCGCCGTCCTCATCGCCCTCCTCAGTGCGTTGCGCACCGAACCCGCGTCAACTCCCGTGACCTTCCTGGCTGTTGTCGTCCTCGCCTCCTCGGTCGCGCTGCTCGGCCCGCTCCTGGTGAAGGGTGCCGCGGCCCTCCTCGCCGGACCGCTGCGCCTTGCGGGACCCGGTGGCAAGCTGGCCACCGCCAACCTCCGCGGCAACGCCGCCCGGATGGCCGCCGCAGTCACCCCGCTCGCCCTGCTCATCGGCATGACCTGCACGGTCCTGTTCACCCAGCCGACCCTGGGCAACGCGGCACGTGCCCAGGCGCGCGAAGGAATCCGGGCCGACTGGATCGTCGCGGCACAGGGCCCCGGCGTCCCCGCCGAGGCCGCGCGCAAGCTCCGTACGGCCAAGGGCACCGTCGCGACCGAGGTCGTCCGCACCACCGTGCGCGTGGGACTCGACAAGTACCCGGCTCAGGGAGTCACCCGCGCAGGCCTCATGCGTACATGGGACCCCGACGTCACCGTGGGATCACTGAAGGGCTTCCGGCAGGACGGTGTCGCCGTCAGCGAACTCGCCGCTGACCAGCTTCACTTGAAGCCCGGCGACAGGCTGAAGCTGACGCTCGGGGACGGCACGCCGGCCACCCTCACCGTCGCGGCCGTCTACGCGAAGGGCCTCGGCTTCGGCGATCTGACCCTGGCCCATGACCTGGTGGCCCGGCACGTCGACAATCCCCTCGCCTCCTCCGTACTCGTCAGAACCAGCCGTACACAGGAACAACTCGCAAGCACCGTCCGGGAGTTCCCGGGGCTGCGCGTCCTTGCCCCCGAGGCGGCCGACGGCCTCCAGGCCGAACGCCAGCAGGACAACGCCGAGGTCAACCTCCTCGCCATGGGCCTGATCCTCGCGTTCACCGCGATCGCCGTCGTCAACACCCTCGCGATGTCGGTCTCCGAACGCATCCGGGAGTTCGCGATGCTCCGTCTCGCCGGCGCCACCCGCCGTCAGGTCCTGCGGATGCTGCGCACCGAGGCCCTCGCCGTCCTGTTCCTCGGCGCGACCCTGGGCAGCGGTATCGCGCTGGCCGTCCTGACGGCCTTCAGTGTCGGCATGACAGGCCGCGCCGCCCCCGCCGTCACACCCCTTGTCTACGTGGCCGTGGTCGCCGCAGCCGGACTCCTCGCGCTCACCGCGACCGCGCTGCCCGGCCGCGCCGCCCTGAAGCCCCGTCCGGTGGAGGTGGCAACAGCCAAGGAGTAAGGGGCAGTACGCGATGGTGGGCGCCCCTTACCTCAGGGGCGCCCACCATCGCATCCACGTACACATACATGCACGCGCACGCATACACGCCTATGGACACGTACAACTGCGCGCGTCCGTCACTCGGACACCGGCAGCCCCGCCGCCTTCCACGCCTGGAAGCCGCCCACCAGATCCGTGGCCCGGTGCAGCCCCAACTGCCGCAGGGAGACGGCGGCGAGACTGGACGCGTACCCCTCGTTGCAGACGACCACGACGCGCAGATCGTGGCTCGTGGCCTCGGCCGCGCGGTGGCTGCCCTGCGGATCGAGCCGCCACTCCAGTTCGTTGCGCTCCACCACGAGCGCCCCGGGGATCAGGCCGTCCCGCTCACGCAGCGCCGCGTACCGGATGTCGACCAGGAGCGCGTCGCCCGCCGTGGCGGACGCGTAGGCCTCAGCGGCCTCGACCCGGTCCAGATCGAGGCGCACCCGGTCGAGCAACTCGTCGATTCCCTCGGGCCGTTCACTCCGCGAACCGCTCAAGCCACCCGTGCCACCCACGGCACCCGCGCCGCTCACGCCGCCACTCACCCCAGTAGTCACGTCACCCACCCTGCCCCCTCCGCTCACTGCCAGTCCCCCGGCCGCTCCACCGACTCGAGCCGCAGCACCGCGCCCGTGCGGCTGTAGCGGCGGATCTGCGGGAGCGGCGGGTAGTAGGCGTGGACGGAGACCGCGTGCTCGCTCGTGGACTCGTTGAGGACCTCGTGCACATGGTGCTGTCCGAAGGCCCTGCCCTTGCCCGCGGTCAACGTCCGCTCGCGGTCGACGTCTTCGGACAGCTCCAGCGTCTTCCAGCCGTCGGTGGGCAGCCGGGCCGTGAGTGAGTTCTCCTTGAGTTCGCCCGACGCCGTGAGGAAGGCGCCGACGGATTCGGCGTGGTCGTGCCAGCCGGTGCCTGTGCCGGGCGGCCAGCCGATGAGCCAGGCCTCGCTGCCGCCGGGCCCTTCGAGCCGCACCCACGTGCGGCCCTCGGGATCCAGCGGGAGCGAGGCGATGAGGTCGTGGTCCTCGGCGGTACGGCGTACGAAGTCGAGGAGGTCACGCTGCGTGGGCGCAGCGGTCACCAGGGAAGGGGAGGGCGAGGCAGACACGGGTACCGTCCTGAAGGTTCGCGGAAAGCGCGCGACAAGGCCCCGAAGAACCGGTGAACCCGGAAAAAAGGGGGGGCGCGCAGAGGGAAGAGGCGAATTCAGCAGGACGGGCGACACACGCAGCCCGCATAGCGGACGAGGTCCATATGGACCCTCCGCCACAGGCGCACATCGGTGTCGGTCACGCTCCGGAGTACACCATGGCGGAGGGGGTCGGTCAACTCGTTCCGGCGGCACTTCCGGCCGTTTGGGCAATTCCGTCAGCATCCCGAGGTCGTGCCCGAGGAGCTTCCGGGACTGCCGCGCTCTGCTTGCAGTGACTTGTGCGACATTAATGTGCCGGAATGGTCAACGTCACCAACAGGTATGGACAGGTTCTCCATTATGGGGAGAACCTGTCCATTTGAAAAAGGTATTACTTGGCGCTGTCGAAGGCTCTTACCTAGCCTTGTAGTACGCCTGGGCCTGGGTCTTCTTCGGCCAGAGGTAATCGCCCTCGTCGGGAATGCCGATCGACGCGGTTCCAGCGTTCAGTGCCCTGTAGGTGTAACCCTTGTGAACCTTCAGTGAGGCCTTCGGACTCTTGCAGGTCTTCTTGTTGTGGCAGCTGCCCAACTGACCCTTCGAGATGTCTTTGAACTCCCCGTTCTTGTATGCGCTGATCGCGGCCTCGGGGCGCTGAATGCTGCGCTTCTTGCTGCAGACCTGCGTCCCGTATGCGTACACCTTGCCGTGGCTACGCCAGATCTTCACGTAGTTCTTGCAGGCGTGGTACGACTTTCCGTGCCCCGTGGTGGCCGCCTGGGCCCCGCCGCTGGACACGAATACACAGGCAAGGGCGACGGAGCCTATTCCCAGGCCTCGCAGAATCTTCTTCACTGTTCCTCCCGTTTTCTGGTGCAGTCTCACCCAGGCGACCGTTTGGTCAGATCGGTCGGCAAGATCTGGGGACACCCCCACACCGTAGATCAACTGTCGTGTTGGTGCGAGGAGTTGGGGAAGATTTGAGCTTCGAAACGCGGTCGGTCGCAATCGTCGTCCATAAGTACCGTCTATTACGTCCGAATCCCAAATGGGGCATACGCAGGTACCTCGTCACGAGTCATGCGGCGTCGCTATCCAAATGGTCGGTCAACTCGTTCCGGCGGCGCTCCCGGCCTTCGCACCGTTCTCCACGGACCCTCCGAGCGCGGCTTGCGCGGCCGTGTACAGCTGAGCGGGATGCACCCCGCTCAGGGCCGTGACCAGGTGTCCGTCCGGACGTACGAGGAGTACGGAGTGTGCCGGGGCGCCGGGGTAACTCTCCGCGACCAGGAGCTCCGCCTCGTGCGGCAGCGCCGCGACGGCGGCCGCGAGCCGTGGCATGACCCCGGCCGAGACCCAGTGCCGCCGCTCCCACACACCCGTGCCGGGCGCGATCAGGACGACGAGCAGGTGCCCGAGGCCGAGCCGGTCCCGCAGCCGGACGAAGGACCCGTCGGGCGCCGTGACCCGCACGTCCCGGACGGGCGCGCCCGGAGCCGTGCCCACGCCGGCCTCGGACTCGGCCGGCTCCGGCGCGAGCGGCGAGTCGGCGTACGTGCCCGGGGCGCCCAGCGCGCCGTGCCCCAGGTGACCGTCCGTGAGCAGCACGTCATGGCCGCGTGCGGATCCCGCGACGTACGAGCGCAGGCCCTTGCCGCCGCGCAGTATCGGCAGCGCCTGGTCGGCGGCGCGCAGCCGGCCCGCGACGACTGCGCGGCGCTCGGCCTGATAGCTGTCGAGGAGAGCCTCGTGCGGGCCCTCGTGCCAGGCGAGGGCCAGTTTCCAGGCGAGGTTGTCCGCGTCCCTCAGGCCCTCGTCGAGACCCTGGGTGCCGAGCGCGCCGAGCAGGTGCGCCGCGTCACCCGCGAGGAAGACCCGGCCGACCCGCCACCGCCGGGCCAGACGGTGGTGAACCGTGTGCACGCCCGTGTCGAGCAGCTCGTACGGCGGGGTCGAGCCGGCGCACCAGCCGGCCAGCGTCTCCCGGATGCGGGTCACCAGGATGTCGGGCGTGACCAGCTCGCTGCGGGGCGGCAGCAGCCAGTCGAGGCGCCAGACGCCGTCGGCGAGGGGACGGCCGACGACCTCTCCGCCGGACGGGCCCGACGTCCGCCAGGGAAGGCTCCGATGGAGCAACGCCTCACCGGGCCAGGGAAGTTCCGTGCGCAGCGCGGCGACGGCGTGTCGCTCGACGGACGTGCGGCCGGGAAAGCGGATGTCGAGAAGCTTGCGGACCGTGGAACGCGGACCGTCGCAGCCCACCAGGAAGCTTCCGCGCCACCAGGTGCCCTTGGGGCCGCGGGTGTGCGCGGTCAGTGCGCCGTGCTCCTGCTCGATCGAGTCGAGGCGGCTGTTCACGGCGACCTTGATGAGCCGCTCGCCGGCGGCGGCCTCCCGCAGGGCGCCCGTCAGTTCGTGCTGGGCCAGATGCAGCGGCGACGGCATCTGCTCACCGAAGGTGAGCTCCCGCATCACCTGTTTGCGCCGCAACGAACGCCAGCCGGTCCAGCGCGCGCCCGTCGCGTCGAACGACGTCCGGGCGAGCCGCTCCACGAGGGCGGCGGTGTCCTCACGGAGGACGACGGTCCGTGCGGGGCGTTGTTCGTCCTTGCCGGGGCCCTCGTCGAGCACTACGGAGGGCACTCCGTGGCGGGCGAGAGCGAGGGAGAGCGTGAGCCCGACGGGCCCGGCGCCGACGACGATCACCGGGTCCACGGCGCGGCTCCTCCTGCCCCGGGGAGTGCGGTGGGAGGCGTACAGGAAAGGGCAGTTGGAGCGGGGTGCACGATCACAGAACGTATGCAACCCATTGCGGGTGCTTGCGTCAAGTGACGGAGGCAGTGGCGATCATGCCACTGCCTCCGTTTGCTCACATCTCGTCAGTTCTTCTGCAGAGCAGCTCAGTCGGTCGAGTCCGCGACGGAGGGCTCGGTCGCGGACGCCACCGCGATGCCGGTCCTCGCGCGTCGGCCGCGCCGCTCGATCCAGGTGGCGAGCCCGGCCAGGGCCAGGCACAGTGCCACGTAGATCGCACCCACGACGATGACCACCGCAGTGATCGGGTAGTCGCCGTTGACGAGGATGGTGTTGGCCATCCTGCGGGCCGCGAACAGCAGCTCGTCATACGTGATGATGTAGCCGAGCGAGGTGTCCTTGAGGGTCACCACCAACTGGCTGATCATCGCCGGCAGCATGGAGCGCACGGCCTGCGGCAGCAGCAGCATCGTCATGACCTGCGACTTGCGCAGCCCCAGCGCGTAAGCGGCTTCCACCTGTCCGCGCGGCACGGCGTTGACGCCCGCCCGGATCACCTCGGCCTGTACGCAGCCGTTGTAGACGGTCAGACCGATGACGAGCGCCCAGAAGGCGGTGTTGTCCCCTACGGCACCGAGGCTGTTCTTGTAGGTCAGGAACAGGAACCACAGGGCGTAGATCGTGATCAGCAGCGGGATCGCGCGGAACAGTTCGATGAAGCCCGTCGCCACCCAGCGGACGGTCTTGTGCTCGGACAGGCGCGCGACGGCCAGAAGCAGGCCGAGCACCAGGGAGAGCACGCCGGCGACGGCGAACACCTTCAGCGTGGTGAGCACGCCGTCACGGATGCTGGTCCGCACACCGGCGTTGTTGAAGATGTTCCAGACCTCGGGCTCCAGCTGCCCCTTGACGTTCATCCGGTAGAGGGTGAACGCGATCAGGCCGAGCACGGCCAGGGAGCCGACGACCGTGTAGATGCGGTTGCGCACCCGGGCCTTGGGGCCCGGTGTGTCGTACAGGACGCTCGAACTCATCGTGCGACCCCCATGCGCCGCTCGAGCAGCCGGAAGAGACCGCTGATGGTGAAGGTGATGACCAGGTAGCCGAGAGCCACCCAGAGGAAGATCCAGGCGATGGCGAAGCCCTGGTCGCTGAGCAGCTTCTGCACGCCGAACAGCTCGGTGACGCTGAACGCGCCCGCGATCGCCGAGTTCTTCGTCAGCGCGATGAAGATCGAGCTGAGCGGCGGCAGGACGGTCCGGGTGGCCTGCGGAAGGATGATCAGGCGCAGCGTCTGGAAGAAGCTCATCCCGATGGACCGGGCGGCCTCGGCCTGGCCCAGTGGCACCGTGCTGATGCCGGACCGGACGGCCTCGCACACGAACGCCGAGGTGTAGAAGCTCAACGCCATGAGGGCCTTGGCCCACGGGCTGAGGCCCGGCATGAAGATGACCGGAACGACGAACCACGCCACAAGGAAGAGCAGGGTCAGCGGGGTGTTCCTGAAGAGCGTGACCCAGGCGGTGCCGAAGAAGCGCAGCGGGGGCACGGGTGAGACACGGAACCCGGCGATGATGACACCCAGGACCATCGCGAGGAGCCCGCTGGCCAGGGTCAGCAGGACGGTGCCTATGAACCCCTCGCGGAATTCCGCGAGATGGTCGAGCAATACGTTCACGGGGATGTCCTCGTGGGCGGCGGCGGACAGGCAGCGGAGACCGTGCCACGAGCGCACTGTGCGGTTGCGCCCGTGGTGGGCCGTTCACTGCCGGGGGGTCGTACGGTGCGGGCCGTGGCCCGCACCGTCAGCGCGTCAGTAGCGCTCGAGCGCCGGCGGCGCGGTGTACGCGGACTTGGACAGGCCGAGCGTCGCGTCGTACGCCTTCTTGTAGTCGCCGTTCTTCTCGTGGGCCTCGATGGCGTTCGAGACGGCCTCGCGCAGCGCCTTGTCGTCCTTGTTCATGCCGACGCCGTACGGCTCCTCGGTGAACGGCTTGCCGACGACCTTCAGCTTGCCCGGGCGCTGGGCGGCGTAGCCCTTGAGGATCGCGTCGTCCGTGGTGACGGCGTCGACCTCGTTGTTGAGCAGCTGCTGCACGCACTCGGAGTACTTGGACAGCTCGACGGTCTTGGCGCCGTACTTGGGCTTCTTGATCTCCTGGAGCGGGGTCGAGCCCTTGATGGAGCAGACCGTCTTGCCCTTGACGGACTCCGGACCCGTGATGCCCTTCTCGTCGCCGCGGACGAGGAGGTCGGCGCCGGCCATGAAGTACGGGCCTGCGAAACCGACCTGCTTCTTGCGCTCGTCGTTGATCGTGTAGGTGCCCACGTAGAGGTCCACCTCGCCCTTGGAGATGGTCGTCTCACGGACGTTCGAGTCGATCGTCTTGAACTCGATCTGCGACGGCTTGAAGCCGAGGTCGGCGGCGACCATCTTGGCGATCTCGATGTCGAAGCCCGAGCGCTTGCCGTCGGTGTCCTGGAAGCCCAGGTACGGCTGGTCGTTCTTGGCGCCGATGACGAGCTTGCCGGCCTTCTGCGCCCGCTTCAGCGTCGCGGAGTCCAGCTTCACGCCCGAGGCGACCGTGTACGTGGGCAGCTTCGGCTGGTCCTTGCCGCCGGCGGCACCGGCGGGCTTGTCACCGGCGTTGCCGGAGTCGCCGCCACACGCGGTGGCGGTGAGGGCGAGCACGGCGACGGTGGCCGCCGCGGCAGCGGACTTGCGGAGCTTCATGGTGAACATCCTTCGTGTCGGCAGATTGCGGCCGTGGGAAAGTCGGACGCCGGTGCGTCAGCGTCAGTGGTGCAGGATCTTCGACAGGAAGTCCTTGGCCCGGTCGCTGCGCGGGTTGCTGAAGAACTGGTCGGGGGTGGCCTCTTCGACGATCCGTCCGTCCGCCATGAAGACCACGCGGTTGGCCGCCGAGCGTGCGAAGCCCATCTCGTGCGTGACGACGATCATCGTCATGCCGTCGCGGGCGAGCTGCTGCATGACCTCGAGGACCTCGTTGATCATCTCCGGGTCGAGAGCCGACGTCGGCTCGTCGAAGAGCATGACCTTGGGGTCCATCGCCAACGCCCGTGCGATCGCGACGCGTTGCTGCTGCCCGCCGGAGAGCTGCGCGGGGTACTTGTCCGCCTGCGTGCCGACGCCCACCCGGTCGAGCAGGGTGCGTGCCTTGTCCTCGGCCGCCTTCTTGTCGGCCTTGCGGACCTTGATCTGCCCCAGCATCACGTTCTCGAGCACGGTCTTGTGCGCGAAGAGGTTGAAGGACTGGAAGACCATGCCCACGTCCGCGCGGAGGCGGGCCAGCTCCTTGCCCTCCTGGGGCAGCGGCTTCCCGTCGATCGTGATGGAACCCGTGTCGACGGTCTCCAGGCGGTTGATCGTGCGGCACAGCGTCGACTTTCCGGAACCCGAGGGTCCGATGACGACGACGACCTCACCACGCGCGATGGTCAGGTCGATGTCCTGGAGCACGTGCAGCGCGCCGAAGTGCTTGTTGACTTGGTTCAGCACGACCAGCTCGTCGGCCGCGGGAATGGCGTCCTTGGTCACCGATACATCGGTCATCGGGGTCTTGCTCCATCCTCCTCGGTTGGGAGGACAGTAGTAATGCCGTACGACCAGCGTCATTACATCTGAGGGGAACTTGAGCATAACGATCCGGCTTCAACCGGCCACGATGCGTGAAGGGGGTGGCCCCGCGCGTACCGGCTGGATAACGGAAGGTGCCTGTAACCGGAACGCTCTTGACGGCGTCCTTATCTATCGGAGTGGATGCCCTGGTGCGCCGCACACGCGTGCGCGACCAGCGCCCGCCGGCGTGCTCGGGCCGAACGACCGATGAACCGAAGGGGGCCGTGATGAGACTGCTTCTCGTCGAGGACGACGACCATGTCGCCGCCGCTCTGTCGGCGGTTCTCGCCCGGCACGGCTTCGCGGTGGTGCACGCCCGCAGCGGTGAGGAAGCGCTCCGGGCGCTCGTTCCCGAGGCGGACGCCTTCGGAGTCGTACTTCTTGATCTCGGACTGCCCGACCAGGACGGCTACGAGGTGTGCGGCAAGATCCGCAAGCGCACATCGACACCCGTGATCATGGTGACCGCGCGCGCGGACGTACGCTCCCGCATCCACGGCCTCAACCTCGGCGCCGACGACTACGTGGTGAAGCCGTACGACACCGGGGAGTTGCTCGCCCGCATCCACGCGGTCAGCCGGCGCAGCGTGCCGGACGAGGCCTCCGCGCCGGCCGAGGACGGTCTGCGGCTGGGGCCCGTGCGCATCGAACTGCCCACCCGCCAGGTCAGTGTGGACGGTTCGGTTGTCCAACTAACCCGCAAGGAGTTCGACCTCCTGGCGCTACTCGCGCAGCGCCCCGGGGTGGTGTTCCGCCGGGAACAGATCATCAGCGAGGTCTGGCGCACCAGTTGGGAGGGGACGGGCCGCACCCTGGAGGTGCATGTCGCCTCCCTGCGCTCCAAGTTGCGCATGCCCGCCCTCATCGAGACCGTGCGCGGCGTCGGGTACCGGCTCGTCGCGCCGGCCGCCTAGAGGCCGCGGGTGCGCGCTCGACTCCTCCCGCTGCTCATCGTCCTCATGGCGGGCGTGCTGCTCGCGCTCGGTTTCCCGCTCGCCGCGAGCGTGGCCGCCGCCCAGCAGCAGAAGGTCGTCGTCGACCGCATCGACGACACGGCACGCTTTGCCGCGCTGGCCCAGTTCGTCACCAAGCGCTCGGCGGGCTCGCGCGTGCGCGTCACGGACGAGCGCCAGCAGACCCTCCAGAACGAACTCACGCGCTACTACGAGGTGTACGGGATCCGCGCGGGCGTCTTCTACCGCAACAGCGACCCCATGGGGCGCGCCCCGGACGACTGGCAGCTGCCCCGCGAGGGGGCCGTGCGCGAGGCCTTCGACGAGGCCCTGTTCTCGCGCGGCAGCCACGACCCCCAGCAGGTGTGGCCCTGGGGGCACGGCCGGCTCGTCGTCGCGTCACCGGTCATCAGCGACGGCGATGTCGTCGCGGTCGTCGTCACCGACTCGCCCACCGGCAAGATGCGCTCCAAGACGCTTCAGGGGTGGCTGCTCATCGCGGCGGGCGAGGCGGCCGCGATGCTTCTGGCCGTCGGCGCGGCCCTGCGCCTGACGGGCTGGGTCCTGCGGCCCGTGCGGGTCCTCGACGCGACCACCCACGACATCGCGACCGGGCGCCTGAAGTCCCGCGTCGCCTCGGCCGGCGGACCGCCGGAACTCCAGCGCCTGGCCCGGTCGTTCAACGAGATGGCCGACAACGTCGAGGACGTCCTGGAGCAGCAGCGCGCCTTCGTCGCCGACGCCTCGCACCAACTGCGCAATCCGCTCGCCGCCCTGCTCCTGCGCATCGAGCTCCTGGCCTTCGAACTGCCCGAGGGGAACGAGGAGATCGCCTCCGTGCGCACGGAGGGCAAGCGGCTCGCCTCGGTCCTCGACGACCTGCTGGACCTGGCCCTCGCCGAACACACCGAGGCGGACCTGCGACTCACCGACATCGGCGAGCTGGTGAGGGAACGCGTGGGAGCCTGGCGGCCGGTCGCCGACGAGAAGGGCGTACGGCTGGCCGAGGACTGCCCCGCGGTCACCGGCTGGGCGGACCCCGTGACGCTGTCGAGCGCTCTGGACGCGGTGATCGACAACGCCCTGAAGTTCACCCCCTCCGGCGAGGAGGTACGGGTCTGCGTCGCCCGTAACGGAGAGTCCACCGAGATCGTCGTCGCGGACCGGGGGCCGGGCCTGCGCGAGGACGAACTCGCGCGCGTCGGCGACCGGTTCTGGCGCAGCGCGGGCCACCAGAACGTCAAGGGCTCGGGCCTCGGCCTGTCCATCTCGCGCGCGCTGCTCGCGGCGGGCGGCGGCTCCCTCTCGTTCGCCCCTCACGAGCCGCACGGGCTGTGCGTGACGGTGGCGGTGCCCCGGACCCACCGGGAAGGCTGACGCGGCTGGCCAGGGGCCCTACGGCTTCACCGAGCGGTAGTAGCGGCGGGCGCCCTCGTGCAGGGCCAGCGGATCCGTGTAGAGCGCCGTCCGCAGGTCCACGAGCTGCGCCGCGTGCACCTGCGCGCCGATGTGGTCGCGGCTGTCTATCACCGTGCGCGTCAGCGCCTCCGTGAGGCGGGGGTCCGCCCGGTCCGTGGTGACCAGCAGATTCGCCACGGCCAGCGTGGGGACCGAGACACCCTGCTGTGCGTCCGGATAGGCGTCCGGGGGCATCACGGCGGCCCGGTAGTAGCGGGACGCGCCGCCCTGCTTGTGGAGCGCGTCGACGAGGTTGCCGAGCTCGACGAGACGGATGGGGTAGTTCTCCGACAGCGTGCGCACATGGTTCGTCGGCAGGCCGCCCGACCAGAAGAAGGCGTCGATGTCGCCGTCCTTGAGCGCCCGGGGCATGCCGTCTATCCCCGTGGAGACCGGCTTCATGTCCTTCTCCAGGTCGAGCCCGGCGGCCTTGGCCACGCGCTCCGCGATGAGCCGCACCCCGGAGCCCTTGCCGCCCACGGCGACCTTGCGGCCGCGCAGGTCCTGGACCGACCTGATCGACGACGAGCGGGGCACGACCAGCTGCACGTAGTCGTCGTACAGGCGGGCGCAGCCGCGCAGCCGGTCCCCTCCGGCGCCGCCCTGAAGCTTGTACTTCTCCACGGCGTCGGCGGCCGCGACCGTGAAATCGGCCTTCCCCGTGGCGACCCGTTCGACGTTCTCCTGGGACCCCTCGCTGTTCGTCAGGCGCACGTCGAGGCCGGGCAGGTCGTGGCCGAGCGCGGTCTTGAGGAGCTTGCCGTAGCGCTCGTACACCCCGGTCCGCTGGCCCGTGCTGAAGGTCACGCTGCCCCCCGGCGTCCCGTCGTCCAGCGGCAGCAGCCACCACAGGAGCAGCCCGAGGACCACGAGGGCGGCGGCCGAGCCCTCCAGGGCTCGGCGCCTGCTGATACGGGGGAGGGCCTTGGACATGCGGGCGATCCTGCCATTGCACTCGCCGTGCTGGCCAGGGGCGCCGGTTCACACGTCGTGCCGGCCAGGGGCGCCGGCCGGTCACCGCGAGCGCCTCTCCAGCGCCGCTGCAGCCGCGCCCGGCAGGCTGCTGCCGACGACGGGCGGCCGGAAGGGCCGCCGCGAAGGGAGTTCGCCATGTCTCAGTCCGTCGGGACCCTCCGTCAGCAGGTCACAGGTGACCTGTACGCCGAGGTGCAGACGTTCTACGCCCAGCAGATGCGACGGGTCGACGCCCTGGACATCGAGGGTTTCGCCGACACCTTCACCGACGACGGGGAGGTCGTCCACGCGGGCGGTCAGCGCCAGAGCGGCCGGGTGGAGATGATCGCCGGGATGCGCGCCAACCTGCCGCGCTA
The DNA here is from genome assembly GCF_056432625.1 of Streptomyces sp. NPDC045026. Classification (NCBI taxonomy): domain Bacteria; kingdom Bacillati; phylum Actinomycetota; class Actinomycetes; order Kitasatosporales; family Streptomycetaceae; genus Streptomyces; species Streptomyces sp. NPDC045026. The sequence goes on from NZ_JBWKIS010000039.1 coordinate 36,691, forward strand.
CAAGGACATCGCCGTACGGCACTGGTTCGGCCACCTCCTCATAGAGGCCGACCCGCAGGACGAGGACACCGTGCGGGTCTCGTACTACACGCTGGTCACCCAGACCGACCGCGAGGGGAAGGTGTCCTTCCAGCCGACATTCACCGTCGACGACGTGCTCGTGCGCCGCGACGGCCGGCTGCTGACCCGCTCCCGCGTCATCCACCGCGACAGCCCTGCCGCTCCCGCGGCTTCCTGACCGGCCTCCACACGGGGATCCGGCTACCCGGAGATCCGGCGCATGGCTGAGGGGCCCCTGTCGAGGGGCCCCTCAGCCATGCGGCGGCCGGTGACATGTCCTGTGCGGCCGCTCAGTCGATGCTCCGGCAGATGTGCGGTTCGCTCCCGTCGTCGTCGAGGTCCCCGGCCAGCAGCAGAGGTATCCGGCACGGCACCCCGTGGAATTCCAGGTGCGTCGGTGGGGTCACGTGCGTCTCGCGGTCCAGCAGAATCGTCTCCATCGACGAGTCCTTTCAGTACGGCGGGGTTTCGTCGGTGCGGGGTTTCGGCCTCCGAGGTGTGAGCTTGCGGGCTGTGTGGTCAGGCGTGGCAGGAGGGCAGGGCGTCGTGGTAGGCGACCATCTCCTTGAAGGACGCCGCGACATCGATACGGGCGCCCGGTGCCAGCCCCTCGAGTTCGGCGTACGCGCGGTGCAGGTTTCCGACCAGACGTTCGGAGTCCAGGAGCTGGGCGAACGCGCCGAGGTCCGCGTCCCGCGCCGCCTGGAGCGGTCCCACGCCGCGTCGCAGGCCGTCCCGCGCGATGTCCTGGAGCCGGCGGACGTATGCCTCCGTCGCGTCGAGGAGCTCGGGGCCGCCGACCGGACCGTGCCCGGGGACGACCACGGAGGCACCGAGCGCACGCATGCGCTCCAGGGCCCGCAGCGACCCGGTGACGGAGCCCATCAGGAGGTACGGGGTCACCCCCGACCACACCACGTCGCCGGTGAACAGCACGCCGCGCTCCGGCACCCACGCGATCACGTCGTTCGCGGTGTGCGCGGGGCCCACGTGGAGCAGCTCGGTGCGCAGACCGCCGTCCGCGTGCAGGGTGAGTTCGTCCCGGAAGGTGAGCGTGGGCAGGGTCAGCGGGGTCTCGCCCCACTCGACGTCCGGCCACAGATGGCGCAGGCCGAGGCCCGCCTCCTGCGTGTCGGACCGGGTGCCCGCGTGCGCCACGACGGCCGCACGCGGCGTGAACTGTCCGTTACCGAAGGTGTGGTCGCCGTGGAAGTGGGTGTTGACCACATAGTCCGGGCCGCTCGGCACGACGCGCTCCACCTCCTCCCGCAGCCGACGCGTGCGGGATTCGGTCGCCGCCGTGTCGACCAGGACCGCCTGGCCGCCGCCGGCGACGAGACCGGCGTTGTTCAGGCACCAGCCGCCCTCCGGCTGGACGAAGGCGTACACCCCGTCGGCGACCGGGTGCAGGGTGCCCGGCGCCGCCACCGAGGACGCTGTTGTCGCCGTCATGCGGCCGCCCCCCGCTGCTCGCCGGACGACATGCGGCCGAACTTGCCCTGGTGGAACAGGAGCGGGTCCGGGGACGCGGAGCCGCCGGACAGGGCGACGACCCGGCCGATCAGCAGCGTGTGGTCGCCGGCCGTGTACTCCGCGTCCAGCACGCACTCGACGTACGTCTCCGAGGCGGGCACCACGGCGTTGCCGGTGACGCCCTCCTCGGCACCGAGACGCAGCATCGCGGCGCGGCCCTCCGGCCGGTCGGGCCGGCAGAACTCCAGCGCCAGATCCAGCTGCGCCTCGCCGAGCACGTTCACGGCGAAGCTGCCCGCCTTCGATATCCGCGGGCGCATCCGGCCGGCGGCCTTGACGGACACGAGGATCAGCAGCGGGTCGAGCGAGACCGAGGTCAGGGTGTTGAGCGTCATCACGACGGTCTCGTCGCCGCTCCCCTGGGTGAGCAGGGTGACGCCGGTCGGGAATCGGGCCATCGCGGCCCGGAACGCGGCCACGTCGGGTTCGGCCAGCAGCGCGCCGGAGGTCACAGCAGCCATGTCAGACACTCCTTTTCTGCTCGTTCTTCTGCTTGTTCTTCTGCTCGTTCGGCTCGTCGGTCCGGGCCATCAGTAGTTGCCGAGCCCGCCGCAGACGTTCATCGCCTGGGCGGTGATGGACCCGGCCGGGTCCGACGCGAGGTAGCCGACGAGCCCGGCGACCTCTTCGGGAGTGGAGTAACGGCCGAGCGGGATCTTCGCGTTGAACTTCTCCTGGATCTCCTGCTCGCTGACCCCGTAGTGGCCCGCGTAGCCCTGCCGCACGCGCTGGGCCATGGGCGTCTCGACGTATCCGGGGCAGACGGCGTTCACGGTGATACCCGTCGCGGCGAGTTCCTTGCCGACGGCCTTGGTGAAGCCGATCACGCCGTGCTTGGAGGCGGAGTAGGGCGCGGCGAGCTCGACGCCCTGCTTGCCGCCGGTGGAGGCGATGTTGATGATCCGTCCCCAGGACCCTTCGCGCATCAGGCCCGTGCTGAGTACCTCCCGGGTGACACGGAAGGTGCCGTTCAGGTTGGTCTCGATCACGTCGTCCCAGAGGGAGTCGGCCAGCTCGGCCGTCACGCCGCCACCGCCGCGGCCCGCGTTGTTGACGAGGATGTCGATGCGGCCGTACTCGGCCACGGCGGCGGCCACGGCCTCCTGGATCTGCGTCAGGCACGTCACGTCGCACACCGTGCCGGCCACCTCGTGGCCCAGCTCGCGCTCTTCCTTGACCATGGCGGCGACGTTCTCCGCGTCACGCGCCACGCCGAACACCGCGACGCCCTGCCGGGCCAGCAGCTGGGTCACGGCCAGGCCGATGCCGCTGGTCGCCCCGGTGACGAAGGCCACTCGTCGTCCCGTGTCTGTCATCGTGCTCTCCCCATCGCTCAGGTCGGTATCGCTCGTGTCGATCCGGTCCACGTCGGCTCGACGGTGGGCCCGTCGCCTTGCGGGTTTCTCGCACCGGGGTGGAGCCGGGCTGGAGTCCGGCTGTTCGAGCCGTACTCGACACGGGGCCTAGCGGGGCCGGTCAGCTTGGGGGCATTGGATGCCGTGGCCGGGCGGATACCTGGCCGGAGCGAGGAGGCCCCGTGCCCGAGCAGACGCAGACCCTGCCCGACGTCAGGAAGTCGGTGACCGTGGCGGCGACGCCCGGCGAGTGCTTCAAGGTCTTCACCGAGCGCCCGGCGGACTGGTGGCCACCGAGCCACATCCTGGTGCGCAAGGAGCGGGCCGGCCTCGCCTTCGAAGGCGAAGTGGGCGGGCGCTACTACGAGTGGGACGTGGAGGGCACCGAGATCGCCTGGGGCCGCGTGCTGGAGTGGGAGCCGGGCCGCCGCGTCGTCATGACCTGGCGGATCGACCCCAACTGGCAGTCCCTCCCCACCGACGAAGGCGCCAGCCAGATCGAGGTCGACTTCGAGGCCGTCGACGCGGGACACACCCGCGTCTCGCTCGCCCACGTCAAGCTGGACCAGCACGGTCCGGGCGCCGAGCGGATCTTCAAGGCGCTCGACGGGCCGAGCCCCGGCGAGACGCTCGAACTCTTCGCCCGCGCCGTCGCGAACGGGTCCGGATCGTGAGCGTCGACGTCGGCGCGATCGCCGCTCCCGACGCCGCCCCGGCCGCTCCCGCCGCCGGGCTCGTCCCCGCCGCCGACCGGCTCCGCCTGCTCGCGGCCAGCCACGCGGCCGACGCGGACGCGGGCCGCAGCCTGTCCCGCGAGGTCACCGACGCGATACGGGAGGCCGGGTTCGCCCGGCATTTCGTGGCCGCGCGATTCGGCGGCACGGAGGGTTCGTTCGAAGACCTGACGCGGGCCGTCATCTCCGTCGGCGAGGGCTGCGCCGCCTCCGCGTGGTGTGCCTCGCTCGCCGCGTACTCGGCGCGCTTCGCCTCGCACCTGCCCGAGCAGGGGCACCAGGAGCTGTGGGGCGCGGGGCCCGACACGTTCGTGGCGACCGGTCTGATGCCCGCCGGGCGGGCCAGGCCGGCCGACGGCGGCTGGCGGGTCACCGGCGAGTGGGCCTATGTCAGCGCCGTCGACTTCGCCGACTGGGTGATGGTCTGCGCGGCGGTCGCGGGCGGTGAGGGCCCGCCGCAGCTGCGCTTCTTCACGCTGCCGCGTGGCGCGTACACGGTGCGCGAGACCTGGGACAGCGTGGGGATGCGGGCCACCGGCAGCCACACCGTCGTGGTCGACGACGTGTTCGTGCCGGCGCATCTGACCCTCGACCGCGCCGACATGCTCACCGGCCGCAACGGCGCCTCCGGCCTGCCCGCCCACAACGTGCCCTTCCAGGCGGTGGGCGGACTCACCTTCATCGCCCCCGTCGTCGGCGCCGCCACCGGCGCGCTCGCCGCCTGTACGGGATCGATCACCGGGCGCCGGCGCAACGACACCGCCGAGCTCACCGTCGTACGTGCCTCCGGCCGGATCGACGCCGCACGTCATCTCGTCGAGGAGAGCGCCCGGGTCCTCGACCGGCGGCAGTTCACCCCCGAGTGCATGGCGCGCAACGAGCGCAACGCCCCGTTCGCCGCCGAGATGCTCCGCGAGGCCGTGGCCCTGCTGGTCGGCGCCGCCGGGACCGGCGGCCTCGGCGAGGGCCACGCACTCCAGCGCTTCTGGCGGGACATCACGTCGGCGACGAGCCACGTGGCGCTCCAGTACGACACCGCCGCCCGCAAGAACTACTCCGCGGTGCTGCTCGGCCCGGAGAGCTGATCCCCTGCGCACGGCGAAGGGGGCGTCCGCACCACGGACGCCCCCTTCGCCGTACTCGCAGGAAGCAGGAAGCAGGAAACGCTGGTCAGGCGGGGACGGACATCGCGGGTGAGCCGGTGGACACGGCAGGCGTACGGGGGAGCTTCTTGAGGTCGAAGCCCGGCTCCCGGGCCGTCTCCGGGGTCAGACGCGTGCCGTTGGTCAGCAGCCGGCGGGCGATGCCGTGGTCCGCAGGACGGTTCATGGACTCGGCACCGATCAGCCGGCCGGCGCGGAAACAGAGGACGGAGAACCGCCCGCCGTCCGGGTCGCCCACGGTCACGGTCTCGTCGTGGGCGGCCGTCAGACCGGCCATCTGGAGCCGCATCGCGTACTGCTCCGACCAGAACCAGGGCACGGCGGTGTACGCGTACGGCTCGCCGCAGATCGCGGCGGCCACGCAGCGCGCCTGGTCGGTGGCGTTCTGGACGGACTCGAGCCGGATGTGCCGACCGGCGTGCGGGCTGGGGAAGCGGGCGCAGTCACCGACCGCGTAGATGTCCGGGTCCTCGGTCCGCAGCCGCTCGTCCACGACGACGCCGTCGCCGACGACCAGGTCCGCGGTGAGCGCGAGGCGGGTGTTGGGCAGGACACCGACACCGACCACGACGAGATCGGCGGCGATCCGCTCACCGTCGCCCAGCTCCATGACCTGGACCCGGCCCTCCGCGTCGCCGTAGAGCGCGGACACCTCCCGGCCGAGCAGCACCCGCACCCCCTGGGCGCGGTGCTCGGCCACGACCCGGGCCGACATCTGCGGCGTCAGCGCGCGGGCCAGGGCCCTCGGCTGGGCCTCGACCACGGTCACGTCGTGGCCGAGGCCACGCGCGGTGGCCGCCACCTCGAGACCGATGAACCCGGCGCCGACCACGACGACGCTGCGGGACGGCCCGCTGAGCCGCAGCCGCAGGTCCTCCGCGTCGGCCAGGCCGCGCAGGGTGAGGACCCCGGTCAGCGAGGCGCCGGGCACGGGCAGCGTGCGCGGGCGGCAGCCGGTCGCCAGGACCAGCGCGCCGTACGGCAGGCGCAGCCCGGACTCCAGCAGGACCGTGCGCCGCTCCCGGTCGACCGAGGCGCCCCGGTCGCCCGACAGCAGCTCGATGTCCTGCGCGGCGTAGAACGACGGCGGGCGCAGCGCGATGTCCGCGGCCGGGACCGTGCCGGCCAGATAGCCCTTCGACAGGGGCGGGCGGTCGCAGGGGCCGGACGGCTCGTCCCCGACGAGTGAGATCCGGCCCTCGTAGCCACGGCCGCGCAGGGCCGCCGCTGTTTCGAGGCCGGCCTGGCCCGCGCCGACGACCACCACCGAGTGCGAGGCCATCAGCTCTGCGCCTCGGGCAGGTGGACCACCAGGCCGTCCAGGTCCTCGGAGACCGGCAGCTGGCAGCTGAGCCTGCTGAACTCGGTGCGCTCGCACGCCGTTCCGTACAGCACGTCGTCCTCGACGGGGTCCATCCCGGGCAGCGGCACGGAACTCTCCGCGTCGACGTACACATGGCAGGTGCCGCACTGCGCGGAGCCGCCGCACTGGGCCTCGATGCCGTCGACGTTGTTGAGCTTCGCCGCGCGCATGACCGTGTTGGGCGCCTCGACGTCGAGGATGGTGACGGTGCCGTTCGGATGCTTGTAGGTGATCTTGGCCATGGTGAGCTCTCCTAGGGGAATATCGGCCATCCGTGCGGAGGTACCGCAACGGACTGTGGCGAGAGGCCCTGCAATCGCGGTGGAGGAACTCTCGACCGCCCGCGCGGGCTCGACCGGATCGCTACCGCCGGTCGACCGGTCCGGCGCAGCGTGCCTGCCATGACTGTGACCGAAGGGACCCGAGAGACGGCCGCCGAGCCCGGCAAGGGGAGGGCGGGCCACCGGCTCTCCCTCGTGCTGGCCGCCTGCTGCCTGGGCCAGTTCATGAACGTGCTGGACGCCTCGGTGGTGAACGTGGCCCTGCCCGTCATCGCCGCGGACCTGCACTTCACCCAGCACAACCTGCAACTCGTGAACAACGCCTACACGGTGGTCGTCTGCGGCTTCCTGCTGCTCGGCGGGCGGCTCGCGGACCTGTTCGGCCAGCGCCGGATCTTCGCCTGCGGGGTCGGCCTGTTCACGCTGGCCAGCCTCGTCGGGGGAGCCGCGGACGCCCCGCTCACCCTGGTCCTCGCCCGCGCCTTCCAGGGGCTCGGCGCCGCCGTCATGGCACCCGCCACCCTCACCGTGCTCGGCACGACGTTCACCGAACCGGCCGCCCGCGCAAGGGCGTTCGGCTGGTGGAGCGCAGTCTCCGGAGCCGCGGGCGCGATCGGCGTGCTGGCCGGCGGAGTGATCATCGAGTGGTTCTCCTGGCGCTGGATCTTCCTGGTGAACGTCCCGATCGGCCTCGTGCTGTTCGCCACCGTCCGCTGGGTGGTCCCGGAGACCCGCCCCCGCCGGACGGGCATGAAGGGCAGCGGCCTCGACCTGCCCGGCGCGGTGACCGTCACCCTCGGCCTGATGTCCGCCGTCTACGGTGTCTCCCAGTACGCCGCACACGGCTGGGGGTCGCCACGGGTCCTCGGCCCGCTGCTGGCCGGGGCGCTCCTGATCGCCGCGTTCCTGGTGATCCAGGCGAGGTTCGCCCGCCATCCCCTGGTGCCGCTCGGCATCTTCCGGAACCGGTCGGTCGCCGCCGCCAACCTGGTGGCCTTCTTCGGCATCGCCGCCCTCTTCAGCACCTTCTACTTCTTCACGTTGGTCCTCCAACAGGTCCTCGGCTACAGCCCGTTGCACACCGGGCTCAGCTACCTCCCGCTCTCCGTCGGCATGGCCCTGGGCGGCTGGGGGATCGCGCCCCTCGTGCCGAGGATCGGCCCGCGCCCGATCCTGCTCGGCGGCCTCGCCCTCGCCGCGGGCGCCCTGTTCTGGCTGTCCTCCGTGGACGTGGGCGCCGACTATCTGGCCGACGTGCTCGGGCCCTGTGTCCTCCTCGGATCGGGAATGGGCGTGGTGCTCAACGCCACGACGAACGCCGCGACCGCCGGGCTCGCCCCCCACCAGGCCGGCCTGGCCTCCGGGCTCCTCAACACCACCCGCCAACTCGGCAGCGCCGTCGGCCTGGTGACCCTGGCCGCGCTGTCCGCGGCCCGCATCGACGCCCGGACCGGGGCCGGCGCGGGCGCCGTCGACGCCAGGGCCGCCGGCTACGGTCTGGCCCTCACCGGCGCCGCGCTGTTCGCCCTCGCGGGGTTTGTCGCCGCGCTCTTCGTCCCGGTCCGCAAGCAGTAGAGGGGCAATGCGCCTGGGCCGCCGACCGCTTGTGCGGTCGGCGGCCCAGGCGCGGCCCTGCTGGACTCACCACTTCACGGGCAGCTCCCACAGCCCGTAGATCACGGCCCCTTCCTTGCGGGGTATCTCCAGGAAGGGCTTGGCGAGTTCGAGGGTGGGGATCCGCTGGAACAGCTTGCTCCACACGATCTCCAGCTCCAGGCGGGCGAGGTCGGCGCCGATGCAGTGGTGCACGCCGTGCCCGAAGCCGAGGTGCTTGCGGCTGCCGCGGGTGATGTCGAGCTTCTCCGGCTCGGGGAAGACCTCCGGGTCACGGTTGGCCGCGAGACCGAGGCAGAGGATGCCGTCGCCCTTGCGGATGACCTGGCCGCCGATCTCGATGTCCTCCAGGGCGACCCGGGGCACCGCCGTGTCACCGATCGTGGCGTACCGCACCAGCTCCTCGACGGCCGGCTTGACCAACGAGGGGTCGGAGAGCAGGAGTTGCAGCTGGTCGGGGTTCTCCAGGAGGCAGGCGGTACCGAGCGAGATCTGGCTGGCGGTGGTCTCGTGGCCGCCGTTCATCAGCAGCCGCACCATGTTGAACAGATCGCGGTCGGTGTACGCCTCGCCGGACGCCTCGTAGTCGGCCATCGCGCGGCTCAGCAGATCCTCGCCCGGCTCGCGCTTCTTCAGCTGGATGAGGTCGTTGACGTACTCGTTCACCTCGACGATGGCCGCCTGCCGCTCCTCCGTGGAGCTGTGGCCGCCGAGCAGCGCCGTGCCGTGCTTGATGAAGAACTCGTGCCGGTCCTGCGGGATCCCGAGGAGTTCGCAGATGACCGTCATGGGCACCGACAGCGAGAACGCGTGGTGGAAGTCCACGACGGGCGTCATCGCGAGGAGCTTGTCGAGGTGGTCGTCGACGATCTCCTCGATGCGCGGCCGCAGCCGCCGCACCTGCCGGCTGGTGAACGTCAGAGCGGCCTTGCGGCGGGTTTCGCTGTGCTCCTTGCCGTCGTATCCGATGAACGACGTCTCGGTGCGGTACTCCGGCGGAGCGATGAAGTAGAAGGGGAAGTTGTCGTGCTTGCGGGACGCGCTGACCCGCGGGTCGGTGAGCAGGCGGCGGATGGTCTCGTAACCGGCGACCGTCCATATCCGCAGGCCGGATCCCCTGAGCGTGACCTGGGAGACGTCCTTCTCGACGATCTCCCCGTACTCCTTCGGGGGTGTGAACGGGCACTGCCGCGCGTAGGGAAAGGGTTTGGTCTCCGCCTCTGCGGCGCCCTGCTCCGTGGCACTGGTGGTCACAGTGAATCCTTCCTCCTGGGGGAGTTTCCTCATGAAGAACCGGACAGACAGCAGTTCTTGGAGCACGCTGCCAGCGCGCGCTCGGGCACAGGTGGAGTCGGCGCCGCCCGCGCTCCAGCCGGGCGCGAGAGGGGTTCGGGCGCGCCTCCCTAGCCTCACGGCATGGGCATAGCGACAAGTGGGGGCCGGTCCCGCGGGACCGGCCCGCTGAGCGGGCTGCGGGTGGTCGAACTGGCGGCGATCGGGCCGGTGCCCTTCGCCTGCATGATCCTCGCCGATCTCGGCGCCGAGGTGATCCGGGTCGACCGGGCCGACGGACGGCGCTCCTTCGCAGAATGGCACCAGGAACTCGACCGGGGCCGGCATCGCATCGCCCTGGACCTGAAGAGTCCCGACGACGTCGAGGAGCTCCTGAGTCTTCTGGAGAGCTCCGACGTCCTGGTCGAGGGCTTCCGGCCGGGCGTGGCGGAGCGGCTCGGCATCGGGCCCGAGGTGTGCCTGGAGCGCAACCCGGCGCTGGTGTACGCCCGGATGACGGGCTGGGGCCAGGACGGGCCGCTCGCCGCGGCCCCCGGTCACGACATCAACTACCTCGCCCTGACCGGCGCCCTGTTCGCGATCGGCGAGTCCGGCGGCCCGCCCGTCGTCCCGGTGAACTTCCTGGGGGACTTCGGCGGCGGCTCCATGTTCCTGCTCGCCGGTGTCCTCGCGGCCCTGTACGAACGCGGGTCGACCGGCGCCGGCCGGGTCGTCGACGCGGCGATCGTGGACGGCGTCGGTGCGATGCTCGGCATGCTCGTCGGCATGCGGTCGGCGGGACAGTGGCGGCACGAGCGCGGTACGAACCTGCTCGACGGCGGCGCCCCGTTCTACACCTGCTACGCGTGCGCCGACGGCGGATACGTCGCGGTCGGCGCCCTCGAGGAGCGCTTCTACGCGGCGCTGCTCCACGGTCTCGGACTCGACGCGGCGGCGCTGCCCGACCGTGACGACCCGCGCAACTGGCCAGCTCTGCGACGGGAGTTGGCGTACCGCTTCGTCGGCGCGAGTCGCGACCACTGGGAGCAGCGCTTCGAGGGAACCGAGGCGTGCGTGACGCCGGTCCTGAGCGCCGCCGAGGCCGCCTCGCATCCGCACCACCAGGCACGCGGCAGCGGCCCCGCCGCAGCAGCCCCGCGCTTCGGCCGCACTCAGGCGGAGCTCCCCTGACGGCCGTCGGCCCACGGTCCATCACCGCTCCAGCGGTTCTCCGGTCCGCGGCCGGACGGTGGGGTCACCATCCGGAGGCCGGTATCACCGGCGCATACAGGACAAGGGAGGGGCGATGGCCGAGCAGAGCTTCCAGCTCTACGACACGACCCTGCGCGACGGCGCCCAGCAGGAAGGCATGGTGCTGACGGTCGAGGACAAGCTCGCCGTCGCACGTGAGCTCGACGGACTCGGGGTCGGCTTCATCGAGGGCGGCTGGCCCGGGGCCGTACCGAGGGACACCGAGTTCTTCCGCCGGGCCCGCACCGAACTCGACCTGAAGCACGCCGTGCTGGCCGCGTTCGGAGCCACCCGCAGGGCCGGCGTCCCGGCATCCGTCGACCCGCAGGTACGAGCCCTGCTCGCGGCCGAGACCCCCGTGGTGACCCTCGTCGCCAAGAGCCACACGGGCCATGTCCGCGACGCGCTGCGCACCACCCTCGCCGAGAACCTCGCCATGATCGGCGGCACCGTACGCCACCTGGTGCACGCGGGGCGGCGGGTCTTCGTCGACGCGGAGCACTACTTCGACGGCTATCAGCTCAACCGCGAGTACGCCCTCGCCGTCGTACGCACCGCGGCCGAGGCCGGCGCGGAGACCGTCGTCCTGTGCGACACCAACGGCGGCTCCCTGCCCGACGAGGTGGCGGCCGTCGTCGCCGAGACCCGCGCCCTGACCGGCGTACAGCTCGGCATCCACTGCCACAACGACACCGGCTGCGCCGTCGCCAACACCATGGCGGCCGTCGACGCCGGCGCCGTCCAGGCCCAGGGCACCGCCCACGGCTACGGCGAACGGTGCGGCAACGCGGACCTGTTCACCGTCATCGCCAACCTCGTGCTCAAGCGCGGCCGCGAGGTCGTCCCGCTGGAGCGGCTGGCCGGCCTGGCCGCGACCGGCCGGGCCATCGCCGAACTGACCGAACTGCCCGGCAGCGGAGCCGCGCCCTACATCGGCGAATCGGCCTTCACGCACAAGGCCGGACTGCACGCCTCGGCCCTGCGGGTCGACCCCGACCTCTACCAGCACACCCGCCCGGCACTGGTGGGCAACGCGATGCGCACGCTCGTCTCCGACATGGGCGGCCGCTCCTCCATCGAGCTCAAGGCGCGCGAGCTGGGCTACGACGTCGAGGCGGGGTCCGACGAAGTGGCCCGCGCCGCGACCCGCGTCAAGGAACTGGAGAACTCCGGCTACAGCTTCGAGTCCGCCGACGCCTCGTTCGAACTGCTGCTGCGCGAGGAGCTGACGGGCGCCCCGCGGCCCCAGCCGTTCGAGGTCGAGTCGTGGTCCGTCAGTGTCCACGGCGTCCACGGCGTCCCCGGCGCGCACGACGACGAGGTCCGCACCGAGGCCACCGTGCGCCTGTCCGTCCAGGGCCGGACCATCACCGCGACCGGACACGGCAACGGTCCGGTCAACGCTCTGGACACCGCGCTGCACGCCGCTCTCGACCCCTGCTTCCCGGCCCTGTCCCGGCTGGAGCTGGTCGACTACCGGGTCCGCGTGCTCAGCGGCGAGACCGGCAGCAGCGCCGACGCCCGCGTCCTCATCTCCTACCAGGCCGGCAGCCGCCGCTGGGGCACCGTCGGCGTCGGCCCGAACACGACAGCGGCCAGCTGGCACGCGCTGCTCGACGCCGTCCACTACGTCCTGCTCGACGAACCGCCGGGCCGGGCCCCGGACGCGCCCGCCCACCGCGTCATGGCCTCGGTCGAACCGACCCGCCCCTGACCTTCCTTGGAGAGACTGTGCGTCTGGAAGACGTCTACATACGGGGGACCTCCACACGGCTTCCCACCCGCATCACGATCGCCGACGCCGTCGCCTCCGGGGCCTGCCCGCCCCGGACGGCCGCGGCCACCGGCATGGAGTCGGTGGCCCACTCGCCCGACGAGTCGGCTGCCGAAATGGCCGCGGCCGCCGCACGCACCGCTCTGAGCCGGGCCGGCACACAGGGCGGCGACGTGGATCTCCTGCTGCACGCGGACACCTATCACCAGGGCCAGGACCTCTGGCCGGTCGCCTCGTACATCCAGCGCGAGGCACTCGGCAACACCTGTCAGGCCGTCGAGATACGGCAGATGTCCAACGGCGGGCTCGCCGCCCTCGACCTGGCGAGCGCCTACCTCACCGCCGGCCACGGCCACAGCGACGCCCTCATCACCACGGCCGACCGCTTCTGCGCCCCGGGCATCGACCGCTGGAACACCGACCCCGGAACGCCCTACGCAGACGGCGCCACCTCGCTGGTGCTCTCCAAGCGCGGCGGCTATGCCCGCCTCGTCTCGCTCGCGCTGCACGCGGACCCCGACCTCGAGCCGCTGCACCGCGGCGACGACCCCTTCACCAAGGCGCCGTTCGGCCACCGCATCCCCGTCGACTTCGAGGCGGCCAAGCGTGCCTTCGTCGGCCGCGCCGGAATGTCGTACGCGATCTCCCGGGCCCACAGCGGCCAGCAGACGGTGATCAAGCAGGCGTTGGCCGACGCCGGCTCCGAACTCGCCGAAGCCGACTGGGTGGTACTGCCGCACTTCGGCAAACGGCGCCTGACGTCCATCTACTACAAGCCGTTCGGCATCGACCCCGCCCGCACCACCTGGGACTACAGCCGCACGGTCGGGCACCTCGGCGCGGGCGACCAGTTCGCCGGCCTCGACCACCTGACCGTCTCCGGGCGCGCGGCGCCCGGCGACCGGGTCGTCCTGGTCAGCGTGGGCGCCGGATACAGCTGGGGCTGTGCCGTGCTCGACATCCTCGAACGCCCCGACTGGGCCCGGTAGTTGACCACGGGTCCACCGGTTCTCCAGTCCCGCTCGATCACCCCGTGCCAACCTTGTGATCCGCCTTGCAGCGGACAGTCCGAAGGGAATTTGCCGTGGCGCCGACCACCACCACGTCCGAGACCGCAGCGCTCCACGTCACGGAGCACTCCATCACCGTGGCCGCGTCTCCCGCCGCCGTGTACGCGCTGGTGGCCGATGTCGCCGAGTGGCCACAGGTGTTCGGCCCCACCGTGCACGTCGAGGTGCTCGAGGAGGCCCCGGCCGGAGGCGGCGAGCAGCTCCTGCGCATCTGGGCCGTCGCCGGCGACAAGGTGCGCACCTGGACCTCGCGCCGGGTCCTGGACCCGGCCGCCCGCACCATCACCTTCCGCCAGGTGGTCACGGCCGCCCCCGTCGCCGAGATGGGCGGCGAGTGGCGCGTCCAGGAGCTGGAGGACGGCACCACCCGTGTCACGCTGCTGCACGACTACCGTGCCGTGGACGGCGACCCGGCCGCCGAGGAACTCATCGAGCGGGCCGTCGACGGCAACAGCCGCGCCGAGCTCCTCGCCCTCAAGAACACCGCCGAGCTGGCCGACGCGCGCGAGGAACTCCACTTCACCTTCAGCGACTCCGAGACCGTCTTCGGCGCGGCCGGCGACGTCTTCGCCTTCCTGGACCGCGCCGACCTGTGGCCCCAGCGGCTGCCGCACGTGGCCCGCCTCGACCTCACCGAGGACGAGGCCGGCATCCAGCACATGGACATGGACACCGCGAGCCCGGACGGATCGACGCACAACACCACCTCGGTCCGCGTCTGCTTCGAGGACCGCAAGGTCATCGTCTACAAGCAGCTCAGGGTGCCGGTCGCGATGAGCGGCCACACCGGACGCTGGGTGATCGAACCGCTGGGTGACGGCAGCGTCCGGGCCACGTCGTGGCACACCGTGACCCTGGACCCGGGGGGTGTACGCACCGCGCTGGGCCCCGACGCCACGCTCGCCGAGGCCCGCGCCCTGGTGCGCAAGGCGCTCGGGACCAACAGCTCCACCACTTTGCGTCATGCCAAGCAGTTCGCGGAGGAAGCGCGTGCACAGTCGTAGTCAGGACACACCGCTCACGGTGGTCAACCGGTTCGAGGTCAAGGGCGACCCCGCATGGTTCGAGCGCGAGTTCCGGGATCACTCCCAGTACCTGCGCAGGCGGGAGGGCTTCGACTTCCTGGTGACCGTCCAGCTCGTCGAACGCCCTGACGTGTACGTCCACCTCGGGCACTGGCGGACGATGCGGGGCTTCCTCGACACCGTCCACGACGACACCTTCCAGACCCACGTCAAAAAGCTCGGCCCGCTCGTCAACACCGAGGTGGACCAGGCCGTGAGCGTGGAGCGGGTGCTCAAGGAGGACGCCGTCGTGGGAGCGGAGAACGTCCTCCTGACCCAGGCCAGGACCTTGGGTGCCACGTCGTCCTCGTTCGAGCGGCTGTTCGCCGAGAGCAATGAGCACTTCGACCGGCTCGGCGGCTTCGGCGGCGGCGATCTGCTGCGCTCGACGCTCCGCCCCGACAACTACACGGCCATCCAGTGGTGGCGGGACACCGCGGACTGCGAGCGGGCCCTGGCCGACAGCGGTCACCGTGCGCTGGCCGAGCAGTTGCGCCGCACCGCGGACGTCGAGGTGGCACGGGGCCGGCACGTCGCGTACGAACGCGTCGTCGTCTGACACCAGCGGCACTCCACCCGCACCGGAGCCGGGGGCCATCAGGTCCTCGGCTCCGGTGCGTCCGGGGCGCGAGCCCGCTTCTAGCGGGTGCGCGCACAGTGTCCTCATGGTGAACCAGATGTGTATCACTGTGGTCCGCGGCCTGCCCGACGAGGCCGAGCTGGCGGCCGTGACCGCCGTGCTGCTCGCCCTCGTGCGGCGCGCGGGTGAGCCCGACGACGAGACCAAGGCCGCCTACGCGGGCTGGACCGTCAAGGGCGGCGGACACGTGCCCCGTGCTGTCGGGGGCACGCCGTGAACGCGGGTTCGCCGTACATCCACCGGCGAGGCGCAGGCCCCATCCAGGGGCACACCGCCGCCTCGCCGACAGCAGAGCCGGCCGTAGGCCGTCCCCGGGGACGGCGCCACGGCACGGGAGGGGGAGGCGTGAGCGGTCACCAGACCTTTACGGAGCACATCCAGGCCCAGGCAGCGGAGACGCCGGACCAGGAGGCGTTGATCCTCCTCACCGAGCATGAGGGCACCTTGCGGCCCGAGACGATCACCTACGGCCAACTGGACAGCCGGGCACGCCAGTTGGCGGCCGTGCTCGGCCGGCACGTCGGCCCGGGGGACCGGGTGCTCATCGCACACCGCTCCCGCGCGCTGTTCGTCACGAGCTTCCTCGCCTGCCTGTACTCGGGAGCGATCGCCGTCCCCGTCGCCCCGGCCGGCGGACACGGCCACCACGACGACCGCTTCGCCGGCATCCTGAAGGAAGCCGCTGTGGCGTGCGTGCTCACTTCCACCACGGAAGCGGCCGACGTCTCCCAGCTGCTCGCCCGCACCGGACACGGCGACGTCGTCTGTCTGCCGGCCGACGGCCCCGCCGCGGCGGCCGCCGCCGGGCCCTGGGAGCCCTTCGCGCCGGACCCCGACACCGTCGCCTACCTCCAATACACCTCCGGCTCGACCCGGGACCCGCGCGGCGTGATCGTCACCCACCGCAGCCTGCTCGCCAACCAGCGGGCCATCCAGGAGGCACTCGGTACCCGCCCCGGCACGCGGCTCGGCGGCTGGCTGCCCCTGCACCACGACATGGGCCTCGTCGGCCAGTTGCTGCACGCGCTGTGGCTCGGCGGCACCGCCGTCCTGCTGACCCCGACCGCGTTCGTGAAGCGTCCGGCGAACTGGCTGGAGACCGTCTCGCGGTACGGCCTGACCGTCAGCGCCGCCCCCGACTTCGCGTACGAGATGTGCGTGCGCCGCGTCAACGACACGCAGCTGGCGGGCCTCGACCTGTCCGGCTGGGAGACCGCGGTCAACGGCGGCGAGCCCATAGACGCCGCGACGCTGGACGCGTTCGCCGAGCGGTTCGCCCCCGCCGGGCTGCGCCCCGGGGCCCTGGCGCCCTGCTACGGCCTGGCCGAAGCGACCCTCATCGTCTCGGGCACGCGAACGGCCCCCGCCGGACGCGCCGTTGACGCCGCCGCCCTGGAGAAGGGCCGGCTGACCGACCCCGTCGGCCCGGCCCGCACCGTCACGCACTGCGGCCCGCCCGCCTCCGTCGACGTGGCGATCGTGGACCCGGACACCTGCGCCGAGGTGCCGGACGGCCGGATCGGCGAGATCTGGGTCCGCGGCGAGAGCGTCGGACCCGGCTACTGGGCCCGCCCGGCCGAGACCGCCGCGGCGTTCAACTGCCGGATCCGCGGCGGCGGCAGCGGCTATCTGCGCACCGGTGACCTCGGCGCCCTCCAGGACGGCCTGCTCCATGTCACCGGCCGGCTCAAGGACATGGTCGTCATCGCCGGACGCAATCTCTACCCGCAGGACCTGGAGCGCACGGCGCAGCAGGTCAGCGGCCTCTTCGGTGCGGCCACCGCCTTCGCGCTGCCCGGCGTCAGGGAACAGATCGTCATCATCCAGGAACTGCGCTCCGGCAGCCGCTACGACATCGACCTCGCCGGGCTCGCGGCCGCCGTCCAGCAGCGGATCAGCGAGGAGTACGAGGTACGGACCGCCGGTGTCGTGCTCGTCAGGCCGGGCACGGTCCGCCGGACCACGAGCGGCAAGGTGGAACGGGCGGCCATGCGACGACTCTTCCTGCGCGGCGAGCTCACCCCGCTGCACCAGCGGATGGAACCCGAGGTCGAGGAGCTGATGGCGGCCGGGAGCCGGCGATGACGACGGCAGAGGACCGGATCGATGCCCTGGAGCTGGCGTTCGGCTCTCTCGACGACCCCGGGAACCCGCTCGGCGCGGCCGCCCTGCTCGCCGCCGACGCGGCCGGCGCGGTGCTGCCGGAGGCCGAGAAGGTCCTCGACGACTTCGGCCTCAACGCCGAGTTCGTGCCCGCGGACGTCGGGGGCAGGCTGGAGCGGATGGACCTGCTCGGCCGGCTCCTGCGCCCGGTGTTCCGCCGGGACGCCTCCCTCGGTTTCGGCTACGGACTCAACTGCTTCTTCGCCGCCACCCCGGTGTGGACGGCGGGCGACGACGCGCAGCGCCGCCTCGCCGCCCGGCTGCTCCTGAGCGGCAGGCGGCTCGCCGTGGCCCGGCACGAGGTCGCCCACGGGAACGACTTCGTCCGCGACGAGTTCACCGCCAGGGTCGTCCCGGACGGTCTGGTCATCGACGGCAGCAAGTCCGCCATCGCCAACGCCTCACGCGCCACCGGCCTGGTCATCTTCGCCCGCACCGAGGGAGCCGCCCGGGGGCGCAGCCACACCGTCCTGCTGCTCGACCGGGACGAACTGCCCGCCGGCTCCGTGGAGAACCTGGCCCGCCGCACGACGACCGGCATGCGCAGCGCGGAGTTCGGCGGACTGCGGATCACCGACTGCCTCGTGCCCCCCGGCGCCGTCCTCGGAGGGGTCGGCGACGGCTACGAGCTCTCGCTGCGTTCCTCCCTGCTCATCCGCGGTCTCATCCCGTCCATCGTCCTCGCGGGCGCCGACACAGCGCTGCGCACCGTCGCCCGGTTCGCGAGCCGCAGCCGGGCGGACGGCCGTTCGTCCCTGGACGTGCGGCATGTGCGGGACGTGCTCACGGGCGGCTTCCTCGACCTGCTGATCATCGACTGCCTCGCCCTGGTCGCGACCCGGGCGCTGCATCTGCTGCCCCGGCAGATGAGCGCCTACGCGGCGGCGGCCGCCTACCTCGCCCCGAAGCTCGTGGCCGAGAGCATGGACGAGATGTCTTCGGTGCTCGGGGAGGAGACGTTCGCCGAGGACGGCGCGTACGCGATGTTCCAGAAGCAGCGGCGCGACCTGCCGGTCACCTCGCTGGGGCACGCGGGCAGCGCCGGACGGCAGGTCAGCATCCTGCCTCAACTCCCGTACTTCGCACGGCACGCCTGGTTCGCCGACCCCGAACCGCCGCCGGACCTGTTCCGGCCGGACCGGGAGCTGCCGCCGCTGGACCTGTCCCAGCCCGTGCTGCTCGGCGACGGCGACCCGCTCGCCGCGACCCTGGTCGCCTGCACCGACCTCCTCGAAGCCGCGGAGCCGCGATCCATCGACGGGGCCGGCGACGGCCTGGGCGGCCCGGCCCTGCGCTTCCTCACCCGAGTCCTCACCGGTGAACTCGCCGAGCTGAAGAAGGCGTTCGAGAACGTCGCGGAGGGCGACCGCGAGGCCCTGTCCAGCCCGCAGAGTTTCGGCCTCGCCGACCGGTACACCCTGGTCCTCGCGGCGGCGGCCTGCCTCGGCGTGTGGCGCGAGCAACGCTCCGCGCCCGCCGGCCGGCCGGATGCGTTCCTCGCCGCTCCCGCCTGGGTCACCGCCGTCCTCTACCGGCTGGTCGCACGGCTCGGGCTGCCGCTGCCCGACCGGCCCGTCGCCGCGCAGCGGCTGGTGCTCGAAGAGGTCGTCGCACGGCTGCACAACCACCGCAGCTACGACCTCTACGCCTCGCCGCTCGCCTGACCTCGCCCCCCACCCCCCCGCCCGACAGGGAGCACACCCATGCAGGAGCAATTCCCCGGCGCCCAGGAAGACTTCGCCGTCGCGCACCGCGAATGGCTGACCGAGAGGGTCGCCCACTACCTCGGCCACCCGGTGGAGGACACCGTGCCGCTGACCGAGGAGGGCCTCGACTCGGTGGCGGCCCTCAGCCTTTACGGAGACATCGAGGAGGAGTTCGGTTCGCTGATCGAACCGGAGGACATCTGGGCGTTCCCCACGGTGCGTCAGCTCGCGAACGTTCTGGCGATGCGCGACGCAGGCCGGGGCGCCGGCCAGGTCAGGGCCGCGTTCGTCTTCACGGGCCAGGGGTCCCAGCACCCCGGGATGACCTCCGGTCTCTATCTGAACTCCACCGGATACCGCACCTTTCTGGACGAGGCCGACGCGGCGATCCGCCCGTGGACCAAGGAGTCCATGGTCGAGCTGATCCTTTCCGACGACCCGCGCATCCACCGCACCGCGCTCACCCAGCCCGCCCTGTTCGCCGTCGAGTACGCCCTGGCCCGGACGCTGGAGGAGGCCGGGGTGCGCCCGGCGGCCGTCCTGGGCCACGGCGTGGGGGAGTTCGCCGCCGCCACGATCGCCGGCGCGCTGACGCTGGCCGACGCCGCGAAGCTGGTGTCCATGCGGGGCGCCTTCATGCAGTACCTGCCGCCGGGCGGCGGCATGATGGCGGTCTGCATCACCCCGTACGAGGCCGCCGAACTGGTCTCGGCGGAACCGGACGTGGGCATCAGCGCCATCAACGCCGCCAAGGCGATCGTGCTCTCCGGCGACCGGACCGCGCTGCACCGCATCGAGGCCCGCCTCGCCGAGCGCGGCATCCGCTGCCGCCACCTGGCCGTCTCGCACGCCTTCCACTCCCCGCTGATGGCGCCCGTGGTCCCCAAGTTCGAGGCCGTCCTGCGCAAGACGCCCGGCGGCGCCGCCCAGGTGCCGTTCTACTCGACGGTGTACGGCCGCCTCACCAACGAGCCGCTCTACGCCCCGTACTGGGCCGAACAGATCACCGCCCCGGTCCGGTTCGCCGACGCCGCGCGGAGCCTGCTCGCCCAGCAGGCGCCCACTCACGTCGTGGAGATCGGCCCGCAGGCCGTCCTCACGCCGTATCTGCGGCGGATGGGTGGTGGCCTGCGCGGTCCCGCCTGCATCCCGGTGTGCCAGGGGCCGGCGAGTGACGCCGTCGACCTGGCCGGTGTGATCTCCGCCCTCGACGCCGGACCGCTGGCCGCGGCCCTGCCCGGAGCCTGAGGTGGGCGAACGGGTGGGACGCCCGTTGCCCGCGCCAGGACCCGGCGCACCCTGGGACGACATCCACGGTGAGCTGCGGCGCACCGGCAGTGTCGTTCTCTACGCGTCGATGCCCGACTGGCTGCCCGCCGAGGGGACGGAGGGGGAGCTGCGCCGCCTCCTCGGCCGCGACTGGCGGCGCTACGAGAGCCTGGCCAAGCCGCCCCGAACCCGGGGGCGGTTCGCGGCCTCCAGGCTGCTGCTGCGCCACTCGGCGGCGGCGGTCCTGCGTACCGCCCCCGACCTCGTGGACCTCGCCTACCAGCCGGGAGGACGCCCGTACGTCCGCGGCTGCGACCAGATCGACATCAGCCTGAGCCACACCGAGGAGATGATGGTCGTCGGGATCACCCGTCGCGGCCGTATCGGCGTGGACGTGGAAAGGGCGGACCGGCGGCTCGCGTACACCGGCTCGGAGAGCCAGGCGTGCACGCCCTACGAGAAGGCGCGCCTCGACGAGGGTGATGACGGGGTGCGCAACGACACCATGGTGCAGCTGTGGACGCTCAAGGAGGCGTACAGCAAGGCGCTGGGGCAGGGACTGCGGTTCCGCTTCACCGAGTTCGGCTTCGCGCTCGACGACGGGGAACCCCGGCTGACCAGACCGGACGGCTCCCGGGTACCGGGCGGCGAGTGGCAGTTCGGCACGTACCCCGCCGGGGCGGGGTACGTGCTGAGCGTCGCCGTCTGTGACGCGGGCTTCGGTGAACTCGTGGACCTGTCGGTCGGGACGACCCTGGACGACGGCATGTTCGACGCGCTGCTGGGCGCGCCCGGCCCGTCACGGCAGCCAGCCGGCCTCCTCGGCGATCCGGATGGCGTCGATGCGGTTGCGCGCGCCCAGTTTGCCGACGATGGCCGTGAGGTAGTTGCGGACCGTGCCCTTGGACAGATAGAGGCAGCCGGCGATCTCGGCGGCGTCGGCGCCCCGGGCGGCTAGGCGTAGGACCTCCAGCTCGCGCGGGGACAGCGGGTTCTCCGGCGAGTCCCAGGCGGACAGCGCGAGCTGCGGGTCCACGACCCGGCGACCCGTCGCCACCGACCGTACGGCCAGGGCGAGTTGACTCGGCGGTGAGTCCTTGAGGAGGAAGCCGGACACCTGCGCCGACAGGGCGCGGCGCAGCGTGCCGGGGCGCCCGAGCGAGGTGAGGATCAGTGTGCGGCAGCTGGGCAGCCGTTCATGGAGCTCGGCTGCTGCCGTGAGCCCGTCGATGCCGGGCAGATCGATGTCGATCACCGCGACGTCGGGCTTGGACTCGAGTGCGGCCGCGACGATCGCGTCGCCGCGGTCGACGGTGGATACGACGTGCAGATCCGGCTCCAGCTGGAGCAGCGCGACGAGCGCGCCCTGGATCATGTGGACATCCTCGGCGAGGAGGATCCTGACGGACAACATCTTTACCCCCGATGAGATGTGTCAGGCTACGGCGGTTCTCTCCGGGCGCGTGGGCTCGAACACCAGCAGCTCGTTCTCGTCGTGGCCCGTGGGTCTGAGCGGTGCCCAGACCTCCAGGTGGAATCGGCCGTCCTCCCGCAGGCCCGCGGAGAGCCCGCCGCCGATGGCGGCGAACCGGCAGCGCAGATTGTCCAGACCCGATCCGCCCGAGCGGGACCCGGCGAGGACGCTCTGTTCGTGCGGATTGTCGTTGGTCAGGCCGAGACGGACCGTTTCTTCTTCAACCTCCGCCTTGATGGTGCACACGCGCACCTGACTGTGCCGGAGGATGTTGGTGACCCCTTCCCGCAGCGCCGTCGCGAGCACGGTGTCGACCACCGGGTGCAGCCGCCCGCACTCCACCTCGACCTCCGCGCGGATGTCGGCGGCGGAGAGCACCGTTCCCGTCGACTCCGCCTCCTCGATGAGGGACATGTTGCGGTACCCGCTGGACACCAGCCGTACGTCGGCCAGGGCCTGCCGCGCCACCTGGAGCACCGCGACGGTCTCCTGACGGGCCTTGTCCGGGCGGGTGGTGATCAGCCGCTGGATCAGCTCCCCCTTGAGCGTGATCGCGGAGAGGCTGTACCCGAGCAGGTCGTGCAGGTCCCGGGCGAACCGCAGGCGTTCTTGCGCGACGGCCATCCGGGCCAGTTCCTCGCGGTTCTCGTGCACCTCGCTGACCAGGTCGGTGAGCCGGGTCAGGCCGTAGATGACGAGGCCGGTGAGGGTGCTGGCGATGGTGAAGTAGAGCACCAGGTCCACCGGGGCCCCGGCCAGCACGTTGTACACCGGGATGAACGCGATCAGCAGTCCGTAGCTCGGCCAGGCGAGCCGGGCCGGCAGGGTCAGCAGCAGCGAGGCGGCCAACGGGCCTTCCATGCTGCCCCAGTTGATGCTGAACCAGGCGAGCGGTGCGAACGTGAGCACCGCCTGGAGGAGCAGGACGAGCGCCTTTCTCCGGGTGGGCCACCGGCGGGCCTGCGGCGAGGAGACGGCCAACTGCGTGCCGAACAGCGCCAGTACGAGCACGACGCACAGGACCAGTTCACCCGTCGTGGGCCGCGTCCGTACCACGTTCAGTACAGTCATGGTGGCGTAACAGACCAGGGCCACGACGATGATCGCGTGAGCCAGCCGCGGGGCGGGCGCCTGGGACCGTGGTGAATACGGTACGACGTCCCTCGTCGGCATTGCCGCCTCCTCGCGAAGGGATCGGTAGTGGCCGCATGCTATGTCGTTTCGCTGGCTCTGAGCCAGCGAAACGAACCGACGGTCAAAGTCAGACGAAGAGGGGAATTGGGTTCAGTTCGTCGTACGGAAGAGCGCGCGAGGCGAGTCCGAGCTCGACCGGTATATCGAAGAGACGGCCCGGGGCGAAGCGTGCCCAGAAGTGACGCATTCCCGGAATGATCACCTTCACAACGGGAAGTCCCACGTCGGGGCGTGTCTGGTCAAGGATCAGCAATTCCATGCCACGGCCACGTACGAGGGTTTCGGCCAACGCGATGTCGTCCAGCAGGTCGTGGTGGACCGGAAAGGAATAGGAGTCCGGGGTCCGCGGAGCTTCGGCTGGATCCGCGCGAACGTATGGCTGATTTTGCACCGTCGCCCCCTGCCACCAGGCAGATAGATCAGGGTCTGCTGACAGGAATTCAGCCGAGTCCCCCTCCGGGGGCAGCAGTTGGGCCATTTCCGTGACCGCCCGCCGCAGGGCCAGGCGGGGATCGAAATGAGCCCCGAAACCGAACGAGATTCCCTGGAACGGCCCGTCGGTGCGCCGGGACATGGCCACCATGACCGGAATGCCGAAATCCGTGGTGAGGTCAAGGACCCAGACGTCCCGGTGGAGCCGTTCGTACGTCTGCCGGGTGCGCGCCAGCCACGGCTCGTCGAAGGCGTCGAGGTCCACCGCGGGCCGGCGGGTGCGGTTGTACCACCACAGCGCCACAGCGTCCCGTTCCACCAGTTCCAGGAAGCCCTGGACGACGGCGTCCTCCGGACTGCTGCCCGCCGCGTTGCCGTTGGAGTCGGCCCACGGCGTGGCCGTCACTCCGTCCGGACCTGGTCCGAAGTACAGCATCGACGTAGGCAGCAGCCGCTGCGTGCCCGAGGTGAGCGACCACACCGGCGTCCAGTCGGCCGGAGCCTGCGGGTCGAACGGCGGCGGGACCTGCTGGAAGCGCGCATGCCGCGGATTCCACGCGTGCCGCTCCTCGAACTGCCGGTCCGCGAACAGCTGGCAGAGGTTCGGGTGCAGAGCGGCGTCACCCAGACCGGCCAGGGTGTCGCGCACCGTGGGCTCGTCGCCCTGCCGGGTACCGCAGTAGCGTTCGAGCGCCTCGCACAGGGCGCCGACCTCGGCCTCCTGCGGCGTCGTTCCCTTGCCTCCGCTCTGGCCGCGCAGCCCGCCGCGCAGCCCGGCCAGGGAACGGCTGTCGCCGAGTGCCAGGTTGCGCCCGGCGACGTACCGGTTCAGTCCGTCCGGCGAGCCGGGGGCCGGCCGGAGCTCGGACACGACGCCGGTGACCCGGTCGGCCAGATGCACGTAACGGGACAGCACCGTCTCCGCGCTCTGTGACCGGTGATTGCCGCCCACCGTGCGGCACTTGGGGCTGGAGCGCGGCCTGAAGGGCCTGTTCACCCGCTGTGCGACGAGCTCCGGATCCCCGCACGTGGAGCACTGCGGACGGCGGGTCACCGGATGCCGGCTGGTCGCGAGGGTGCGGGTGTCCAGCGTGCAGACGGAGCGCTGGCCCTCGTACCGCATGCCGGCCACCCACTTGGTCGCCTCGAGCACAGCGGTGTGCAGGCCCAGGGCGCGCACAGTGGCGAACGAGGCCTCGGGGACGGGCACCATTCCCATGAGGCCCAGGGCTTGGCGGACCGGAGCCGTGGACGACCGGTGGCCGCGCAGGCGGTGCGCCAGACACTCCCAGCACGCGTCCTTGCCGCCTGCGAACACCGGGCCCACCCAGGTCTCCGCGCCGCTGGGCTTGGCCAGCAGCCACGCGCGGCCCGCCGCCCGGTGCCGGGCATCGATCTCGGCGAGGCGGGGGTCCAGGTAGTCGTCGCACAGGACGAGCGACAGCTCGGCCGAGTCCTCCTCGCCGGGGCAGGCCATCCGCAGGCCCGCGACCAGGCACTCGGCCCGCGCCGTTGCGGGATCCCCCCTGCCCAGGTACACGAGCGCCACCCGCGTCTCCCGGAACGAGGCGGCGGCGCGGGGCCCGTGCAGGCCGGCGGTCTCCCAGTACGCCTGGGTCGAGGCGTCGGTGGCCGGGTCGTGATAGCCGACCAGGTCGGCGCGGGCGAGTTCGGCGATCATGCGGGCCGCGGTCTCCGGGGCCACGGTCGCCGCCGCGTCCCGCAGGACGGCCGCCAGGGTACGGGTCCCGTCGAGCAGGGCCGCGAGCTGCTGAACCTCACGGCCCTGCAAGGCCGTTGTGCCCCGCTCCGACAGCAGGTAGACGGCGTCCCCTTCGATCGCCTCCACCCGCAGGTGTCTCTTGAACCCCACCGGCAGTTCGGTGGTTCTCCCCCCGGATATGTTCATGCACGCGCCGTCCCGGCCTCTTCGCCGGGCAGGGGCGCCATGCCGGTGGCGCAGCCGTAGAGCATGACGGTGCCCGGCCGGTCCAGATGGTCGATGACCAGGCCGCGGTCCGCGCCTCCGCTCTTGTACACCTCCCCGAAGAGGTCTGCGAAGTCGTCGCCGTACACCGGCTCGACCGCGGGGAGACCGAACTCGATGAGCACCGAGACGGGGTCGCTCGTGTAGCGCTGGGCCAGGTCGGGCTCGAGGCCGGCCCGGGCGGTCAGGAGTGCGAACTGGTGATCCGAGGTCAGCTGAGCGTGCGTGGCGGTGTCCATGGTGATCCCCCTGCTGAGTCGATCCTGCGAGACGTTGTTCGCTTGCCGAATGCCAGGATTCTGCGGCCCGCCGCCGCGCACGGCACAGTGCCGCGGTCACCATCGCGGCATGACATTTTCATGCCCGGCCGCGTGAGCACCTCACTGGGACTCGAACGCCGCGGGTGCGAGGCTCGACGCAGACTCCGCAACCCGTGCAGGGCCGCCGACGGACCTGCCGAACCAGCGCACGAAGGGGAGGGCGCCATCATGGAGATCAATGTCCTGGGACCATTGACGGCCCGTGAGAACGGAGTGTCCGTCGTACCGACCGCCGCCAAACCGCGCCAGATCCTTTCCCTGCTCGCCCTCCAGTCCGACCGGGTCGTGACCGTGGCGACGCTGATGGAGGAGATCTGGGGCGAGGACATCCCGCGCAGCGCGGCCACCACTCTGCAGACGTACATCCTTCAGCTGCGCCGCAAGATCGCCGCGGCACTCGACGGCGACCCGTCCCGCCATGCCAAGGACGTCCTGGTCACGCAGCACGGCGGCTACCTCCTCCAGGTGCAGCCGGGCCAGGTCGACGCGCACGAGTTCACCCGCATCACCGCGTCGGGCCGGGCCGCGCACGAGGCGGGGGACTACCTCGCGGCCTCACGACTCCTCGGCCAGGCACTGAAGATGTGGCGGGGCTCCGCCCTCGTCGACGTACGCGTCGGCACCGTGCTCGAGCTCGAGGTGCTCCGCGTGGAGGAGGACCGGATGGCCGCTCTGGAGAGGCGGATCGACGCCGATCTGCTGCTCGGCCGGCACACCGAGATCGTGCCGGAACTCCGGGTCCTGGTCGCCCGGCACCCGATGCACGAGAACTTCTGCGCCCAGCTGATGACCGCCCTGCACCGGTCGGGCAGCGCCTGGCGGGCACTCGAGGCGTACCAGCGGCTGCGGGTGACCCTCGTCGACGAGCTGGGCCTCGAGCCCTCGGCCCGCCTGCAGCAGCTCCATCAGGCGGTGCTGTCCGCCGACCCGGCCCTGGACGTCCAGGTGCCCGCGTCCGGCTGACCGGCCGGGCGTCGGTCCAGGCGGTCCTGGCGGTCCTGGCGGTCCTCTCCAGCACGTCTCTAGCCGGCGTTCCTACGTTCGGCCGATGACGATCCTCGACGACCTCACCGTCACCCAGGCAGCCCCCGACCTGCGCCGTGCCACCGCAGAACTGCGGCGACTCAAGGAGGAGGTGAGCCGCGGGCCCGACCCGGCGGCCACCCGGCGCCAGCACGAGAAGAGCAAACTCACCGCACACGAGCGCCTTGAACTCCTCTTCGACGAGGGCACGTTCACCGAGATAGAGCCGCTGCGCAGGCATCGCGCCACCGGGTTCGGCCTGGAGGACCGCAAGCCGCACGGCGACGGTGTCGTGATCGGCTGGGGCCTGGTCCACGGCCGGACGGTCTTCGCCTACGCCCACGACTTCCGCGTCTTCGCCGGAGCGCTCGGCGAGGCGCATGCCGAGAAGGTCCACAAGGTGATGGACCTCGCGGCGGACGCGGGCGCACCGCTCGTCAGCCTCAACGACGGGGCGGGAGCCCGTATCCAGGAGGGCGTCACCGCGCTCGCGGGCTACGGCGGCATCTTCCGCCGCAACGTCGCGTCCTCGGGGGTCATCCCGCAGATCAGCGTGATGCTGGGCCCCTGCGCCGGAGGAGCGGCCTATTCGCCGGCCCTGACCGACTACGTCTTCATGGTCCGCGAAACGGCGCAGATGTTCATCACCGGACCTGACGTGGTGCAGGCGGTGACCGGCGAGAAGATCACCCACAACGGTCTCGGCGGGGCCGACGTGCACGCCACGACCTCGGGCGTCTGCCACTTCGCCTACGACGACGAGGCCGACTGCCTGGAGGACGTGCGCTTCCTCATCGCCCTCCTGCCGTCCCACAACCGTGAGATGCCGCCCGCGGTGCCCTGCGACGACCCCGCCGACCGGCGCACCGACCGCCTCACCGATCTCGTGCCGGCCGACCCGGGGCGCAGCTACGACATCCGCGCGGTGATCGAGGAGATCGTCGACGACGGCGAGACCTTCGAGGTCCACGAGGCGTGGGCGCCCAATGTCGTGTGCACGCTGGCCCGCCTCGACGGCCGTACGGTCGGCATCGTCGCCAACCAGCCCGCGGCCCTCGCCGGCGTGCTGGACATCCACGCCAGCGAGAAGGCCGCGCGCTTCGTCTCCACGTGCGACTCCTTCAACATCCCGCTCGTCACCCTGGTCGACGTGCCCGGCTTCCTGCCCGGAGTCGACCAGGAGCACAACGGCATCATCCGGCACGGCGCCAAGCTGCTGCACGCGTACTGCAACGCGACCGTGCCCCGGATCTCCCTCGTCCTGCGCAAGGCGTACGGCGGCGCGTACATCGTCATGGACTCCCGCTCCATCGGTGCCGACCTCGCCTTCGCCTGGCCCACCAACGAGATCGCCGTGATGGGCGCCGAGGGCGCCGCCAACGTCATCTTCCGGCGCCAGATCGCCGCCGCCGACGACCCCGCCGCGATGCGCGAGCAGATGGTCAAGGAGTACAAGGCCGAGCTGATGCACCCGTACTACGCGGCCGAACGCGGCCTCGTGGACGACGTCATCGACCCCGGGGACACCCGCCGCGTCCTCATCCGCTCACTCGCGATGCTGCGCGCGAAACGCGCCGAAGTGCCCGCGCGTAAGCACGGAAATGTCCCGACATAGACGGGTGGTTCGGCAGATCCACGCGCACACGAGTCCGGTTCTAGGGCGCAGACGTTCCATAGCTTCACCGGTCAAGGCAGCACGCTACGAACGAGTCGCCGACCGGGACAGGCCGGCCGAGGGGGTTCCCACCCCGAACCCCCTCCGGCCGCCGCAACCGACTCATGATCAGCACGGACGAAGGGATCGACAGTGACCCCCAGAGTGCCAACCGGCTGGTGCGCAGCGACGCACCCGGCCCCGTCGAAGGCCAGGTAGACCATGCGACGAGTCGCCATCACCGGCCTGGGCGTCGTGGCCCCGGGCGGGGTCGGTGTCAAGGAGTACTGGGAGCTGCTCACCGCGGGCCGCACGGCCACCCGCCGGATCTCCTTCTACGATCCCTCACCGTTCCGCTCGCAGGTCGCCGCCGAGGTCGACTTCGACCCCTTCGCGGCAGGGCTCTCCCAGCAGGAGACCCGCCGGCTCGACCGGGCCGCGCAGTTCGCGGTCGTCTCCACCCGTGAGGCCCTCGCCGACAGCGGCCTGGAGATCTCCGCCCTCGACCCCGGCCGCATCGGCACGGCGGTCGGCAGCGCGGTCGGCTGCACCACGAGCCTGGAGCGCGAGTACGCCGTCGTCAGCGACGGCGGCCGCAAGTGGAACGTCGACCACGAGTACGCCGTACCCGAGCTGTACCGGCACTTCGTACCCAGCTCCCTCGCCGCCGAGGTGGGCAGGGCAGCCGGGGCGGAGGGACCGGCCGCGGTCGTGTCCACCGGATGCACCTCCGGCCTCGACTCGCTCGGCCACGCCGTGGAACTCATCCGCGAGGGCACGGCCGACGTCATGATCGCCGGTGCCACGGAGGCGCCCATCTCGCCGATCACCTCGGCCTGCTTCGACGCCATCCTCGCCACCACACCCCGCAACGACACCCCGGAGAGCGCCTGCCGGCCCTTCGACGAGACCCGCAGCGGCCTCGTCCTCGGCGAGGGCGCCGCGATCCTGGTCCTGGAGGAACTGGAGAGCGCGAAGCGGCGCGGCGCCCACATCTACGCCGAGATCTCCGGGTTCGCCTCCCGCTGCAACGCGTACCACATGACCGGCCTCAAGCCGGACGGCCTCGAAATGGCGGAGGCCATCGACGCCGCCCTGGCCGAGTCGCAGCTCGCCCCGGACACGGTCGACTACGTCAACGCCCACGGCTCCGGTACCAAGATGAACGACCGTCACGAGACCGGCGCCTTCAAGCGCAGCCTCGGCGAGCACGCCTACCGCACCCCCGTGAGCTCCATCAAATCGATGATCGGCCACTCGCTCGGAGCCATCGGCTCCCTGGAGATCGCCGCCTGCGCCCTCGCGATGAAGCACGGCGTCCTGCCGCCCACCGCGAACCTCCACGAGCCGGACCCCGAGCTCGACCTCGACTACATCCCGCTCGTCGCCCGCGAGAAGCAGACCGACGTGGTGCTCAGCGTGGGCAGCGGGTTCGGCGGATTCCAGAGCGCCATGGTGCTGGCCCGCCCGGACAGGAGGACCGTATGACCGCCGTCGTGACCGGCCTGGGCATCACCGCCCCCAACGGCCTCGGCACCGAGGAGTTCTGGAAGGCCACCCTGGCCGGCGAGTCGGGCCTCGGCCCCGTCACCCGGTTCGACGCCACCCAGTACCCGTCCCGCATCGCCGGCGAGGTGTCCGGGTACGTCGCCGAGGACCACATCCCCAGCCGGCTGATGCCGCAGACCGACCACATGACGCGCCTCGCGCTGACCGCGGCGGACTGGGCGCTGAAGGACGCGGGGATCGACACCGACGAACTCCCCGAGTACGGCATCGGCGTGGTCACGGCCGCGTCCGGCGGAGCCGTGGAGTTCGGACAGCGCGAACTCCAGAACCTGTGGAGCAAGGGCAAGGAGTACGTCAGCGCCTATCAGTCCTTCGCCTGGTTCTACGCGGTCAACACCGGACAGATCTCCATCCGGCACAAACTGCGCGGCCCCAGCGGCGTCCTGCTCACCGAGCAGGCCGGTGGCATCGACGCCATCGGGCACGCCCGCCGCCACATCCGCAAGGGCTTCCCCGCCGTCATCGCGGGCGGCGTCGACGCGGCCATCTGCCCCTGGGGCTGGGTGCCGCAGATCGCCTCCGGCCTGATGAGCACCGTCGACGACCCCACCCGGGCCTACCTCCCGTTCGCCGCCGAGGCCGGCGGATACGTCCCGGGCGAGGGCGGCGCCATCCTGCTCGTCGAAGAGGCCGGCTCGGCCGGCGCGCGTGGCGCCGGGCACGTCTACGGCGAGATCGCCGGATACGCGGCGACCCTCGACCCGGCCCCCGGCAGCGGCCGCCCGCCCGGACTGCGCAGGGCCGCCGAGAACGCCCTCGCCGACGCCGGGATCACCCCCAAGGACATCGACGTCGTCTTCGCGGACGCCGCCGGCGTACCGGACCTGGACCGGGCCGAAGCCCAGGCCCTGACCGAGCTGTTCGGGCCGGCCGGTGTCCCCGTCACGGCCCCCAAGACGATGACCGGCCGCCTCCTCGCCGGGGGCGCCGCCCTCGACGCGGCGACCGCGCTGCTCGCCCTGCGCGACGGCGTCATCCCGCCCACCGTCCATGTGGCAGCTCCGGCCCCGGAACACACCATCGACCTGGTCACCGAAGCACGCGAGGCCGATCTGCGCACCGCACTCGTCCTCGCCCGCGGCCACGGCGGCTTCAACGCCGCGCTCGTGGTGCGCCGCACCACCTGAACCGTGCCGCGGCAAGCACCACCACCGCGGCACACCGCACCACTACGGCCCCGCCCGCTTTCCCAGTCGCCACACCCCGCAGCATCAGCGCGCCCAACCGAGAGGACGGCACCAACCATGACCATCTCCACCGCCACCGTGACCCTGGCCGACCTGACCCGCATGCTCCGCGAGAGCGCGGGTGAGGAAGAGGGCGTCGACCTCGACGGCGATGTCATCGACACGCCGTTCATCGAGCTCGGCTACGACTCCCTCGCCCTGCTCCAGGTCATCGGCGAGATACAGCGCGAGTACGGCGTCAGCATCCCCGACGACGCCGTCGTCGACGCGGAGACCCCGGGCGCGCTCCTCGCCCTCATCAACTCCGGCCGGACGCCCGCCGCCTGAGCCGGACACGCTGCGGCCGCCCTGCCGACGTTCCCCCGGCAGGCAGGGCGGCCGCTCCGCGCCCCGATCCCTTGACATCCATGCGGCCGAGCCGCGGTCCACGAGGAGGGAACCATGTCACTCACGTCCCACAGCGCGGTGGTCCGCCGGCTGATCGTCAGCCCCGGCCCGGCTCCGCAGGAGCAGGCGCCGGTCGTGGCGTCGGCCGCCGCCGTCTCGGCCGTACTGCGCGCCTTCGGCCGTTCCCCCGAGGACCTGCCGGCCCGCACCGTCGTCCTCATCGGATCCTGTGCCGTCGACCCCGGCCTCGGGGCCGAACACGAGGGATTCACCGTCCGGACGACGGCCACCGCCGGCCTGGCCCTGCGCCGCGCCCACCACGAACTCCACGAGGGCACCGCCGACCTCGTCCTCGTCGCGGGCTTCGGCGAACCCGACGCCCACACCATCACCGTGTACGCCGTGAAGCGCGCCGCGGAAGCGGTGGCCGAAGGGGACGCCGTCCTCGGCGTACTCGATGTGACGGCCCCGCACGGCCGGCAGGACGCACCGCCCCTGCGGCCCGTGTGGCAGAACCCGCGCGGCACCGACCCCGACCGCCACCGTCTGATCCTCTGGTCGGGCCGGACGGCGGACGACGAGGTCCGGGTACGTGCCGAACTCCTGCCGATGCTCGGCGGAGTCCACCGGGAGGTGTACCCCGCGCTGCCGACCGCCGTGCCCTGCGGCACCCCGCCCGGCCCCATACGCGGCGCCGCCGTCGCCGTGTCCACGCTCGCCGCCCGCGCCGTCCACCAGGCCCGCGCCGTCGACGTGTCCCGCCCGCGTCCCGTCGTCCTGCTCTTCCCCGGCCAGGGCTCGCAGCACGCCGGCATGGCGGCCGGCCTCTACCGTCGCGAACCCGTCTTCACCGCGGCCGTCGACGCGGCTCTGTCCCACATGGGCGAGGAGGGCTCGCGGGTACGCGCCGACTGGCTGGACCCGCAGAACGCCGCCATCGGCATCGACGACGTACGCCGCGCCCAGCCGCTGCTGTTCGCGATCGACTACGCGCTGGGCCGCATGATCCTCAGCTGGGGTGTTCGTCCCACGGCGTTCCTCGGCCACAGCGCGGGCGAACTCGTGGCAGCCACCTTCGCCGGCGTGGTCTCCCTGCGCGACGCTGTCGCCATGGTCCGGGCCCGGGTCAGGGAGGCCGTGAAGATCCCGGCCGGCGGCATGCTGGCCGTCGCCGCGAGCGAGGAGCGGCTGCGCCCCTACCTGACGGACGGCGTGGGCATCGCGGCCGTCAACGCCAACCAGCAGGTCATGCTGGCCGGTTCGCGAGGGCCCCTGGACGCTGTCGCCGACCGCCTGCGCGCCGACGGACTCACGGTGGTCACGGTCCCCGCCACCAGCCCCTTCCACTCCCCGGCGATGGCACCCGCCTCCGACGCGATCGAGGTCGACTACCGCGACATCCCGCTGCGCGAGCCGAAACTGCCGTTCTACTCCGGTTACACCGGCACCCTGATGAGCCCCGAGGCCGCGCGCAGCCCGCGCTTCTGGGCCGACCAGATCACCGACACCGTCCACTTCCGAGATGCCCTGGACGAGCTCCTCGCGGCCGACGACGTCCTCCTCATCGAGGCCGGCCCCCGCCAGACCCTCACCGCCTTCGCCCGCAGGCACCGCTCGGTCCGCCTCGGCGCCGGCGCGGTCTCCCCACTCCTCCCGGCCCGTCCGGGCACCCAGGAGGCCGACCGGCAGTCCGTGCTCAACGCGGCCGCCCGGCTGTGGACCGAGGGCCACGACCTGGACCTGAACGCGGTCGCCCGTCTGTGGACGTGGAGCGACGAGGACACACCCGCGGCGAGGGGCACCAGGACGTCGCACATACCCGCGGAGTCCCTGGTCGCATGAGAATCGTCACGAAGGTCCTGCGCGAGATCTGCCACTCGCTGACCGTCGCGGGGTGGATCTGGCTGGGGATGTCCGCGCTGGGCCCACCGCCGGTCCTGCCGGCGCCGAGCCTGGACGAGCCGCCCCAGGGACACCCCGAGCGGCTCCGCCCGGACATCGCGCTGACCACGACCGAACTCGCGCTGCAGAGGCAGCTCATGGCGCCGATCGGGGAACAGCGGTGAAGGAGACGCTCCGTCTGGATCGGGTCATCATCCGGTTTGCGGGTGACTCGGGTGACGGGATGCAGCTGACGGGTGACCGGTTCACCTCGGAGACGGCGTCGTTCGGGAACGATCT
>NZ_JBWKIS010000040.1:0-70323 GCF_056432625.1 Streptomyces sp. NPDC045026
GTGAAGATTCGACACCTCCACCACACACGGAGGCCTTCGCCCTCTTCAAGGCCCGCGCGTGTCAACAACGCTCATGCTCAATACAGCTAGGGCCTCTCGTCTGGACCATGCCGGGCTCACGGGGTCTGGCACCACTCCCTGACCCGGCCTGATCCGAACGAAAGACCCTAGATCCACAGTAGTGAGACCGTGCCGTTCACATGTCGCTCGCTCACCGCCCGACGGTCAGCCGGTACGTCCGGGAGGCATCCGCGAGGCCCGCCGTGCTGCGTGCCGTGATCGTGAAGCGGGCTGTGCCCCGCGCGGTGGGTGTGCCCGTGATGCCTCCGGTGTCCTGGTTGAGGTGCAGGCCGTCGGGCAGGGCGCCCGCGGATATCGCGTAGCGGACCGTCGCAGGGGTGTTGGTGGTGACGCGGGCCCCGTACAGGCGGTTGTGCTGTGCGGTGGGCAGGGCGTCGGCGGACAGGGCGGGGGTCGGGGTGAGGACGCGTTCGGGCGTGCCGGTCGGGGTGCCGTCCGCATCGGTCTGCTGGAGGGACCATTCCTTGCCGGGGGTGACGACGTCGAGGTGCCAGTTCGTGGTCAGGTCCCGCAGCCGCGTGCGCTGCGCCTCGGTGAACGCACCGACGTTGCGGGCCGCTTCCCACTGCTTGATGGCGTCGAGGATGCGCAGTGCCTTCTCGCCGCCCGCGGTCAGGTCGGCGATGCCGCCCTGGAAGCCGACGCCTGCGTTCAGGCCCGCGGCGCGCGCCAGCTTGCCTTCGATGCTGACGAGCGTCTCGGACGACCTGAGGCTGATCCAACCCAGCATTCCGGGAAGAAAGTTGGCGCGATAGAAGTCGTTGTTGACGAGGACCTGGTTCCAGGAGGTGACGCCGACCTCGCCCCAGCTCGCCCGGGTCAGCGCGTCCCAGGTGTTGGACGACATCCTGCTGGTCTCGGTGACGAAGCCGTCCTTGCGCCGGTTCTTCCTGTAGGTGCCGTTGATGAGGCGCGCCATGCCGTAGCTGCCCCAGCCCGACTCTCCCGCGGACTCCACACCGTCGTACGAGTTGGCGCGGATGCCGGTGGTGTTCCAGGCGGTGGAGAGCCGGTCGGCGATCTCGTCGATGATGCCGATGCCGCCGATGGGGCTGTTGTAGCTGTTGAGCAGGACGCGCGCGGCGGTGTCGCCGCCGGCGTGGGAGACGGCGGTCGAGCCCCATTGGGCGCGTTTGACTCCCGTCAGTTCCCACGTGTCGCCTGACTGCGTGGCGCTGGCGTACTGCACAAACTCGTCGCCGATGCGCAGCATCTGGCCGTACGGGCCGCTGCCGAGGAGTGCGCCGGCATCGAGGGCGAGGGTGGTGTCCGTCGCGGTGAGCGGGCGGGAGAGTCGGGCGCGGCCGCCGAGGGCGAGGCGCGGGTCGGCGGGAGCGGTGACGTAGGCGTCGTCGGTGGAGATGAAGTCGGAGATGGTGTGCACGCCGATGTGGACGCCGGCGGCCTCGGCGGCACGCACGGCCGCCGTCGCACCGGCGTCGTCGCCGCCGAGCGAGGAGTCGAACTGGTAGTGGCCGGTGGTCTGCCAGGGGCCCACGGCGTTGGGCAGGGAGTAGACGCAGCCGACGCCCGCGGCCTGCGCGAGACGGGCCGCGTCCGGGACGGTCGCGGTCTTCAGGTCGTGGAACACGAGGAAGGACTCGCTGCTGGCCTGGGCCGTCTTCTGCCACTGGCCGTTCTGGGTGGGGTACGGCAGTCCTTCGGCGGCGGCGACGGCCGACAGGACGGTCGGGGTGAGGTCCGGCGCGGCACCGAAGAGGGCGATGCGCGAGCCGGTCACCCGCCCCTGGCCGCCGGGCAGCGGGCCGACGGGGATGCGGTATCCGGCGCGGGTCCCGCGCGGGCGCTCCTTGGTGTAGTCGAAGGTGAAGGCACGCAGTAGGGAGCCCCACGGAGTGCTCCCGGCCACGCTCCACTCCTCGTGCGGGGCGACCTGGAGGTCGGACGGGTTGTCGGCGACCTCGCTCTCCCAGCCGAGGTCCTGGTACTCCTGGGGCCAGGCGCCCTCGGTGCGGTCGGTGAGCGGGCGCAGCCCGAGCGCGAACGCGTCGTCGCGTACGACGCCGACGCACTCGCCGACCGTCTGCGTCACGTTCGTCGCGATCGGCCCCCACAGCAGCGTCTGTACGTCCGCGCCGCGGGGTCCCTGGACCCGTACGGCTTCGAGCGTGGTGTAGGTGCTCTTCGCCCGCACCTGCACGTCGACGGTCATTCCGGCGGTGTCGTGGGTGAAGCGCAGCAGGGAGTGGCCGGCGCGGGTGACGCGGGTCGGCCGGACCTGCTTGCCGTCGACGACGAGGCTGACGAGCGAGGCCGATCTACCGTCGGCGGCGTACTCGTGACCGGTGCGGGTGTCGAGCAGGGAGACGACGGTGCCGGCCGCGTCGAGGCCGACGGCGAGGTGTCCTGCGGTGAGGGTGAGCGTGCCCTTGGTGTCCAGGGGCACGGCCGCAGTTGACCGTCCGGCGGCGCCGGCGGGTGCGGTCGCGGTGACGCCCAGGCCCAGCGCCAGTGCGCCGGCTCCGAGGACCGTTCTTCGGGACGGGTACGTGCTCATGGCTTTCTCCTTCTTCCACGGTGATTTCACGGTGGTTCCACGGTGGTCACAGGTCGGAGTGGCACGGGCTACAGGTGCACGACCTGTCCCGTACGCCGCGCGTGTTCCGCGGCGAAGACGATGCGGTTGGTGTCGCGGCTCTCCCGGGCGCCGGTCAGGAGCAGTTCGGGGCGCCCTTGGTGCAGGGCCCGCAGGAACGCGGACATCAGCCCTTCGTCGCCGCCGCCGTGGCCCTCGGCGGCGGAGGAACCGCCGTTGTCCGTGTCGACGACGGTGCGTTCGTCGGTGGCGAAGTCGTAGATCTCGATGGTCCGGCCGTCGCCGGTGAGCTGGCCGCGCGTACCGAAGATCTTGGTGTGGCGGTTCTCCTGCGGGGTGAACGCGGTCAGCGTGAACGCGGCGGTGATCCCGCCCTCGTATTCCAGGTTCACCACCTGGTGGTCGACGACGTCGTTGTCGCTGCGGTACACGCAGCGTCCGTACGGTCCGGTGCGCAGGGCCTGGTGGACCGCCTCCTCGGTCAGTTCCTCGGACACGATGCTGGTGAAGTACCGCTTGACGCCGCCCTCGCGCAGCCCCACCTGGTACAGCTTCTGTGCCGCATACGGGCAACTGCACTGCGCCAGTGGGCAGTCGAGGCAGCGCTCGGTCGAGTCGGCGGGCGCGTTCTCCGGCCGGAAGTGGCGCAGCGAACCGAACGAGGAGACGGCGCGCACGGGCCGTCCGACGAGGTGGCTGAGCCAGTCGATGTCGTGGCAGGACTTGGACAGCAGCGTGAACGTCGACTCGTCCGTGCGGCGCCAGTTGCCTCGGACGAAGGAGTGGGCGAAGTGCCAGTAGCCGATGGGTTCAAGGTGCTGGACGGAGACGATGTCGCCGATGCGTCCCGCGTCGAGGAACTCCTTGAGGCGGCGCGTGTAGGGCGCGTACCGCATCACGTGGCAGACGGTCAGCGAGACCCCGGCCTCGTGTGCGGCGGCGGTGATCCCGTCGACGTCCTCGGTGCTCAGCGCCATCGGCTTCTCGAGCAGCAGGTCGTAGCCGAGCGCCGCGAACGCCTGGGCGGCTTCCAGGTGTTGGGCGTCCTGTACGGCGATGACGACGGCGTCGGCGAGGCGTGGCCGGGCGGCCAGTTCGCGCCAGTCGGCGAACCGGGCGTCGTCCGGGACGCCGTGCCGCAGGGCCAGGGCGGTGCGGCGCGCGGCCCGCGGTTCCGCGATCGCCGTGATGCGCACGGGCGTCTCCGCGCGCTCGGCGAGCTCCAGATATCCGGCGCCGCGTGCGCCGGCTCCGGCGACGGCGAGGGTCAGCGGGCGGTCGAGGGGGTGGCCGTGATGAGCGTGCAGATTGGCGAACGGGGCGGTCTGGGAGGGCAGTTGGGTCACGTACGTCATCCCTTGACGGCTCCTCCGGTGAGGCCCCTGACGAGGTGCCTCTCTGGAGGGCGAGGTAGAAGATCAGGACGGGCAGCGCGGCGCGGAACAGCAGGCCGAAGACCTGGTCGTAGTCGGCCTGGTGCTCGCCGGGGGTGCGGTGGACGCCGATGGTGACGATGACGATGACGGTGATGGTGATGGTGATGGTGCCGCCGGCCGGGCCGAGGATGATCAGCGGGTTGAGGAAGTCGTTCCGGATCCACACGGGCGGCTCGGCCGTCCCCGTCGTCGGCGGACGTCGTGCCCGACGGGGTGCATGCATCGGCAACAAGGCCAAGAAGCGGCAAGGGCAGGGTGGTTCGGGCGATACGGTGCACGGATCACACTCGTTTCGGGCGGAAGCCGACGGCCGCGGCGGACGGAAACGCGCTGCCACCCGGGCGGTTTTATTTCTGCTACCTTCTGAAATAAAGCGGCTCGATAGTCCACCCGGACCGCCACCACGTCAAGGGGGTCGATTCACATCGCTGCCACATCGGGGGCCGATTCCTCGCTGCTGCGCCGGTTCAACCAGGCCGCCGTGCTACGCGCCCTGCACGCCGCCGCGGACAGCGGGCTGACCCTCACCGAGCTGGTCAAGGCCACCGAAGTCGCCCGCGCCACCGTCGAGAACGCGCTGGCCGGTCTCGTCGAGCAGGGCCTGGCCGCGGAGGTCACCCCCGACCCCGACGCGCCCCGACTCCTGGGCCGCCCCGCCAAGCGCTACCGGTTCCGCGCCGAGTCCGGCTTCGTCCTCGGCCTCGACATAGGCGTCCACAAGGCACTCGCCCTCGTCTGCGACCTGGCCGGCACCGTGCTCGGGGTGCGCCGCACCGCCTTGGGGCCCGACCTGTCCCCGGACCAACGCATCGCCTCCGCACGGGCGTTGGGCCACCGGACGCTGCGCGGCGCCGGCCTGCAGACCGACGCCGTACGGGCCGTGGGCGTCGGCACCACCGGGATCGTCGACGCCGAACACACCGTCACGATCAGCTCCGTGCTGCCCGAGTGGCAGGGCACGAACCTCGCGTCCGCGTTCGAGACGACCTTCGGCGCACCCGTCGTCGCCGGAAACGACTCCAAGCTGGCGGCGCTCGGCGAGCGCTGGCGCGGCGGCGCCACCGACGCCCGCGACGTCGTCTACGTCCATGTGGGACGCCGCATCTCGGCCGGCATCCTGCTCGACGGCACCGTGCTGCACGGCCGGCACGGCGCGGCCGGCGAGATCGGCATGCTGCCCAGCTCCGGCTGGTACACCGCGCATCGGCGACTCCTGGACCGGTGGGGCACGCCCGAGCGGCTCTTCGACGCGGCACGCTCCGACGACCCCGCGGCGATCAAGGCCCTGGACGACTTCGCCGCCGACCTCGTCCAGGGCGTCGCCGCCGTGGTCCTCACCGTCGACCCGGAGGCGGTCGTCATCGGCGGCGGTCTCTCGCGCGCCGGCGAACTCCTGCTCGCTCCCCTGCGCAGCCGCCTCGCCGAGCTCTGCCTCTTCCCCGTGACCGTGGTCGCCTCCCAACTCGGCGACGAGGCAGTGGCCCACGGAGCGCTCCGGCTCGCCCTCGACGGAGTGGAGAACCGCCTGTTCGCCATCGAGCGTTGAGCATCGAGCACTGAGCATTGAGCACTGAGACCATCTTCGGCAGGGCCAGCACGGGGACGCTCCTCAGGCCCGCCCCGCCGGCGGGCGCTTGCTGCCTACGTCGGACCTCCACGCAAGATTCTCCGACCGTTCACCGAGTGGGCGAAGTTACCTGCGAGAAACATAGGATGTGCGATGACGAGTACATCCCCCCGCGGCCCGACCTCACCGAGTCCCAGTGGCTGGACCTGGACACGACCATCACCACCACGGGCCGCCCGGTACCTGCCGCCGGCGCCCCGTCCGGACTGCTCGGCCGGCGCACCGTGCTGGGCGGCGCCGTAGCCCTGGCCGTGCTGCCGCAGGCCGCAGCCGCCGCGCCGAGATCCAGCACCGCCGCCGACGTCCCGGTGGCCAAGTTCCCCTTCCCTGACCGGCCTGGTCCCGACGGCGAGTACGCCGTACTGCTGACCGGGGACGCGGGCACCGGAGACGACGCCCAGTACGCCGTGGCCGCGGCCGCCAAGGCGATATGCCGCACCGAAGGCGTCTCGCTCGCTGTCGGTCTCGGCGACAACCTCTACGAGAACGGCCCGGAGTCCGCGCACGACGACGAGTTCGCGACCAAGTTCGAGCAGCCCAACGACGGCATCGACGTCCCGTGGCTGATGGTTCTCGGCAACCACGACTGCTCGGGCCTCATCCCCGGCAGCGGCGGCGACCCCTCGCGAGGCGACCGCGAGGTCGCCTACGCCACGACCTCGCGGCGCTGGCACATGCCGGCCCGCTACTACTCCGCCGCGCTGCCGTCGGCCGCGGGCTCGGACGTCCCGTTGGTCGAGTTCTTCGCCATCGACACCAACCCGGTCGCCTCGACCGTGGCCCAACTGGACCCGTACTTCTACTGGAACGGTCCGTACATGCGCGAGCAGCGCCGCTGGCTGGACTCCGCGCTCTCCGCCTCGCGCGCCACGTGGAAGATCGTGATCGGCCACCACCCGTACCTGAACAACGGCAAGCACGGCAGCGCCGGTTCCTACGACGGCTTCGTCATCGGCAACTACACCAGCGGCATCCACCTCAAGGAGCTGTACGAGGAGGTGGTCTGCGGTCGAGCCGACCTGATCCTCTCCGGCCACGACCACACCCAGCAGATCCTGGAGCCGACCGCGCGCAGCCGCGGAACCCGCCAGATCGTGTGCGGCACGGCCGGCAAGTCGGGCGACGGCAAGGCCCACGGCACGCACCCGGCACGCTGGCAGGACTTCTCGCACAACGGCTTCATGGTCCTCAAGGCATCAGCGAAGAGCCTCACGGTCGACGCCTACACCGTGGACGCGACGACGTCGGCGTCGAACCTGGCCCACACCTTCACCACCACGTCCGCCTTGACGGCGGCCCGCTGAGCTCCCCAGGCTCGCCATGGCCACCGCACCCCGGGCGAGCTTCCGGGGTGCGGGAGGGCGTGCACGAGCCCGATCTGATGGCCCGACCATGCCGGCCGGTCGTGCGTCGCGCTCAACCCGAGGCTTCCTCTCCCGACCCCTTGGGCTTGTGGGCGAAGAAGAAGGCTTGCCGGCCTTGCCGGGGCTTCTCGCTCTCGTCGGGTTCACGGATCATCTGGGCATCCATGACGAGGCCGGCCTCGCTCATCAGTCCATTGACGTGTTCAGGAGACATCCAGTAGACATCGAGCGACAACTCGTGGCCGTACGCCTGGTCCAAGTGCCGTCGCCGGTCCCCCGCCTTGAACGCCAGAAGCATGTGGCCGCCCGGGGCCAGCACCCGGTGACACTCGTTGAAGACGGTCGGCAGAAGCTCCGGTGGGGTGTGGACGGTCGAGTACCAGGCGACGATGCCGCCGAGACTGCTGCCCGCCAGGTCAAGAGCGGTCATCGATCCCTCTTCGAATCGAAGACCAGGGTGCGTCCGAGAGGCGACAGCGACCATCTCGGGCGAGAGGTCGATGCCGAATACGTCCACCCCAAGTGAGTGAAGGTGGGCCGTGATGCGGCCGGGGCCACAGCCGAGGTCGGCGACCGGCCCGGTGCCTGGATCCTCTACGAGTTCGGCGAACGCGGCGAGCATCGCTCGGTCCAGCGGTTTGGCGCTCAGCTCGTCACGAAGGAGCTTCTCGCAGTCGACGGCAACGGCGTCGTAGGCCGCCCGAGTGGCTTGCAGGTAGCTCGTATCAGTCATGGTCGACGACGCTAGCCGGCAGCGGCCGGACGCCGAGCCTGAGTTGGGGGACGGAAACTCCTTACGCCCAACTCCCTGCCCGATCACTCCTCGTTCCAAGGACCACCTCCGTGCCCTCTCAGCCGGCGTGGAGGATCCGAAAGCGATCGGGTTCCGCCGGATCTCGATCAACTACTTGAATGGGCGGGCAAGTCCACTGCCACACGCTGATGCCTGGCGTGCGGGAGAACTGGATCTGTCCGCGGGTGCCCTCGACTGCAACGCGCGGCCAGGATTCGGCAATGCGCGCCCGGTCCGCGCCGTGATCACGCAGCAGATCGGCGAGAACGGCGACCGTGTCGTAGCCCTCGAAGGCGACGAAGGAGGGCGCTTCGCCCAGATGCTCACGAAGGGCCGTCTCGACTCGTGCGCCGAGAGGGCTCAGCCGCTCGGGCAGGTAGCGCAAGAACGGGACCCCAGCGCCGTCGTCGCCCAGCAGCGCCGCCCATTCGGCGAGCTCCGGTTGCCCTGCCGGAGCACCGATCAGCAGCTCGGCGAGGCGCTGGTCGTGGCGGACGGACTTGACGATCGACACTGCCGGCTCCGGATGGCCGACCAGGAGAAGGAGGGCTGTCGCGCGATGTCCGACGAGTTCGTCGCACACCGCCGCCAGGTCGAGCTCTTGCGTGTCGAGTTCGACGACGGTGCCACCGCGTGGAGCGAGGTAGTCCCGCAGAACGCGGGTCCCGGATGCCCAGTAGACACTCGGCTGGACTGCTACGGCGATTCGGCGGTGGCCTGCGCCGAGGAGGAAGTCCGCGTAGGTCTGCCAGCCGCGGGACTGCGGCGGCGCGAGGCGCGCGACCCATTCCGTCGGCTGTTCAGTGAGCGCATCGAGCACCGCTGACGAGCAGAGGAACGGCAGTCCGAGAGCATCGGCTCTGGCAGCAGCGGAGCGAGCGACGACGCTGTGATACTCCCCCGCCAAGGCAGCCACGCCCAGACGAGCCAGTTCATCTACAGCCGCCACGGCCCTCTGTGGATCAGCCGCGGTGTCCCGGACCACCAGCTCGAGTGGTCGTCCGGCGATCCCGCCGGCGTCATTGACCTCGCGGACGGCCAACTCAAGTCCAGCGAGCAAGTGTTGGCCTGCCCCGACCCAGCCAGGCCGAGTGAGCGGAACGAGAGCACCGATCCGCACGGCTGATTCGTCGGTCCGGCCCGTTCCAGCCGGCGATGGTGGCGTGCTCATGCGTTGGTGTCTCCCGAGTGGCGATTCGGTTGGTGCAGTTGCTCGTTCGGGCAGCCCTTCAAGGACACCGTCCGGGTGCCGCCCTGGGCATGGTCAGGTGACGGGCGGCAGCGACAGCCAGTGCTGCCAGGTGATGTCACGGCCCAAGTAACGAGGCTGCCGGAAGGGCCAGTTGACCGTGATCCACTCAGGCACCAGCACGTCGAGCGCGCGCTCCGCCTCGCTGTCGACAAGGTCGTCGACGACCCACCAGGAAATCTCGCCGTCGGAGCCGGTGCGCTCGGGCGGGTCGATGTAGACGCAGCCGAGGATCGCCGTCTCCTCCGCGTCCAGCAGCGCGTAGTTGAAGGACTGGTGCGCGGCTATCTCCTTCTCGTGGCGCAGCAGGTCGAGGCGGTCCTCTTCATAGGTCATCGTCTCCATGGGCCATGACCAGGCCGGGCCGAAGATCTCCCACAGGCGCTCCTGGGAGCCCATCACGGCGGGGTAGTCGAGCGGGGTGTCCGCCTCGCGGATCGGCCGCAGGTGGAGCGCGGTGTGGGGCACGGGCACGTGGACGGGGTGGACGAAGTCATCCGGCAGCCAGCTCATGGGGCGAGGCTACAACCCGCTGGTGCGGGGTGGTCCACGCGGCGTAGGTGCGCCCCTCCCGGCCGACAGCTGCAACGAGGTCCTCCACCGGGACGCCTGCCATCGAGGCACCGCTTGTCAGTTGTTCCGCGAGGCGAGTCCTTCCAGCATCTGTCGCTGGCGGCGGTGGCCGATCGTCTCGTAGCCGACCACGGTGATCAAGGGGGCCAGCATCACGATGAGGAGGCACGCGGCGATGGCGACGCCGGCCGCGGACAGGAGTACTGCTGCGAGGAGTACCGCCAGCGTGAGTGAGATCAGCAGCACCTGGAAGGCCTCGGTCGCGGACAGCAGCAGCGCGTGGAGGAGATACACCATCAGGAGGAAGAGGCCGACGGGGACGGCCAGGGAG
This sequence comes from Streptomyces sp. NPDC045026, assembly GCF_056432625.1. Classification (NCBI taxonomy): domain Bacteria; kingdom Bacillati; phylum Actinomycetota; class Actinomycetes; order Kitasatosporales; family Streptomycetaceae; genus Streptomyces; species Streptomyces sp. NPDC045026. Next base: position 10,012 of record NZ_JBWKIS010000040.1, read on the forward strand.
AGGACCACGGCGACATCACTGATCTCCGAGTGGTGTTCCAGTTGCAGGCCGGCCACGTGCAGACCGGCTCCTGCACCGGCCACCCCGATGAAGAGCGGGATGTGCCCGTAGCCGAAGAGGTATCCACGGCTGCGGCGGTGCACGAGGATGTCGCCGAAGGGGGTGGCGAAGTACACCCACCACATGCCGAAGGTGAGTCCGACGCCGGCGACGACCACGGCGATCGCGTTGCCGCTCCACTGTGTCCCGTCCGCACCGCCCAGCAGCGCGCCCGAGGACGCGACGGTACCGACGACGCCCTCCCCGAGGACGATGATGGCGAACAGACTGTACCGCTCCGCGACATGGTGAGGGTGCCAAGGGGTGCCGCCTGCGTCTCCCTGGGTGAGGACAGGCAGTGCGAGTTCGAGGGCACCGAGCACGATGAAGGCGACGAACACCGCGGTGAGCGGCAGATGCGTGAACGCGACCACGACCCAACCGACCTGGACGATCACCGTCCAGCGGATGTTCGCCCTTCCGACGTCCCGGAATTCAGGGGACTCCCGGGCCGCGCGCCACCATTGCAGCACCATCGCGATCCGCATCACGACATACCCGAGCACCATCACCCTCAGTTCGAGGTGTTCGCCCTCGTCGACCGAGTGGAACATCGCGGGCAGGCCGAGCGAGAACACGACGACGCCGATCATCTGGACCATCGTCAGCGCCCGGTAGAGCCAGTCGTCCGTACCGAACGCCGAGGCGAACCAGCTGAAGCTGATCCACGCGACACTGATCGCGAACATCGCCAGCACGAACGCGGTGACCGCCTGCCCGGGATGCCCCTCGGCGACCAGCTCGGCGAAGTCGGAGGCGGCGGTTCCTACCGCGACCACGAACGTCAGGTCGAACAGCAGCTCCAGCGGTGAGGAGACCCGACCGCGTTCTTCCGGATCGCGGCCGGTCATCGGCACCCGGCTGTGTGCCAGGCTGCCGCCGGCACCGTGCGTGTGGGGGGCGTCGCTCATGCTGAGCATGATGCCGCATGGGTGCGCGTCGAGCTGAGCGATACGGAACGGGTGCCCGAGGTGCGTCGACCTCGGTCGCGGTCACAGTCTCGACCGCGACGTGGGCGTCTGGGTCGGCGTCGGCGTCTGCGTCACCCCGGTACCCGACGCGTCACCTCACCCGGCCAGAGCCTTGCCGAAGGCTCCCGAACTCTGCTGCACACCACTGCAGTTGGTGAGCGCGTCGTCCGACGAAGTATCGGCAGAGGAGCACTCCTGGTCACGGAACGTGGACCACATGGAGACCCACGCAAGGCCCTCCTTCTCCGCGAAGGCACGCAGTTGGGCGGCGTCGGAAAGGGTGAACGTCTCGTTGTCGATGTCGTTCGTGCCGAGCATCGGCGTCACGGCGAGTCCGCGCCAGGCGTTCCTGTCCGACAGCCCGAAGATGTCCGCGAGTTGGGCGTGGGCCGCCTTGGCCGACGTGATGGCGTAATCGCCCATGTCGCCGGTGTAGGACGTTCCGTAGTTCATCGTCATGATGTTGACGCTGGACACCTTCACACCCTGGTCGTTGGCCGACTCGAGGAGCGCCACGCTGTCCGCGTCCAGGCCCGAGGGCATCACGGGAAGAGTGAAGGACACCTTGAGATCGGTGCGCTTCTTCTGCAACAGGGCGATCGCCTCTGAGCGCAAAGTCACCGAGTCGGAGTCCTTGAGCGCGTCGCCCTCGATGTCGAAGTCGGCCTCGGTGGCGCCCGCGGCATCGAGCGTGGCGGCGTAGGCGTCGGCCAGCGCGGACGCGCTGCCGCACGTCTCGGCCAGTTCCTTGCCGGATGCCCCACCGAAGGAGACGCGCAGGGTCGCGCGGGACGCCTTGAGTGCCGAGATCCGCTTCTTCATCTTCGCGTCGCCGATGGCGTGCGTGCCGTTCCACGTGGGCGTGCAGGAGCTGCCGTCCGCGATGGCGAAGGCCAGGTTGTACGCGGAGGGGGTCCCGGCCACGTCCAGGTCGGAGGCGGTCGTGGCGCTGACGTAGGGGGCGAACGGGCTGGATGAGGAGGGTGCGGTCGCGGCCGGCGATGGCGCACCGTGCGGTGACGCGTCGGCCGAGTCCGAGACCGAGCTCCCCGATGAGCACCCCGCGCAGGTCGCTGCCGCCACCAGCGACACAATTGCGGCGGCCGGCCTCCCCAGAAGATTCCTCATCGCGCATGCACTCATTTCTTTCGGTCTTGTCCCGGTACTGAAACACGGAAGCCTGTGATCCAGGTGTCATCAGGCACATCACAGCGAATTGAGGGCCTTCTCAGGAGGCACACAGGAATCACTGCGAGTTGCCACATGAAGAGCCTCTAGCGTCCCGAGAATGCATTTCGATTCCTCCGTCGAAAACCGTGCCGCTGGGCGCGGAAGCCACCGCAAGCGTGGCAAGAAGGCCGAAGAGGGCCCCGTCTTCGTCGACAGCTCCGGACGCCGGGCCAAGCTGCTGCGCAGGTTCGGCCTCGTCGTGGTCGTCGCCTGTGTGGGCTACGCAGTCGTCCTCGGCCTGTCGTTCATGGGGTGGGGTGTGTCCGTGAGCACGACGGACCTGCTGCCCTTCGGCGGCGGAGGTGGCGGTGGAGGGGGCGGCGGGGCCGGCGTCGGTCGTGGTCCGGCCGAAGCCGGGTACGGCTTCCCGGGCGGCGCCGGTCAGAAGCAGGGAACGCCTCCGACCACCAGCCCGTCCCTCTCACCCAGCCCTTCACTGCCCGCCCCCTCGGTGTCAGCCACCGCCGACGCCCGCTGACGTGCAGGTTAGGGAAAACATGACTCGCAACACCTCCGCGCGGCGCCGTCGCCGCGCCGCTCCCTCCCGCTTCGAGCGCGCCGGGCGCCGAGCCGCCGCTCTGCAGCGGCCACGCGTCGTCCTCGCGCTCGTTCTCGTCCTTGGACTCGTCAGTGTGATGATGCTCGACGGATATCTGCGGTCCGAGGTTCTGGGCGACCACCGCGTCCGCACCGACGCGTCCTACGACAAGGTGCCGCAGCGCATTCTCGACGGTGGCCCGATTCTGACCTCGCCGAACGGCTCCATGCGGACGCAGTCCGTTCCGAAGAAGACCATCGTGCTCACCTTCGACGACGGTCCCGACGCCACGTACACCGAGAAGGTCCTCAAGATTCTCGCGGACAATGACGTGCACGGCACGTTCTTCCTCGTGGGTTCCATGATCTCCCGGCACCCCGGCATCGTGAAGGACATGGTCGCCCAGGGGAACGAGGTCGGCCTGCACACCTTCACCCACGTCGACCTCTCCTACCAGAGCGACGCCCGTGTGAAGCGCGAACTCACTCAGACCCAACTGGCGTTGGCAGGAGCGGCCGGCATCACCACGAAGCTGGTGCGCGCGCCCTACTCGTCCGAGGCCGCCGCGATCGACAACTACAGCTGGCCGGTCTACAAGAAGCTCGGCGCCATGGGCTACACCAGCGTCTTCGTCGACACCGACAGCGACGACTGGAAGCAGCCGGGCGTCTCGAAGATCGTCCAGTGGGCGACGCCGAAGAAGAACAAGGGCGCGTCGGTGCTCTTCCACGACGCCGGCGGCAACCGTGACCAGACGCTCAAGGCGCTGCCGAAGTACATCAAGAAGATGAAGGCGAAGGGGTACACCTTCACGACGGTCAGCGGCGCCATGGCCAAGACTGCGGCGCGAGCCGGTTCCGCGCAAACCGACTCCGCGCAAACCGGTTCCGCGCGAGCCGACTCCGCGCAGGCCGGCGCGACGCAGGGGTCCGGTCAGGTCCCGGGCGGCGCGGCCCAGCGGGGCACGGGTATCCCTCCTTCTTCCGGCACGAACCCTCCGGGCAGCGCCCAGAACGTCGACCAGGCCGCCCACGCCGAGGCCACCGGCACCACCCTCTACGAAGGGAAGGCGCTCATCGCGGCGGTCGCCATCGCCGAGTGGACCGTGCCAGCACTGGCCGTCTTCCTGGCGGTCGTCGGAGTCGCGGTCATGGCGCGATTCGCGATGATGCTGGTCCTCGCACGGCGCCACTACCGGCAGCGCAACAAGCGCCGGTTCGGCTGGGGGCCGCCCGTCACCGGACCCGTGAGCGTGATCGTGCCCGCGTACAACGAGAAGGAGTGCATCGCCAACACCCTCAACTCCCTCGCGCAGAGCACGCATCCCATCGAGATCATCGTCGTGGACGACGGCTCCACGGACGGGACCAAGGAGATCGCCGAGTCCCTCGGCCTGCCCAACGTGCGGGTGATCCGGCAGGAGAACGCGGGCAAGCCCGCAGCCCTCAACAACGGTGTACGCAACGCCAGTTACGACATCGTCGTGATGATGGACGGCGACACGGTCTTCGAGCCTGACACCGTCCGGCAGCTCGTGCAGCCCTTCGCCGCCCCGGACATCGGCGCGGTCGCGGGCAACGCCAAGGTCGGCAACCGCAACACCGTCATCGGCGCCTGGCAGCACATCGAGTACGTGATGGGCTTCAACCTGGACCGCCGCATGTACGACCTGCTGCGCTGCATGCCCACCATCCCGGGAGCGATCGGCGCGTTCCGGCGCCAGGCAGTCCTCGAGGTCGGCGGCATGAGCGAGGACACCCTCGCCGAGGACACCGACATCACCGTCGCGATGCACCGCGCCGGATGGCGCGTGGTGTACCAGGAGCATGCACGGGCCTGGACGGAGGCGCCGGCCTCGCTCAAGCAGCTGTGGAGCCAGCGCTACCGATGGTCGTACGGCACCATGCAGGCGCTGTGGAAACATCGCAAGTCCCTGGTGGACAAGGGGCCTTCGGGCCGCTTCGGGCGGGTGGGCATGCCGCTCGTGGTGCTCTTCCAGATCGTCACGCCGGTCTTCGCACCGCTGATCGACCTCTTCACCGTCTACTCGATGATCTTCGTGGATTTCAAGGCGTCCCTGCTCGCATGGCTGGCCGTCCTCGGCATCCAACTCGTGTGCGCCGCCTACGCGTTCCGCCTCGACGGAGAGAAGTACCGCTACCTGTGGATGCTCCCGCTCCAGCAGATCGCGTACCGCCAGATGATGTACCTGGTCCTCATCCACTCCTCCATCACCGCTCTCACAGGTGGCCGGCTGCGCTGGCAGAAACTCAAGCGCACCGGCGAGGTCGGGACGCCGACGGGGGTGGGACGGTGAACTCGCCGGCACAGGGGAATCGCCACAGAGCCGCTCGGCGAACGCACGGAACCCCCGAGAGAACGCAGGGCCTGGATCAGGACACCGCGCCTCTGCGGGTGATCGAGCCGGACCGGGACCCCGTTCCCTCGCGGCCAACCGCCCGTACGGGCGGACGCGACCGGTACTTCGACACGCTTCGCGCCCTCGCGCTGGTGCGCGTCGTGGCCTACCACACCTTCGGCTGGGTGTGGGCGGGCCTCGTCTTCCCCTCCATGGGCGTCATGTTCGCGCTCGCCGGCTCACTGATGGCCAAGTCCCTTGAGCGTCCCGCCCTTTCGGTGATCAGAAGCCGCATACGACGGCTGCTGCCGCCCTTCTGGCTCTGGGGACTCTTCGTCGTCCTCGCGATGCTGCTGCACGGCTGGATGCCGGGGTGGCAGGTCGTGTACTGGGTGGTCCCACTCGGCGACCCGCCGGGTAACAGCTGGGGCATGCAGGCCTGGGAGATCCTCTGGTATCTGCGAGCCTACCTGTGGTTCGTGCTCCTGTCGCCACTGCTCCTCAAGGTGTTCCGGTGGGCGCCGGTGGCGGTGCTTCTCGCTTCGCTCGCGCCGATCGTGGTGCTCCAGTTCGTGTGGCAGCCGCCGGACAACCGGTTCGGCAGCTGTCTTCTCGACTTCGCCACGTTCCTGTTCTGCTGGCTCGTCGGCATCGCGCACCGTGAGGGCGTCCTGGCCCGGCTGCGCCCGGGACCCGTCGTCGTACTGTCTCTCGCCGCCCTGGTCTTCGGTGCTTGGTTCGCGCTCACCCACCAGGCGGAGTACGGGAGTTACGACCTGGACGACATCCCGCTGGCGCAGACTTTCTGGTCGGCCGGGTTCGTGACGCTGCTGATGTACTCGAAGGCGTACTTCACGGTCGACTTCGCTTGGCTGGCCCGCTTCGAACGGCTCGACCGGATCGTGTCGGTCTTCAACGCGCGAGCGATGACGATCTACCTCTGGCACGAGATCGCGCTGATCCTCGCGGTGCCGCTGATCGACCAGTTCTGGAACGTGCCCGCGTTCGCGAAGTATCTGCCGCTGGAAAGCCAGTGGTTCATGTTCGGCGTCGGCTGGGTGCTGATCGCCGTGGCGATCCCGCTGGTGGGGTGGGTGGAGGACGTGGCTGCGAAGCGACGGCCCAGGCTGCTGCCCTGAGCTCAGGCCTGGACGTCCCGGCATCGGTCCCGGACCTCGGGGAGTTGCCCGAAGCCGGCTGATCTGTAGGCGGGCGACGGCGGCGACGTTGAGGCTCGGGGTGCACACGATCGCGCTCGACGAACCCAGCTCCTGGAGTGCGGCCGCCGCGGCGACGGTGACGGCCTTGCCGTATCCGTGGCCGCGGTGGTCCGGGTGCACGCCCATCGGCTCGAGCAAGCCGGGCTTCCCCGGACCGGCCGACCACACCGTCACCGCCGCCACCGCGTTGTCCAGGTCGTCGTACGCGACCAGGCACCGGGCGTCGGCGTACGGCGATCCGGCCGCCATCGCGCGCCGGCGCTCGTCCGTGAACCTCGGGCTTGCGAACACTGCCCGATACGGCGGCCCGCACGTGCACCTGATCCGGCCCGATCACCTCGATCCGCACGCCTGGGTCGGCCACCGGCTGTGTGAGGTCGCGGCGCAGCGGCGTCCACAGGTCGGCGACGTGCCGGCCGTGCTCGAACAGCAGATCTTGGATCAGTGCGCCCCCCGGCGCTTCGATGGACGCCTTCCCCTTGATGAATACGCCGCGCTCCGGCCCGGTCACATCCTCGACCAGCTGCTGTGCCGGCTCCTCGTCCTGCTGTGCGTCCGGCGCGATCGTCAGCCGCAGCAGCTCGGGCCCGTCCAGCAGCCCGACGGCGAGGATCTGTCCGTCCCGGCACCATGTCCGGACCGCCGCGGCCGTCGCCTCCGCACCGAACCGCCAGAACCAGCCCAGGTCCCCCGGATGCAGCTGCATCGGCGCCCCGTCGTACTGCCACTGGCGCAGCACCTCCACAGCCTCGCTCAGCCCGTCAACTCCCGGCTTGCGCAACACAGTCGCCATAACCCGATCACACACCATCGAAACGACGCCACCGAGCTAGAGGGAGGACCGTCGGGGTCTTCTGTGGTGCATGGGTTCACCTCGTGCGGGAGTAGGCGGTGCGCTGCGGTGCGCTCGACGAGGGCTCGCCCTGGACTCGGCAGCGTGAGTCGGCCACGTGACGGCTCGTACTCCAGGGCGCGGGGGCCAGGCCGACGAGAGCCCAACAGCCAGGAGTGGTAATGGAGTTGGGAACTCCGGAACTGCCGGGCGGGATGCGATGCGCACTTAGGAACCGCCACCGTGGTCTGTCAACACGTTGTACTGACGTGTCCGCATCCCGTGGCCGAACTTCGTCACATACACCGAACCGCTGGTGGCAAGAGTGGCGTTTCACCCCTTGAGCATCGCCGCCCAAGCTCAGCGCCGTGCAGCACCATTGCCGTAGTGTCGACAAGGATCAACGCCAATAACGCACCCGTCGACTCCCTCTCGACCAGACGCAACGTGACCGTGCCGTCCTATTCCTCCCCTACCAAGTCCGCTCCCCGCCAGAGGAAGATGATGACCACCGTTTCGCCCTCAGCACTTCCCTCTCATCTGGACCACGTCCTCGACGCAGTCCGACGTCGCAGCGCAGGCGAAGTCGTGTTTCAACAGGCCGTCGAAGAGGTCCTGCACACGCTCGGACCGGTTCTCGACCGTCATCCCGAGTACGCCGACGCGCACATTCTGGAGCGCCTCTGCGAGCCCGAACGGCAAATCATGTTCCGCGTGCCCTGGGTCGACGACCGCGGCCGGACCCAGGTCAACCGCGGCTACCGCGTGGAATTCTCCAGCGCGCTCGGCCCCTACAAGGGCGGCCTGCGCTTCCACCCGACCGTCGACCTGTCGGTCATCAAGTTCCTCGGCTTCGAGCAGATCTTCAAGAACGCGCTCACCGGCCAGGGCATCGGGGCGGGCAAGGGCGGCGCGGACTTCGACCCCGCCGGCCGCAGTGACGCCGAAGTCATGCGCTTCTGCCAGTCGTTCATCACCGAGCTCTACCGGCATCTGGGAGAGCACACGGATGTGCCGGCCGGTGACATCGGCGTGGGTGGCCGTGAGATCGGCTACATGTTCGGCCAGTACAAGCGGATCGTGAACCGCCACGAGGCGGGGGTCCTGACCGGGAAGGGTGTCGGATGGGGCGGCTCGCAGGGCCGCACCGAAGCGACCGGGTACGGCACCGTGTTCTTCGCCCGGGACATGCTCGCCACCCGCGGGCAGGACCTTTCAGGCCGCACCGTCGTGGTGTCCGGTTCGGGCAATGTGGCGATCTACGCGATCGAGCAGGCCCACCGCCTCGGCGCGAAGGTCGTCGCGTGCTCGGACTCCGCCGGCCATGTCGTCGATCCGGACGGCATCGACGTCGCCCTCCTGCGTGAGATCAAGGAAGTGCGGCGGGAACGGCTGAGCGCCTACGCCGCCGAGCGGCCGTCCGCCGAACACCACGCCTTCGGATCGGTCTTCGACGTGCCCTGCGATGTGGTGCTCCCCTGCGCCACGCAGAACGAGTTGGGCGAGGACCACGCCGCCGCGCTGATCCGCCACGGCGTGCTGGCGGTCGCGGAGGGCGCCAACATGCCCTGCACACCTGGCGCGGTGGCCCGCTTCCGTGCGGCCGGGGTGCTGTTCGGCCCCGGCAAGGCCGCGAACGCGGGCGGGGTCGCGACCTCGGCCCTGGAGATGAGCCAGAACGCCGCGCGGGCGGCGTGGAGCCGGGACGAGGTGACAGGCCGGCTCGAGAGCATCATGAGCGACATCCACTCCCACAGTCGCGCAACTGCCTCCGCGTACACCGGTGACCCGGACGACTACGTCGCCGGAGCGGCCATCGCGGGATTCATCCGCGTCGCCGACGCGATGCTCGCTCAGGGCATCGTCTGATCCGCACGACTCCGTACGACTCCGTACGACCACTGAGCACGTCGCCGTCTTCACGTGAGACGGCGACGTGCCGTGGGGCGGCGCCCGGGCGGTACTTCACGGGCATGGCCATTCGCGGGCATGGCCATTCGCGGGCTTGCCCCTTCACGGGCGTGACGTGGCTCATGCGACTGTCATCGAACTTTCGGACCTCCCGCGCGTCCTGATCGCCCGGCTCGGCGTCCCCCAAGTGCACCTGCTGGGGCATTCGCACGGCGCGTTCGTCGCTGCGCACCACGCCCTCAATCACCCCGACCAGCTGGCCGGTGTCGTGTTGTACGAGGGTGCTCCGGTCACCGGGCCCGAGCACATGGAGGAGGCGGGCCGGAAGGTGCAGGAGTTCGCGGCCAGGCACGCCGCCAACCTCGCCATGCTCGACGGCTCCGACCTCGCGCACGCCCTCTCCGTCCGGCCCACGATCGACGACGCCATCACTGCCTACGAGAACGTGATGCTGCCCCGCTCCACCGAAGCTGCGGAAGGAGCCGCCGACGGACTCGACAGCGCCTTCGCCCCCGACTCCGCCGAACAGACCCTCGCCCACATGACGGCACACCACTGACGCCTGCGAGAGCACCCGAACGTGAAGACCAAACCCAGGCCCATCCCGCCCCCAACCCCTGACGGCGGCCCCCTACAGAATGCGCTGCCAGGTCTGGCCGACGAGGTCGTGGCCGAAGCTGTGGTGGGGCTCTTCGTCGACGAGCTCGAAGCCGTGCTTCTGGTAGATCCGCCGAGCCGAACCAAGCACGTCGTTGGTCCACAGGGTGATCACCTCGTACCCGGCATCCCGCGCGAACGTCAGACATTCCTCGACCAGGCGGGCTCCCAGGCCCAAGCCGCGTGCGTGCGGGTCGACGAGCAGCAGGCGCAGCTTCGCCGTCCGGTCGTCATGGCGGACGCAGAAGATGCAGCCGGCCCGCGCTCCGTCGACCTCGGCGACCCAGGCCGACTGCGGACCGGGGTCCTTCTCCTCGGCGTAGTCGGCGACGATCCGGCTGACCAATGTCTCGAAGCCGGTGTCCCAGCCGAATTCCCGGTCGTAGAACTCACCGTGCGCCATCACCACCCAGCCCAGGTCGCCGGGCCGGCCCAGTGGCCGGACAACCACCTCGCGCTCCGCCATTTCACCCTCGCCTCCCGTCTCCGTTTCACTGAAACGACTGTTTCAGTAGACTAACGCGGTGAGCCGATCCGACCCAACCCCCTCACCGCGACGGCAGGAACTGCTGGAAGCGGCGTACGCCTATGCCCTGCGCAGCGGCCTGGGCGAGCTGTCCCTGCGTCCGCTGGCCGAGGAGATCCACTCCAGCCCGCGCGTACTGCTCTACCTGTTCGGCAGCAAGGACGGCCTGATCCGCGCCCTGCTCGCGCGGGCCAGAGCCGACGAACTCGCACACATCCAGCAGGTCCACGCGTCACAGGACGGGTCGCAGGGGCTTCAGCCGGTCGCTCGGGAGCTGTGGCGATGGCTTTCCGACGAGGCTCACCGCGGGCTTCTGACGTTGTGGGTCGAGAGCTACGCCCGTTCCCTCATCGAACCCGAGGGGCCTTGGGCCTGCTTCGCCCGCGACACGGTCGGCGACTGGCTGGCGCTGCTCGCCTCCAGCCAGTCCGCCGCGCTGCGTGACACGGAGGCCGCTCTCGCCCAGCGCACCCTCGTACTCGCGGTCCTGAGGGGCGCGATGCTGGACCTGCTCGCCACCGGCGAGACCGCGCGCACGACCTCGGCGGTGCACCAACAACTGGACGCGTTGGGGTGACACGGCCGGCCGGCCGCGAGCTGACGCCTGCACGCGGCGCGGTCGCTGCGCGCGCTCCTGCCATCACCAGATCTTGCCCGGTACGCGCGCTCCCTGCCGTCAGCAGATCTTGCCCGGTACGCGCGCTCCCTGCCGTCAGCAGATCTTGCCCGGCGCGGGCGCGGTAGCCCTCAGCAGGTCCCGTACCAGGTCGAAGTCGACGCTCTCCGGTTTACGGAAACGCAGACAGCCCTTCCCCATGTCCTGCTCGGCCAGCCGCCCCGCGAACGCCTCCCGGACGTCAGTGCGCATGAGGTAGAACGAGATGTACTGTTTCTGGCTCGCGAAGGCGATCTCGGCGGCGCCGTCCCGCTCGTACGCGGGCATGCCGTACGCCATCACCTCGTCGAACCCCTTGAGCTCCGTACGGCACAGCTGCCGCAGCCTTGTCAGGGCATCCCTGCGCTCCTCCGCCACCTCGGCCAGGTACCCGTCGACGTCTTCCGCGCTGCTCTGCACCATGCAGCGAGCGTATTCCCGCCCGGCGATGCACGAGGGCGACCGCCACCGGCCGCGGGGCGGCGCGTCCTGTGCAGCACGCCCACACGGCACACCACCCCGCCCCGACCGTGCGCTCAGGCGGTGTGCGCCTGCACCGCGTCGATGATCTCGGGCCAGAGCTCGCGCGGCCGGTCGTGGCCCATGTCCGGCATCAGCACGAGCTTCGCTCCGGGTACGAGTTCCGCGGTGCGTTCCCCTCCGCTCGGGGTGATCAGCGTGTCGTCCAGGCCGTGGATCACCAGAGTCGGAAGCCGAAGGGTCCGAAGAACCTCCGCTCGCGAGCCGTCGAGGATCATCGCTCCGAGTTGGCGCCCGACGCCTGCCGGGTAGTACGCGCGGTCGTAGCTGCCGGCAGCAAGTTCACGAAGGAGTGCGGGGTCGCCATATCGCCGGGAGGCCCACACCAGTTCCCGATCCGCCGCCGCGATGTATCCCTCGCGGTCTGCCGGCTTCGGACTCAGGAGTACCGCTTGGGCCTCGGGAGCGGCCTGGCCGTATTCGGGTTCGCCGGTCGAGGACATCATCGAGGTCAGGGTCAGCACCCGGGCGGGCCGGGCGATGGCCATCTTCTGGGCAATCATGCCGCCCATCGAGGTCCCGACCACGTGAGCGCGTTCCATGCCGAGCGCGGTGAGCAGGTTGAGGCCGTCGGCCGCCATGTCCGTCAACGTGTACGGCACCATGGCGAGGGCGGAGGCAATGTCTCCCGAGCTCACGGCGGCGATGAACCGGCCCATGTCGACGGGGTGGTCGTCGAACTTGGTGGACAGGCCGCAGTCGCGGTTGTCGTATCGGATCACGTGGCGACCACGGTCGGCCAGTGCACGGCAGAAGTCCTCGTGCCAGGCGATCATCTGGGCACCGAACCCCATCACCAGCAGGACGGGTGGGTCGGAAGGATCACCGAACGTCTCGTACGCGAGGGACATTCCGGGCGAGATTTCGGCAATCGGCATGCCCGGATCTTCTCAGCATCGGCTGTCGCGGCGCATATGGAATATCGACCGGAATGTCGACTGGAATATCGACCGCCGGATGTTGGCCGAGCGGGTGGTCGACCTCTGCGTGACCGGCGGGCGGCAGCGGTCGACGCCCCCGCCGCAGGTCTCGTACGAGGAGAGCCGGGAGCCCCGCACAAACAGTCCGCACACTCGCGATCTGCACGGAACCCCGGTGCTGCGGCCAACTGTCTGGGATCCCGGACAGTAACCCTCCGCAGCCACTGACGAAGACCTTCCGCTTTCGGGCTTGATGGAGTCATGAACGAAACCTTCGTAGGGGTCGGCCCCCTCTCCGTCGCCGATGTCGTGTCCGTCGCCCGGCACGGGGCCCGCGTGACCCTCACCCACGAAGCCCTGGGAGAGATAGCCCAGAGCCGCAAGGTGGTCGAGAACCTCGCCAACGACGTCGTGCCCCACTACGGCGTCTCCACCGGCTTCGGCGCCCTCGCCACCCGTCACATCCCGCTGGAGCTGCGCGCCCAGCTCCAGCGCAGCCTGGTGCGCTCGCACGCCGCCGGGTCCGGCGCCGAGGTCGAGCGCGAGGTCGTCCGCGCCCTCATGCTGCTGCGCCTGTCGACGCTCGCCACCGGCCGCACCGGTGTGCGCCCCGACACCGCCCAGGCCTACGCCGACCTGCTCAACGCCGGCATCACCCCGGTCGTCCACGAGTACGGCTCGCTCGGCTGTTCCGGCGACCTCGCTCCGCTCGCCCACTGCGCCCTCGCCGTCATGGGCGAAGGCCAGGTGCGTGACGCGAAGGGCGACCTGATGCCTGCCGCGGACGCCCTCGCCGCCGCCGGTCTCTCCCCCGTCACGCTGCACGAGAAGGAGGGCCTGGCCCTCATCAACGGCACCGACGGCATGCTCGGCCAACTCGTCATGGCCGCACACGACCTGCAGATGCTGCTGCGCACCGCCGACATCGCCGCCGCCATGAGCGTCGAGGGACAGCTCGGCACCGACGCCGTGTTCGCCGCCGACCTCCAGGCCCTGCGGCCGCACCCGGGCCAGGGTTCGAGCGCCGCCAACCTCACCGCCCTTCTGAAGGGTTCGGAGATCGTGGCGAGCCACCGCGGTCCCGAGTGCACCCGGGTCCAGGACGCGTACTCGCTGCGCTGCACCCCGCAGGTCCACGGCGCCGCCCGCGACACGCTGGCGCACGCCGAGACGGTCGCCGGGCGTGAGCTGGCCAGCGCCATCGACAACCCCGTCGTCACGCCCGACGGGCGCGTCGAGTCCAACGGCAACTTCCACGGCGCGCCCGTGGCCTGCGTCCTGGACTTCCTGGCCATCTCCGTCGCCGACGTCGCCTCGGTCAGCGAACGCCGTACCGACCGCTTCCTCGACGTCGCGCGCAACCACGGCCTGAACGCGTTCCTCGCCGACGACCCGGGCGTGGACTCCGGCCACATGATCGCCCAGTACACCCAGGCGGGCATCGTCTCCGAGCTCAAGCGCCTCGCCGCGCCCGCCTCGGTGGACTCCATCCCCTCCAGCGCCATGCAGGAGGACCATGTCTCCATGGGGTGGGCCGCGGCCCGCAAGCTGCGCCGCGCCATCGACGGCCTGACCCGCGTGGTGGCCGTGGAGATCCTCACCGCGGCCCGCGCGCTCGACCTTCGTGGCCCCCTGGCCCCCGCGCCCGCCACGGCGGCAGTCCTGGCCGGACTGCGCCGCGATGTCGAGGGCCCTGGCACCGACCGCTACCTCGCTCCCGAGATCGAGGCCGCCGTGCAGTTCGTGGCCACCGGCGGCGCCCTCGCGGCCGCCGAGTCGGTGACCGGTCCGCTGAGCTGAACCGTTCGGGCCTGCTTCCTGTGACCGTTTCGACCTGGTCCCAGTAGACCGGACTCCCGCCGCCGGCCCGTCCGGCGGCGGGAGTTCGGTTTCTACGTGCGGTGTCCTGCGACCTGCGTACGAGCGGTTGCGTCGGCCACCCCGCCGATGCGCCGGCTCAGTTCGTTCGCGGTCCGGGCCACCTGCGCGGCGATCCGACGCTGTTGCTCCGCACCGACCTCGTCGCCGGGAAAGGTGACCGCCACACCGGCGACGGGGTGGGCGCTGTGGTCGAGGACCGCGGCCGCCACGGACGCGAAACCCGGTGTCACCTCGCCGTCCTCAGTGGCGTACCCGCGTCGGCGTGCCTCCACAAGGAGTTGGCGGAGCGCGGTCAGCGAGCCGGGACCGAACTCGTTGCGCAGGACGAAGGCCGACGCGTCGGGGAACAGGGCCCGCACCTGTGCCTGCGGCAGACGGGCCAGGACCGCCCGGCCGCTTGCGGTGAGGTGCGCCGGCAGCCGGACGCCGACCTCGGTCACCAGGGGCGAACGTCCCGGTGCCCGTTCCTCGATCACGTAGATGACCTCGCGGCCGTGGAGTACGGCGAGGTGCGCGTTGTGGCCCGTGCTGTCGGCGAGCTTCGCCAGCGGTACCCGCGCCAGGCGCTGGAAGGGGGCCTGCCTGCTGTATCCGGAGGCGAGCTCGAAGGCGCTGACGCCCAGTCCGTAGCGTCGCTCCTCCTGCAGGTGCACGACGAAGCCTTCGCACGCCAGGGTGTCGAGCAGGTGGTACGTCGTCGAGCGGGGAAGCCCGACGTCACGGCTGATCGCCGCGGCGGGTACGGGCCCTGCCTGGCCTGCGAGATAGCGGAGGATGGCCAGCACCTGGGCGGCGGCGGGAACGGGAGCCATACCAGGAGGTTACGTCCGCAGGCCGGCCCCGCCGCGGACCACCCGTTCGAAGTCTGGGATACGAGACCCTTGTCGCGCTTCGACGAGACCGATACAAGTGCGGGACCAAGGTCAATACCTCGACACAAGATTACCGACCGCTTAGTATCCGCAGGCAGCGCACACAACCCTTCGCGCACCCCCCGAGAGACAGTCGCCGGCCGTCAGCCCTGGCAATCAGCACGGACGGTCACGACGGAGAGGCCGCCCATGAACGGCGCGCAGTCGCTGATCCGTACTCTTGTCCGCGCCGGTGTCGAAGTGTGCTTCGCCAATCCCGGCACATCGGAGATGCACTTCGTCGCCGCGCTCGACTCCGTGCCCGAAATGCGGGGCGTGCTCGGCCTGTTCGAGGGTGCCGTCACCGGGGCCGCCGACGGATACGCCCGTATCGCGGGGAAACCGGCCGCCACCCTGCTCCACCTCGGCCCCGGCCTCGGCAACGGGCTGGCCAATCTCCACAACGCGCGCCGGGCCCACACCCCCATCGTGAACGTCGTGGGCGACCACGCCACCCACCACAAGAAGTACGACGCCCCTCTGGAGTCCGACATCGAGCCGGTGGCCGGTTCGGTCAGTGGCTGGGTACGGCGCAGCGACCGGGTCGCCGAGGTCGGGGCCGACGCTGCGGCCGCCGTAGCGGCGTCGATGGAGGCACCGGGACAGATCGCGACGCTGATCCTGCCTGCCGACGCGTCCTGGGACGAGGGCGGCCTGGTCGCCGAACCGGTGTCCCCGCGTACGCCTTCGGCTCCCGACCCGCAGGCGGTGTCGTCCATCGCCGACATCCTGCGCGGCGGCGAACCCGCCGTGCTGCTGATCGGCGGCGAGGCCTGCCGTGCTCCCGGGCTCCTCGCGACCAGCCGCATCGCGAACGCCACCGGCGTGCGCGCGCTGGTGGAAACCTTCCCCGCGCGGCTGGAGCGCGGCGCGGGCCTGCCCGCCATCGAGCGCCTCCGCTACCTCGCCGAGCAGGCCGTCCGCCAACTCGACGGCGTCAAGCACCTGATCGTGGCGGGCACGCGCTCCCCCGTGTCGTTCTTCGCCTACCCCGGCAAGCCGAGCGACCTGGTACCGGAGGGCGCCCAGGTGCACACCCTCGCCGATCCGTCCCAGGACGTCGTCGCCGTGCTGGAAGCACTGGCCGACGAGGTGGCGGCGGACACCTTGCCGACCCTGGCCGAGCCGGCCCGCCCGCCGCTGCCGAGCGGCCCCCTCACCGCGAACAACTGGGCGGAAGTCATCGGCTCGCTGCTCCCCGCCGGCGCGATCGTCTCGGACGAGGCGAACACGTCCGGCGCGGCATTGCCCGCGGCGACGGCCGGAGCGCCCCGGCACGACGTCCTCACGCTGACCGGCGGCGCGATCGGGCAGGGCATCCCGGTCGCCACCGGGGCGGCGATCGCGGCCCCGGACCGGCCGGTCATCAACCTGGAGGCCGACGGCAGCGCGATGTACACGATCTCGGCCCTGTGGACCCAGGCACGCGAGAACCTCGACGTCACCACCGTCATCCTGAACAACAGCGCCTATGCCGTACTGCGCCTCGAAATGCTGCGGGTCGGCGCCGACCTCTCGGGCCCTGCCGCGAAGACGCTGCTCGACCTCTCCTCCCCCGACCTGAACTTCGCCAGGATCGCTGAAGGCATGGGCGTCCCGTCATCGCGGGCGACGACCTGCGAGGAACTCGCCGAGCAGCTCCGCCACGCACTCGCAAAACCGGGCCCCCATCTGATCGACGCCGTGGTCCCGCCTCACTTGTAGTGTGCTGCTCCATATGGGCTCACAGCGCTCACAGACAGAACCGCATATCCGATGAAGGAGAGCATGTGAAAGGCCATGAGCTGCAGGAACAGGCGAGCACCGAGGTGCAGGAGCGCATCCGGGCCAGTTTCGACCGGCAGGGGCTCATGGCCCACCTCGGTGCACGGCTCACCCGCATCGCGCCGGGCGCCGTGCACATCGCGCTTCCGGCCCGGCCTGAAGTCACCCAGCAGCACGGCTACTTCCACGCCGGTGCCACCAGCGCCATCGCTGACAGCGCCGGCGGCTACGCGGCCTTCACCCTGTTCCCTGAGCCTGAGAACACCGAAGTGCTCACCGTCGAATACAAGATCAACCTGGTCGCACCCGCCGTCGGCGATCACCTTGAGGCCGTCGGAACCGTCCTCAAGGCCGGACGCATCCTGACCGTGTGTCAGCTGGAGGTCTTCGCCGTCCAAGAGGACGCCACACGGAAGCTCGTGGCCAACGGGCAGCAGACACTGATCCGGGTGAGCGGAACCGAGCAGTGAGCACGCAAGGACCGTAGCGCCCCCTCCGCGACCGACGTTCAGCGAGTGGGGCCACTCAGGGCGGAACGAACCCCTGGTCAGATGGCGTCGCGCACAGCCCGTTCGAACCCCTCGACATGCGCACGGGCGATCTGGGCCGCCGCATCCGCCTCACCGGCGACGATCGCGTCGATCAGCGGTCCGTGCTCCTCGACGTGACCGGCCATGTCGGCGAGCCTGTCGATGAACAGGCACCAGATGCGCGTGGCCAGATTGTCGTGGCGGATCAGGGTGTCTTCCAGGTACGGGTTGTGCGTGGCGGCGTAGACGGCACGGTGGACCTTGAGGTCCAGGTGCATCAGCCCGGCGGCGTCGCCCCGCCGGGGATCCACACTTTCCAGCTCCCGCCGGACGGCCGTCAGGGCCGCACGGTCCTCGGCCGTGGCCCGCCGCGCCGCCCGTGCGGCGGCCAGCGGCTCCAGCTCCAGGCGGACTTCGGAGATATGGGCCAGGTCGGTGATGTTGACGTCGGTGGCGAAGGTGCCGCGTCGCGGGTAGGTCGTGACGAGGCGCTCGTACTGGAGCCGCTTGAGGGCCTCGCGCACCGGCGTGCGGCCGACGCCGAGGGACTGCGCCAGCTGGTCCTCGTTGATGGGCGCGCCCGGGCGGATGTCGAGCATCACGAGCTGGTCGCGGATGGCGCGGTAGGCGCGCTCGGCGAGGGACAGTTCCTCTCCACCGACCGCCGGCTCGGTCGCCACGTGCTGCATGAGGCCCCCTTGACCCGTCCGTCGAGGTCCCATACCTTACCGCACAGACTGATATATCAGTTGCTCATTAGTTGGCTCACAGAATGGTGCGCAGATGGCAACGGACGCCCGGTCGGTCACCACTCCTACGATTCCCGCTTCACTCCACGCCCCGCTCGGCGAGCTCGACCCGGACGTCGCCGCCGCGATCGACGCCGAGCTGCACCGCCAGCAGTCGACACTGGAAATGATCGCGTCGGAGAACTTCGCCCCGGTCGCCGTCATGGAGGCCCAGGGCTCGGTCCTGACCAACAAGTACGCCGAGGGCTACCCCGGCCGCCGCTACTACGGCGGCTGTGAACACGTCGACGTCATCGAGCAGTTGGCCATCGATCGGGTCAAGGACCTGTTCGGCGCCGAGGCCGCGAACGTGCAGCCGCATTCGGGCGCCCAGGCCAACGCCGCCGCGATGTTCGCACTCCTCAGTCCGGGCGACACGATCCTCGGCCTCGACCTGGCGCACGGCGGTCACCTGACCCACGGCATGCGCATCAACTTCTCCGGCAAGCTCTACAACGTCGTGCCCTACCACGTGAGCGAGTCCGACCTTCGTATCGACATGGACGAGGTCGAGCGGCTCGCACGCGAGCACCGGCCCAAGCTGATCGTCGCCGGCTGGTCGGCCTACCCCCGCCGCCTCGACTTCGCCGCGTTCCGGCGGATCGCCGACGAGGTGGGCGCGTACCTGATGGTGGACATGGCTCACTTCGCCGGGCTCGTCGCGGCCGGATTGCACCCAAGTCCCGTTCCGTACGCGGACGTTGTCACGACCACCACCCACAAGACTCTCGGCGGCCCGCGCGGCGGGGTGATCCTCAGCCGGGCCGCTCTGGCCAAGAAGATCAACTCCGCGGTCTTCCCCGGGCAGCAGGGCGGCCCCCTCCAGCACGTCATCGCGGCGAAGGCGGTGGCCTTCAAGGTGGCGGCGGGCGAAGCGTTCAAGGAGCGCCAGCAGCGCACCCTGGACGGCGCCCGCATCCTGGCCGGACGTCTGCTCAGCGACGACGTGGCCGAGGCCGGGATCACCGTGCTCACCGGCGGCACCGAGGTCCACCTGGTCCTCGTCGACCTGCGCGACTCCGCGCTCGACGGGCAGCAGGCCGAGGACCGCCTGCACCGCGTCGGCATCACCGTCAACCGCAACGCGGTGCCGTTCGACCCGCGCCCGCCGATGGTCTCGTCCGGCCTGCGCATCGGCACCCCGGCACTCGCCACGCGCGGCTTCGGCGCCGAGGAGTTCCGTGAGGTCGCCGACATCATCGCCGGGGCGCTCAAGCCCGAGCGGCTGAGCGAGGAGCACGCGGGTCTGCTGCGCGACCGGGTCGAGAAGCTCGCCGGTGCGTTCCCCCTCTACCCCCGCCTGCCCAGCCTGTCCCACCTGTCCCGCCCGAACGGAGACATGGCATGACCGCCGAGCCGCTCCCGGAGCATCCGGATTTCCTCTGGCGCAATCCCGATCCGCGCTCCTCGTACGACGTCATCATCGTCGGCGCGGGCGGTCACGGCCTCGCCACCGCCTACTACCTCGCGAAGGAACACGGCATCACCAATGTCGCCGTTCTGGAGAAGGGCTGGCTGGCCGGCGGCAACATGGCGCGCAACACCACCATCATCCGCTCCAACTACCTGTGGGACGAGAGCGCGGCGATCTACGAGCACGCGCTCAAGCTGTGGGAGGGGCTCCCGCAGGAGCTGGACTACGACTTCCTGTTCAGCCAGCGCGGGGTGCTCAACCTCGCGCACACCCTCCAGGACGTGCGCGAAGGCATGCGCCGCGCCAACGCCAACCGGCTCAACGGAGTCGACGCCGAGTGGCTCGACCCGGACCAGGTCGCCGAGGTCTGCCCCATCCTCAACGTCTCCCCGAACACCCGGTATCCGGTGCTCGGCGGCACCTTCCAACCGCGCGCGGGCATCGCCAAGCACGACCACGTCGCCTGGGCGCTCGCCCGCCGCGCCGACGAGATGGGCGTCGACCTGATCCAGGGCTGCGAGGTCACCGGCTTCCTCAAGGACGGCGAGAAGGTCGTGGGCGTCGAGACCAACCGCGGCCGTATCCTCGCCGGCCGGGTCGGCCTCGCGGCCGCCGGGCACAGCAGCGTGCTCGCCGAACGGGCCGGGATCCGCCTCCCCGTCCAGTCCCACCCCCTCCAGGCGCTGGTGTCCGAGCTCCACGAGCCGGTGCACCCCACCGTCGTCATGTCGAACCACGTCCACGTCTACGTCTCCCAGGCGCACAAGGGCGAGCTGGTCATGGGCGCGGGAGTCGACTCGTACAACGGCTACGGCCAGCGGGGTTCCTTCCACGTGATCGAGGAGCAGATGGCGGCCGCCGTCGAGCTGTTCCCCGTCTTCGCCCGGGCGCATGTGCTGCGGACCTGGGGCGGCATCGTCGACGTCACTCCGGACGCCTCGCCGATCATCAGCGCCACTCCCGTGGAGAATCTCTTCGTCAACTGCGGCTGGGGCACCGGGGGTTTCAAGGCCACCCCGGCGGCCGGCTGGACCTTCGCGCACACCATCGCCACGGGTGAGGCGCACCCGCTCAACGCCCCCTTCGCCCTCGACCGCTTCACGACGGGCGCACTGATCGACGAACACGGCGCCGCGGCCGTGGCCCACTGAGAGGAGGCACCGCGATGCTGCTGATCACCTGCCCATGGTGCGGTCCGCACAACGAGAGCGAATACCACTACGGGGGCCAGGCCCACGTCCCGTACCCCGACAACCCCGCCGACCTCGACGACCGGCAGTGGGCCGAGTACGTCTTCTACCGCGACAACCCGAAGGGCCCCTTCGCCGAGCGGTGGATGCACAGTCACGGCTGCCGCCGCTGGTTCAACGCGCTGCGTGACACGGTCAGTTACGAGGTGCTCGCCACCTACCGGCTCGACGAGCCGCGTCCCGAACCCCACCTCACCGACCCGGCCGGAGAGAATCGATGACCGACCAGCAGTTCCGGCTCAGCGACGAAGGCCGCGTCGACCACACCACCTTCCTCCACTTCACCCTCGACGGACGGGAGTTGACCGGTCATCCCGGCGACACCCTCGCCTCCGCCATGCTGGCCAACGGCATCGTGGAAGCCGGCCCGTCGCTCTACCTCAGCCGCCCGCGCGGCATCGTCTCCGCGGGCGTCGAGGAGCCCAACGCCCTGGTGCAGCTGGACGGTTCGCACTCGGAGGGCATGCTCCCCGCGACGACGGTGGAGCTGTACGACGGCCTGTCCGCACGGACCCTGTCCGGGATGGGGCGGCTCGACCCGACCCCCGACTCCGCCGTCTACGACAAGAAATACGTCCACACCGACGTCCTGGTCGTCGGAGCCGGACCGGCCGGGCTCGCGGCCGCCGCTGCCGCCGCGGATTCCGGCGCGCGCGTGATCCTGGTGGACGACCAGCCCGAGCTCGGTGGAGCACTGCTGTCGGGACACACCCGACTGACATGGGTCGCCGGCGTCCGCGCCTCGCTCGACGCCGCCCCCGAGGTCACCGTCCTGACGCGCACCACCGCGTTCGGCAGCTACGACGACAACTACGTCCTCGCGCTCCAGCGGCGCACCGACCACCTCGGAGCCGACGCCCCCGACCCGTCCTCGGGCGTCTCGCGCCAGCGGCTGTGGCACATCCGCGCCCGCCAGGTCGTCCTGGCGACCGGCGCGCACGAACGCCCGCTGGTCTTCGCCGGGAACGACCGCCCCGGCGTGATGCTGGCCGCGTCCGTACGCACCTATCTCAACCGGTACGGGGTGGCCCCGGGCAGGCAAGCCGTGGTCGCCACCACCAACGACAGCGCGTACGACACGGTCACCGATCTGCGCGCCGCCGGGATCGACATCGCCGCCGTCGTGGACGCGCGCCCGGAACTGTCCCAGCGGGCCGCCGAGACCGTCGCGGCGACCGGGGTTCGGGTGCTCACGGGCAGCGCCGTCGTCGACACCACGGGCCGGCCCCGGCTCACCGGCGTGACCGTCCAGGCCCTCGATGCCGACAGTCAACTCACCGGCGAGGCCGAGGAGTTCGACTGCGACCTGCTCGCCGTCTCGGGCGGCTGGAGCCCGGTCGTCCACCTGCACAGCCAGCGCCAGGGCAAGCTGCGCTGGGACGACGTCCTGGTCGCCTTCGTCCCCGACGGCACGGTACGCGACCAGCAGGTCGTCGGCGCGGCGCGCGGGACGTACGGTCTCGACGCGGCTCTGGCCGAAGGCGCGCGGGCCGGCGCGCTGGCCGCGACCGAGGCAGGGTTCCCCGTCCCGGCACCCGAGGCGCCGTCGCAGGACGCACGCCCCGATGTCCGCGCCCTGTGGCTGGTGCCCTCCCCCGCCGGCGAACCCTGTGGCTGGGACACCCACTTCGTCGACCTCCAGCGCGACGTCACCGTCGCCGACGTCTGGCGGTCCACCGGCGCCGGCATGCGCGGCGTCGAGCACGTCAAGCGCTACACCTCCCTCGGTACGGCGAACGACCAGGGCAAGACGTCCGGCGTCAACGCGATCGGCGTGATCGCCGAGGCCCTCGGCGCGGGCGCGTCACCCGGCGAGATCGGCACCACCGCCTACCGGGCGCCGTACACGCCCGTGGCCTTCGCCGCCCTGGCCGGACGCGAACGCGGTGACCTCTTCGACCCTGAGCGCACCACCTCCATCCACGGCTGGCACGTCACCCACGGCGCCAAGTTCGAGGACGTCGGGCAGTGGAAGCGGCCCTGGTACTACCCCCGGCCCGGCGAGGACATGGACGCGGCCGTCGCCCGCGAGTGCCGTGCGGCCCGCGAGGGCGTGGGGTTCATGGACGCCACCACCCTCGGCAAGATCGAGATCTGGGGCACGGACGCGGGCGAGTTCCTCAACCGCGTCTACACCAACGCGTTCAAGAAGCTGAAGCCCGGCATGGCCCGCTACGGCGTGATGTGCAAGCCGGACGGCATGATCTTCGACGACGGCGTGACACTGCGCCTGGACGAGGGCCGCTACTTCATGACCACCACGACCGGCGGCGCCGCCGGGGTCCTGGACTGGCTGGAGGAGTGGCTGCAGACCGAGTGGCCCGAACTCGACGTCCACTGCACGTCGGTGACCGAACAGTGGGCGACGGTCGCCGTCGTCGGCCCGAAGTCACGTGACGTCATCGCGCGACTGGCCCCCGAACTCGACGTCTGTGCCGAGGCGTTCCCCTTCATGGCCTTCCGCGAGACCACCCTGGCCTCCGGCATCCCGGCCCGCGTCTGCCGGATCTCCTTCTCCGGCGAACTCGCCTTCGAGATCAATGTCTCGTCCTGGTACGGCCGCGCCGTCTGGGAGCAGGTGTACGAGGCCGGACAGCCGTACGACATCACTCCGTACGGCACCGAGACGATGCACGTCCTGCGGGCCGAGAAGGGGTTCATCATCGTCGGCCAGGACACCGACGGCACCGTCACCCCGCAGGACGCGAACATGGACTGGGTGGTCTCCAAGCGCAAGGACTTCATCGGAAACCGGTCCTACTCCCGCGCCGACACCACTCGCACCGACCGCAAGCAGCTGGTCGGCCTGCTGCCGGCCGACCGTACGACGCGGCTGCCCGAGGGTTCCCAACTCATCGCGCAGGACACACCGTTGACGCCCGAGGCCGGGCCGGTCCCGATGCTCGGCCACGTCACTTCCAGCTACCACAGCGCGGCCCTCGGCCGTCCCTTCGCCCTCGCTCTCGTCGCCGGGGGCCGGGCGAGGATCGGCTCGACCCTGCTCGCCCCGGTGGGCGACGACCTGGTGCCCGTCGAGGTCACCGACTCCGTGCTCTACGACCCCGAAGGGACCAAGCGCGATGGCTGAGCCCCACAACGATGCGAGCACCGGCCCGGTGGCACTGCGTGTGAGCCCGCTGGCGCACCTGGCGCAGCGCATGAACGACGCCGCCGTCACCGGGGCCCGCGGCGTCACGCTCACCGAACGTCCCTTCGCCACCATGGTGAACGTGCGCGTCAGCCCCGCCTCCGCGGCGGCCTCCCGCATCGAGAAGACGCTGGGGGCACCACTCCCCCGCGCGTACGGCGAGACCACGTCATCCGGCACCCACACGGCGTGCTGGCTCGGTCCCGACGAGTGGCTCGTGCTGTCCCAGGCGGAAGAGACCTCTGTGGCCGCCGAGTTGAGGGAGGCGCTCGCGGCGGATCCGGGCTCGGTCGTCGATGTCTCGGCGAACCGCACCACTCTCGAACTGAGCGGCCCGGCGGCCCGCCAGGTGCTGGAGAAGGGCTGCCCGCTGGACCTGCATCCTCGGGTCTTCGGCCCCGGCCGTGCGGTGTCGACCACGGTGGGGCCGATCGCGGTCCTGCTCCGGCAGGTCGACGACGCGCCGACGTACCGGCTGCTGCCGCGTTCGTCCTTCGCCGATTACCTGGCGCGCTGGCTCATCGACGCCATGAGCGAATACCGCGGCCCCGAGCTGCCTTGATCGCGTCGAGTACTTCGACGTGTACGCGGCCGGCGTCGGCCCCTCCTCTCACCCGGTGGGGCCGACGCGGGCGGCCCGGCGCTTCGTCAGTCGCCGGGCCAGTCACCCCACGTACACAGACAGCCTCGCCAAGGTCATCACGACCACGCGCGACACCGGCCGGGACGAAGGCCACATATCAGGAGGCCGCCCGTGGCGGCCTCGCCGTCAACGTCACCGAATGCTGACACCATGACTGATTCCCCGGCTTCCGCCGCGTCCCCCGCCCCCTCGCCGACCGGCCCCTCGCCGACGAGTCCCGCCACGGCAACGGTCGAGCACGTCCTCACCCTCGACTGCCCCGAGGCGCCCGGCATCGTGCACGCCGTCTCGCGATTCCTCGTCGAGCACGGCAGCGACATCATCGACAACCAGCAGTTCGGCGACCGCCGGGACGGCCACTTCTTCATGCGGGTGCGCTTCGCCGCCGCCGACGGCGAGAACACCACGCAGACGATGCGCGACGGCTTCGCCGCCGTGGCCGCGCCCTTCGCGATGCAGTGGCACATCGAACCGGTCAGCACCCGCCGACGCGTGCTGATCATGGTGTCCCGCTACGACCACTGCCTCAACGACCTGCTCTTCCGCACCCGCAGCGGCGACCTCCCCATCGACGTCGTCGCCGTCGTCTCCAACCACCGCGACCACGAGGCACTCGTCGCCTGGCACGGCATCCCGTTCTTCCACGTGCCGGTGACCGCCTCGACGAAGCCCCGGGCCGAGGCCCGACTCCTTGAACTGATCGACTCGTTCGACGTCGACCTGGTCGTACTCGCGCGCTACATGCAGGTGCTCTCCGACGGCCTGTGCGCGCAGCTGCCCGGCCGGCTGATCAACATCCACCACTCGTTCCTGCCGAGCTTCAAGGGTGCCAAGCCCTACCACCAGGCTCACGACCGCGGCGTCAAGCTCGTCGGCGCGACGGCCCACTACGTCACAGCCGACCTGGACGAAGGCCCGATCATCGCCCAGGAGGTCATCAGCGCCGACCACAGCCACACCCCCGAGGACCTGGCCGCCATCGGCCGCGACGCGGAATCGGCAGCCCTGGCCCGCGCCGTCCGCTGGCACTGCGAAGGCCGCGTCTTCGTCAAGGGAAGGCGGACGGTGGTACTCCGCTGAGGGGGCGGACACCTGCCTCGGGTCTCACGACCTTCTGGCTGTCCGCATTCTCCAAGTCGGTTCCCAGACGTCGGCGTCCGGGGTCTTCGCTCGCGTCGCGTCCAGGTGGGCGCGGAACGCGTCGAGCGCCGGATGCCGATTGTCGCCGCGCCAGATCAGTGACATCGGGTAGACGGGCGTCGGGTTCCGCACCGGAATCCGCCGCAGGTCGTAGCTGTCGGGCCAGAGATAGCGGGACCTTTCACCCACGAGGGTCGCCAGGTCGGCGGAGTCGGCGATCTCGTCCAGCAGCGCCTCGTTCCCGAAGACGGGACCGACGACGTCGATCGTGAGCCCGAACGCGGCGGCGAATTCGTCGTAGTAGTCGGCCCACTCGGTGCCGGGTGCCATGCCGGGCATCCAGATGCGGTGTCCGGCGAGCTGTGCGGGCGTGACGCTGTCGGCGTCGGCCAGGGCGTGGGAGGGTCCGACGAGAAGCTCGTGGGCGTCGTCGACCACCCGGGCGGTCCTGATCGAGGCGGGCAGCTGATGCTCGGGGACGGTGATCGCGTGGAACGTGGCATCGATCGTCCCGGCCACGACAGCGGCGATCGCCGTGTCGACGTCGGCGTTCAGGGTCACGACGTCGAGCTCGATGTCAGGACGCGTGCGATAGAAGTCCTGCAGGAGCACGGCCGCAGAGATCCGCCGGTTGATGACGTCGACGCGCAGGGCGCGCCGGCCGGGGCGCACGGAGGCGTCGGCCCGGTCCTCCGCCCTCAGGAGTTCACGGGCGTGGGGCAGGAACGCCTGGCCGTCGATGGTGAGCTCGGCGCCACGCGGTGTGCGGGTGAACAGGCGCACTCCCAGATCCTTCTCCAGCACGGCGATGCGCTTGGAGACGGCTTGCTGGGTGATCGACAGGGCTGCGGCGGCTTCTTGGAACTGGCCGGCGTCCGCAGCCGCGACAAAGGTGCGCACAGCGTTGAGATCCACCCGCCCACTCTATTCACCCGGCGCCCGGGTGGCCGCGACGGGCCGGAGGGTGGTGCGCTGCCGTGCCCACGGCCGCGGCGTTCGCGGCGACGATCACCGCGATGGCCGTCCAGGACGCCGGGTCGAGGTCCTGGCCGAGTACCAGGAGGCCCACCAGCGCGGCGCACACCGGGTTGACGCTCATGAAGATCCCGAAGAATTGGGCGGGGACACGTCGCAGTGCGAGCAAGTCGGTGAGGAAGGGCACCCCGGAGGACAGCACGCCGGCTGCCAGGGCGCACAGGAGCGAGGCCGCGGTGGGCCGGTGCAGGCACAGCACGGTGATGCCGACCGGCACATAGAGCGCGCCGGAGACCAGTGCGGCGGCCGCCGATCCCTCGATCCCGGGCAGGCGCTGCCCCACGGTGCGGTTGAGCAGGATGTAGCAGCCCCAGCACACGGCGGCCAGCAGAGCCAGCGCGATGCCGAGGTAGTCCGTGCTGGGCTGAGGCCGGGTGAGGACCAGTACTGCCGCGCCGGCGACGAGGGCGCAGACCAGGTCGACGCGACGGCGGGAGCCCGCCAGGGCGACGGTGAGCGGCCCGAGGAACTCCAGGGTGACCGCCAGGCCGAGGCCGACCCGGTCGATCGCCATGTACAGCGTCAGGTTCATGGTCGCGAACACCACCGCGAGTCCCACCACCGGCCGCCACTGCGCGGCGGTGAACGTCCGCAGATTCGGCCGCCCGACGCTCAACAACACGCCGGCTGCCACCCACTGGCGCACCGCGACCACACCCACCGGCCCCAGAACCGGGAAGGCGAGTGCGGCGACGGACGCTCCGAGCTGGTTGGAAAGGCCACTGCCCAGCATCAGGGCCACCCCGGACCAGCGAGGTGGGGCCGCCTGCGGTGCGGTGGTCACGGTCGGCTCCGCGCGAGCGTCGGTCTCCATGACGCGACCATCCGCCTCCCGGGCGCATACGCAAAATGCATCCGATGGCGTACCTATACGCTGGACGTATGAGTGGTTTTCCGGATCTGGAGCTACGGCACCTGCGTTGTCTGGTCGCGATCGTCGACACCGGCAGCTTCACCGACGCCGCTATCGAACTGGGCCTCTCCCAGGCGTCGGTCTCCCGCACCCTGCTGGCCCTGGAGCGGATCCTCGGCGTACGACTCCTGCACCGCACCAGCCGTACGGTCACCCCCACCACCGCCGGCGTGGAGGTCCTGGCCGGCGCCCGTCACATGCTCGCCGAGGCCGACGAGCTGGTCCGGCGGGCCACCACCGGTCACACCCGCCTGCGCATCGGACACGCCTGGTCCGCGATGGGGCGGCACACCGCCGAGTTCCAGCGCCGCTGGCGCGACCGCTACCCGGACGTGGAGCTCCACCTGATCCGCCACAACACCCCCACCGGCGGGCTCGCCGAGGGCCTGTGCGACATGGCCGTCATCCGTACCGCCATCGACTCCCGGAGCTACGCTCACGCCCTGGTCGGGCACGAGCGCCGCTACCTCGCCCTCGCCTCCGACGACCCGTGGGCCAGGCGCCGCAGCATCCGCCTGTCGGAGATCCGCGAGCGTACCGTCGTGGTGGACCGCCGCACCGGAACCACCACTCTGGACCTGTGGCCCGACGGGGCCCGCCCCGACGTGGAGTACACCCAGGACGTC
This sequence comes from Streptomyces sp. NPDC045026, assembly GCF_056432625.1. Classification (NCBI taxonomy): domain Bacteria; kingdom Bacillati; phylum Actinomycetota; class Actinomycetes; order Kitasatosporales; family Streptomycetaceae; genus Streptomyces; species Streptomyces sp. NPDC045026. Next base: position 38,513 of record NZ_JBWKIS010000040.1, read on the forward strand.
GACGACTGGCTCGCCGCCATCGCCACCGGCCGCTGCGTCGGCGTCACTCCGCAGTCCACGGCCACGCAGTACCGTCGCGACGGCATCGCCTATCGCCTTGTACGCGACACCGAACCCGTCCCGGTCCACCTCATCTGGCCCCAGCAGAGCCCGCATCCCGCCACTCACGCCGCCATCGCCCTGCTGGCCGACCTCTACCGGGACGACACGCAAGCCCCGAGGACGTGACGCAGAACGCTGGATCCGTGGACCAACTCCCGTGACGCAGCGGAAGATTCGTGGTCTAGCGGTGCGACCTGACCAGCAGCCACAGCAGATACGGCGCCCCGACCAGCGCGGTCAGCGCACCCACCGGCACTTCGAGCGGTACGAGGATCAGGCGGGCGGCGAGGTCGGCCGCCGTCAGCGTCACGGCCCCGGCCAACGCCGAGCAGGCGAGCGGAAGTTGGGGTGTGCGGGTCAGGAGGCGCGCGAGCTGTGGTGCGGTCAGGGCGACGAACCCGATGGGACCCGCGGCGCCGGTCGCGCTCGCCGCGAGGACCACGCCGATCGCGGTGAGGCCGAGCTGGGCCCGGCGCACCCGGAAGCCGAGCGCGGCGGCCAGGTCCGGGCCGAGCCCGAGGGGGCGCAGGGCGCGACTCGCCCACACCAGGGCCGGCAGGCTGAGCAGGAGGACGAGTCCGAGCGGTCCTGCCTGGTCCCAGCCGCGCCCGTTCAGGCTGCCGGTCAGCCACAGTTTGACGATCTCGGCCTGCTCCAGCTCGCTGTCGGTGAGGTAGAGCTGGACCACGGCGGAGAGTGCGACCCCTACACCGACTCCCGTCAGCACGAACCGGCTCGACCTCATCCCGCCACGCCACGCGACCGCCCACACGAGGGCGGCGGCGGCGATCCCGCCCGCGACGGAGACGACCGGCAGCGCACCCGGGGACGAGACGATCCCCGTCACGAGTGCAAGGACCGTGGCGGCGGCAGCCCCGTGACCGACCCCGATGACATCGGGTGAGGCCAGCGGATTGCGGGTCACGGACTGCACCAGCGCCCCGGCCGCCCCGAGCGCGAGCCCCACGAGCGCCCCGAGGACGATCCGCGGTACGCGCAGTTCACGTACGACGAGGGCGTCGGCCCCCTTGCCACCACGCAGGATGTGGAGCACTTCCGCCGGGGAGACCCAACCCTGCCCGGCGCAGGCGGCGAGGGTCATCACCACGGCGAGCAGGAGGCACAGCCCTGCCGCGACGACTGCGGAACGCCGGTGCCAGAGAAGGGAGTTGCCGCGTGCGCGCAGAACGTGCAGCCCCGCGGACCGGGGATAGGAAGAGCACGGTCCGCAAGGCCCGGGACGCGCGGGCGGCGTATCTGCGGCCCAGGTCGACGTTTCCACGCTCACTCCTCCCCCACTGTCCGGCGGCCCCGCACCAGCCAGATCAGCACCGGCACTCCGACGAGTGCCGTCATCACTCCGGCCGGCACCTCCCCCGGCGGCCGCACCACACGCCCCGCCACATCGGCACCGACCAGCAGACAGGCACCCAGCAGCGCCGACAGCGGAAGCGTCCAGCGATGCCCGCCGTTCACCAGCCGCCGGGCCAGGTGGGGGACGGCGAGGCCGACGAACGCGATGGGTCCGGACGCGGCCACCGCGGCGGCCGTCAGGAGCGTGGCGCCGAGCGCCGCCGCGATCCGCACCCGGTGGACCCGGTGCCCGAGCGCGCGGGCTGTCTCGTCACCGAGGGCAAGCCCGTCGAGGCCACGCGCGCAGCACAGGACGAGCAGCGCTCCCACGGCGAGGAACGGCAGCATCTGCACGACGGTGTCCGCATCCCGCCCGTCGATCGCGCCGACCTGCCAGAACCGGAACTGGTCGAGCGTCGCCGAACTCGACGTCAGCGCCACCGTCGTACCGCCGGCGATCATCGCCGAGAACGCCGTACCGGCCAGCGCCAGTTTGACGGGGCTCGCCCCGCCCCGGCCGCGCGCGGCGATCACGTAGATGAGGAACGCGGCGACGACCGCACCGCCGAACGCCCACCACACGTACCCGGAGAAGCCGTCCGCCCGCCCGGTCGCGAGTGCCAGCACCACGCCGGCCGCCGCTCCTTGGCTGAGCCCGAGGATGCCGGGATCGGCGAGCGGGTTGCGCGTCACCCCTTGCAGCGCCGCGCCCGCGAGGCCGAGCCCGGCGCCCGCGGCGAGGCCGACGGCCGTGCGGGGCACGCGCAGGGAACGTACGACAAGGGCGTCGGGACCGGTCGCCGAGTGCACCAGCGCGTCGACGACGGTGCTCAGCGGTATGGGGCGCGACCCGACGGCCAGGCTGAGCGCGACCACGGCGAAGGTGGCGGCGAGCGCGAGCACGGGCCAGGCCAGGCGTCGTACGGTGGGGGCGGAATCGAGCACGGGCACGTCTCAGCCGAGGTGCTCGGTGAGCTCGCCGAGGACGAGCCGGGCGGCGGTGGGGCCGGCGTTCAGGTACCAGGGGTCGTCGTCGACCTGCACGGCCTGCTTGGCCTTGACACCCCGCATCGACTTCCACAGCGGCCCGGAGAGCACGTTCGCCGCATCGGTCTTGGCCGTCTTGCCCTGCACCGAGTAGAAGATCCAGTCCCCGTCCGCCGTGTCGATGCGCTCGGCCCCGATGTCCTGCGAAATGGCCCGGAACTGCTGGGCCTCGGGGCGGGCGAGCCCCATGTCGACGGCGATGGAACCGGTGAAGGACGACACCCCGAACATCCGCGTACGCCCCGGCGAGAATCGCACCATGGACACCTCGGCGCCCTTGGCCTTGGCACCCTGATCCTTGGTGTCGGCGGCGAAGCCGTCGAGCAGCTGCTGCGCCTTCTCCTGCTTGCCGATGGCGGCGCCCACGAGCAGGAGGTCGCTCTTCCAGTTGATCCCCTGCCCCTTGGTGACGACGGTGGGGGCGATGGCGGAGAGCTTGGGATACAGGTCGCCGAGCGAGGAGTTGACCAGGATCAGGTCCGGCTTCGCGCGGGCCAGGGACTCCAGGTTGGGCGCGGTCCGCGTTCCCGCGTCGGTCATGGCCCCGAGCTTCTTCTTGTCCTTCGGGAAGGCGCCTGCGAGGTAGTCGGGTACGAGTCCCGCGTTGTCGGCGCGCGTGGCTGCGATCGGCACGGTCCCGAGGGTGAGCAGGTCGTCGAGCTGCCCGGTGGACAGTACGGCGATGCGCTGCGGAGCGCGCTTCAGCTCGGACTTGCCCTTGTAGTGACTGACGGTGCGCGGAAAGGCGCCGTCCTTCGCGTCGCTCGCGATGCCGGCGGGCAGGGCACTAGGGGCGGCGGCGGGCCCCTTCCCGTCCGCGGCACCCGCGACGGCGTTGCGCCCCGCGTCACCCTTCTCCGCCGCCTCGCTCCCGCCTCCGGACGAGGAACAACCCGCCAGGAGCCCTCCGACGACCGCCGCGGCCAGCACGACCTTCACACCACCAGCGCGCACGACGGCACACCTCCAGCTCTCCCCATGACTAATTAGGCAAGGCTTACCTTAGCCGTATGGGGAAGGGGTGCTTCCATCGGGCCGGAGGGCGCGGAGGCGCGTGCGGGGCGAGGGGTGCGGCAACCGCGCCGCGCCGGACGCGTCAGCCGGTCGCTTCGCTTCTCGGGCCATGCCTTTTCGGGATGCGCCCTCCGCTCGAACTCCGGGAATTCAGGCGAGCAGTTTCGTCTTGGCCCGGTTGAATTCGTCGTCGGTGAGAGAGCCGGACTTGTGCAGTTCGGCGAGCCGGGCGAGTTCGTCCGCTCCTCCGGCGCCTGTCTTCCCCTCGGCGGCCGTCTTGCGAATGTAGTCCTGGAACGCCGCCTCCGTCTGCTTCGCCTGTTTGACATCGCGACGGCCCATGCCGCGACCACGTGCGATGACGTAGACGAGCACGCCGACATAGGGGAGAACGATGCAGAAGATCAGCCAGCCCGCCTTGCCCCAACCGCTCAGTTCGTCATCCCGGAAGATGTCCATGACGACCCTGAAGAGCAGGAAGAGCCACAGGATCCACAGGAAGAAGTACAGCATCGTGAGGAAGAGGTCGAGAAGCGGATAGTCGTCCATGACTTCCCTTTCCGGCATGGTTCGGTCCGTACTGTCAAGTATCTCCTTCCACTCCGACGCACGCATTCCAGGATGGACACCTCGAATGCCTTCTCCCGGCACCCGAGCAGGGCTCGCCGGCGCAACCCCCCGACCGGGGTCACTCACGGGGGCGAGTCGGGGTTCAGCTGACGGCGACGGTCACGCAGGCAGTCGCTCCAGCAACGCCGCGAAGTCGGTCCTCGGCGGCAGGGTCCCGAAGGCGAGGCCACGGTCCCCGGCGAGCCGCGACGCGCAGAACGCGTCCGCGACGGCGGCCGGCGCATGCCTGACCAGGAGCGAACCCTGCAGCACGAGGGCCGCACGTTCGATGACCCGGCGGGCCCGCAGCGGGGCGTCCTCGGTCAGGACGAGTTCGCCCTGCAACTCCTGCCAGGCCGCGTCGAGTCGCCGGTCGCCACCCGCCGCCGCCTCGATCTCCGTGCGGAATGCCGCCAGGGACTCGGGCTCACGGGCCAACGCCCGCAGCATGTCCAGGGCGTTGACGTTGCCGGAGCCCTCCCAGATGCCGTTGAGCGGGGCATCGCGGTACAGTCGCGGCATGCCTGACGTCTCGTCATAACCGTTGCCGCCGAGGCATTCCAGGGCCTCGGCCACGGCGACGGGCTGGCGCTTGCACACCCAATACTTCCCGACCGCCGTCGCCAGGCGCAGGAAGGCGCGCTCCCCGTCGTCGCCGCGCTGAGCACGGTCGGCGGCGCCGGCCAGGCGCAGGGCCAGGGTCGTGGCAGCCTCGGACTCGATGCTCAGATCCGCGAGTACGTTGCGCATCAGTGGCTGGTCGATGAGCTTGGCGCCGAACACCGAGCGGTGGCGGGCGTGATGGGCGGCCTGGGCGAGAGCGGCGCGGGTGCCGGCGGCGGAGCCCAGGACGCAGTCGAGCCGGGTCATCGTCACCATGTCGATGATGGTGCGAACGCCCTTGCCCTCGGCCCCGACGAGCCAGGCCACGGTGTCGTCGAACTCAGGCTCGCTGGACGCGTTGGAGCGGTTGCCGAGCTTGTCCTTGAGCCGCTGAATGCGGAAGGTGTTGCGGCTGCCGTCGGGCAGGACGCGAGGGACCAGGAAGCAGGACAGCCCGCCGGGCGCCTGCGCAAGCACCAGGAAAAGGTCGTTCATCGGAGCACTGGTGAACCACTTGTGCCCGCGCAACCGCCAGGTCCCGTCGGCCTGTTCGGTGGCGGAGGTGGTGTTGGCGCGCACGTCGGTGCCGCCCTGCTTCTCCGTCATCCCCATGCCGGCGAGCAGACCCCGCTTCTCGCCCGGGGTGTGCAGACCGGGTTCGTAGACACGGCTGGTGAGCAGGGGTTCGTAGATCTTGGCCAGGTCGGGGGCGTGGCGCAGGGCGGGGACCACGGCGTACGTCATGGAGACGGGGCAGCCGTGCCCCGCCTCGGTGCTGCTCCACACCATGAAGGCGGCGGCACGCGCCACATGGGCGCCTGGCCGTTCGTCCGCCCAGGCGCTGCCCGCCAGGCCCTCGCCGACCGCCACGTCCATGAGGGCGTGGTACGAGGGGTGGAAGTCGACCTCGTCGATGCGGTTGCCGTAGCGGTCGTGGGTGCGCAGCACCGGCTCGTGGCGGTTGGCCTCGTCGGCCCAGCGCTGCACCTCTTCGCTGCCCGCACGGCGGCCGATCCGGTGGAGGTCGTCGAGGGACCAGGCGGCGCCCTCGCGGCGCACGCCCTCGATGAGGACCGCGTCGTCGGCGACGTCATGGCCGGTCAACGGCGGTGCCTGGTTGGTCACTTCGTGCGTCACGGCGGTCGGGTTGCTGGGCATTGCTGCCTCCTGTGGAGTGCGGGTCGAATCAGGCGGTCGGGGCGCCCGCGCAGCGCAGCGCCGCGACGGTGAGGTCGGCGAGGAGTTCCTCGGTGGCGTTCTCGTCGGGGGTGCCGAGCGGGTCGACGAGCACTTCACCGATGGCTCCGGTCAGGGCGGCCGCGGTGATCTCGGCGTTCTGCGGCGGCAGTTGGCCCTTCGCCGCACCCTCGCGCACCACCTCGGACCACAGCGCGCGGTAGCGGCGGCGGAAGTCGAGCCGCTCGGCGCCGACCGCGGGTTCGGCGGGCGCCGCGAGCAGGGCATAGGCGAGGCCGCGGTTCTCCAGTGCGCGGCGGGCAAAGACCTCGACGCCGCGGCGGAGCCGTTCGACGGGGTCGCCCGGACCGTGCAGCACCTCGTCCAGGACGTCGACCTCGCGTCCCGCGGCGCGCCGGAACACCTCCACGGCGAGGGCCGCCTTGGACGGGAAGTGCTGATACACGGAGCCAGCCGCGATGCCCGCCGAGTCGGCGACGGCGGTCACGGACGCCTGTGACCAGCCCACTTCCGCCACGACCGAGGTGGCGCAGGAAATGAGGCGCTCTCTTGCGGCTTCGAGCCGGCTGATTTCGGCTGGGGTCTTGCGGTAGGCCATGAAAGAAGTGAACCACTATTCAGAGTTTCCCGCCATGGTCGGTTGCACCGACCTCCAACCTCTGCATGTTCACCGCGGCCGCAGCCCCATCCCATCGACGACGCGCAGGCGACGCCGTACCACGTGGTGATGTACGGCTGACCGGGCCGAAGAGAGTCCCTTTCACCAAGCCGGCATGCCGGACCTGCCAGCGGCGCGTCGGCCACGCCGTACCGATGCCGGGCGGGCAGGCGGAACTACTGTCGACGCCATGGACGGTGATCGCCGAGCATGGCGTAAGTGTTCTCTCGCCGGCGCGGTGTTTGCCGTGTGCATGGCCGGCACCACCCTGCCGACACCCCTTTACGGGCTCTATCAGAACAAGTTCGGGTTCTCCGAACTGACGGTGACCGTCGTGTATGCCGTGTACGCCTTCGGGGTCATCGGTGTGCTGCTGCTGGCCGGCAACGCATCGGACGCCGTGGGCCGACGGCCCGTCCTGCTGTGGGGCCTGGGGTTCGCGGCGGCCAGCGCCGCCTGCTTCCTGAGTGCCACAGGGCTGGGCTGGCTGTATGCCGGTCGGCTGCTCTCGGGGTTTGCCGCCGGGCTGTTCACGGGGGCCGCCACCGTGTACGTGATCGAGTTGGCACCGCACGGCGGTGCCTCCCGGGCCACCTTCGTAGCGACCGCCGCCAACATGGGCGGGCTGGGGTGCGGTCCGCTGCTCGCCGGATTGCTCGCCCAGTACGCCGACTGGCCGCTGTACCTGCCCTTCGCCGTACACCTCGTGCTGGTGGCCGGGTCGGCCGGCATCCTGCTGTGGCTGCCGGAGACCGTGGGCGAGCGGCGGCCGCTGAGCGCCGTACGGCCTCAGCGGCCCAGCCTTCCCCCTCAGGTGAGGCCGGTGTTCGGGCCCGCCGCCATCGCGTCATTCGTGGGTTTCGCGCTGTTCGGGGTGTTCACCGCGGTCAGTCCGGCGTTCCTCGCCGAGTCCCTGGGCGTGGACAACCACGCCGTGAGCGGTCTGGTCGTGGCACTCGCCTTCTTCGCCTCGACCGCGGGCCAACTGGCGGTCACCCGGGTCGGGATGGCGCGATCCCTGCCGCTGGGCTGCGCCATGCTCCTCGCCGGTCTGGCGTTGCTCGCGGGCGCGCTGCGCTGGGACCTGCTGCTCCTGGTGGTGCTGAGCGCGCTCGTCGGCGGCACGGGGCAAGGGCTGGCGTTCCGTGCCGCGCTTGCCGCGGTGGCCGAGGCGTCTCCCCCGGACCGTCGCGCGTCAGTGATCTCGACGCTGTTCGTGGTGGCGTACGCGGGCATCTCCGTACCGGTCATCGGTGTCGGAGTCCTGACGGGCCCGATCGGCCTGGAAGGTGCCGGGCAGGTGTTCATCGCGGTCATGGCGGTCCTGGTCTCGACCGCGGGTGTCTACCTGGTCCGGCGGCTACGTCGTACGGCAGCTGAACAGGCACGTCCCGCGCCGTAGAGTCTGCGACCCGGCGTGATCGGGCAGCCGGCGTGATCGGGCAGCCGCCGCAACGAAGCCCGGCGCACGTCGTTGATCAACCCATGAAGATCACCATCGCGCGGCGGCAGCTGCGCCTCGTGGCTGCAACCGTCGCCGCCCTGGCACTGGGGCTTACCGGCGCCGCAAGCTCGCCGGCCGCGGCCTCCGACACGATCTCCGCCGCGGCCTCCGCCGTGGCCTCCGCCGTGGCCTCCGCCGTGGCCGATTGTCCGACGGCGGAGCTCTTCGCCACCAACAACACCGCGGTCATCACCGACCCGGCCGACCCCGGGCTCCGCACCCACCTGACACGCTTCGACCACGAAGTACGCGGAATCATCCGTGCCCACGGGTCCACGCCCGTCGCCTCGAAGCTCTTGCAGGGCGTCTTCTGGTCCGGCGATCTCAGGCAGGCCACGTACGAGCGCTCACGCGAGTTCGACATCAACAGGGTCAGTCGTGACGGGCTGAACCACATGGCCGGCGTCATCGCCAAGACGTACCACCAGGAGTCCGTGCTCACCTTCCGCTGCCTGCCGCGGACATCGCCGGAAACCGACGCGCTCGAAATCGAGGCGCCCGGCGTCAGCGCGAGCCGACTCCATGACGAGCTGGTCGCGGACCCGGTGGCCCGCGACAAACTCGGCGGCGGCTCGGTCACCGTCGACGGCCGGCTCATCCTCATCGCCCCGCTCGCCGACCTGCCACTGGCCCGGGAGTTCGCAGCGAAGCTCGGTGTCGACTGGGACACGGCCCAAGTGCGCTATGGAGACAGGGAGTTCGTGAGTTGACCTGAGCCGAGTCAGGGGCGCGCCGATATTTTCACGGCTCAGGCACCACCGGCGCGCCCCTCCGCCCCGGCAGGGCGTTCGGCCGGCCCGGCCGCCGGCCGGGCCCCACCGTGACCGTTGAGTGCGTAGGCCGCCTGGTACAGCGCCTTTTCCGCCACCGAGCGCGCCTCCGCCACGACGTCACCGCGTTCGCGTACCAGGCTCTCGTAGACCGGCAGATGGTCGTTTCCGGTTGAGTTGAGATTCACAGGACTGGTCCTTCTCGGTATCTGTCGTACTTCACGGAGCCCGATCGCGGTCACACGCGGTTGAGACGAGCGGCGATCCCATGCCCGATCAGCAGGTAAATCACTGCCGGCAGACCGTAATTGAGGAGAACGCGAAGGCCTTCTGTGTCCATGGTGAAAACATCCTGTGACCACCAGGCCAGCCAGTCGGCCGTTCCGTGCACGAACTCGACGAAGACGTTGCCCTGGTTGGCTTCGAGTAGGTAGAGCAGAATCCACAGACCAAGGAATGCGGCGGCTATGTCCGCGATGGTGTGGACTACCAGACCCACCCGTCGAGCACCGCCCTCGCGCCGCTCAGGGCGCCGCGGAGGCTGCGGGGGCTGCTGGTACTGGTCGTAGGGGTGGGGTCCGGCCATCGGGTCGGTATTGCTCACGGGAATCCAATCTGACGCGTCGCTCTGCAGGCCGGGGCAGGGGCGAACAATGCCCCTGAATCTCTCTCAGGGCAATCGCCTGCCGCACCACGCGCACAAGGCGTCGCGCGGGCCCGTACAACTCTGCGCCAAACAACAGCCGTCGCGTTACACGGCCCTCGCAATATCCCAAATATGGCCAGGTAATCGGCAACGTGCCTAAATGCTCGAGCGTGGGATCCATTTCACTGTCGAACACCTCACACCCGTGTGCCCATTTCGTGCGCCCTTCGTGATGTCTTCATGTGAACAGCTCACCTACCGTTCATATCTCGGCGGACGGAAAATATCGATGATCCCCTCCAGGGCCAACTCGTGGGCAGAACCGACCGTTTCCGCATCGACCGGTCCTGACGTTGTCGTCACCCGGCACTACGGCGTGTGACGTAGTGCACCTGGATGCCGGGAGTGCAGAGATGGCATGATCCGGGAACGTGACGCCCCGCAACCCGACAGTTCGCCCATTCCGGGCGACGGAAGGACATGCGCATGTTCCGTAAGGTGCTCGTCGCCAACCGCGGAGAGATCGCGATCCGGGCGTTCCGCGCCGGCTTTGAGCTAGGGGCTCGGACCGTCGCGGTGTTCCCACACGAGGACCGCAACTCGCTGCACCGGATGAAGGCCGACGAAGCCTACGAGATCGGCGAGGCCGGGCACCCCGTGCGGGCCTATCTCTCCGTCGAGGAAATCATCCGTGCGGCGCGCAAGGCGGGCGCTGATGCCATCTATCCCGGGTACGGCTTCCTCTCCGAGAACCCCGAGCTGGCGCTCGCGTGCGAGCGTTCCGGCATCACGTTCATCGGGCCGAGCGCCGAAACGCTCGAACTGACGGGGAACAAGGCGCGCGCCGTGGCCGCGGCCCGCGCGGCCGGCGTCCCCGTCCTTGGTTCCTCGCAGCCCTCCACCGACGTCGACGAGCTGGTGCGTGCGGCCGATGACCTCGGTTTCCCGGTCTTCGTCAAGGCCGTCGCCGGGGGCGGCGGGCGCGGCATGCGGCGCGTCGAGGACGCGGCGACGCTGCGGGAGTCGATCGAGGCAGCAGCGCGCGAGGCCGAGTCGGCGTTCGGCGACCCGACCGTGTTCCTGGAGAAGGCCGTCGTCGAGCCCCGGCACATCGAGGTGCAGATCCTCGCCGACGGCGAGGGCCGGGTCATCCATCTCTTCGAGCGCGACTGCTCCTTGCAGCGCCGCCACCAGAAGGTGATCGAGCTGGCCCCCGCGCCGAATCTCGACCCCGAGGTGCGTGAGCGGATCTGCGCCGACGCCGTGAAGTTCGCCCGGCAGATCGGCTACCGCAACGCGGGCACCGTGGAGTTCCTCCTCGACCCCGCCGGACAGCATGTGTTCATCGAGATGAACCCGCGGATCCAGGTCGAGCACACGGTGACCGAGGAGGTCACCGATGTGGACCTCGTCCAGGCCCAGCTGCGGATCGCCGCGGGCGAGACGCTGGAAGACCTCGGTCTGTCCCAGGACACCGTCCGTCTCCACGGTGCCGCACTGCAGTGCCGGATCACCACGGAGGACCCGGCCAACGGCTTCCGCCCCGACACCGGAAAGATCAGCGCCTACCGTTCACCGGGCGGCTCCGGCATCCGGCTGGACGGCGGCACCACCCATGCCGGTACGGAGATCAGCGCCCACTTCGACTCGATGCTGGTCAAACTGACCTGCCGGGGACGGGACTTCGAGACCGCGGTCGGCCGGGCCCGGCGCGCCGTGGCTGAGTTCCGGATCCGCGGTGTGTCGACGAACATCCCCTTCCTCCAGGCAGTTCTGGACGATCCCGACTTCGCCGCCGGACGCGTCACCACCTCGTTCATCGAGAAGCGACCGCATCTGCTGACGGCACGCCACTCGGCCGACCGCGGCTCGAAGTTGCTCACCTACCTCGCCGACGTCACGGTCAACAAGCCCCACGGTGAGCGGCCTCCTCTGATCGATGCCGCCACCAAGCTGCCGCGACTGCCCGAAGGCGAACCGCCGGCCGGCTCCAAGCAGAAGCTGACCGAGCTCGGCCCCGAGGGCTTCGCCCGGTGGCTGCGCGCCTCGCCCACCATCGGCGTCACCGACACCACGTTCCGCGACGCGCATCAGTCGCTGCTCGCCACCCGGGTCCGTACCAAGGACCTCCTCGCGGCGGCACCGGCCGTCGCGCAGACGGTGCCGGAACTCCTTTCGCTGGAGTGCTGGGGCGGCGCGACCTACGACGTCGCACTGCGCTTCCTCGCCGAGGACCCGTGGGACCGGCTCGCCGAACTCCGCGCGGCCGTACCCAACATCTGTCTGCAGATGCTGCTGCGCGGCCGTAACACGGTCGGCTACACGCCGTACCCCACGGAGGTGACCCACGCCTTCGTGGAAGAGGCCGCCGCGACCGGTATCGACATCTTCCGGATCTTCGACGCGCTCAACGACGTCAACCAGATGCGGCCCGCGATCGACGCCGTACGCGAGACCGGCTCGGCGGTCGCGGAGGTCGCCCTCTGCTACACCTCCGATCTGTCCGACCCGGCGGAGAAGCTCTACACCCTCGACTACTACCTGCGTCTCGCCGAGCAGATCGTGGACGCGGGCGCCCATGTGCTCGCGGTCAAGGACATGGCGGGGCTGCTGCGCGCTCCCGCGGCGGCGAAGCTGGTCTCCGCGCTGCGCAGGGAGTTCGATCTCCCCGTACACATCCACACGCACGACACCGCGGGCGGTCAGCTGGCCACTTATCTCGCTGCGATCCAGGCCGGCGCGGACGCGGTGGACGGGGCGGTGGCCTCGATGGCGGGCACCACCTCGCAGCCGTCCCTTTCGGCGATCGTCGCCGCCACCAACCACTCGGAACGGCCGACCGGCCTCGATCTTCAGGCCGTCTGCGATCTGGAGCCGTACTGGGAGAGCGTGCGCAAGATCTACGCGCCGTTCGAGGCGGGCCTGTCCTCACCGACCGGTCGCGTGTACCACCACGAGATCCCGGGCGGCCAGCTCTCCAATCTCCGGACGCAGGCCATCGCGCTCGGACTCGGCGACCGCTTCGAGGACATCGAGGCGATGTACGCGGCCGCCGACCGGATCCTCGGCCACCTCGTGAAGGTCACGCCCTCCTCCAAGGTGGTCGGTGACCTGGCCCTGCATCTGGTGGGGGCCGGGGTGTCGCCGGAGGACTTCGAGGCCGAGCCGAACACCTTCGACCTCCCGGCCTCGGTCATCGGATTCCTGCACGGCGAGCTCGGTCTGCCGCCCGGCGGGTGGCCGGAGCCGTTCCGCACCAAGGCGCTGCAGGGACGCGCCGGCCCCGAGCCGATGCGTGAGCTGTCCGCCGAGGAGCGCTCCGGGCTTGCGAAGGACCGGCGGGCGACGCTGAACCAGTTGCTGTTCCCCGGCCCGACCAAGGACTTCGAGAGCCACCGGCAGGCGTACGGCGACACCAGCGTGCTGGCGAGCAAGGACTTCTTCTACGGCATCAGCCCCGGGCGTGAGTACGCCGTGGACCTGGAACCCGGTGTCCGGCTGCTCATCGAGCTGGAGGCCATCGGCGAGGCGGACGAGCGCGGTGTACGCACCGTGATGGCCACCCTGAACGGTCAACTGCGGCCGATCCAGGTGCGGGACCACTCCGTGGCGTCCGATATCCCGGTGACCGAGAAGGCGGACAAGGCCAACTCGAACCATGTCGCGGCGCCGTTCGCCGGTGTGGTCACGCTGGCGGTGGCCGAGGGCGACACCGTGGAAGCCGGTGCGACGGTGGCCACGATCGAGGCGATGAAGATGGAGGCGTCCATCACTGCTCCGAAGGGTGGCACCGTGTCCCGGCTCGCCATCAACGCGATCCAGCAGGTGGAGGGCGGCGACCTGCTGGTGGAGCTCGCCTGAAGCCTGACGTCTGAAGCCTTATGCCCCGGGCCGGTCGCACTGCGGCCGCCCGGGGCTTACGCGTCACTGGGTCGAGGGGTTTCGGCGTGGTTTCTACCCACCATGGGCGCATCTAGGACGGGTTCTGACCTCGATGCCGCATAGCGTGGCTTTTGCACGACGGAACAGAACCACGTGGAGGCGTAGACCATGGCTGTCAACAAGCTGGACACCCAGGACCAGGCACAGGCCCCGGCCGTCACCGGCGAGCGCGCCGAGTGGCTGGACACCCTGGACAAACAGCGGAACTTCCTGCGCTTCACGGCCCGTGACCTCACCGACGAGCAGGCCGGGATGCGGACCACCGCGAGCGAGCTGTGCGTGGGCGGTCTCATCAAGCACGTCACCGAGGTCGAGCGGACCTGGGTGGATTTCATCCTCAACGGCCCTTCCCACACGGTCGACTTCATGGCCATGACCGAGGCCGACTGGGCCCGTCGGGCCGAGGGGTTCCGGATGCTGCCCGGTGAGACCCTGGACGGTGTACTGACGGCCTACGCCGAGGAGGCCCGCCGGACCGACGATGTGGTCGCCACTGTGCCCGACCTGGACGTCACGTGGCCGCTGCCGGAGGCCCCGTGGTCCGAGCCGGGCGGGCGGTGGTCTGCCCGACGGGTACTGATGCACATCGCCGCCGAGACCGCTCAGCACTGCGGCCACGCCGACATCATCCGCGAGTCCCTCGACGGGGCCAGGACGATGGGCTGACGGCTGCACCTTCAGCGCCCGTTCCTGAACCGCTCTTCTGGATCTTTGGGCGAGTCTGATCCGGTTGGGTGGCCGGGATCAACGGGCCTGTACGCGACCGGTGTTGTCCGAGCTGCGGTGACTGGCCGGATGCCGGGCCCCGGGCGGAGTTCTGCTCGGGGGTGTGTCGTTCCAGGCAACGGCGTCGTCTGCGGCGGGTCAGGCTGCGGACGGCCGCGCTCGAGCGGGACGAGGGTCGGCGGGTGTGCCCCTGTGCGGGTCCGTCTGGGTGGCCGGGATGGACCACCGCAGCAACGCGGCGTACTGCTCGCCGCGGTGCCGGCGGAGGGCCTGGGCGGCGCGGAAGGAAGCGTTCGTCCAAGCGCCCGGATAAGCGCTTCGGCGTCGAACTAGTGCCGTATCAGGCAACGTTCGCCCTGTTGCGAGGCCCTGCCTGTCGACGGCTTCGACTGTTGACGATAATCGACCGATGAGCGCCATCGAACGCCCTATGCCGCCCCTGAACGCCGACGAGCGCACCACGCTCGAATGCTGGCTTGACTTTCACCGCACCACACTCGCCATGAAGTGCGAGGGCTTGGACACTGAGCAGGCCGCCGTCGCGTCCGTGCCACCGTCCGGCTTCACGTTGACCGGCCTGGTCCAGCACATGGCGGAGGTGGAGCGGAACTGGTTCCGTCGCGTGTTCGCCGGAGAACAGGCCCCGCCCATCTACGCCCCGCAGGCCGACCCGGATGCCCCCGACGGCGGCTTCGAACTGGCCGAGGGCACCACCCTGCGCGACGCACTCGCCACCTGGCACTCGGAGATCGCCCGCGCCCGCGAGCACTGCGCCGACCGTGCTCTGACCGATACGGGCCGCTTCATGGAGCAGGACGTCAACCTCCGCTGGATC
Source organism: Streptomyces sp. NPDC045026 (assembly GCF_056432625.1). Taxonomy (NCBI): domain Bacteria; kingdom Bacillati; phylum Actinomycetota; class Actinomycetes; order Kitasatosporales; family Streptomycetaceae; genus Streptomyces; species Streptomyces sp. NPDC045026. The sequence continues at coordinate 53,519 of NZ_JBWKIS010000040.1, forward strand.
TACGTCCACATGATCGAGGAGTACGCCCGCCACAACGGCCACGCGGACCTGCTCCGGGAACGCATCGACGGCACCACCGGCGTATAGCGCCCGATTTAAGCAGCGTTGACCCTGTCGACGACGGCGCGTAGGCGTCAGTCGTCCGACGACACCGCCCGGCGCGCGGTCAACCGGGCCCAGACCGACGTCTCCCGGCAGCAGGCCGACGTCTTCCGCCGGGAGACGTCGGTCGGGGCGGACCGTTCGGCCATCGACACCACCGTGTACGACGCCGTCCGCACCGCGGTCATCCATCTGATCCGCTCCCGAGAGGTCCGCCCCGACTCCTCCGCCGGACCGGTCCACTTCGTGCTGTACGACATTCCGTCCGTCGGCGGGATGCCCCCCGGCTCCACCGGGTGAGACCAGGTAACAGTCTGCCGCCTCAATTCCCCACGCCCACACCTGGTTCGTCAGGCTGCAACGGCACCGGGACGCCGGGTGCCGGCGGGTTCAACGGCGGCGCCCCAGGTGGGAGTTTTCCGCTCATCGGATTTTATTTTGAAGGTCCGGGTGGGGGCGGGGCCTCCAGCATCAGCACAGGCGGTTCCTTGCTGATGGTCGCCGGGGGCGGCGGTGCCTCCGGCGGCACCGGAGCGGGCTCTAGCGACGCCCCCCCCTGCCGGGAGCAGCTACCCTCCCATCACCCTGAGGGTCGACGTCTCCTGCCGGGCCCACGCCCGGGTGACGAACACCGCCATCGGTGGCGGTGACACCACTACCCGCACCGCCACCGACCTCACCAAGATCAAGCGCCACAAGCACGACGAGCGCTGTGAGCGCCACGACCACGGGTAGTCCAACTGACCTGTGCCGAGTGCCAACGGCGGGGACGTCCATGAGGACGGCCCTGCCGTTGAGCTCGTGCTGCTGACCAGTAGCGGGAGCTTCGCGAGCGCCGAAGCCAGCAGTGGTTCTTCAGCGGAAGGAACACTCAGCCCCTACTACCCCTTCGCGTCGGCCTCGAAGTAGCGGCGGGGTACGTCGACGAGCATGGTGTCGATCTGCTCCTCGGTGACCCCGCGCCGCGCGAGGTAGGGCAGCACCTCGTCCTGGATGTGCAGGTAATTCCACTGGGGCAGCAGCGGCATGACGGCGGGGTCGATCCAGTCGATGTAGCAGGAGGCGTCCTGCGAGAGCACCATCCGTTCGGCGTACCCCCGTCGGCACATCTCCACCACCGTCTCGCCCCGGGCCTCGAAGGTGGTCTCGAGATTGATCCCGAACCGGTCCATCCCGAGCACGAACCCGGCTTCGGCCAGTTCGCTCAGGTGGTCCACGTCGGTCGTGTCACCGCTGTGCCCAAGCACGATGCGGCTCGGGTCCACACCCTCCTCGTCGCACAGCACACGCTTGACCTCCAGCCCCGTGCGCGTTCCTGGATGGGTGTGCACGGTGATCGGGGTGCCGGTGCGCAGATGCGCCTTGGCCACCGCACGCATCACCCGCTCCACACCCGGTGTGAGACCCGGCCGGTCGATGGCGCACTTGAGCAGGCCGGCCTTGACGCCGGTGCCGGCGATGCCGTCCTCGATGTCGCCGACGAACATGTCCACCATCGGGTCGGGCACGTCCATTCCCGCGGCTTCGTTCAACGCCGGACCGCGGTGATGGAAGAAGAACGGCACGTCTTCGTACGTGTAACAGCCCGTCGCAACAACGATGTTGAGGTCGGGCAGCTGCTCGGCGACGCGCTGGATCCGTGGAATGTAGCGGCCCAGGCCGATCACCGTGGGGTCGACGACGGTGCGGACGCCCTGGGCGCTGAGCGCGCCGAGCTTGTCCACCGCGTCGGCGACCCGGGTGTCCTCGTCGCCCCACTCCCCGGGGTAGTTCTGCTGCACGTCCGGGCTCAGCACGAATATGTGCTCGTGCATGTAGGTGCGCTCCAACGCGGCCGAATCCACCGGCCCCCGCACGGTCTCCACCATGGCCATCAGCGCAGCTCCTTCTTGAGGATCATCCCGGTGGGCCCCATCCGTTCCCATCAGCTCCTGGGGCCGTAACAGTGGCCCTAGACATACCGTCCGGTCGGTAGGGGGTCAAGGGATTGCGCACGGGCGCGGAAGGGCGGCCCGGCAGCGACCGTACGCTCCTGGCCCTGGCCGCCGCCGGTCACGGCGGCCAACGCCCGCCCCGTGGCCGTCAGTTCACCTGCTTCGCCCCTACGGTCGAGCGCGAACGGTAGCGACAGTGGAGGACAAGCCAGGTGAACGTGTCGAGGTCGGCCAGGTCGAGGCCGAACGTCGCCTGGATCCTTTCCACCCGGTATCGGGCGGTGTTGGGGTGGACGCCCAGTGCCGCGGCAGTCGCTGCGATGTTGCGGTTGTTGTCCACGTAGACGTGGAGCGTTCGGAAGTAGTCCGTTCCCGACTGCTTGTCCAGCTCTTCCATCTGACGTAGGACTACTGGCTGTTGGGGGTCCGCACTGCGTTTGAGGCCGGCCATTTCCGCGAGGTCGACGTGATGGTGATGGTGTGCCAGATGGACGACGTACGCACCGGGTCGGGGCGTGACCACCTGTGCCCGCAACAGCCCGGCCAGTGTCTGCATCTGCTTGAACTCGGCGTGGATATCGCCCACGTCGCCGAGTCGGGATCCGGCGATGACCGTCATGGATGCCACATTCGGGTGCGTGCCTTGGAGGAAGTCTTCGAGGCTTCGCTCCGTCTGGACCCAGTCGTGCTCGACGCTGCCGCTGAAGAGCATGACGAGCCGGGCGTCGACTTCGGCGAGGAGCGCACTTGGATGAATGATGTGGAGCCACGCCGAAAGACGCCGGACGAGCCGGTCCGAGGGCGCACTCGCAGAGTCGTGAGACGTGGGTGCCAGCATGGCCAGGACGAACCAGCGCCGTTGTGAGACGTCGAACGGAAGCGCGGCCGCGAGGGACTCGTTGGGCGCCCGGACCAGGGCGGCGAGCAGATTCGCCTGCCTCGTGCGCCGCAGGTCCTGCTCGGCGCGCGCGTGGTGGAGATGCAGCGCGGCCGTGTCCAGCAGTCCCGGCAGGATGGCGGTTGCCTTGGCCCGAGCGTCCTTGGTGTCGGCGATGACCCAGATCGTGCCCAGGATTTCCCCATCGCTGCGCACGGCAGCTGCCACTCGCCCGAACACACCGGCCCCGCCCGGCACGTACAGGCACCCGGCGCGTGCGTAGACCGTCCGGTAGTCGGGATCGGCCGCCGGCGAGTCGATCTCACTCATCAGCAGGGTGGCGTCGCGGCGTTGCTGGTCGATGGGCTGCCCGGGCAGGTTGGAGAAGCCGAGGACGCGGCCGGTGGGGTCCACGATGCTGGTTGCACCGCCGGTCATGGAGGCAACGGCGTTCGCGAAGGTGAAGAGATCCCCCAGCCTTGCTCCGGCGATGGAATCCGTGGCCGAGAGCGCGGCTGCGCTCTTGAGGAGTGACGCCAGCTGCAGCCAGTCGCAGGAATCGCGCGCAAGCACCGTGGTGACGTCGTGCAGGCGACCCAGCGCACTGAACTCACCGGCGCCGATGCCCGCAGGCTTGGCGATGACCCCCGCCGCACGCGCCTTGCCTGCTCGCGCGACGAGTTCGCCGAAGGACGGATCGCCCTTGCGGTATCCCACGGCGAGGAGCACGGCCTGCGGCGGGATCCGCTCTTCAAGCTGACCCGGCTCACGCAACACAATCGATTGCACACGCTCATCCTGGGCGCGGTGCACCAGCCACGCGTCGTCACCGGCGCGCTCGATGAGTTCAGACAGCGCCGGTCCGCGTGGGTCCACCTTCGTGGACGAAGCACTTCTCATGGCACGGCACTCTATGACGCTGTTTGGAGCTGGGCACTACTGGACGGCGTGAAGCTTGGAATCAGTTCCATAGCTCCTGGGCGGGACGGCTCCTACTTTTGTGACCACAGCGACACCCGAGCCATAGGAACAACTCATGAACAGATCCTTGCGGCGACTGTTGGCGGGCCTGCTGGTCACGGCCACGGCGACGCTCACGGCATGTGGTGCCGGACCCGCCAAGAGTGGCGGCCCCGATGGATCGAAGTCGGCCGCACCAGGCATTCCTGCCTCGATACGTCAAAGCGGTGTCCTGCGTGTGGGCACGAACGTGCCGTTCGTGCCGATGGAGTATCTGAAGGCGGACAACACCACGTTCACCGGCATCGACATCGACCTGATGAGGGCCGTCGCACACAGGCTGGGGCTGAAGGTCCAGTTCACCAACGCCTCCTGGGACAGCCTGATTCCGTCGTTGAGCGCCGGTCGCCACGACGTACTGGCGTCCTCCTTCGGGGACTTCCTTCAACGGCAGAAGCAGGTCGACTTCGTCGACATGCTTGAGGGCGGCATCGCCGGCATCGTGCCGTCCGCGGACAAGGCGAAGTTCTCGGACGCGGCTGCGGTGTGCGGAAAGACCGTGGGAGTCGAGAACGGCTCGGCCACCGTCGAGGTGGCTCAGAGCCTCTCGGCCCGCTGCGCGAAGGCCGGCAAGGCGGCAGTCACCTCTCGCGTCTTCCCGTCCGACTCCAACGCCGTCGTCGCGCTGCAGAGCGGGCGCATCGACATGGTGCTCGACGACCGTGTGGTGGCCGAACACCTCACAGCCACTCAGGCAGGCCGTTACACCATGGTGCTCGACAAGGCCGCGCCCTCCTTCCTGTACGGGTTCGTGATCAGCAAGAACAACCGTTCCCTGTCCGAGGCCGTCATGAAGGCGCTCAACTCGCTCATCGCCGACGGCACGCACGCCAAGATCTGCGCCCGTTACGGCATCACCGGCAGCTCCCTGCTCACGGAGGCGACGCTCAATGCGGGAACACGGAAGGAGGGCTGACATGGCCATCTCCACACCGGCCCGGACCGGCACACAGGCGTCGGACATCAAGGACGGGGACGGCGTGCTGCGGGTGATCCGGCGCCGTCATCCGTGGCGGTGGGTGTCGGCGATCGTGGTGCTCGGCCTCTGCACAGGGCTCGTCTACGCGCTGGCCGACACGCCGAACATCCGGTGGAACGAGGTCGGCCACTACCTCACCGAAGACTCGATCTTGACCGGCATCCGCCTCACGGTCGTCCTCACTGTGGCGGCGCAGGGGATCGGCGTCATCGGCGGCATCATCCTGGCCGTGATGCGAGGTTCGGACAACCCCGTACTCCGCGTGGCCGGCGCCGCCTACCTTTGGATCTTCCGGGGCACACCTGCGCTGATCCAGATCATTCTCTGGTACAACCTCGCCCTGGTCTTCCCCACCGTCTCCCTGCACATCCCTTTCACCTCACTGGGGTTCAGCAGCCCGACCAACTCCCTCATCACCCCGGTCACCGCCGCGATCGTCGCGCTCGGCCTCAACGAAGCCGCCTACATGGCAGAAATCGTGCGCGGCGGCCTGATCTCCGTCGAGCAAGGACAACACGACGCGGCCGGCGCGATCGGCATGTCCCGGGCCAAGGCGATGCGGTACGTGATCCTGCCCCAGGCGCTTCGCACCATCATCCCGCCCACGGGGAACGAACTGATCAACATGCTCAAGAGCACTTCGCTGGTCAGCGTCATCGCCGCGCAGGAACTGCTCACCGCATCGCAGCACATCTACGCGGTCAACTTCCTCACCATCGAGCTGCTGATCGTGGCCAGCCTGTGGTACCTGGCGATGTCGACCCTCGCGTCGATCGGCCAGGGCTGCCTCGAACGTCGGCTCCAGGTGGTGCTGCGCGTGCGCCCCAAGAGCTGGACGAGTCGACTCCTTGCCCACACCGGCCAGCTCACCCGAACCATCGGAAGGCGCGCCTCATGACCGCCATGCTCTCCGTCCAGCATGTGAAGAAGGCCTACGGCGGCGCCAGTGTGCTGCGTGATGTGACGCTCGACGTCGACCAGGGGCAGGTGGTGTGTGTCCTCGGCTCCTCAGGGGCCGGGAAGTCCACCCTCATGCGGTGCGTGGCCCACCTCGAACCGGTGGACGCGGGCACCATCAGCGTAGATGGCCAACTCGTCGGCTACGAACGGCGCGGCAACCACCTGCACGAGATCCGTGAAGCCGAGCTGTGCCGCCAGCGCCGCGGGATCGGCATGGTCTTCCAGCACTTCAACCTGTTCGGCCACCTCACGGCCCTGGACAACATCACGCTCGGCCCGCGCAAGGTGCTCGGGCTCGGACGCGAGGAAGCCGAGGCCGAAGCGCGGGATCTCCTGGCTCAGGTGGGTCTCGGCGACCATGCCGCGACCTATCCCCGCCAGCTGTCCGGCGGCCAGCAACAACGCGTGGCCATCGCCCGCGCACTCGCGATGCACCCCCGGCTGATGCTGTTCGACGAACCCACCTCAGCACTCGATCCCCAGCTGGTCGGCGAAGTCCTGCGGGTGATCCGCGCACTCGCGCACACCGGCATCACGATGGTCATCGTCACCCACGAAGTGCATTTCGCGCTGGAGGTCGCCGACCGCATCGTGCTGATGGCCGACGGCACCGTCGTCTATGACGCTCCCCCGGACCGGTTCAGGTCGACCACCGATGAACACGTCACCGCGTTCATGTCCCACGTAACGGACGTACCGGCGGCAGTACCCACCGCCGAAGCCCCCACGGAGTAACACGATGCCCAAGCCCATCAACGTCAGTGACTATCGCAAGGCCGCACGCAAGCGCCTGCCCCACATCGTCTACGACTTCCTCGAAGGCGGCGCGCTCGACGAACAGACACTCGCGAGCAACACCGCCGACCTGTCCGGGTTCCCCCTGCAACAGCGCATCATGCGCGACGTCTCCAGCGTCGATCTGAGCACCGATGTCCTCGGCCACCGTCTGCGAACTCCCGTACTCATCGCGCCGATGGGCCTGCTCTCGCTGTTCCACCCGCAGGTCGACATCCAGCTGGCGCGGGCCGCTCACGCCGCCGGCACTGTCTTCGTGCACAGCGCATGGTCCGGCACTCCACTCAAAGACGTGGCCGCGGCCGCGCCCGGCTCGGTGTGGTGCCAGGCCGCCCTGTGGGCCGACCCACGCCTCGTCGACCAGCACCTGGGACGTGCCGCTGATGCCGGAGTCGACGTCCTGGTGATCGCCGGCGACGTATCGGTGTCCAGCAAGCGCGAACGCGACCTCCACAACGGCTTCACGATGCGCGCCCGTCCGTCGGTCCGAGGAGTGCTCAACGCCGCCCGGAAACCCCGCTGGGTCAGCAACTTCCTCTTCGGGCCGAAGATCAGTTTCGGTGACCAGTCCATCGAAGGCCGCCCGATGACCATCCAGGAGATGGGCGAGTTCATGGAGGCCGACAACGACCGCGTCACGTGGGACGACATTCGCAGTATCCGCGAACGCTGGCCCGGCAAGCTCGTCGTCAAGGGCATCATGAGCCCGGCCGATGCCCAACTCGCCATCGACGCAGGCGTCGACGGCATCTACGTCTCCAATCACGGGGGGCGCCAGTTCGACGCCCAGCCGTCCACGTTCTCGGCTCTTCCGGCGATCGCAGAGTCGGTCGGCGATCAGGCCGACATACTCATCGACAGTGGGATCCGGCGCGGCAGCGACATCGTCAAGATGCGCGCCCTCGGCGCCACGGCCTGCCTGATCGGCCGCCCTGCCGTGTACGGCGCGGTCCAGTCCGGCCAACACGGCGCCGCCGCAATCCTCGACATCCTCACGGACGAACTGGCCACCGCGCTCGCCTTCACCGGCGCGACCAGCCTCGCCGACGTCGGCCCCGGCACACTCGCCGGCAATGGCACGCTCACCACACCACGGCCGGCCGGCTCACCGCGGCTCACGGGAGCACGACGATGAGCGCTCGGCCGACACCGCGCCCCATCTCGCGCCGGTCACCCCGCAGTCAACCCCCTGGTTGATGGGCCCATGCCCCCACCAGGATGCCCCAATAAAGGATCACCATGACGAGCAGCGCCATCACGCGCATCCCGACGCCATCGGGCGAGCCCAGCACCGCACTCTCGGCCGACGCCGTGTCCTACGCGGGGATCGTCTACACCACGCAGATCCCCGACCGCGCCGACGGCACCTTGGAACTCGGCGACATCAGACGCCAGACCGAGCAGGTCTTCCTCAACCTGTCGGAAACGCTTGAGGCCGCGGACAGTTCACTGGCTCGGCTGCTCCATCTGACCATCTACCTCACGGACATGGCGGACCGCGAGGTGTTCAACGAGGTCTACGCTGCCCGGATCCCTCAGCCGGTGCCGGTCCGGTGCTGTGTGGCCGTTGCGGCCCTCGCCGCGGAGGGCATGCGCATCGAAATCACCGCACACGCGGCTGTCGCGTCGTCGGCCGACGGCACGTCGCACCTCCGCTGATCACGTGGCCGGATCAGCGGCCGTGATCACCGAGCGGTCCCCGCGGCCCGAACGCCCGCGGGCATCGCAGCGAGCGAGGCCGGCCTCGGCCGCAGCACGTTCAGGGCGGCCTCGCACGCGGCCACAATGCGCGCGTTCTCGGCGGTGTCCTTGACCGCGATGCGCACGGTGCGGCCTTGGTACTGGGACGACAACGGGGACAGGTCACGCAGGTATACATCCCGGCGCCGGCACTCGGTCACCAGTTGTGCGGCACTCGGGCCGCCGGACGGCAGGGTCACGGTGAGGAAGTTGGCCACGGCTTCCTCCACGACCAGGGTCTCGTCAAGTCCGGCCAGATCACTGGCCAGTTGCCTGCGCAGCGCGCGGGTGCGAAGCCAGCGGTCGCTGTAGTACGCCGGGTCGCGCAGGGCTGCCACCGCGGCCAGCTGCGCCGGGAGACTGACCGGCCACGGCGGTGTCCATCGGCGTAGCTGCGCCGCGGTGACCGGCTCGGCCACCAGGTACGCGGCCCGCATGCCGGACAGCGCGTACATCTTGGACAGCGAGCTGCAGACCACTACCCGCGGGTCCGTCGCGGCGAGGCCGGCGAGCGACTCGGTCAGGTCGACATGGCCCAGGTATGCCTCGTCGATCCACCAGCGCGTTCGGGCCGGTGCGGTGGCGATCAGCGAGCGCAGCTCCGCGGCCGGCGCGTGGCGGCCGGTCGGGTTGTTCGGATTGACCACCACCACGAGGTCGTAGTGACCGGCCCTGACGACAGCGGACAGCCGGGCGGAGTCGATCCGCCAGCCGTCTTCGCGGCGCAACCGGAACCGGTCCACCCGGCATCCGATCACCCTCTCGGTGACGTGGGCGTACTCTCCGTAGCCCGGATCCATCAGCAACACCCTGCTCTGCGGGGTGAGCCACCGGCCGAACGCCCTGAAGATCAAGTCGGATGAACCGGCCCCGACCGCGAGAGTCTCCGTCGGCAGCCCCCGGACCGTGGCGATTTCGGCCAGCAGTCCCTCCGCGCCGGTCGGCGGCGAGGTCCGGGCGGCCCAGCCCGGATCTTCCGCGAGCGCCGCCCGCACGCCGGGTGCGGGCGGAAACCAGGCGTCCAACACGTCGGCCGCCACTATCTGATGGCGCCGGTGCAGGCTGCGAAAGTCAGTGCCGATAGCGGTGAACGAGGCGCCGCCGTGTTCGCAGCCGTCCGGCCGTGGCGCGAACGGCATGTCGAGCCGCCAGTCCACTTCGGAGCCAAGACGCTTCAACGTGGTGCGGTAGCGGTCCATCGTGACCTTCGTCAGGTCGGCCACGCTCGCGGTGAGCACCTCGAACGTCAACGCACCACTGTGGACGGTACGGCCGACCGGGCGCAGTCCGGCGGACAGGTACATGTTGAGCAGGTCGGTGCGCCCCATGGCCACCACCTGCCGGCCACCCCGGGTGGCGATCCAGCGCAGTGCCGCGTACATCAGGAGGAATGCCGCTGCCGTGGTCCGCCAGCGCGGCTCCACCGTGAGGATGCGAACCTCGAACACATCGCTCTCGAACACATCACTCTCGGACACATCACTGCGGCCCAGGAGCGGCAGCTCGTCGCGGCTGAGGTACTTGTCCAGCGCATACCGCTCCAGCCAGGGCGGCGTCACACTGACGAAGCCGATTCGGACGGCTCCTCGCGCCGCGACCAGGTAGACGTTCTCGCCGTCCAGCCCGTCACGAAGCTGACCGGCCGGATCCGGCGCGTGCTGGCCCAGCTCCTGTGCGTACACCCGATGACGCAGTCCGTAGATCCACTGCAGATCCTCCGGAGTTGCGACACGCAGTTGCAGATCACGGCCCATGGGTACCTCTCTCGATGCGGCTTGAGGGAATCCATGGTGGGGAACACGGACCAGCCGCATCAGAGATGATTGACGCGATCACCTGAGTACGCGTACTCAGGTGCAGCCGTCTTCCCGTGTGCCTCGCATGCCTCGTGTGCCCGTCAGTAGCGCTCGGCCGTGCCGAGGTACTGCTCGGCGAAGGCGGCCGCCGCGAGTGGCGAGGTGAACAGGCGGCGCAGCCGGGCAAGCGTGGTACCCGTTCGGTACGGCTCCCCCGCAGCCTGCCCGTGATAGACCTCGGACAGCCACTGCGAGAACTCCTGGTAGTCCCACACGCGACGCAGGCACGCCTCGGAGTAACCCTCCAGCCCGCCGTCGCCATCGGGCCTGTCACTGCCGGCCCTGCCAGTACCGACCCTGTCACTGCCGGCGTCGCGCATGAGGTGGGCGACCAGGGCGTCGCCGAGCAGGAAAGCGTCGTGCAGGGCGAGGTTCATGCCCTTCGCCGCGATCGGCGCCACAAGGTGGGCCGCGTCGCCGGCCAGGAACAGGCGCCCGGACGCCATCGGCTCGACGACATAGTCGTGCATGTCGAGCATCCGCTTCTCGATCAACCGCCCTTCCACCAACTCCGGGGCTCCCTTGGCAGCGAGCCGTCGGCGCAGCTCTGCCCACACGCGCTCGTGGGACCAGTTCGCCGGGTCGTCGCCGGGCGGGCACTGGAGGTAGTAGCGGGTCACTTCGGGGCTGCGAGGCATCTGTCCGGCGAATCCGTCCTCATGGATACCGAAGAGCACACAGTCGGAGGAAGGCGGCGCCTCGGCCAGCAGGGACAGCCAGCCTATTCCGTAGTCATGCCGCGCGACCCGGAACTGTTCAGAGGGCAAGGCGCGCCGCGTCACGCCACGCGCACCGTCGCACCCCGCGACGAACTCGCAATGCACCACTTGCCGTTGACCGGACTGCGGGCAGGTGTACGAAACCGATGGCCGGTCCGTGTCGACGTCGTGCACCTGCACGTCGCGAACGCCGAACCTGATGTCGCCGTCCCGCACGTCGGTGTATTCACGCACCAGATCCGTGACGAGCAAGTGCTGTGGATATACGAAGTGATGACGTCCCGTCAATTCACCGTAGGAAAAACGGTGTTGTCGGCCGTCGAACCGGAACTCACACGCGGTGTGCCGCTGGGCCTTCCGCAGCAGGTTCCCGGCGAGGCCCCGCTGCTCCAGGGCGCGGACCACCCACTCCTCGATGACCCCGGCACGCGGCCGCTGCTCGATGAACTCCCGGGTCTCGGTCTCGAGGACCACGCAGTCGACCCCGGCGCGTCTCAGGATGTTCCCCACGGTCAGCCCGGCGGGACCGGCGCCCACCACGACTACTGAAGCACGTTGTGGAGCAGGGGTATTGGGACGCTCAAGAGAGTTCACGCCGACATTATTCTGCACAGGCCGAAGCTCGGTCACACCGGAGGGCACACCAGAGGCGCCACCGGAGGTCGCACCCAAAGAGTCAGGCATTCACCCGGCGACTCGGCGTGCTTGCACCGCGGATTCGGCTCGGGCGGCGGCTACCGTCGCCCCATGGAGCGAGAGCGAACCGGCGCGATCCGCGCAGTCCTCATCGACATCGACGGCGTGCTCACGGTGTCCTGGGAACCTCTCCCCGGCGCCGTCGAGGCCATGGAGCGACTACGCGCAGCGGGGCTCCCCCTCGCGCTGGTCACCAACACGACCTCGCGTACACGCGCCTCGATCTGCGCACGCCTTGCGGGAGCCGGGTTCCCCGTCACAGTCGACGACATCCTCACCGCCCCGGCCGTCACTGCCGCATACCTTCGCGAGAACCACCCGGGCGCGCGCTGCCTGCTGCTCAACGCCGGTGACATCCAGGACGACCTGACAGGCGTGACGCTTGTTGATGAGCCGGACGAACACTCAAACGCGGAGTCGGACGTGGACGTCGTCGTGGTCGGGGGCGCCGGCGACAAGTTCGGCTACGCAGCCCTCAACCGCGTCTTCCACCACCTACAGCGCGGAGCGCACCTCGTGGCCATGCACCGGAACCTCTACTGGCGCACCGCCGACGGGCTCGAACTCGACACGGGCGCCTTCCTCCTCGGCCTCGAGCGGGCCGCGCGGGTCAGGGCGCGAATCACCGGCAAACCGTCCGAAGCCTTCTTCGCCGCCGCGCTCGCCCACCTGGACGCCGATCCTTCCATGACGCTCATGGTCGGAGACGACATCGAGTCCGATGTGCTCGCAGCCCAGCGCAGCGGCGTCACCGGCGCCCTCGTCAAGACCGGCAAATACCTTCCGGAGAACCACCGTTCGGCCGACGGCACACCCGACCATGTGCTCGACTCCTTCGCCGCGCTCCCCGACCTCCTCGAACGCCTGGCCCGGACTCCGTAGAGCCGCAGGGGGCCCTACTTGTTGCTCTTTTCCGAAGGCAGAGGAGCCGGCACGTCCGATCCGCACCGTGATGGACATCACCGGCCCCCGCGACAAGAATGTACGAGATTCACAACCACCAATCACCAACCACACACCGAGAATTCTGCCCGGTGATGGAGTCGGTGCGGGGGCGTGCCCCCTCTCCGCGCCACCACTGGAAGGTTCCAGGCGGCGACCACGGGTCGGTACATTCGGGCACCGACGACCCAGGTGTGCCGTCCCGCCGGGCAGCGAACAGGACTCGCCGTGCCATCGGCGAACTACCGTTCCCTCCTGCGGACCCCTGGCGCCGCAGCCTTCTTCCTGCCGGCATCGTTCGGACGGGTCGGCGTCGCCATGACGAGCCTCAGCATCGTCTGGCTCGTGCACGACCAGACCGGCGCGTTCGCCACGACAGGCCTGGTCACCGGCGCTTTCGCCGTGGCCGACGCGCTCGTGGCACCACAACTGGCCCGGCTCGTCGACCGGTTCGGGCAGACCAGGATCCTGCCGCCCTCACTGCTCGCCCACGCCGTTGCGGTGGCCGGCCTCGTGTCCCTGGTCGCCGCCGATGCCTCCGACACCCTCCTGGCCCTGGGCGGCGCACTGGTCGGGGCCAGCGTTCCCCAGCTCGGCGCGATGTCCGCGGCGCGCTGGGCGGCACTGCTCCGCACGGACCGAGCGGCGGAACTGCCCACCGCTTTCGCGCTGGAGTCGATCAGCAACGCCGTGGCCTACCTGGTGGGCCCGATGCTGGTCAGCGCACTCGCCGCCACCGGGCATCCCGTGGCCGGGACGGTGCTGACCGCCTCGTTGTCGGTGGTCGGCGGGCTGGTCCTCTCGGCGCAGCGTGGCAGCGCGCCCTCGCTGACGATCGGCGACGCCACACACACGCATGACGACCGGTCGTTGCTGCACAGCGCGGTCCTTCTGCTCATGGGCCTCAATCTCGCCATCGGGATCTTCTTCGGCGCCATGCAGGTATCCGTGACCGCCTTCGTGGTGGAACACGGCGCACCGGGCGCCGCGGCCCCGATCTTCGCCGTCTCCAGTTGCAGCGGTCTGCTGGCCGGATGGCTGTACGGACTGCGCCGGTGGCGGGCCTCGCCCGCGGTACAACTGCTGGCGTTCACCGGTGCGTTGACGCTCGGCACTTTGCTGTTGCTCACGGTCGGTTCACCGTTCGGCCTCGGATTGGTCGTGGCCCTGACCGGCGCCACGATTCCGCCCCTTCTCGTACTCTTTCCCGTCCTCACCGAGTCGACCGTCCACCAGGCCGTTCTGACCCAGGCGTTCTCCTGGCTCGGCTCCGCCGGCGCGGCGGGCTCGGCGGCCGCGGCGGCAGTCTCCGGCTGGGCGATCGACTCGCTCGGGGCCCGCGGTGGCTTCGCGGTCACCGTCACGGCCGCCGTCGCGATGACGCTCCAGAGCCTCGCCGGCCTTCGCCTGCTACGCACACCGAGGGGGCAGTGGACAGGTGCGGAGCCGACGACGGCCCACAAACGCTGACCGCCCTGAACGAACCGCACCTCGGGGCACCTCGACGAGGGGCCGTCCAGGAAGTGACCGGCTGCGCGCCGCGCGACACCAGGTCCCGGCGCCAGCCGTCGCTGTGCTCCCCGGGAAACCCCCAGGCCCCGCGAGCTCTCAGCGCCCCGCGTCACCCTCGACGAGACGCCTCAGCGAGGGGAGCAGCGCATCGAGATCCTGTCCGGTTCGGAAGGCCACAAGCGTGGTGCCGGCCTCACCTGAGTCCGCGGCACCGGAGGGCGCGGGGAAGAGCGCGAGCACTTCGCGCATCGCCTCGTCCATTTCGGCCACCGGGTCGGAGGTCTCGCCCCGGAGCCAGCGGCGCAGTACGTGGTTGTGGGCCGCGACCACGGACGCCGCCATGAGTTCGGCGCGCAGCGACGCCGACTCCGTGGGGTCGCCCATCCAGTCCGCGATGAATTCGCGGAACAGCCGCTGGTACCTGGCCACACTGGCGATCTCCCGGTCCCGCAGGACCGCCACCTGGCTGGTCAGCGTGTACCGCCGCCGCGCGAGGTCACCCTCGTCGATGTAGTGCAGCAGCACCAGGCGCACCGCGTCGGACACGGCGATCAGGCCGGTGCTGTGGCTGGAGGTCGCCAGCCTGTCCTTGATCAGCGCGAGCAGCCGGTCGTGGTCGGGGAAGATCACGTCTTCCTTCGACCGGTAGTGCCGGAAGAACGTCGTGCGTCCCACCCCGGCCCGCTCGGCGATCTCGTCGACGGTGGTCTGCTCGTATCCGCGCTCGTCGAAGAGCGCGAAGGCGGCGTCCGCGAGTCGGATCCGCGCGGCTGGCTTGCTCATGACCACTCATCCTCACTCATGACGGCCCATCCTTCCCTGTCTCGGTGCCCGGAAGCCACTTGCCGGAGTCGATGGTACTGAGTACCGTCAATATGACATCGAGTACCGAAGGAGGCCCGGCGTGGGTTCCGAGGCACAGAGTGAGTCCGGCCTGCCCATCCAGCCGCTCTACGACGGCTGGTCGCTGACGGATTTCGACGCGGACGCCAAGCTCGGCGCCCCGGGAAAGTTCCCGTACACGCGGGGCGTGTATCCGTCGATGTACACCGGCCGGCCGTGGACGATGCGGCAGTACGCCGGATTCGGCACGGCGAAGGAGTCCAACGAGCGCTACCACGAGCTGGTAGGCGCCGGCACGGGCGGCCTGAGCGTCGCCTTCGACCTGCCGACGCAGATGGGCTACGACTCGGACGAGTCGATCGCCCGCGGCGAGGTGGGCAAGGTCGGCGTGGCCATCGACTCCATCGAGGACATGCGCACGCTGTTCCAGGGCCTGCCGCTGGACAAGGTGTCCACGTCGATGACGATCAACGCCCCCGGCTCGACGCTGCTCCTGCTCTACCAGCTCGTCGCGGCCGAGCAGGGCATCTCCGGTGACCAGCTGACCGGCACCATCCAGAACGACGTGCTCAAGGAGTACATCGCCCGCGGCACGTACATCTTCCCGCCGAAGCAGTCCCTGCGGCTGATCAGCGACATCTTCGCGTACTGCCACAAGGAGCTGCCCCGCTGGAACACGATCTCCATCTCGGGCTACCACATGGCCGAGGCCGGGGCCACGCCCGCGCAGGAGATCGCCTTCACCCTCGCCAACGCGAAGGAGTACGTGCGCGCCGCGATCGCCGCCGGCCTGGACGTCGACGACTTCGCACCGCGTCTGTCGTTCTTCTTCGTCGCCCGGACCACGCTCCTCGAGGAGATCGCGAAGTTCCGCGCCGCCCGCCGCATCTGGGCCCGCATCATGCGTGACGAGTTCAAGGCAAAGAACCCGAAGTCGCACATGCTGCGCTTCCACACCCAGACCGCCGGGGTGCAGCTGACCGCGCAGCAGCCCGAGGTCAACCTCGTGCGGGTCGCCCTTCAGGGCCTCGGCGCGGTCCTCGGCGGAACGCAGTCCCTGCACACCAACTCCTACGACGAGGCCATCGCCCTTCCCACGCAGAAGGCGGCGCGGCTCGCCCTGCGCACACAGCAGGTCATCGCCTACGAGACCGATGTGACCAAGACCGTCGACCCGTTCGCCGGGTCCTACGTCATGGAGTCGATGACGGACGACGTCGAGGCGGCGGCGCTTGAACTGATCCAGGCCGTCGAGGACCGCGGCGGCGCGGTGGCGGCGATCGAGCAGGGCTTCCAGAAGTCCGAGATCGAGAAGTCGGCATACCGGATCGCGCTGGAGATCGACCACCAGGAACGCACCGTGGTCGGCGTCAACAAGTACGCCCTCGACGAGGAAGAGCCGTACGAGCCGCTGCGGGTCGACCCCCAGATCGAGATCGACCAGTGCGAACGCCTCGCGGCCCTGCGCGCGGAGCGCGACAACGACGCCGTCGAACAAGCCCTCGAAGCACTACGCGACGCGGCGCGCGGCACCGACAACGTCCTGCCCCCGATGCGCGAGGCACTGCGCCTGCGTGCCACGGTCGGCGAGGTCTCCCACGCGCTGCGCGACGTATGGGGCGTGCACGTACCGCACGACACGTTCTGATCCTTCCTCCTGTCCCCCTTCGATCCGTCCGATCATTCCGATCATTCCGATGACCAGTCAGCCCCGGTGGAGCAATCAGTGAACGAAATCGACATCCACACGACCGCGGGAAAGCTCGCGGACCTGCAGCGCCGGATCGACGAGGCCACGCACGCCGGCTCCGCGCGCGCGGTGGAGAAGCA
>NZ_JBWKIS010000041.1:0-63357 GCF_056432625.1 Streptomyces sp. NPDC045026
ATGGACGTGACCGCCGCACCCGGAATCGAGGAGAGAAGGGTCCGGCGCAGGGAGTTGCCGAGGGTGTAACCGAAGCCCGGCTCCAGCGGCTCGATGACGAACCGGGAGCGGAACTCGTCGACGACCTCTTCGGTCAGGGACGGACGCTGAGCAATCAGCACGAGGTATTGCCTCCAGTGGTTCGGCGCCCGCTATGTGACGCCGTAGACACCACGAAGGGTACGTGCGATCTGGGCGATACAGCCTCCGAAGAGGCCGAACTGCCCGACTCCGCCCGTCTGCCGGCCACTCGGCGGCCCCAGTTCTCGCTGGCGTGGGGCCCGACGATCAGCTGCTCCTGCTCCTGGGCGTCAGTCATACGCCGAGGGCCGGGACTGGTACAGCCGGGTGTGATAGCGACCTTCCGCCTCCAGTCCGGTGGGGTCGTCGCCGGCACGGAGCACCTGGTCGACGGCGCGACGCTGTTCCGCCGCGCTGGTGAACAGCCGCTGGGGACAGGTCCGTGCGGAGTCGGTCTCGGTGGTCAGGCCGTGAGCTGCCAACTGTGCGATCACGGCCGGTTGGGGACGGCGCGCAGGACGAACACGCTGACCCAAGTCGGCCCCCGCTTCCTCCACTGCAACGCGTGGAAGGTGCGATGGGTGATGTAGCCGACTCCTCCTGTGACCGTGATCAGTCCAGTGTCCGCGACGGCGCGCCGTAACCGGAGGCTGGGCGGGTGGTGTTCCACGTTCTTGGCGTAGGCCTCGTCGAGCAGGCCGACGGCCAGGGCGTACTGGACAGCGTTGTCGGCTGTGTCGAGCCCGAGGACCGGAGCCGCGTCCGCGCGGCGCCGTGAGGCGTAGAACTTCTTGTCGCGTTCGACGAGTTCGGTGGCCGCGAGGGCGTCGGCCTCGGGGCTGGTGCAGTGCGCGTGCAGCTCGGCCAGTGTGACGTGGTGGTTGAGAAGAGCAGCGTTGAGGCCGTACGAGCAGCAGAGGTCGAGGACGGTGAGGGGGCCGTCGGTGCCGAACGGCCGCCGGCCGCCGCCCGTTCGGCGCGGGTGCGCCGGAAGACATCCTGGGCATGGTGCGGTATCTCGTACTCCTGCGGGGCGAGCCGGCGGACGTAGGTGCGAGGATCCGGCTCGCGTTACGGCACGACAACGCGGTGCTGCGCCGTCAGATCGCACGCGTCCGCCACGAGCCCGCAGACCGGATCTGGCTCCCGTGCTCTCGCAGTTCGTCCCGCGCGAGCGCCCGTGCCAGACCTTCACGGTCACCCCCACCACACTCCTGGCCTGGCACCGCCAACTCATCGCCAGGAAACGGACGTTCACCCGGCACCGCCGCCCCGGCAGACCCTCCACCGCGCCCCTGTCAAACAGCTCAACCTGCGCCAGGCCCGAGAGAACAGCAACTGGGGACGCCCGATGGCTCGCACCGACCACCACGACGTCCTCGTCGGCTCAATCAGCGACGGATGGACACTTCGCCGGACGGACCGCCCTCCGCGAGCCTCAGGAGGAACTCTCGAAGATCACTGCCTTTGCATCGATGATCTACGCGATCTCGGCGTCCGTAGGCTGTTCCTGGACGCCGAAAACCGCTTCTGGCCACCACCATCCGTTGGACTGGACTCTCGTACCTCACGTGGGTGGGCTGATCAGCTTGCGGTTCACCAGGGCCGGGGCTCGGCTGTGTCAGTCGGGAGATCTCGCCGGCAGCCATGGTTCGTGCCACCGCGGATATCCGGCGACGAGCTTGCTCGCTCCCTCCGGTCCCCAGGTCCCCGGCCGGTAGCGCTCCGGATCGCCGGGCGCCTCCAGCAGTGGCTGGACGATTCGCCACGTCTCCTCCACCGAGTCCTCCCGGGTGAACAGGCTCGCGTTGCCCTGCATTGCATCACTGAGCAGGCGCTCGTACGGTTCGGGTGCCTCACCCAGCTCGGCCGCGAAGAGGAGGTCAAGGTCCACCAGCTGCGTGTCCTGCTTGCCCGGCTGCTTGGCCTGGATGCGGAAGTTCACGCCAGGGCTCGGATCGATCCGCAGGATCCACTGGTCGGGCTCGGGCGCGAACCGCTCCGCGAACGCAAGCCGCGGCGGGCGCTTGAACACGATCCGGATCTCGGTCACACGCTCGGGGAGCGACTTGCCGGCGCGGATGAAGAACGGCACCCCGGACCAGCGCCAGTTCTCGACCTCCAGCCGCAACCCGACGAAGGTCTCGGTGCGCGAACGCGGCCGCACGCCGGGGACCTGCAGGTACCCCTCGTACTGCCCGCGGACGTAGTGGGCCGGGTCGGCGTCGGGGATCGCCCGGAACACGTCAACCCGGCGGTCACGGAGCGCGTCCGCATCGGCGGCTGACGGCGGCTCGGACGCCATCAGGGCGAGCAGCTGCAACAGATGGTTCTGCACGACGTCGCGGAGCGCGCCGACCGGGTCGTAGAAGTGGCCGCGGTCCTCGACCCCGAAGTCCTCGGCCATGGTGATCTGCACGCAGGAGACGTGGTCGCGGTTCCACACCGGCTCGAACACGGAGTTGGCGAACCGCAGGAACTGGATGTCCATCGCCGGCTCCTTGCCGAGGAAGTGATCGATCCTCAGCAGCTGATCCTCATCAAGGAGCTGACGCAGCTCGGCGTTGAGGGCACGCGCCGACGCGAGGTCATGCCCGAATGGCTTCTCCACGACGACCCGGGCGCCCTTGGTCAGCCCGACACCTGCCAGACCCTCGACCACCCGGGCAAACAGCGACGGCGGGATCTCCAGATAGAAGACCGGGTGCCGCTTGCCGTTGACCGCCCGGGCGAGGCGATGGAACGTCTCCGGGTCGGCGTAATCGCCCTGCACATAGCTGAGTCGGGCGGCGAACCGGGCAAAGACGCTGTCGTCCAGCGGCTCGCCCGCTGCCTTGATCGCCGCGCGGGCGTGGTCACGCAGCGCGTCGTCGGACCAGCCGTCGCGTGCCACTCCGACGATGGGGCAGGTCAGCAACTTGCGCCGCTCAAGCCGATAGAGCGAGCGGAACGTCATCTTGCGTGCGAGGTCTCCACTGATCCCGAAAATGACCAGCACGTCTGCGGGAACGTTCGACGAGTTCGAAGCCACCTCATCCTCCTCACGGAGCCGGCACGGCAATGGGGTCGGGCATCTTGGTCCTGCTGGCGGCTGGGCGCCGACGCGAGCAGGACCCCGGCCACCGGCCACCGGCCACCGGCCGCCGCCGCGTCCGCGAGGACGGGCGACGCCGCCGCCTCGACCCGGCCGGCGGGAATCGACCGGGCTCCCGCAACGGGCCTCGAGAGCGGTTCGCGCTTGTCCGCTCCGGTGATGAGCCAGAGCACCTGCTGGGCGCGAGCGAGTGCAGGATAGGTGAGTGACATGCGCTGGTGGCTCATGTAGGGCGCCGTCAGAGCCACCGGCCCGTCCGAGACTTCGAGCACCGGGTCCCCTGGCACCAGCGAGGCGGTGTGCCCGTCCGGGCCGAGGCCCAGGTGAACGAGGTCGAATCGCTCGGGCAGCGACCGCCCGTAGGCGGCGGCCGCCGCGTCAGGGTCGGCGTCGTTCACGGGCATCGCGATGACCTCGGCGGGGGCCGCACCGAGGCTCTCGCGCAGGTGGGTGAGGCTACGGTCCGGGTCGCCGTCGGGCGCGACCCGCTCGTCGACCTGGAACACCGCCATGTGCTCCCATTCGTGATGCACAGCCCTCAGCCCTTCTTTTCGGCGTGCCCGCCGAACTCGGAGCGCATCGCCGAGAGGATCTTGTCGGCGAACTCCCCGGCCTCCCTGGACTCGAAGCGCTCGTAGAGCGAGGTGGTGATGACCGGTACCGGGACGCCTTCGTCCACCGCGGCGAGGACGGTCCAGCGGCCTTCCCCGGAGTCGGAGACCCGCCCGGTGAAGCCGTCGAGAGAGGGCGACCTGGCGAAGGCGTCGGCGGTCAGGTCGACCAGCCACGAGCCGACGACCGAGCCGCGCCGCCAGACCTCGGCCACCTCGCCGACGTCGATGTCGTACTGGTAGGCCCACGGATCGCGCAGCGGCGTCGTCTCCGCGTCGACCTCTTGCCGGCTTGTGCCGGCGTCCGCGCGCTTGATGATGCTGAGGCCCTCGGCGATCGCGGCCATCATCCCGTACTCGACCCCGTTGTGGACCATCTTCACGAAGTGCCCGGCGCCGTTCGGCCCGCAGTGCAGGTACCCGAGCGGGGCGGTGCCGTCGGTCCGGGTCCGGCTCGGCGTCGGCTCGGCGCTGCCCTCGCCGGGAGCGATCGTCTTGAAGATCGGGTCGAGATGGGCCACGGCCTCATCCTCGCCGCCGATCATCAGGCAGTAGCCGCGCTCCAGCCCCCAGACCCCACCACTGGTCCCGCAGTCGACATAGTGCAGCGACTTGTCGGCAAGACGCTTGGCGCGCGTGATGTCGTCGCGGTAGTAGGAATTGCCGCCGTCGATGAGGATGTCGCCGGGCTCCAGCAACGGCTCGAGCTGATCGAGAATGGAGTCGACGATCGCAGCCGGAAGCATGAGCCATAGGGCACGTGGCTTGTCCAGTTTCGCGACGAAGTCCTGGAGTGAGTCTGCGCCCGTCGCGCCCTCGCCGGCCAGTTCGGCGACGGCGGCCGCGTTGACGTCGGACACGACGCAATGGTGGCCGTCTCGCATCAGCCGACGCACCAGGTTCGACCCCATCCGGCCGAGCCCGATCATCCCCAGCTGCATGGGCTTGTCTGTCGCCATGTGGCGCCTCCTGGTCCTTGAGCGTGCGGTAGTGCCGGATCAGCGCGTTCGTGGACGAGGTGTGGCCGAACCCAGGCTCGGTCGCGCTCTCGAGTTCCGAGATGATCGCGACAGCGAGCACCTTGCCGAGCTCGACGCCCCACTGGTCGAAGGAGTCGATTGGTCGAATCGAAGGAGTCGATCCCCAGATCGTCCCCTGGCTCGGGCGCCCGGCTTCGCGGTACGGCGTGAGCACCTCGGCCAGCAGCACGTCCGTCGGGCGGTTGCCCTCCATCACCCGGTGCGGCGCCACGTCCTTCGCCGTCCCCTCGGCGCGCACCTCGTCCGGTGCGGATCGTGTTGACGGAAAGTGTTGCCAGGTCGTTGTTGCTCAACGCCAGCCTCCCTGAAGGTGCTGCCCGGGCCGTCAAATCGACCGCGGAGGGCTAGGGCTGCCCTTCCCCGGCCGGGGCGAAGAGCGCCGCGCCGACAATGCCCGCATCGTTGAACAGCTGCGCCGGCACGATCTCGGTCCTGAGCTCGATGTGCGGCAGGAACTTGTCGGCCTTCTTGCTGACGCCGCCGCCGATGATGATCAGGTCGGGCCACAGCAGCCGTTGGACAAGCTCGAGATACCTCTCCAGACGGTGCGCCCATTTCTTCCAGGACAGGTCGTCGTGCTCGCGCACCGACTCCGCGGCCCAGTCCTCGGCATCCCCGTGGTGCAGCGGCAGGTGCCCCAGCTCGCTGTTGGGCACCAGGAACCCGTCGGTGAAGACGGCGCTGCCGATACCGGTGCCGAGCGTCACCATCACGACGATGCCCTTGCGTCCCTTGCCGGCGCCGAACCGCATCTCGGCGATCCCGGCCGCGTCGGCGTCGTTCACCACCCTCACGTCGCGGCCGGTCGCTCGCGCGAAGAGCTGGGCCGCGTCCGTCTCCATCCAGGCCGGGTCGATATTGGACGTCGTCTGGACTTTGCCACCCCGGATGACGGCCGGGAGCGTCAGCCCGACCGGTCCTAGGACGCCGATCTGGGAGAGCATCGTCACGACCACGTCCGCGACTGCCCCCGGGGTCGCCGGATGCGGGGTCGGGATCCGAACCCGCTCACCGATGAGGCTGCCGAGCTCGAGGTCGACCGCCGCACCCTTGATACCGGTGCCGCCGATGTCGACTCCCAGCACGTGGGCCGCCTTGTCCAGAGTTTCCTGCGCCACTGCCCGCTCCCCTCAGGGGCTGGCCCAAATCGTGTTGTGTGAATCTTGGACGTTAGGCCCCGCAAGAGCCTCGCCACGTAATTACTGATTTTCACACATACCACCGATATTCGCCACATCACCTTTATCGGGCCATATCGAAGATTAGGGTGTATATCCAATGCTTGCATATCCGCAAGGGCATTAGCATTCCCCTCCGTTCGAGAGGTTCGAGAGGAACACGCCTGCGACTCACGCCGGCCGCGACGGCACCCTCCAGTAACTTTCGGAAATCAAGCCGACCGGGACCCATCCCGCAGGTCCCCCGCATCCATGAGCCGTCTCCTCTCCCCCACCCGGACCGGCCGCGGCCAGAGCTTACGGAGGCGTGATGCCAACCCGACCGGCGTCCGGATGCCCCGCATGAACTCGAGCACGGACCGCTGGATGCAGACCTGTCGCCACGCTGCTCGGCAGTGCCCGCAACGCCGACGCGCTGGCCGCATGGACCACCCGGTTCGACGCACAGGCCCTGGCCCCCGGCGAGCTCACCGGCAGCCACAGCCGCTCACTGATCGTCAGCACTACGACGTGGGGCGAGACGGATGCCTTGGATTAGGCCGAATTCGCTTCCCTCTCCCCCAAGTTGGCGCAGCCCGGCAACCTGTGAGTGCCGATTATTACGTCCGGGCAGATCAGGCCGCGTGTGTGTACTCGTGAAGGATGCCGCCGAGTCGGTCACGCCGATGGATGTCCAGCCGGTCTCGTCGGTCCGGTTCGGTGATCATTTCGGGAACTCGCCGCAGAGGCGCCGGGCTGTGCAGGGTGCGGTGAGGCCGATGCCGGTTGCAGAACGATTCGAACAGGGCAGCGAGTTCGCCGTGGATCCTGCGGTATCCCCACCGGGGGTTCTGCCCACCGGGGATTCTCTCGGGCCAGGCGCAGCACCAGGGCCTGGATCGCACGGCGGGTAGGCGGCCTGCCGGGTCTCTTAGTCGATCTGCCGCTGCAGCACAACCAGCTGGTGGCGCAGCGTCAATATCTCGATGTCCTTGTCCATGCTGCTCATCGGCAGCAGCCGTATCAAGGCGAACATGCCCGACACGGCGAGGTAGGGCAGTCGCAGCAGCAAGATTGATCAGCTTGACACGCCGATCCGGCGATCACCGACCGTTCGCGCAAATCTGCACGTCGCAGGCCGTGGATGGGGATTTCGGCACCCGCACCTCCACCACTACGCCGACCACTTCAACAGCCACCGACTCCACCAAGGCCGAGACCAGCTCGCGCCCAACGACGACCCGGACATCCTCCCCCTGCCCTCAACCCGGATCGAACACCGAAAAGCCATCGCGGGCCTCATCAACGAATACCACCGAGCCAACTGACTGTCGGACGAAATCCCAGATCACAGCCACTGAAGGCATTTTGAAGCGCTACGCAGCGTCTCTCGGCCCACCGATCGCTCGGCGCGACGCAGGGCCCGGCAGGCCAGCGCAATCGACTGGATCGACCAAGGGCACGCCCACGTACGGGGGAAGTTGAGGCTCCGTTCGTTCCTGCACGGTCACGATGCCTCGTGCTCGGTCTGCGGGACCGGGAGGCCAGACCGGATCGAGGAGGAAGCCTTCCGAAAACAATCCCTGAGCGGCCTGCCCATGTACGAAGACAACTTCCCCGAGGAGCGCTGAAGATGAGTACCTACCGAGTCGCACAGGTGAATGAACCCAACGGCACGTTCGAACTCGCCGAGCGAGAGGTGGCGCAGCCGGGTTCCGGCCAGGTCAGGATCGCGGTGGAGGCATGCGGTGTCTGCCACTCCGACGCACTTTTCGTGAGCGCTGGACTACCAGACGTGTCGTTCCCCGAGGTACCCGGACATGAGATCGCCGGGCACATCGAGGAACTGGGCGAAGGCACTCAGGACCGTGGATGGCAGGTCGGCGACCGGGTCGCGGTCGGCTGGTTCGGCGGCAGCTGCGGCCACTGCAAACCCTGCCGGGAGGGCGACTTCATCGTCTGCCGGAACCTGAAGGTCCCCGGATGGGCATACGACGGAGGATTCGCCGAGAAGGTGATCGCGCCCGTCGACGCGCTGGCCCGGATCCCCGACGCGATGTCGGCGAACGACGCAGGGCCGATGGCCTGCGCGGGCGTGACCGTCTTCAACGGGCTTCGGCGCAGCTCCGCCCGGTCCGGCGATCTGATCGCGGTGCTCGGTCTCGGCGGCCTCGGGCACCTCGGGGTGCAGTACGCGGTCGCAATGGGCTTCGAAACCGTCGCAATCGCCCGCGGCCCCGAGAAGGCCGGCTTCGCCGAACAGCTGGGAGCCCATCACTACGTCGACAGCACCTCCGGCACTCCGGTCGCCGAGGCCCTGCAGTCCCTCGGCGGCGCCAAGGTCGTCCTGGCCACCGCCGGGAACTCCGAAGCCATCACGGCCACCGTGGACGGCCTGGCCCCCCGCGGGGAGCTCGTGGTTATCGGGGCGGACACCGAGCCGCTTGGCATCAGCCCGGCCCAGCTGCTCATGAACGCCTACATCGTCCGCGGCCACCCGTCCGGCACCTCGCAGGACGTTGAGGACACCATGGCATTCAGCGTCCTGCACGGCATCCGCCCGATGACCGAGACCGTGCCACTGGACCGTGCGGACGAGGCCTACAAGAAGATGCTCGCCGGCAAGGCCCGCTTCCGGATGGTGCTCACGGTCGGCTGACACCCTGTGAGGCTCGGAAAGTCATCGCTGCAGGTGGGGGCCCGTGCGTGGAGCCATCGGTGGCGGCATCCCTGCGCTTGCGGCCACTACTCGAGTCACGGCGCCAGCGTCAGGGGTTCCGCCAGCCGTCGGATTGCAAACTGGTTCTGACTCTCCGTCGAACTCGTCCATCGGCCTCGTCGGGCGGGCGGTCCGGGCGCAGACCGTGCGCGGTAGCTCGCCTCTGAGGATGTCGGATGCCGCGACGCGCTGAACCCTCGGCGTATCCGTCGCCGGCTCCCCTCGTGCGGAAGCACCCCGTACGACGGATCGTGGGATGGGGCTGCGGGCGAGTGAGGGAGACGGACATGAACGGCGGAGCCGGCGTGCGGCACGTGAGCCTGGACAGTGCCGGAGGCGGGCTGCGCTGCCTCGTCACCGGTGCGACCGGCTACATCGGCGGGCGTCTCGTCCCCGAACTGCTCGCCGCTGGGCACGACGTCCGTTGCCTGGCCCGCACACCCGCCAAGCTGCGTGACCATCCGTGGGCGGGTGACGTCGACATCGTGCGCGGTGACGTCATGGACGCCAAATCGGTCGTTGCCGCCATGGAGGGAGTCGATGTCGCGTATTACCTGGTCCACGCCCTCGGCACGGGACAGGGCTTCGAGAGGACCGATCGTGAGGCGGCACGGATCTTCGGTGAACAGGCCCGCACGGCGGGCGTGGGACGCATCGTCTACCTCGGCGGGCTCACCCCGGCCGGAGTGCCCGCCGAGGAGCTGTCGCCGCATCTGCGCTCGCGCGCAGAGGTCGGCCGCGTCCTCCTGGACTCGGGCGTGCCGACAACAGTTCTGCGCGCCGCGGTCATCATCGGTTCCGGCTCCGCCTCCTTCGAGATGCTGCGCTACCTCACCGAGCGGCTGCCGGTGATGGTCACACCGAGCTGGGTGCGCACCCGCATCCAGCCGATCGCGGTACGTGACGTGCTGCGCTACCTCGTCGGCAGTGCCCGCATGCCCGCCGACGTGCACCGCACCTTCGACATCGGGGGCCCCGACGTCCTGACGTACCGGGACATGATGCGCAGGTACGCGTCCGTCGCGAAGCTGCCGCGACGGCTGATCCTGCCCGTGCCGATGCTGACGCCCCGCCTCTCCAGCCACTGGGTCGGCCTGGTCACACCCGTGCCCAGCTCCATCGCGCGGCCGCTCACCGAGTCTCTGCGGCACGAAGTGGTCTGCCGCGAGCACGACATCGCTCGCTATGTCTCCGATCCGCCGGGGGCACCCATCGGACTCGACGCAGCGTTGGAGCTCGCCCTGAGGCGCGTCCAGGACGCGCGGGTCGACACCCGGTGGTCGTCCGCGTCGGTGCCGGGTGCGCCAAGCGACCCGCTGCCCACTGATCCGGACTGGGCAGGCGGCAGCCTCTACACGGACCGCAGGGAGCTGGCCACGGACGCCTCACCTCTGGCCCTGTGGCACGTCATCGAGGGAATCGGGGGCGACAACGGCTGGTACTCACTCCCACTCGCCTGGGCCGTACGGGGCTGGCTCGACCGCCTCGTCGGCGGGGTGGGCCTGCGCCGGGGCCGCCGCGACGCGGCACGATTGCGGGTCGGGGATTCACTCGACTTCTGGCGCGTCGAGGAGATCGAGCCCGGCCGACTGCTGCGGCTGCGGGCCGAAATGCGGCTGCCGGGCCTGGCCTGGCTGGAGATGTACGCAGATTCCGACGCCGACGGGCGGGCCCGCTACCGCCAGCGGGCCCTGTTCCACCCGCACGGGCTGCTCGGGCATGCGTACTGGTGGAGTGTCTCGCCGTTCCACGCCCTCGTGTTCGGTGGCATGGCCCGCAACATCGCCGCGGCCGCAGCGGCAGTGGACTCGCAAGCCCGGCGAGAGCAGAACTCGTCGGCCGGCTGAGAGTACGCGCCGACTCTTCTCCCGCCGATCCGCCTCCGCCGACTCTCCCGACGCGATCGTCGTGCCCTTGGAGGGGCTGGACCGGTTCTGGCGAGCACGAAGGCTACGTTGACCGACATACGCAGGGAACACAGCCGGGCTGGCGTAAAGCCGTACAGCGTGGAGGGAGGTCCGCGCCATCGTTCATCGCGTCGGCGAAGCCCTGACCCAGTTCGGCGACGAACTCGGCAGCGGTGCACATCAGTTCACGTCTGTCTGTGACGCCGCCGCGCACCCGCGGGTCGACGGGAAGACTGCGGAACTCCAGCCCTGCGTAGCGCACGAGGGCGCGAAAGTGTCTGCGGTGGCGAGGGTAACTCGTACCCGGCCCGGCGCGGATCGACCCCCAGGCCCGCATAGGGCGCGATGTCGCCGCGCGATCCCGCGGCGGCGATCAGGATCCTCATCGGCCTCACCCTGCACTGCCTGTCCGCGAACACGCCGGATGCACCCGGCCGCCGTCAGCGCGGCGATCTCGGTCGAGCAACTGCTCGGCGTTCGAGCCCCGGGCGTAGCCGACTTCGGCGTCGTGGACGTGGGCGGATCGGGTTCGAGGTCGTCCACGGCGGCGGGCTCAAGGATGCCGTCACGGCAGCCGCAGGCAGGGAATACAGCACCACCCTCACGAGGTGACAGCCGACTTCAAAACAGCGTTTCTCCGACAGCCAGGCTGGCCTGCTCTTCACTGGCACGGAGGAACCGCTGCCGGTGTCCGCGAATCGTTCGAATCCCGCCGACGGCTGTCACCTCGGGTCGGCCGGTGACGTCCGGCGATCGGCCGGCCTCAGGTGACCTCGCCGAGATCCTCATTGAGCCGTGCCGCGGCTGCAACGTTCGACGGCCGACTCGCGACAAGCCGGGCCAGGTGTGCTTCAAGGGCCTGGAGTTGCTCGGGCCCCATATGTGCCGCCCAGCGCTCGCGCACATCGTCGAAGAGCGAGGCGCCGAGCGTCATCATGTCGTGGCCGCGGTCGGTGACCCGCAGCCGTTTGAGGCGGCCGTCGCTCGGGTCGGGCTCCCGCTCGACGTATCCGAGCTTCTCCAGTGCGGCGATCGTCCTGGCAGCGCCCTGCTTGGAGACCGAGAGCCGGCGGCCGAGCTCCGAGGCCGTGTCCGCTCCCTCGTCGACGGCGCGCAGGGCGAACTCATGCCCTGCGCGGACGCCCGGGTGTCCGCGGTGCGCCAGTTCGCCGTGCACATCGTCCACCATCGACTGGAAGCCGCCGAGAAGCAGCAGCGCGAGTTCAGCGCCCGGTGAACGTGCCATGCGACGAAGCATACGAGAAACGAGGTCGACAACCACGTTGTCGACCCATAGATTGA
The DNA here is from genome assembly GCF_056432625.1 of Streptomyces sp. NPDC045026. Taxonomy (NCBI): domain Bacteria; kingdom Bacillati; phylum Actinomycetota; class Actinomycetes; order Kitasatosporales; family Streptomycetaceae; genus Streptomyces; species Streptomyces sp. NPDC045026. The sequence continues at coordinate 11,891 of NZ_JBWKIS010000041.1, forward strand.
CAACCATGTTGTCGATCGAATCCAGGAGAACGATGGACCCCATGACCGGCGGCGCCACCATCCCGGGCGTCGAACACCACCATGTCAGCCTGAACGGGACCGAACTGCACTACATATCGGCCGGAACCACGGGCTCTCCCGTCATGCTGGTCCACGGCTTCCCCGAGACCTGGTGGGTCTTCCACAAGCTGATCCCCCTGCTCAGCAAACACCACCGCGTATTCGCCCCCGACCTTCGCGGCTTCGGCGACTCCGCCACCGCGACCACCGCGCACGACAGCGTGACGGCGGCCCAGGACCTGAGTGAACTGATCGCGCGGCTCGACACAGGCCCCGTCCACCTCACGGGCCAGGACATCAGCGGCCCCACCACGTTCCGCGTCACCGCCACACGCCCCGACCTTGTACGAAGCTATGCGGCCATCGAGACCGGGCTGCCCGGATTCGGTGTCGAAAAACTCGCGGACGTCGCCCACGGCGGCGCCTGGCACATCGGCGTGCTCGCCGCCCCGGGCATCCCCGAAATGCTGCTCACCGGACGAGAACGGGCATTCCTCGCGCAGTACGCGATCCCGTCGCTCTGCATGACCCCCGACGCGTTCACCGACGACGACATCGACGAACTCGCCCGCTCCTACGCGCGACCCGACGCGTTCAACGGCGCGGCTGGACTGTACCGATCGATGCTCCGCGAAGGCGACGAAATCCACCAACTGGCATCCCGGAAACTCACCACGCCCATGCTCGCCGTCGGCGGCAGATCAGGAGAGTTCACCCCGACGACAATGCGCCAGGTCGCCGAGGACGTCAGCGCCCTCGCCCTTGACGGGATCGGCCACTACGCGGCGATGGAAGCCCCCGACAGGCTCGCAGACGGCCTCCTGTCCTTCTACGAAAAACTCGACAACCTCGGGTAACGCGGGACGGTCCACGATCAGTGACACCCGACCGGGCAAGGCACCGGCAAACGATCACGCAGAGAGCGGGCACCGGTGCACCTTCGCCGCGCTGCGCATCCGTGTCCGTCGGGTAGCCCAGGGCGCGCATCGCAGCCGTGCGCGAATATTGGCACCCTTCAGGACCAAGCCTCCTACCCTTCCGCCATGCAGATCGTTGTGACGCTGGACTGTGTCGACACCGAAGCGCAAGCGAACTTCTGGCTTGCCACGCTCGCCCCCGCTGGACTACCGGCGCGGCTTCCAGGGACCTCCCTACCTGAGCCTGGTCGGGCTCGCTCCTGCACCAACCCTTCTCCTGCGGCACGTCCCAGAACCAAAGCAGGGCAAGAACCGCGCATGCACCATGGCCTCGACTTTGGCACCGCCATCAGGGAACTTCGACCAGCTGAGTGGGTGGAACCCGGCCCGTGCGGGGGCCGCGAGGCCGTCTTCGGCGACACGGCTTTCGCTGGATCTCGTTGCCGACCCGGAAGGCAACGAGTTCTGCGTATTCAATCCCCCGAACAGCACCAACGTTCCGGAGTAGTTACGCGGTCGGGCTGAGGACCCACCATGGCCTGGGAAGCCTGTTCATCCGTCGATTACCGACCCTTGCAGAGTCTTCTGGGCCTCCAGCGCCGGTGTCCCGCGTTTCCAGACACTCACTCAGCGGCGACGCGGGCTACGGCCGGTAGCGGATCTCCAACATCACGCAGCCTCCGGTGGTGCGGTACGGGCCGTGTTCCATACCCGGGGGCCGGGAGGCGAAGTCTCCGGCGCAGAAGGTCTGATCCAGGGTCAGGTCGTGCAGGTCGCCTTCGAGTAGATAGACCTCCTCGACCCACTCGTGCCGGATCACGCCGGAGAGTGAGGTGTCGAGGCCGGGCTCCCAGCGCACCAGCCGGGTCAGCACCTCCGGATCAGCCTCGTCCCTGCTCAGAATCCTCTCGACGGTCCCGGACTGCGGCCCGGTGCGCCACTGCATGGCGTCTGGTGAAAAGAATTCCCGCTCGTTCTTCATGACAGTGACCTCTGTAGGCAGTGAGGAGTACGGAGCCGGGGTTGGCCGGAGCCCGCTGGAGACGTGACGTACGGGGCCGGAGGCAACATTGGCGTGCGGCGGTCCCACCTACGTGTTCCCGGCCGTACCAGTACGCCGCGAGGCCGTCGCATCCGATGCCAACATGCACGAGGCTGGCTACCTCTCATCTTCATGACGCCCGACTAGGAACGTCGACCAGATACTGGGTGAGAGTCCGGCCAGAGATCGACCCCGAGGGAACAACACCAACAGGAACTGCCCCCATAGCCTCATAGAACGGCTCAGCGTTCGGGTCCGCATCAAGGGTGAACTGCCTGAAGCCCAAACCCTGAGCAGTCTTGACACTGTGATCGAACAACAGACGGCCGATGCCCTGCCCGATCGCACTGGGATCGACGAACATCATGCCCAGCACACCCCGCGGCGGCTCGCCCTCCAAGGTCGTGAACCCCACGACATTGCCGTCTCGCTCTGCCACAGCCGCTCGGAGGTCAACGAGCTCCGCACTTCTGAGCGTGAGCTCCTCGCGGCACCAGTTGCCGCATCGCACGGGCCGCCGCGTCCGCAACCAGCTCCTCCTGGACCTCGGCCGCGAGGACATCCAGGACTTCGTCCTCGGCACCCTCGACCGGCTCCTCGGGCGCTACGACATCGCGTACCTGAAGTGGGACATGAACCGCCCGCCCACCGAACGCGGCCGCCCCGGACCGAAGCCGGCGCAGCAGCTCGACCTCGACGCCGCGCACGTGGCGGGCTATCTCCGCGTCCTGGACCATCTCCGCGCCCGCCACCCGCACGTCACCGTCGAGGGCTGCGCGGGCGGCGGCGGCCGGATCGACCACACCACGCTCGCCCGCACCGATGTGGTGTGGCCGAGTGACAACACCGCCCCGCTGGACCGGCTCCGGATCCAGCACGGCTACCTCCACGCACACGCGCCGCACACCATGAGCTCCTGGGTCACCGACGCGCAGGGGTTGTTCGACCCACGGCCGCGCTCCCTCGCGTTCCGTTTCGTCAGCGCGATGACGGGCGTCCTCGGCATCGGTGCCGACCTCGGCACGTGGAGCGAGGAACAACTGGCGTCGGCCACACGGTGGATCGCTCGCTACAAGGACGTCCGGGACGTCGTCCACCACGGCGACACCTACGTCCTGGGCTCGCCGGACGAACCGACATTCGGCGTCGAGTCCGTCGCGCCCGACGGGACCCGTGTCGTGGTCGCCGCCCTGAGCACGGGCCGGCTCGACGGATCGCCACTGGTCCCGGGACGCCCCGATCGCCTGCGCCTCAAGGGAGTTGACGCCGGGGCGCGGTACCGGGACGAGACCGATGGCCAGGAGTACGGCGGCGCGTACCTGCGCCACGTGGGCCTGCCGTTTTGCTGGAGCGCCGAGCACGACGCCGAACTCACGGTGCTGCGCCGCCTGTGACACACGTCGAAACGGCGGGCCTCCGGCCGGATCCCGAGGGGACACGTTCTTTCCGCTCGTGCTGCCGGCTGATCAGGCGCCGTCGTCCTCAACCCTGCCGCGTGCCCCTGCCTGTTGTGCCTTCTGCTCAGCGAGGGTTTCCGAGCTCATGCTGAGGCGTGGTGAAGGACAAGGACGACCTTCACCACGCCAGTAAGTCGGTTGACGTTGCCCCACCGTCCTTGCGCAGCAGCTCGGCACGGACCGGGTGAGACTCGCGGCGAAGGACCGGGCGTTGCCAGCCGCTCTGCCAGTGCGGCTGCCCCGTTAGGTCCTACGCCGGTCACGGCTACTGGTACGACCTGACACCGCGCTGCGACGGCACCGCGATCTGATCAAGCGGCGCCATGCCCGCACGTGCCGCACCACCTACGCCACGCGCTCCGCAAGTTCGAACTGCACCACAACACACACCGACCCCACCAAGCGATGCATCAGGCAACACCCCTGCGTGCCGTCCCCGAACCGTTCACCCGCGCACAGAGCACCCACCTCGACATACGTCGAAAAGACCGCCTCGGCGGAGTCCTCCACGAATGCCAACATGCCGCCTGAACAGCTCGAATAGAGTTTTCGGCAGGCGCAGTGCCGTGCTTCGTCGAAGATGCGGTCCTGACGGAAACGTCTCACCTTCGAACTCCCGACCTTCCTCATCCCGAGCCAGGAGATGACTGGCCAGAGCGGTCGGGACCCTCTGCTCGGCTCTCCTCCATCCAAGAGCCAGCAGCAGTGGAGTAGCCGTCGGCTCAGCGACCGATCTCGAACTTGGGCGGTTCGAGGCTCTTCAGACATGCGGTCTTCGGTGCGGCCGGGGTGTCGAAGAAGGAGACGGTGATCTCCTGGGCGCACTTCGAGGTGGCGAACACCACGTGCGGCTCGAACGGGACCGTGACGACCTTGGCCTTGCTCAACGTACGGGCGACGTACGGCCCGTTGTCCGCCCCGGTCTGGGAGTCGAAGCTGCCCGACAAGGCGAGGGTGGGGATGTCGCCGCGGGTCACGTCCCGGATCGAGCGTGGTGCCGCGGGGACGTTCCAGACGTCGCAGTCCGGGCGGAGGAACGTGAGCTGAGGGGCTTGGGCCTGGACCGAGCGGGGGAAGGAGGGGAACGCGTCCTGTCCGCCTTGGAGCGCCTCTTCCTCGCTCTCGTACGGCGTCCACTCGCTGCAGAAGACTCCGTAGACGAGACCGTGCGCAACCCTGCCCATGGCCTGGGGGCTCAGCTTGCCGCCGGCCCACTGCTTGGCGATCCGCTGGGGCTTGCCGTGCGCCAGCTCATCGAGGGCGATGGGTACTTGGGGCGCCACGTGGGTGGCGGAGGTCATCCAGTTCACCAGTGCCCCGCCGTCCAGTACGACCTTCACCGGCTTGTCGCTCCCGGGGAGCTTGACCGTGGTGGTGACCGGCTTGGCTTCGAGGTCGCGGACGAGCTTGTCGAAGGTGGCCGACAGGTTCGGGTAGCGCTTGTTGCACGCGGGCTGGTCCGCGCAGGCCTTGAACAGGCCGTCGAAGCCCTGCCGGGCACTGCTCCAGGTCAGGGCCGCCCCGCCCTTGGACGGCGGCAGTATGCCGTCGAGGCCCACCGAGCGGAGCCCGTCGGGGTGCAGGCGCATGTAGACGAGTGCCAGGTGGGTGCCGTAGGAGATGGCGTACAGGTTCCACTGTTTGATTCCGAGCGCGGTGTGCAGGTCGTCGTAGTCGGCGGCGCTCTCGGTGTCGTTGTAGGCACTGAGGTCGATCCCACGAGCCGCCAGCTGGTCGTGGCAGGCCTTCGTGGCCTCGACGTGCAGGCGCTCGGTGGACGGCGCGTCGTAGACGAGACCGACCGTTTGCGCGTTGAACCTGTCGATGTTGGGACACAGGAGGTTCGGCTCGGCCGAGTACGTACCGCGCTGGGACATGAGGATCACGTCACGGTCGCGGTTCAGGCCGCCGTCGATCGCCATCTTCGCCTCCCCGACCGCGTCGTCCCCTGGTCCGCCAGCGAGCCACACGATGGGGTCGGGTTTCGGTGTGGCGGACTTGGCGGGCACGATCGCGACACCGAGTTTGATCGTTTTACCGGTCGACTTGGCGCGGTTCTCCGGCACGGTGAGGGATCCGCAGCGGGCCCCCTTGAGCGCCTCGACCGGTTCCGGCGTCTTGGGGCAGGGGCCCGGTTCGTAGCCGGCGTCGCCCACCTTGCGTGCGGCCGTGCCGATCGGCGCCTCGGGGCCGCCGCTGGTGTCGGTGCGGGACTGTGCCTGAGCAGGCGCTGCGAGCAGGCCGGTGACGAGGAGACCGGTTGCTATGCCGACCGACGTGGCCCGGAGTCGTCGTACGGGGCGTCGACGACGGAGCGCGTGGTGGAAGGTCATCTGCCCTCACAGTCATTTCGGGGTGATCGTGAACGGTTCGGGCTCGAGAGCGTCCACGCACGAGGTGTCGGGGGCGGTCGGGCGGGCGAAGAACGACGCCAGCACGCGCTGCGCGCAAGGAGACTGCGGGACCACCCAGTGGCCGATCCCGGGGACCTGTATGGCGGTCGAGCGGGACAGGTTGCGGGCCACGCCCTTCGCCCAACTCGCCCCGGTCTTCACGTCGAACGTGCCGGAGACGACGAGCGCCGGCACCGAGCTGACCGTGGCCACCCGCTGTACCTTCGCGCGGTCCGGAACGTTCCAGATCCCGCACGCCGGGTACTGGAAGGGCAGCTGCGGCACCTGTGCCAGGACTGTGTCCGGCCACCCGGGGAAGGCCTTGCGCCCCGCTTTCAGCACGTCGGATTCCGAGTAACCCGGAGCCCACTCGCCGCACGCTATCGAGTTCGTCAGGCCGTGCGCGAAGGCGCCGACGTTCTGGACCGAGCCGGCCGCGCGGGCCTGCGCGAAGCGCTTCGGATTTCCGCGGCTGAGTTCGTCGAGAGCCGCCGGGATGTCCTTGGGCCGGGGGGTTAAGGCGACGATCAGGTTCAGCAGCGCGCCCCCGTCGAGGACGACCTTGACCGGCTTTCCTCCGCTCGGCGGCGTGACGTTCAGAGTCAGGGGGTGCGCCTCCAGTTTGCGCACCTGCTCCGTCAGCAGGCGGGGAAGGTCCGGGTAGCGGTCCTTGCAGGCGGGCTGCGCCGCGCACGCCTTGAAGATGTTGTGGATTCCCTCAGCGGCGCTGCCCCATCCCCACGGCAGGGTCGTGACCTGGGGAGGTGTGATCGAGTCGATCGCGACCGCACGGATTCCCTCGGGGTGCAGGCGCAGGTAGGTGAGGGCCAGATTGCTGCCGTAGGAGTACCCGTAGACGTTCCATCGGGGGATGTCCAACGCCTTGCGCAGGTCGGCGAAGTCCGCGGCGTTCTCGGTGGTGTTGTAGGCGCTCAGGTCGCCGCCGGCGGCCGTCAGGCGGCCCCGGCAGTCCTTCACCGCCTTCAGCATGAGTTGTTCCGCCCGCTGTGAGTCATATCCCAGGCCCACGGCCTGCGCGTTGAACCGGTCGACCTCAGGGCAGGCGAGGTTCGGCTGGTCGTAGAGGTTGCCGCGCTGGGCCATGACGATCAGCTCGCGGTCCTTGTTCAGGCCGGAGTCCACGAGGAAGGGAATATCGTCGAACGTGTCGCCACCGGGGCCGCCCGCCATGAACACCACCGGGTCCTCGGAGGGCTTCTCCACAGCGGCCGGAATGACCGCGACGGCCAGCTTGACGGTTCGGCCGCCGGGGCGGGAGCGGTTCTCGGGGACCTCCAGGAAGCCGCACCGTGCCTTGCTCAGCGCTTCGATGGGCTCGGGCGGCTTCGGACAGGCACCCGGCACGAACCTGGGGGCTGCCGGGCTGGGCTCTGCGGCCTGGGCAGCTGCTGATGAGGCGCTGATCGGTGTGGTGCCGAATGCTGCCACGCAGGCCAGAGCGGCCGCGGCAGTCACCGCGTGGATGCTGCGCTTTGGCATGTGATCCCGTTCCTCTGCCGACATCGGCGGCGGCCACTGACGGGACCGGGCCGCGGCGGATTGGGCGGAACGCGCGTTTTCGACGTTACCGGGTGGCGCGTTCGGGTGCACGCCGAGCGGTCACAACCCGTACCCCCCGGCCCATCCGACACGATGGGACGCACGCCGCATCACCCTGCGGGGTTCGTTCCAGAAGAGGCCGGCGGCGCTGACGTGCGGGTCGACGCTGACCTTTCGTAATTCGTCCAGCACACCCTGCAGGTGGCGCTGGCTGAAGATGAGCATCCGATCGGTGACCTCCGAGCGGACGGTGCGCACGAACCTTTCCGCGGACCCGTTCGCTTGAGGGCGCTGCGGAGGGATCTTTACGACTTTGATGTCAGACAGTGTTACCGCAGCGCCCTGGGCAGGTGTCGGAGCAGCGCGGCGAGGCAGGCGCGGTCGGCCCGGTCGAAGCGTGCCGAGTTCTGGAACCCGACACGGGCTACGAGTGGACGACACGTGCCTGGTTGGCTCCGCCTGCGGAGGGCGGGTGCTACGACAGGTTCCATGAACGAAAGTGAGCGGCGGCCATTGGTCCCACCCGAGGTGGATCGCGTATCGAAGGACAGGATGCTCGCTCTCACCGACGGCGTGGTGGCCATCGCCATGACGTTGCTCGTGCTGGACATCAAGCTGCCCGAGGGCCTTCGCGGGGCGGAGCTGCACCGGGCACTGGACGAAGTTCAGTCCCAGGCGGGTGCCTTCCTGCTGAGTGCGGTGGTGATCGCGCTGTTCTGGCGCGCCCACCACGCGGCGCTGCGGAACGCAGGGCCGATCGACTCGTACCTGTTCTGGCTCAACGTGGCGTTCCTGATACTGGTGTCGTCGATTCCTTTTCCCACCAAGGTTCTTGAGGACTACGGCGACCAGTTCCTCGGTCCCGGCTTGTACGGGGCCGTCATCGGCGCGGCCGCACTGGTGCTGTATGCGATGGACCTGCACACCAGCCGCTCCGCCGGCGCGCCCTGGCGCCGCGTCCCGCTCCCCGCTCAGGCCGTCGTGTTTCTGCTCTCGGTGGGGATCGCGCGAGTCTCGCCCACCGCTGCGATCTACAGCTGGGCCGCCGCCGTGCCACTTTCCATGGTGGCCGCCCGGATCGCGGCACGGGGTCGCTGACCGGATGTTCCAGCTGGGGGAACGTGCTGTGTCGTGCCGGGAGGCGCGTGCGGCGCGCCTTACGGTCAGCTGGCATGACGCACGAATCGCAGGACGCATCCCACCTGAGCCGGCGCACCGCGCTCGCCGGGCTCGTCGGTGGGGCCGGGGTCGCGCTGGCTACCGGTTGCACCTCCTCGAGCCGAACCTCCGCACAAGGGATCGCACCCAGGCCCACGGCGTCGGCCACTGGCTCGCCGGTGGGTGCCACGCCTGGGGTGATGACGCTGTTCAAGGACCCGGCGTTCAACTTCAGTGGCCTCTGGGCCCTCGGCGGGGCAGGGTTCGGCGGAAGCGAGGTGGGCGAGGTGCTCACCGCCGTGAACACGATCAACAAGGCCGGCCTCTCCTCGCAGACGTACGTCGAGACCTTCAAGAAGCTCGGCGACCAGCTGATGAGGGCGCCCGAGGGCAGCAAGCCCGACCGGCAGACCAGGCGCCTGCGCGCGCTGCGGGCGGCGCAGTACTACGCCCAGGCTCTGTTCTTCGTCCTCGGCTCCGACACCCCCGAGAGCGAGGAAGAGCTGTACAGGGCCGGGCGCGGTGCCTGGGACAAGTTCTGTGAGCTGTGCGACCCAGCACCGGTGACGGCGGGCATCCCCTACGGGAAGACCCCGCTGCCGGTGTGGTTCTTCCGCCCTGACGACTCCGGCAAACAGCGCCCCACTGTGATCCTCACGAACGGCAGCGATGGACAGAACGTCGACATGTGGGCCTATGGCGTCTCGGCCGCCCTGGAGCGTGACTGGAATGCCCTCGTGTACGACGGGCCGGGCCAGGGGCAATTGCTCTTTGTGAACCGGGTGGTTTTCACACCGCGTTGGGAGACGGTGGTCACGCCGCTCGTCGACTGGCTGGTCGCCCGCTCCGACGTGGACGCCGGCAGGATCGCCCTGACTGGGCTGAGTATGGCGGGCAACCTGGCCCCCCGGGCCGCGGCCTTCGAGAAGCGCATCGCCGCCCTGGTGGCGATGCCTGGATGCCTGGAACCCTGGCTGGGCTTCCCGCCGGAGATTCGGGAGATCCTCACCCCGAACAAGGAGCAGACCAACAATATCTGGAACAAAGAAGTCGTCCCCGAGCTGCCTGCGGCCGCTGCCGCGACGATGAAGAAGCGCTTCGAGCCCTTCTCCATCCCGGCGATGCTCGCTGCCCGCGAGGGCAAGGTCTTCACGGACTTCTACACCCCCGCCAAAAGCATCGAGGCACTGACCATCACGAGCGTGGTAGGCCGCATCACGATGCCCACCCTGGTCCTTGACTACGAGTACGAGCAGTTCTATCCCGGGCAGCCGCGGACGATGTTCAACAAACTGACGTCCCCCAAGGACTACGTGAAGCTCACCGCGGCCACCGGCGCGCAGCTGCACTGTTCCCCGATGGCCCCGCAGCAGCACTGCGACGTCGTCTTCGACTGGCTGCAGGAGACGCTGCCGGGACGCTGATAGCCAGGTTGCAGCCGCTCGCCGAACGGGTGAGCGGCGAGATCAGGCGGACGACGGGCGTCATCACATATGGGGAACCAAGGTGAGCAGGTCTGACGAGCTGTTGAGCGCGGGGTGAGGTATTTCAGGTATCGCCCTCAACGTCACAGACGGAAGTAACTGGCCCGGCTGGGTTACCCGATCGCGGCGTCCACGGTGTGGGAAATCTTGAACGCTGCCGGCATTGATCGGCCACGGCGTAAGGCAGTGCATTGAGCAGGCCCACCGAGGTGTTGCTGAAGTTCTGCTGGAGGCCGTTGTCGATCTGCGAGGCGAAGACCGGGACTTCCCGCGGATCGGGTGTGCCGAGGCGGCCAAGGACGAGGGACGCGGGGGGCTTCGTTCGCCGTTCGGGGCAAGAAATCCCGCCGAACCGCGAGCCTGGTCGGGCCACGCGGCAGCGACCGCACTTGCTGGATCTCGGGGCCCACGTGGCGGCGGATCCGGCGACGCTCCCGCGTCTGATACGAGACGTGGTCTCGGTCGGAAGGGATCACGAGCGGTCCGGAAGAGGAGAGGCGGCCGCCACTCCCGCCCCTGTCGGCAAGCACGGTCAGGGCTGGGTGACCGTCCTGGACGACGCGGCCGTTGTGACGGTGGGCTCGGGCGTGGTGGCGACGGCGCCCTCCGCGTCGATGGGCAGCCGGCGCTGGGCGCGGCCCAGGCAGATCAGGACCAGGACCATCGCCGCCGGACAGAACGCGAAGATCACGAATGCGCCCCGGGCGCCGAGGCCCGTGTCGAGCAGTACTCCGCCGAGCCAGGGGCCGATCATCGCGCCGACCTTGGCCACCGAGGAGGCCCAGGCTGCCCCGTTGGCGCGTACGGCCGTCGGGTAGAAGGTGCCGGCGATACTGGTGATGCCGCCGTGGCCACCGTTGATGAACATCTTGGCCGAGATGACGACCACCACATACAGGGTTGGAGCGAGGGCTCCCAAGCCGAGAGTGAGCATGCAGACGACGGCGGCCAGCGGCATCCACAGGATGACGCCGGCGCCCTTCCGGTCGACGAAACGACTGATCGCGAGCTGCCCGAAGGCTCCCGCCACGCTGGCCGCCGCCGCGATGGTGGCCGCAGCGCTGACGCTGAACCCCATCCCCTCGTTGATCATCGGCGTCCAGAAGACCATGAAGTAGATCAAGGCGGAGGACAGCAGGTAGACCAGCCACAGAAGGGGAGTGATACGAGCCAGCGGGCCGCGGAAAAGGGCTGCCAGGGTGAATCCCTTGACTGCGGACTGCTGTTGGTGGTCCCCAGTGGTGAAGCGGGTGCCGGGTGCCAGGTCGAGGCCCGGCTGGAGACGGTGCAGGATGCGGGTGATCCGCTCGTCACTGCCGCTGCGGGCCCGTACCGCGAGGAACTTCACCGACTCCGGGACACATATCCACACCGCCACGACGGTGAGCAGGGAGCAGGCCCCGCCCAGTACGAAGACGGAACGCCAACCGTGGTCGGGGACCAGGAAGTTGGACAGCGGGCCGCCCGCGGCACCGCCGAGGGTGTAGCCGACCATGATGATCGAGACTCCGGTGACACGGAACCGCCTGGGCGCGTACTCCGCGGACAGCGCCCAGGTCAGCGGCAGCACCCCGCCGAGGAACAGCCCGGACACGAAGCGCAGGGCGAACAGGTGGGCATAGGTGTCGGCGTAGGCGAAGGCCAGCATGAAGATGCCGAAGCCGACGACGCAGGTGAGGATGGCGGGCCTGCGGCCGATGCGGTCGGCGACGTATCCCATGATCAACGCGCCGATCATGGTGCCGAACAGGCCGACCGTCCCCAGGGTGCCGATCTGGGTCTCGGTGAGGTGGAAGTCCTTCTTGATGTAGGTGGCGGCGAAGGACAGGATCTGGAAGTCGAAGCCGTCGAGGAACGTGATGAGGCAGCAGACCGCGTACATCGCGATCCAGCGGCGCGTGGCGGGCTGCCGCTCCACGATCGGGGCGAGTTCGACGACCGGGGGCTGTGCGTTCATCGGGGACTCCTCGCCGTTGAGGGGTGGTGAACGGACGTGGACACGAGGGCGGATGCCGGGGCTGGGGCCGGGTGGATGGTCACCGTGCCCATGTCGGCGTCGAGGGTGACGCGGTCGCCGGTCCGGATGACGGTGAGTGGGTCGGCGTCGAGGGCGGTCAGGGTCGGGACCCGGGTGACGACCGCGCCGAGCGCCGCCTTCGAGGTCACCGTCACGAAGATCATGCCGAGGGGCGCGGTGCCCGCGAGGCGGGTCGCCTGGAAGAAGCCGGACCAGCCGGATGAGCCTTTGGCGCCCGGGAAGACCAGGATCCGGCCCGCGAAGGACTGGCCGTACAGCGGGTGGCGGCGCTCGATGATGACCCCGCGGGCCGGGTCGATGCCGCCCCAGCCGGAGACCGTCGCCGACGAGACGAGTGCCTCGCCCTCGACGATCCCGGGGACGACCGTGCGTCCGTGGAGCACAACTGGTTTCCGATGCACCGCAGCTCCCCCTCCGCATTCCGTCTGATTCACCGTAGTTCTCCCTTCCAGCGGCCGGTGACAGCTGCCTCGACGCAGTCGGCGAGCGTCCCGAACCACGCCTCGATACCGAGGATCGCGGGCAGGTAGTGGGCCTGTTTGGCCGAGTCGGTCGCGAACACCTTGGTGCCGGGCGGCGCGGTGCGGGACATGGCGGGGCAGGAGTCGGTCATGACCCTGGCGCCGGCCGCCTCGATGACCGCGGTCCAGCCGTTGCGGTCGGCAGTGGTGCGCAGGGCACGCGGCACCATGAGCCACAGCTGCGTACCGGAGTTGAGCCGTCTGCCCTCCAGGAGGCGGGCGGTGTCGCGGACCTGGTCGAGGGAGGCGTGCGGACAGCCGAGGAGGACGAAGTCGACATCGGTGCGGGTGCCTTGGGAGTTGAGGTCCTCGTAGACGGCGCGGCGTTCGTCCGCGCCGTAGGGCACTGCTTCGGGGACGGTGTCGCCTGCGAACGCCGACTCCAGAGTGGGGGCCTCCGGGGTGATACCCGGCAGATGGAAGATCTCGACGCCGCCCGAGGAGGCCGCCGCCGCCCCGAAGTGCTTGAGGTCGAGGAGGTCGGGCTGCCCCAGGTCCCCGCTGATGACGGGGCGTTCCTCCTGGACGAGGTCACCCGCGAAGTAGCCGAGCATGCCCCAGTCGAGGGCGCCGGTGACGCGGGTGCGGACCTTGATGTGGTGGGTGCCCAGGCGATTGGCTCTGCGGTGGTTGCCCCAGCAGGGGATGCGCCCGGTGAGCGAAGCGGCTCCCGTGGAAGCGGTGCCCTCGCAGTTGGTGCGGGCGCCGAGCACGGAGTTGGCGTAGACGACGGCCGAGGACTCCATCCAGGCGACATGCTCCCCTCGTACGGGGATGTTGCCGACCTGGTAGGGCGTGCAGGTGGCGAGGATGTTGACGCCTTTGCGGCCGTAGAACGACTCGGCGTCCGACTGAAGTTGCACCAGGTCGTGGGCGGGGTGCGGGGCGATGCCCGCGGCGTCGGGGCCGAAGCTCTGCTGGAGCTGGCAGGTGGGGACGCGCATGTCGGGGATGGTGAAGTCGCCGTCGCTGTCCAGGTTGAGGACGGCATACGCCTTGTCCCAGCCGCCTTCGGCCACCAGGCGTGCCTTGGCGGGCGAGGGTTGGGTCATGGTGCCGGCGACGTTGCGTACGTCGCAGAGGTGCTCGGCGTCGAGAGCCCGTCCATAGCGGACCAAGAGGTCCATGGCCGCGGCGACCGCGGGTCCCTCGGCGCCGTCGAGCATGGCCTTGTCGGAGTCGGTGAGGTTCATACGGGACGGCTTTCGTCGGCGGGGCCTCGGTCGATGGGGCGGCGGCCGGCCGGCGCGCTCGGGACTTCCCGCGCAGGCCGGGCCTCGGCGTCGGCGTCGGCCGATGGGCGTGGAGTGAGGACCGCACCCTCCTGCAGGGGGCGGACGGTGCGCCGGTAGACGGAGAGCCAGCCGGTGACCGGTTCGGGTGCGGCGGCGGCGCGGGCATCGTCGGCGTCGCGCAGGGCGAGTTCCGCCTCCGGGACGAGGAGGTCGATGCGCCGGGTTCCCAGGTCGACGCGGATCGTGTCGCCGTCGCGGACTAGGGCGAGTGGACCTCCTTCGGCGGCTTCCGGGGACACCTCCCCGACCACGATGCCCTTGTTGACCAGGCCGGAGAGCTGGCCGTCGGTGACCACCGCGACCTTGCCGGTCAGCCCCGCCCCGTCGAGGGCGAAGACGGGCCGTGAGGCCATGCCCATGCCGGGGGTGCCCTTGGGTCCGAGGCCTCTCAGGACGAGCACTTGGCCGGGCAGCACCTCGCCGTCCCGCAGCCCGTCGAGGGCGGCCGTCGGGGTCTCGTAGACCTTGGCCGGACCGGTGAACGCCCCGGGGCGATCCTCGTCGACGGAGAGTTTGACGATGCCGGTCTCGGGGGCCAGGGAGCCGCGCACGAGCACGATGGTGGGGCGGGAGCCGAGCGGGTGCTCGCGGCTGCGGATGACCTCCGGCCCGGTGACGGGACGGCGGGCGCTCTCCTCGCCGAGGGTGCGTCCGGACACGGTGGGCGCGTCGCGATGGAGCAGGTCGCCGAGCTGCCGGATGACCGCGAGGGCTCCCCCGGCCGCCTCGAACTCCTCGATGGAATGCGGCCCGTTGGGGCGCACCGCAGCCAACAGCGGTACCCGGTCGGCCAGTTCCTCGTACAGACCGTAGACGTCGATGCCGGTCTCGGCCTCCTCGGCGACGGCCTGGAGGTGCTTGACGGAGTTGATCGAGGCGCTGAGGGCCAGCATCACCGTGACGGCGTTCTCGAACGCCTCGCGGGTGAGCAGGGCGCGCGGGCGGACGTCCTCACGTACCAGGTCGACGATCCGGCGGCCCGCCGCACGTACGTCATCCCACATGCGGGGGCTGTTCGCCTGCACGGGCGTCGACCCGGGCAGCGCGAGACCGAGGGCCTCACAGGCGATGTGCATCGAGTTGGCCGTGCCCATCCCCGCGCAGACTCCCGGTCCGGCGACGGCGTTCTCGCTCATGCCGGTCAGTTCGTCGAGGCCGAGGCGGCCCTGTGCGTGGTGGCCCGCGGCGAGGAACACGTCCTCGATGTCGCAGTGGCGGCCCGCGAAGGTGCCGCAGGGCTGGTAGCCGCAGCCTACGATGAGCGAGGGCAGGTCCAGGCGGGCGGCCGCCATCAGCTGGCCCGGCGCGGTCTTGTCGCAGGAGGCCAGGCACAGCATGCCGTCGAGTTGGGCGCCCTCCACGGCCGCCTCGATGTCATGGGTGATCAGGTCGCGGGCGGAGAGGATGTAGCCGCCTCGGCCGCCCACGCTGTGGATGAAGTCGCTCGGGGCGACGGTGCGTATTTCGAAGCCGATGCCGCCGGCGTCGGCGATCGCCTGTTTGGCGGCGACGGCGATCTCGTCGAGATGGCTGTAACAGGAGGCGAGCTGGGACGACGAGTTGACGATGGCGATCTTCGGTTTGGCCATGTCCTCGTCGGTGAGGCCGAGCGCGCGCCACTGGGCGCGGCGGACGGCCCAAGGGGAAGTTCCGGGGCGGTAGTTGCTGCGCAGGGGGGTGGATCGCAGCTCGGTGAAATCGTTCATGGCGAAGGGCCCTCAGCTCTCTACGTTGTCGGCAACGCGGGCCCGCAGCGCGGTGGGGTCGACGGTGTGCACGCTGCCTTCGGGGCCTGCCAGGTCCAGGGCGTGCGCCGCACCCGCCCCCATGGCTGCGCAGGGCCCCATCACGCGGACGCTGGAGAGGGCGGCCGCGTCACCGTCCGCGCAGCGGCCCGCGGCGACGAGGTTGTCGCAGTCGGGAGAGAGGAGGGAACGCAGCGGCACGTAGTGCACATGGTCCGCGTCGAACGTCTCCCAGACATAGCCGTCGGCCCGGTCGTGCAGTTCGACGGGCCAGGCGGTGCGGGCGACCGCGTCCTCGAAGCGGACGCCGGTGCGCACCTCGTCGAGGGACAGCTGGTGGACGCCCTTGATCCAGCGGGTCTGCCGGCGGCCGGGGAGTCCATAGGCGCGGACCCTGGCGTCACCGAACGCCTTGGGGAACTCGGTGCGCAGGAACTCCACCACACGGTCGGCCTGTTCGCGGCCTTCCAGCTGGGCAGCAGAGCTCGCGACGGGGTCGAGGGGCGCGGGGATGTGCGTCATGTTGAGGACGGCGGTGCCCCGGCCGGGGAAGAAGAAGGCGAGGCCGTCGCGGCGCGGCAGTCCGTAGGCGGCGGCCTTCGCTGCGACGTGTGCGGCGAGTTCGTCACGGCCCGGCTGGTGCTCCTCGTGGAGGTGTTCGAGGACGAGCTGCTGCGAGCCGTAAATGGTGCGCTCGGGAAGCCGGCAGGGCAGGCCCGCTTCCCAGGCGAGGGCGGCGTCGCCGGTGGCATCGACGAAGCCGGACGCGGTGACGCGGACGGCGCCGTGCCGGGTGGCGAAGGAAACAGCCTCGATCCGGCGGCCCGGACGCTCCACCTCGGTGATGCCCGCGCCGAGTACGACCCTGATGCCCAGGTCGTGGACGGTGCGTTCCACCCAGCGGCCCAGGGCCACCTCGTCATAGTTGACGGTGAGGGTGTGTCCGCGGTTGTAGTGCAGGTCACCGGTCTTGTCGAGATCGGTGAGGATGCCGTCGAAGATGCCGTGGGTCAACTGGTGGTAGTCCGGGCCGTTGCCGAACACTCCGCAGAACAGGCCGATGAGGGAGTTCACCATCTGGCCGCCGAGCAACGGCAGCGAGTCGACGAGTACGACGTCGCGGCCGAGCCTGGCGGCCTCGACGGCGGCCGAGACACCGGAGACTCCGGCGCCCACGACACACAGGTCGGCGGTGAGTTCGTGGGGTGCGGTGCCGGGTGACTTGGTGACGGTGTGGATTTTGAGTTCGGTGAGGGCGTGCGGCATCAGCGACTCCGTGCAGCGCGATGAGACGGGGCAAAGCGGGTGCAGCCCGGGTGGTCAGGGCCTGCGCCGCACAGTAGGAGAGCCTTCCGGCTTACGGGAACGCCCTGGTCAATAAGGTGTTCGACTGAGGGGTATCAATGGCGTTTATCGTCGTGGGCCGAGATTGGTCGTGGGCCGGGAAGCAGGAAGGGGGCCGGCTCAGGGAACGAGCGCGGGAAGTCGGTCCGCAGCCCTGCGCACCAGTGAGCGCAGCCACATGTGGGCCGGGTCCTGGTCATGGCCGGCGTCCCACCACAGGTGCTCGTCGAACGGTTCGAGGGCTGTCGGGCACGCGAGGGTGCGCAGGCCCGCGTCATCGGGCAGACTCGCGGCGAGCCGAGAGGGTACCAACGCCACGCGGTGTGTCCCCGCGATGAAGTCGGGTACGGCCCGGTAGCTCTCCACCCGGACGGCGATATGGGGACGGATGCCGAGCGCACTGAGTTGCCGGGTGGCGGGCGCCGCGGACGGGTATCCGTCGTCGCGGTGGTAGGGCACCACCCAGGGTTGCCCGGCGAGTTCGTCCGTACCGAAGCGGTCCGCCGCCGCCAACGGATGCTCCGCCGCGACCAGGCATACCCACCGGTCCCGGAACAGTGGGGCCGATGCGGCTCCGGGCACCTGGAAATGGCCGAGCGCGGGAGATATGACGCCGTCCACGAGACGTAGCGTGTCGGTGGCATCCCCGCCGATCACCTCCCTGACCAGTTGCATGTGCAAGGAGCAGTTCGGGGCTTCACCGGCCAGCAGTCGAGACAGGTGCGGGCCGATCACTGTCGCCGGATAGTCGGCCATCAGGAGGGTGAACTCCCGGCGCGAGGTGGCTGGTTCGAAGGCGCTGCCGGTCGCGAAGAGGCGCTCGGTCGCCGCGCACACCGTCTCCACTTGTCCGGCCAGTTGCGCGGCCAAGGGCGTGAGTACGTAGGCGCCCTGGGTGCGTACGAGCAGTTCGTCGCCGAAGTGCCGTCGCAGCCGGGACAGCGCGGCGCTGACGGCGGGCTGGGTGACACCGAGGCTGCGGGCGGCACGGGTGACGTTGCGTTCGCGAAACAGTGCCCTCAAGGTGACCAGGAGGTTCAGGTCCAGGTTGGCCAGGTGGGCGGCGGGGCGGGGGCGGGGTTCGGTGGTGGGTTTAGTGGTGGGTTCAGTCATGGTGGGGCGGAGATTGCCCTGGGCGACGGTGCGGGGGCAAGGGGACCTTCCGCTGGCCGGAAGCGAGCCCGTTCGCCAGGTCACCCGTGTCGGGCTCAGGTCCGTGACCGCCCTGTGGGTGCCAGAAACCTCGTCCCCGCTGGTCAGGTCCCACAGGGGCGTGGTCGTGAGTGCCTGCCAGTCGACGGTGCTGGAGGGGCGCCTCTCTGACTTTCGACGCAGTTCGCGCAGGTGTCGTGCACACCCGTCAACGGTGAATGCCTACGCGGTACATGACGATCCGACCGGCCGATCGGCTCGTCGGCCGACTGCCACTGCGCGAACGGGCTGTCGAAGTCGACGAGTTCACCCGTGGCGGGCCAGCACCAGCACACCCAGTCGGCGGTCACCCGTCACACCGCCTGCGGGCCCTCGCGTCCTGCCAGGTCCCGCTGCCACGCCTGCGTCCGGTCCGGGTCGCTAGCCGAGCAGCTGCGCGGAAGCACCAACACGGCGACAACTCCCGTGTCCGTACGGCCCTTCGCCCGCGCTGCATTCGCCCGTGCTTCACATGGTCCTCCCGAACCCACCTCATGGATGGGCTCCTTCCCTGAACGACCGCCACACCATGGAGCCCGAGCACAGGCCGAACGCCCGGCCGGACAGCCCGTCGCGACGGCCGCGAGTCCGGTATCCGACCACGTCACGACCATGGTCACGTCGCATCGCATGCATGTACCTTGCATACATTTGAAAGGAGCTGACAGGCGCATGACGCAAACCACCCCTTCCACCGCCGGCTCTCCCTCACCGGTGTCCCGCCGCCTCGAGGTACTGCGGCCCGGCCCCTGGCACCGACGGCTCACGGCGATCGTCGGCATCGGCGCCTTCTTCGACCTCTACGAGGTGTTCCTCGGCGGTGTACTCGCCGCCGCGCTCACCGAGCCCTGGCATCTGAGCCAGACCCAGAAGTCGTGGATCATCGCCGCCGGATTCCTGGGGATGTTCGTCGGCGCCAACGTCATGTCACTCCTCGCCGACCGTTTCGGCCGACGCCGGATGTTCCTGGTCAACCTCGCCACGTACTCCGCGTTCTCCCTGCTGTGCGCCGCCGCGCCCGACGTGAACTGGCTCATCGCGGCCCGGTTCCTCGCCGGACTCGGGCTCGGCGCCGAACTCGTGCTCGTCGACACGTACCTCTCCGAGCTGCTGCCGACGGCCGTGCGCGGACGCTACATCGCCTGGGCCTACACCGTCGGGTTCCTCGGTGTGCCACTGGCGGCGCTCCTCGGCGCACGCCTGGTGGCCGAGCACCAGATCGCCGGGGTCTCCGGCTGGCGCTGGCTGCTGGTGGCGGGCGCGTTCGGCGCCTTCTGCATCCAATGGATGCGGCGCACTCTCCCCGAGTCCCCCCGATGGCTGGAGGCCAAGGGACGGCGCGCCGAAGCCGAGGCCATCGTCGCGCACATCGAGACAGTCAACGAACCGGGGACTGCCGGTAAGCGCCCCGCGCCACGACAGGCCGAAGTCGAGACCGAGACCGAAGCGGTCCCCACCGTGCGGGTTCCACTGCGCCGGATGTTCCAGCCGCCCTACCGCCGCCGCACCGTCATGTGGTGGATCTTCCAGGTCCTGCAGACCGTCGGCTACTACGGTTTCGGCTCTCTGGCCCCCGTCGTCCTCGCAGCCAAGGGCCACTCGACAACCGCCTCGCTCGGGTACGCGGCGCTCAGCTTCTGCGGCTACCCGCTGGGTTCCGCTCTGTCGATTCCGCTCATCGAGCGGTTCGAGCGCCGCACCCTCATCATCGTCGCCGCCCTCGGCCAGGCCTTCTTCGGCGTCCTGTTCGGGTTCGCCGACGCGGCCTGGCTGATCGTGGGAAGCGGCTTCCTGCTGACACTCTGCAGCAACGTCTTCTCCAACGCGTTCCACGTCTACCAGGCCGAAATCTTTCCCACGAACCTACGCAGCAGCGCCATCGGCATCGCCTACTCGCTGTCGCGGCTGGTCTCCGTGATCCTGCCGTTCATCGCACTGAGTGTCCTCGACAACCTCGGCGCGACCGCGGTGTTCGCCGGCTCCGCCGCACTCATGGTGCTGCTGTGCCTCAACGTGGGGCTCTTCGGCCCCAGGACGAAGGGGCTGGCGCTGGACGCCATCTGAACGACCACCCGCCCCACCCTCCGGAGATCCAGGCCAGGCGGCGTCTCGGCGAGGCCGTCGCCCGGCTCCGCCTGCCAGACGTCGGGCGGCATCCCAGAGGGACCGTAAGGGTGGGTTTGCAACACTCCCGCAGAACCAGCACGCCCTGACGAAGCCACGCAGGCAAGCGCCTTGGCCCCTCCCACACCCAACCGGCCGCGGAAAAGGATGGATTGACGGAACGACACTGAAAGGGCAAAGATCGACAGGCACTGACTTGACAACGTTGTCGTACCGAGAGGATCGCGATGAGAGCGCTGAGACGCGTGTTCACCGCCTTGTTGATCGTCACCACTATGGCCATGGCCTCCGCCACCGCCGGCGTCGCGAACGCCAAGGAGCGGGGAGCGAAGTTCGCCGATGACCCCACGACGCTGGTCGACACATCGATCGGCAACAACGGTGACGGGACCACCTTCCCGGGCGCGGCCGCGCCGTTCGGCATGGTGCAGCTGAGTCCTGACACGCAGCTGAACAAGTACGCCTCGTACGACTACGCCCAGGACACCATCCTCGGCTTCAGCCACACACACCTGTCGGGCGTCGGCTGCCAGACGATGGGCAACATCCGGTTCATGCCGACCACCGGTGCGGTCACCTCGTCCGACCCGGCGCAGTACGGTGCGAAGTTCAGTCACGACAACGAGACCCGCGCGCCCGGCTACTACGGCGTGAAGTTCGACAACGGCATCAAGGCCGAGCTCTCCGCCACGCAGCGGACCGGCCAGCACCGCTACACCTACCCCGGCGGATCAGGCTCCGAGAACGTGCTCATCGAGGCCGGCGAGAGCAACGGCAGCACCTACGCCGGCGACGTCAAGGTGGTCGGCAACGACACCGTGGAAGGCTGGGTCCAGGGCGGCAACTTCTGCGGCGAGACCGGCAAGGAGCGCTACCGGGTCTACTTCAGCGCCAAGTTCGACCGGACGTTCTCGAAGTACGGCACCTGGACCGACGGCACCCTCACGCCGAACCAGCGCGAAGCATCGCGCGGCACCAAGCGCGCCGGTGCCTGGCTGACGTTCGACCCGGCCAAGGGCGACCAGGTCGGTACGTCGGTGGGCCTGTCCTACACCTCGATCGACGGCGCGCGCCTCAACCGCGGGGCCGAGCAGCCCAAGTCGTTCGACAAGGCCCGCGCCGGCGCGCACGACGCCTGGCGCGACGAGCTGAACCGGATGCGCGTGGCCGGCGGCAGCACCGCCGACCAGCGCACGTACTACAGCGCGCTCTACCACTCGCTGCTGCACCCGTCGATCGGTTCTGACGTCGACAACCGCTACCGCGGCTTTGACGACAAGGTGCACCGAGCGGATTCCACGTACTACCAAATGTTCTCGCTCTGGGACACCTACCGCTCGCAGAACCAGCTGGTGGCCCTGCTCAACCCGGACAGGGCCGCGGACATGGCCAAGTCCGTGCTGCACATCTACCAGGACGGCGGCTGGCTGCCGCGCTGGGGGCTCGGTGGCGGCGAGACCAACGTGATGAGCGGCGATCCCATCACCCCGTGGATCGTCGACATCTACCAGCGTGGGCTGCTCGACAAGCACACCTCGCACCAGCTCTTCGACGCCCTGTGGAAGAACGCCAACGAGGTCCCCACCGACCAGTCGGTCTTCCGTGGCCGTGACGGCAATCCGTCGTACGTCAAGAACGGCTGGGTCGGGTACCAGAACCTGCCCGGCTACCTGTACGGCGACAGCCGCCAGTCGGGCTCGGCCACACTCGAGTACGCACTCGGCGACTGTGCGCTGTCCACGATGGCCGGTGACCTGGGCTACCAGGACAAGGCCGCGACGCTCGCCTCGCGTTGCGACAACTTCGCCAAGCTGTGGGACCCGAGCGTCACGTCGCAGGGTTTCTCAGGGTTCCCCGTCGCCAAGAACGAGGACGGCACCGTCGCCGGTGATCCCGACCCCACCCAGGCCGGTGCGTTCCACGAGGGCACCGCATGGCAGTACCAGTGGCTCGCCCAGCAGGACCCGCAGACCCTCTTCGGTCTCATGGGCGGCCAGGCGGCTGCGGAGCAGCGGCTGGACAAGTTCTTCGACATGCCGACCGTCCTCACCGACCCGGCGAAGGCCGCCTCGGAGTCGTGGGTGAGCGGCGCGTACGACTACCACAACAACTTCGCCTTCAACCCCAACAACGAGCCCGACTTCCACACTCCGTGGATGTACTCGTGGACCGGCGCCCCGTGGAAGACGTCCGCGGTGCTGCGTGCGATGCGAACGCTCTTCACCGACGACGCGTACGGCATGCCCGGCAACGACGACCTCGGCGCCACGTCGTCGTTGCTCGTCTTCGCCATGGCCGGCGTGTTCGAGGCGCAGCCCGGCTCCGCCAACTACATCGTTACTGCGCCCATGTTCGAAAAGGTCGAGATCCGGCCCGAACACGGACGCAAGATCAACATCGAGGCGCCGGGCGCTGACGCGTCGAAGCTCCAGTACGTGTCCTCCGTGAACACGGGCAAGGGCACGTTGCACCAGAGCTGGCTCTCCCACAAGGATCTGCTCCGCTCCGGCACGATCAAGATCGACCTTTCCGACAAGCCCACGACCTGGGGCGTCAGCGCCGCCCCGCCCGCCATCGACCAGCACTGACGTTGTCGGCTGCGGCCCCTCCACACAGGGGCCGCACTGCGGCTGCCCGCTGTGCAATCCGTTCTGTACGACCGACGAACGCGCGGTTCTCGAACTCGCCCTCCACGCGCCACCCAAGCGCGCCCGCGCGGGCGCTGCGAGGCATGATCGAGTCGCTTGACGAGCTCTACCCGGCCCGGATCCGGCCGGAGTGAGTGGTGGTTGGCACCCGCCGCGCTCGGGCCGCACGCTGCGAGCGGAATCCTACCCAGGCAGTTCCGTGCGCTCCCACCACTCGTACACGGGCAACAGGCCCTGCGAGGTCTCCTCCTGACGTGTCGTGACCTTGAAGTGTTCGTATCCCCCGCGCAAGGGAACTTTGATGTCGAGCCCGGGCGCGGAGACGGAGACGATCCGCTCAGGAAGATCGTCAGGACCGCCCTCGAGAACTGCTTTCATCTCGTCGACCATGACCCGATCTTCCCCGCAGGCCCGACCGGCTCCTTCATGACGCGCCGACACGTCTGCCACCGCCCTCTTTCCGTGCCGGCGACCCCCACCACCGCGAGGGGCTCATCAGGGCGGATCCAGGCGGCGCCCAGTTGAGAGCGGGCTGCGTGTCCAGCGGCTGGTGAGGAAACTGGCGAAGTCGACCCGGCCTTGGCTTTCGATGTCGTCAGGCGCTGCCGGAGGCCGGTCAGCCTGGCCGGTGCGACGGTGCGACGGTGTCGGCGGACACGTCGGCGGTGTCCGGCGTGCTGGGGACGGCCCGGTTGCCTTCGATGCGGGTGTCCACGGCGACGTTGCCCCGTAGCGCTCCAGAATGGGTTCACGGGACCTGGCCTCGGGGAAGGCGCGTAGCACACCATCTCTCCGGCATGATCAGTGCTCGTGCTGGTACGACTTGCCTACTTGATCACCGTGCGGATCTTCGCGTGGCTGATCCTGCTGTCCCGATCCTCTGCGGCCAAGAACGTCGAGATACTGATACTGGGCCACGAGCTCGCGGTTCTCCGCCGACAGGTCACCACGCCCAAGCCCGGCTGGTCAGACCGGGCGCTGCTCGCCGCCCTGGCCCGACTGCTCCCCCGAGCCCTGCGCGGGCACCGGATCGTCTCACCGCGGACCCTGCTGGCCTGGCACCAGCGGCTGGTGAGGAAGCAGTGGACACAACCGCCCTCCCCGGAACGCCCGCCCCTGCCGGAAGAGATTCGCGACCTGATCATTCGGCTCAGCACCGAGAACCATCAATGGGGCTTCCGGCGCGTGCACGGCGAACTACCCCTGGATCTCCTGATCTGGGCGGGATGTGTCAGGAAGCCCGTACAGCCACGCCCCAATGAGGCATCGCCCGCAAGGCCGACGTTCCCACCAAGGACAGCCGAAGCGTCGGTCAGGCGGAGAGTCGGGCTTCCGGGCGATGCCGTGGTCCGTAGGCAATCGTCGCTGTCAGGTGGTGGCGGATTTGGCATCGGCCGCTGCCGGGGCTTCGGCCATGCCGCTCACGCTGTCGTTCCGGCCGCCTCCTCGTACGAGAAGGACGCTGAGTGCGGCCAGAATTCCGACCACCGTCAGGCCGACCAGGCCCCCCTTGGTGGAACCCGTCGTGGTCTCCAGAATGCCGAAGGCGGTCGGGGCGACGAAGCCGCCCAGGTTGCCGATGGAATTGATGAGCGCGATGCCCGGGGCGGCAGCGCGGGCGTCCAGGTAGTTCTGCGGAATGGTCCAGAAGATGGGGGATGCCGGCTTGAAGCCGACCGCGGCGATGCACAGGGCGCCGAGGCCGAGCCACGGCGAGACGTACACGGCGAGGAGTGTGCCGAGGCTGCCGATGAGCAACAGCGTGATCAGCAGGGGGCGGCGCTTGCCCGTGCGGTCGGAGATCCGGCCGGAGACCCAGACGGCGACGATCGCGAACAGCCAGGGTACGGAGGTGAGGAGGCCGACCTGGAATTCGGAGAGGTTGCCGATGTCGTCGACGATCGAGGGGAGCCAGAACGTCACCGCGTACAGGGCGACGTTGATCGCGAAGTAGATCCAGAGGAAGAGCAGCATCTGGGGGTCGGCGAGCAGCTTCCAGCGGGAGACCTTCGCGGCGCCGCGCTTGCTTTCGCGGGCGGCCTGTTCGGCGTCGATCGTGGCTACGAGGCCCTGCTTCTCCTCGTCGGTGAGCCAGTCCGCGCTCTCGATGCTGTTGTCCAGGAAGCGATAGACGACGAAGCCGAGGACGACCGAGAAGAGGCCCTCGATGAAGAACATCCACTGCCAGCCGGCGTGACCGAGGAGGCCGTGCATCTCCATGAGCGCGCCGGAGATCGGGCCGACGATGACGGTCGCCGTGCCGGAGCCCATCAGGAAGACGGAGGTGGCGCGGCCGCGGTGGGAGTCGGGGAGCCAGCGGGAGAAGTAGTAGATGACCGCGGGGAAGAAGCCCGCTTCCGCGACGCCGAGGAGGAAGCGCAGCACGTAGAACATCTCGGCGCTGTTCACAAAGGCCATGGCGGTGGCCACGACCCCCCAGCTGATCATGATCCGGGTGAGCCAGATCCGTGCGCCGAATCGCTCCATGAGGATGTTGGAGGGCACTTCGAAGATCGCGTAAGCGATGAAGAAGATGCCGGCGCCGACGCCGAACGCGGCGGCCGACAGACCGGTGTCGGCGCTCAGTTCGTCCTTGGCGAAGCCGATGTTGACCCGGTCCATGTAGTTCACGACGAACATGATGAAGAACAGCGGTATGACGCGCTTGAAGATCTTCTTGATGGCGGACTCGACGGCCGGGGGGTGCTGCACGGCGCCGTTGACGGCGCTCTGGGGTACTGCGGACACGAGCGGCTCCGATCGTGAAAGCGGGGTACGGCAGGGGCGGGAGTCGCCGAGGCCGGGAAGGGGCTCCCGGCGGGGAACTCCCGCAACCAGAGCCGGGGGCCGGGACGTACGAACGCCCGGCTCCCGTCAGGCAGTTGGTGTCACCAGCGGGGGACGGCCGGGGTTTCCCAGGCCGGGTCGGCGACCCGCATCGCGGCCGCGTCGTCGCGCTCGCGCATCGTGCCGTCGTCGTCCAGCCAGCGCTGGTGCAGGACGGCGAGCCTGTCGCGGTCGAGGGTGACGCCGAGGCCCGGGGTGTCGGAGACGGTCACCTTGCCGTCCGTGAAGGTGATCCGTTCGTTCAGCACGTCCTCGGACTGCCAGGGGTAGTGCGAGTCACAGGCGTGGTGCAGGTTCGGGACGGTGGACGCCACGTGTGTCATCGCGGCGAGCGAGATGCCCAGGTGGGTGTTGGAGTGCATCGACACTCCGACGCCGAAGGTGCGGCATATGGCGGCGAGTTCGCGGGTGTTGCGCAGGCCGCCCCAGTAGTGGTGGTCGGACAGGACGACCTGGACGGCGTCGCGGGTGAACGCCTCCTTGACCTCGTCGAAGGTCGTCACACACATGTTGGTGGCGAGCGGCACGTCGGTGCGGGCGGCGACGGCGGCCATGTTGGACGTACCGAGAGTGGGGTCCTCCATGTACTCCAGGACGTCCTGCAGCGCCTCGATGACCTTGATGGATGTGTCGACGGACCAGGCGCCGTTGGGATCGAGTCGCAGCGGGCTTGTGGGGAACGCCTCGGCGAGGGCGCGTATCGCCGCGATCTCCTGCTCGGGCTCGAAGACGCCGCCCTTGAGCTTGAAGGAGCGGAAGCCGTAGCGCTCGGTGAACTTGCGTGCCTGGTCGACGATGCCGGCCGGGTCGACGGCCTCGCCCCAGTCGTCCACCTCGGAGTCGACGCCCTTCGGGTGCTCGCCCCACTTGTAGAAGAGGTAGCCGCTGTACTCGACGGCGTCGCGCACCTTGCCGCCGAGCAGGGCGTGGACCGGCAGGCCCTGTGCCTTGCCGAGCGCGTCCAGGCAGGCGACCTCGAAGCCGCAGACGACGGACAGCCGCAGCTTGTCGGCGGTCTGGACGCCTCGCAGTCCGCCCACGTCCACCTGGTTCGTCACCCGCTCATCGGCCACCGCAACCTCGTCCGCGACCGTGAACAGGCCGTTGAGGTCCGCGACCGACCGGCCGACCAGCTTCTCGGCATACGGGCGGGCCAGCTCCAGGTACTTGGTGTCGCCGTAGGTCTCGCCGAGACCGGTGATCCCGTCCGCCGTGGTGACCTCGATGATCAGGCGGGGGGTGTACGGCTGGTGCACGCCTTGGGCGTTGAGCAGCGGCGGGTCGGCGACGAGGATCGGGGTCAGCCGGACGTCGGTGATCGTCAGGTCGTTCATCGGGTGGCTCCAACGAGGTTCAGGCCGGTGGTGAGCAGTGTTTCGAGGTCGGCGAGGTCTGAGGGGGTCGGATCGGTGAGGGGCGGGCGGACCGGTCCGACGGGGCGGCCGCGCAGCCGGGCCGCCGCCTTGACCAGGGACACCGCATAGCCGGGGCGCCGGTCGCGCAGCTCGACGAAGGGGACGTAGAAGTCGGCGAGCAGCTTGTCGACGCGGCTGTCGTCGGCTGCCGACAGGGCCTGGAAGAAGGCGTTGGCGATCTCCGGGGCGAAGGCGTGGACGGCCGAGGAGTAAGCGGGGATACCGACCGTCGCGTAGGCGCGGGCCTGGAGCTCGGCTGTCGGGGCGCCGTTGAAGAAGAGAAAGCCGTCGGGGGCGGCGAGGGTGCTGCGCTGGAGCCGGTCGAGGTCGCTGTGGCCATCCTTGAGGCCGATGACGCCGGGGATCGCTGCGATCCGGCGAACGGTCTCCGCGTCATACGTCACGTGGTCGCGCTGATAGGCGATGAGTGGCAGCCGGGTGCCGTCGGCGATCCGGCGGAGCTGCTCGACCAGGCCGTCCTGCGGGGCCTTGTTGAGGTAGTGCGGCAGGACGAGGAGTGCGTCGGCTCCGGCCTCTTCGGCGATACGGGCGAAGCGCAGTGCCTGGGCGTAGCCGTAGCCGGTACCGGCGACGACCGGGACGTGGCCCGCCGTCACCTCCACGGCGGCGGCGACGACTTGGCCGTACTCGTCCTCGTCGAGGGCGCTGAACTCCCCCGTGCCGCAGGCCGGAAAGACTGCACCGGGGTTCGTCTCCAGTTGCCCGGCGAGATAGCTGCGAAAGCCGTCGAGGTCCAGCGAACCGTCGGCGTGGAAGCTGGTGAGCGGGAACGACAGCACGCCCTGCGCCATGCCGTCGCGCAGCCGCGCCGCAGTGCCGGCGTGGGGGGTCCGAGTCACCATGCTGTCTCCGTATGTAGATGACGTTCGCACATGGGGATGGACAGTAGGCTCGGGAAACCACCCCGTCAATGGGTTCGAGCAAGCGATTCGGCATGGCGTGGAGAGGCGGACGCGCAGGTCGTGACAGTACGTACGATCAGCCCATGTCCGAATCTGTTGAGCCCGTCGAGCCCCTCCGGCCGTCTGAATCCGGCGTGCGCGAGGTGAAGTCGGCCGCTCGCACGGTCGAACTGCTTGAACTCCTCGCCGCCCGCGGCGACCGGCCCGCTCGACTGCAGGAACTCGCCGACGAGTTGGGCGTGCCGCGCAGCTCCATGTACGCGCTGCTGCAGACCCTGATCGCACGCGGCTGGGTGCGCACCGACGCCACCGCCTCGCTGTACGGAATCGGCCTGCGCACGCTGCTCACCGGCACCACCTATCTGGACACCGACCCCGTGGTCCGCGTGGTGCGCCCGTACCTGGACGACGCCTCGGAGCAGCTCGGCGAGACCATCCATCTGGCCCGCCTCGACGGCATGGACATCGCCTACCTCGCGACCCGCGAGTCGCACGAGTATCTGCGCACCATCAGCCGAGTGGGGCGCTGGCTGCCCGCCCACGCGGGCGCACTCGGCAAGGCGCTGCTGGCCGAACACCCGGACACGGCACTGCCCGACACACCGTACGAGGCACTGACCCCACGCACCCACACCACACTGGCCGCGCTCGTCGCCGACCTCGCACAGGTCCGGTCCCGCGGCTACTCGATCGACCGCGAGGAGGGCGTCACCGGCATCGTCGGATTCGGCTTCGCGCTGCGCGTGAACGGCGAGGCGCCGGCAGGGGACGCGATCAGCTGCTCGGTGCCAGTGGCACGGCTCACCGAGGCGCGCGAACGGCGGATCGTGACCGTGATGCAGAAGGTGCGCGAGGAGATCGAGGCCAGACTCGCGCAGGGCGTGGGCGCGGGCGGAGTCGACTGGCGCTGAGCACCACGGTCTCGATCGTCGCGGTACAGCCAGCACCACCTGGGCGGCATTCCTGCGTTCTCAAGCACAGGCCACCCTCGCCACCGACTTATTCGAGACCATACCCCTGACCTGGACGACCCTGTACGTCCTCGCGGTGATCGAGCACGCCACCCAGCGCGTGCGAATCCTAGGCGCGACCGCGCACCCGACCGCGGCCCGGGCCACCCAACTCGCCCGTAAAACGGTGATGGGCCTTCAGGAAACGGGGTCCAAGGTGAAGTTCTTGATCCGGGACCGGGACGTTCGCTATCCGGCCGCGTTCGACGCCATCCTGCAGGCGGAAGGTGTCGTACAGACCGGCGTCCAGATACCGCGCAGTGCGTCCGTCAGTCCGGCGAGCGCCCGGGGTGGTCCGGGTCGGGCCGGGTACGCGGTTCGCGTAGCTCGCAGACCACGGACCAGGCGACCGACACCATGGGTACGGACACGACCGCGCCGACCACTCCGGCCAGAATGCTGCCGGTGATGACGGAGACAGCCACCACCACGGGGTGCAGCCGCACCGCCCAGCTCAGGACCAGTGGATGCAATACGTGGGCTTCGATCTGGCCGACGACCACGATCAGGGCGAGTACCACGATCGCGATGACCGGGCCCCGCGCGGCCAGGGCGACGATCGTGGCCACCGCCAGCGCGATGGGTGAGCCGACCAGAGGGATGAAGGCGGCGAAGAACTCCAGCAGCATCAGCGGCAGGGCCAGCGGCACGCGGAGCGCGAACAGGGCGATCCCGACCAGTACGGCGTTGGATGCCGCCACGATGATGATGCCCCGTGTGTACCCGGCGAACGTGCGCCACGCCGCTCGTCCCGCACGGCCCCAGGTGTCCCGAGCGCCCTCCGGCAACAGATCCTGGAACCAATACCAGTACTTGTCCCCGGAATGCATGAAGAAGAAGGAACAGAACAGGGCGAGCGCCGCTGCGGTGAGGATTTCCACCAGCCGCCCGGCGCCGCTGAGCGCGCTGCTGATCAGTTCCGAACGGTGCTGCGAGACGAACGTGGACACCTTTCCCTGCAGATCCGACAGCACCACGTGGCTCACGTGGAAGGGAGAGCCCTCCAGCCACCGTTGGATCCGCCCGATGCCCCCGGAGAATTCCTGTCCCAGCCGTGTCGATTCCCCTGCTGTCAGTCCGCCGACCAGCGCCAGCAGCCCCAGCACAACCGTCAGGCTCCCCAGCACGCTCAACGCAACTGCCGCGGCCCTCGGCAGGCGCCGCGCCAGCAGGCCGGCCAGCGGACGCAGCACCGACGTCACGACCAGCGCGAGGAACAGCGCCACACCGACCAGCTGCAATCGCCCCAGGATCGTGAAAGCCGCGTACACGGCCGCCCCGAGCAGCAGCAGCCGCCATGCGTACGCCGCCGCCACGCGCAGCCCGCGGTTCACAGCCATGCCGTCGTGGTCCCCGGCGCGCCCCACTCCCGTTCCAGCCGTACGTGCCCGTGCCTGAGCCCCCACCCCGCGGGCGGGCCGGCTCCCCAGCACGACATACCGCAGCCGTCGCCCACCGCGACCGGATCCGGGGCGCGAGCCGGACCCGCCCGGTTGCTGCCGCTGCGACCGACGCGAACGGTCGTCCACCTGAGTGTCACCGCCTCCCGTCGTCGAGTCGCGCAGCTACGTGTTCCCCCAGGGGCGGCTTCGAACAACGCTGTCGGACTCATGTGACTGGGCCGAAGCGGAGCGAACACAAGGGGCGTCTTGGAAAGGGTGTGGCTGCAGAAGAGTCGTCGCAAGCCGGGACGGGCGCGGCCAAGCCCTCCGCCCGGGGCGGCCCGACACCCTCCGCTCACGTCCAGTCGGGCGTAGGACAGCCATCTCCCGCGGCGCGGCTCTCTGGTGCTCGATGTGGCCGGCGAACAGCGATAGCGATCGGCCTACGCCATCCGGGCTCAGCGACACGAGGACAGTCGACTGGCAGATCGGGCCGTCCGACGGGTGGGACCACCGCCATCCAATTCCTCGACTCCGGCATCCAACGCCTGCCGTTCCGGGCGATTTCATCCAGACCGACAACAGCGCCGAGTTCCGGTCCGCCTTCCACTGGCACGTGCTCGACAAGGGCACATTCTGTGCCTGCTCAGGTGCACCGATCACAGTCGGGCGGGCGCGCCTCATGCCGCCCGAGGACGACCTCGGATTCTTGGGCGCCAGGGCCGCTCTCGGATAGTGCAGCAGCGGGTCGGGGAGCAGCATGGAACTGAAGCCGTCTACCGCCGCGCGCCCCGTACCGGGGTCGCTGAGGAGGAAGCCGTCAGGGATGGGTGCACACGAGCCGCTCCCTAGGGAGGAGCAGCCCCGACCGGAGGGGCCTGCGCCGCCGGGAGGGCTGCTCGACCTGCTCAGTGTCGCCGCTGTTGTGTTGGACACCGGTGGACGGATCGTGTTCTGGAGCCCGCAGGCCGATGACGTGTTCGGCTACACGGCCGAGGAGGCGCTGGGCCAGTACGCGGCACATTTGCTGGTCCGCGAAGAGCACCGGGACATGGTGATCAAGCTGTTTGCCGAGGTGATGAGCACCGGGGCGAGCTGGGCCGGCGCCTTCCCCATCCGCTGCAAGGACGGCAGCACTCGTCTGGTGGAGTTTCGCAACATGCGTCTGTTGGACGACCTCGGTGACGTCTATGCCCTAGGTATCGCCGCCGACCAGAGCACGCTGCAGCGGGTGGAGACGGACCTGGCCCTGTCCCAGCGCCTGGTGTCGCAGGCTCCCATCGGCATCGCCCTGCTGGACACCGATCTGCGCTATCTGCTGGTCAACCCGGCCCTGGAACGCATCAACGGCATCCCGGCCGTCGACCACATCGGCCGCCACCCCCACGACATCCTGCCGTGCCTCGACATCGACACGATCGAGTCCGCCCTCCTCCAGGTGCTGATCACCGGCACGCCCCTGATCGACCAGTACATCGTCGGCCGCACGCCCGCCGACACCGATCACGACCATGCCTGGTCGGTGTCGTACTACCGGATCGAAGGCCCCAACGGCCGCGTGATCGGTGTGGCGAACTCCGTCGTCGACGTCAGTGCACGCCACGCGGCCGCCGCCGAAGCGGACCGCGCCCGTCGCCGCCTGTCCGTGATCGCCGAGGCTTCCGCCCGCGTGGGCACCACGCTGGAAGTGGACAAGACCGCCCACGAACTGGCCCAGGTCGCTGTCCCCGCCCTGGCCGACCTGGCAGCCGTCGACGTCCTGGACGCCGTCCTGGCCTTCCGCCGCACCTCCAGGCCCCACGACGGACCGGAGGTGTTCCGCGCACTGGCCGTGGCCGCCGCCTACCCGACCGAAGCCACCGCAGCCACAGACCAGGTCGGCGACCTCTCCGCATACGGGGCAGACCGGCTGGTCACCCAGTGCGTCCACAGCGGGCAACCGGTCCTCGTCGCCCGCGCCCGCGAAGAAGACCTCCTGCGCATCGCCCGAGACTCCGACGCCGCCGCTTCCCTGGCACGGGCGGGAGTGCACTCCTATCTCGCGGTGCCGCTGATCGCCCGCAACGAGGTCC
The DNA here is from genome assembly GCF_056432625.1 of Streptomyces sp. NPDC045026. NCBI lineage: Bacteria > Bacillati > Actinomycetota > Actinomycetes > Kitasatosporales > Streptomycetaceae > Streptomyces > Streptomyces sp. NPDC045026. Next base: position 44,517 of record NZ_JBWKIS010000041.1, read on the forward strand.
TCGGCGCCTTCGACCTGCTGCGCGCCCGCAACCCCCTCCCCTTCGACGAGGACGACGTGATCCTGGCCGGGGAACTGGCCGCGCGCGCGGCCGTCGCCATCGACAACGCCCGCTGGCACCAGAGCGTCCGCAACGCCGCCGAGACCCTCCAGCGCAGCCTCCTGCCCGGCCCCCCTCCCCCGACCCGCGGCCTGGACGTCGCCTCGCTCTACCAGCCGGCCCAGGCATCCAGCGAAGTCGGAGGCGACTGGTACGACGTCATCCCCCTCACCGACGACAAGACCGCCCTGGTCGTCGGCGACGTCATGGGCAACGGCATCGACGCCGCCGCCGCCATGGGCCGCCTGCGCACCGCCACCTGTGCCTTCGCCGACCTCGACCTCGAACCCGACCAGGTCCTCCAGCACCTCGACAAGATCACCTGTGGGCTCGAGCACTACATCGCCACCTGCATATACGCCGTCTACGACCCCCACGAACACCGCTGCCGCATCGCCAACGCCGGACACCTCCCGCCCGTCCTCGCCACAGCCGACAGACGTACCCGACTGCTCGACCTGCCCACCGGTGCACCACTCGGCGTCGGCGGCATCCCCTTCCAGAGCACCGACTTCGAAATGAACCCCGGTGACCGGCTCGTCCTCTACACCGACGGCCTCGTCGAAACCCGCCACCACCCCATCGACGAGCGACTGAACACCCTGCTGCACACCCTGGACACTTCCCGCCGGCCTCTCGAGACAACCTGCCCATGGCTCGTTCAGACCCTGCGGCACCCCGACGACCACGACGACGTCGCCGTACTCATCGCGCAAGCCACGCCCGAACAGACCACTTGACCTGACGCGCTTGAAGTCATTGACGCAGACCGTGGCCTTCTGTCCGTGGATTGCGTGGGTGGGGCCGACGCGTTACCGGTTTGCCCCCTACGACGAACTGGTGCAGTCCCCGGCTCCGATTCCCGCCCGGCGTCGGGGCCGCGTCAGCTTCCCCTTGGTCGGGATCGGCCCACATCCGACGGCCGTGATCTCCCCGGCAGTGAGGGACATTCTATTCGGCGGTTCCGCATACACGCCCGAGGAGCCTGCGTCAAGCCTGCTGGCCTGGTTCATCGAGACAGGCCAATTCGGGCTGGCCGAGTGCCGCCTCATACTCGAACCCGGGCCGCGTGCGAGCCGGGTGCGAAGCGTAAAAAAACGAGAAATACCGGTCGCCTAGCGGGTCAGCGCGGTGTTAGAACTTGAACATGATCGGACGTTCCCGCCGGTCCCCATCGAAGGCGGCGTCGCCGCTCAGCGGCCGCCGTCCGGTACGCTCCGCCGGGCTCCGCCTCACGCCGTCCCGGTTCCTCGGCACTCTGGCCGTGCAGGTGTTCCTGCTGCAGATCCTCGTCGTCCTCGTGCTCGTCGCGTCGGCGGCCGCCGCCCTGGTCCTGCAGGGGCGCTACGACGCCGAGAACAGTGCCCGGCAGCGGTCCATGGCCGCAGCAGAGGTGTTTGCCCACGCCCCCGGCACGGCACGCGCGCTCCAGTCGCCCGACCCGACGAAGCTGCTTCAGACGCCCACCATGCAGGCACAGGTCGGTGCGGGCGTCGACTTCATCTCCATCCTGAACACGAAGGGGATCCGGCTCACGGACACCCAGCCCAAGCTGATCGGCACCCAGGCCCGGGACGTGCGGCGGGCCCTCGCGGGCGAGAGTTTCACCGAGGTCTTCCACGGCAAGCCGTCCGACGCCGTGCGCGCCGTGGTGCCCGTCACGGACGCCAGCCGGCGAGTGGTCGGGGTGGTCAGCGCCGGGATTCAGATCGAAACCCTCGGGCACCTGGTGAACCAGCAGGTGCCCGTGGTGCTGGGCTCAGCCGCGCTGGCCCTGGCGCTCGCGACCGGGGGGACCGCCCTCGTCAGCCGGCGGCTGCGCCGGCAGACCCACGGTCTGGGGCCGACCGCGATGACCCGGATGTACGAACACCACGACGCGGTGCTGCACGCGGTGCGCGAGGGTGTGCTGATCGTCGGCGCGGACGGCCGGCTGCTGCTCGCCAACGACGAAGCGCGCAAGCTGCTGGACCTGCCGAACGACGCCGACCAGCGGCACGTCACGGAACTGGGGCTGTCCCCGGAGCTGACCCAGCTGCTGGTGGCCGGCGAGATCGCCTCCGACGAGGTGTGCGCTGCCGGGAACCGGCTGCTCGCGGTGAACACCCGGCGCACCACTCCGTACCGCGACGCGCCGGGCCTGGTGGCCAGTTTCCGGGACACCACGGAGCTGCAGGCGCTGTCGGGCCGGGCCGATGTGGCGCGCGGACGCCTGACGCTGCTGTACGAGGCCGGGGTGCGGGTCGGTACGACGTTGGACGTCCGGCGTACCGCGGAGGAACTGGCGGAGGTGACGGTGCCGCGGATGGCGGACGTGGTCACCGTGGAACTCCTGGAGGCCGTCCTGCAGGGCGAGGAGCCCACGGGCGCGGTGCACCGGATGCGCCGTACCGCGCTGCACGGGTCCGACGCGTCCCATCCGCTGCAGCCGGTGGGCGACCTGATCCAGTTCGTGGTGGCCGACACGCCGATGGTGGCGGCGCTACGGGGCGGCACGGCCGTGCTGGTGCCGGACCTGCGGAACGCCCGGGACTGGCAGGCCCAGGACCCGGAGGGCGCCAGCCAGGTGCTGGCGTCGGGGATCCACTCGCTGATCACGGTGCCGCTCAGAGCGCGGGGCGTGGTGCTCGGCATGGTCAACTTCTGGCGGGAGGCCGGCACGCCGCGGTTCGAGGAGGAGGACATCGCCGTCGCCGAGGAGCTGGGGGCCCGGGCGGCCGTCGCGATCGACAACGCACGCCGGTACTCCCGTGAGCACACGATGGCCGTCACGCTGCAGCGGAGCCTGCTGCCCCGGGATCTGCCCGAGCAGGACGCGCTGGAAGTGGCGTTCCGATATCTTCCCGCGCAGTCCGGCGTCGGCGGCGACTGGTTCGACGTGATCCCCCTGCCCGGCTTCCGGGTGGCACTGGTGGTAGGCGACGTGGTGGGCCACGGGCTGCACGCGGCGGTGACCATGGGCCGACTGCGCACGGCGGTGCTGAACTTCTCCTCGCTGGACCTGCCGCCGGAGGAACTGCTCGGCCATCTCGACGAGATGGTGATGCGCCTGGACTCGCAGGCGGACGGGGCGGACCGCGAGGGCTCGCAGGTCACCGGTGCGACCTGCCTTTACGCCATCTACGACCCGGTGGGCGGCCGCTGCACCTTTTCCCGCGCCGGGCACCTGGCGCCCGCGGTGGTGGATCCGGTGGGCCGGGTGACGTTCCCGGACCTGCCCCTGTCGCCGCCGCTGGGCGTGGGCGGGCATCCGTTCGAGGCGGGCGAACTGGACCTGCCCGAGGGAAGTCGCCTGGTGCTGTTCACCGACGGCCTGGTCGAGGACCGCAAGCGGGACATCGACGAGGGACTGACCCTGCTCGGCGCCGCCGTGGCCAATCCGGACCAGACAGCGGAGGAGACCTGCCAGGCCCTGATGGAGACGCTGCTGCCGAAGCACCCGAGCGACGACGTGGCCCTGCTCGTGGCCCGCACCCGACTGCTCGATCCCTCCCGCGTCGCGCTTTGGGACGTACCGTTCGACGTCAGCGCGGTCTCCCGGATACGGACGGAGGTGAGCCGCCGACTGCAGGACTGGGCGCTGGAGGAGGAGTCCTTCGCCAACGAACTGATCCTCAGCGAGCTGCTCACAAACGCGATCCGCTACGGAGCCCCTCCGGTCCGGGTCAGGATCCTGCTGGGCCGCCGCACCCTGGTCTGCGAGGTGTCGGACGGCAGCAACACCTCGCCGCGGATGCGCCGCGCGGCAACGACCGACGAAGGAGGCCGCGGCCTGTTCCTGGTCTCGCAATTCGCGGCCGGGTGGGGCACGCGCTATGTGGCGAACGGCAAAGTGATCTGGGCCGAACAGACGCTGGGAGGCGCCCCCGCGCTGGATGTAGCGGCACTGACCGACCAACTGCCCGAGTGAGGGGCGGGCTCGCAGGCAGAGAAGCCTGCTCTCTGGAAAACGGTACGACCGCCCGACGTCGACGCGGTCGCCGCCCACGTCGCGTCGCATGGCCCGGCCGACCGCAGGCTGTACGGCGTGCCCGACATGGGACGTGCCTCGCGCAACGGCCCGCGGGAGGCCGATGCCGAAGGTTCACCGCTGTCGACGGGTTATGTCGATACGTCGGGGCACACGGGAGTGAGGAGGCACGTCCAGCGCCGGCCCACGCGTCGCCGTCAACGTGCAGGGCGGCGCGCGGCCAGAAGATCGGCCCTGGGAGCCTGCACGACTTGCAGGCCCTGTGCCTCAAGTTCTGCGCCGATCTGCGAAGCGCCGGCCGGCCACAGCTCGAATGTCTCCCGCTGCTGGCGCAATACCCGTCCGTCTCGTTCGACGTGATAAGTGAAGACCATCCGCACGATCCCCCCATCGGGTTCTCGGGTGATGTCGGCACCGTAGATGTCCGCGCCTACCCGGACCGGCCCGAGCCGTCCCACCGTCTCGCGCCCGGTCGGCAGTTCGGCGGGCGGAGGGTCGAAGAGCAGTAGCCCGCCAGGCAGGAGCGCGCGGCTGACTGCCTGCCAGGTGGAGCGTCGGGTGGCGGGGTCGAGGCAGGCGATGACGTTGGAGGCGACGGCCAGGTCTGCAACCTCCTCGAGTCCCGCTCTCTCGATGGACACGGGGTGAAGGGTGACGCGGGCACGCTGGTCAGCGCCCAGACCAGCCAGGCGGGACAGCAGGGCCGCGCGCATCGGGGCTGCCGGCTCGACAGCGTGGATGGGCGCGGCGGAGGCGGTCAACAGGGTCTCGGTGACGATCCCGGTACCCGCGCCGACATCAAGGATCCCGTGCCGGGCGCGGCCGGCCGCCTCGGCGAAGCGCCGTTTTGCCGAGCGGCGGTCGGTTTCGGCCTGGAGCAGATCGTAGAACTCGACAGAGACCGTGTAGTCGGCGCCGAACATCTCACTCACGGCAGTGCGGCCAACCGCATTCGGGCGCGTAGCGGACAGGGTCCGCGAGCGCACCGCAGTTGAGACGGGCGAGGAGTCCGGCAACACCGACGTGGTGTTCCAGTTGCCGGCCGCGCGCAGAGCCCGCTCGCCGAGTCCGCGGGAGGGCACTACAACAAACGGCACCTTGGCCCGGCCCGCAGCTTGCACGCCCAGTTGGACTGTCGCCGGCGACCAGCGCCTGGGCCGACCCCACGCCCGCCTTCTCCAGAGCAACAGGCCTGCGATCGGGGGCGGGCTTACCAGTGTCCACACCCTCCGCCCTGGTACCGGCGTCGATCACGTCATCTACGTCCAGGACACACCACATCACCGCAAGGTCCCTCGCCGAGGCCGAGAGAGCGCGGACGATCGTCCAGCCGCGCCGCTTCAGTGTCCGCAGCAGCCGGGACGCACTGCCAAGGGGCCGCATGTGGGGCCAGAGCCGGGCGAACAACTCCTGATTCTCCGTTCTGACCGCCCCGGTCCCGCCACGGTCCTCGTTATTGCCGGGCACGTGGTCCAGCAGCTGGTCACCACACGCGCCGCTCACTCCCCGGATGCGTGGCATCGCCCGGCTGTAGCCGCACTGGGCGAGCGCCTCGGTCCCAGCGATCGGGCGCAGGCAGCTCACGACAAGCGGAGGCCCACTGACATGGAACAGCGTCACGACCGGCATCAGCTGCTTCCCTTGCTCGAGCCTCGTCTGCCTGTTCCAGACCCTACGATCAGCCCACCCCCACGGCACGGTCCCTACGGCCGTTTGCCAGCGTTGATCCGTGCGGCAAGCGCCTGCGTGACGTGTGTCGGGCGAGGCGCCAAGCCGACTGCGCAGCACGGCTGCTTCGTGGCGCAGCGCCGGCAGCTCGACGTCCTTGGCTCGTTGGCAACGGGAGAGCAGGAGGAGCAGCCCCAGGAGGCGGACAAAAACGAGTTGGACCATGCGGAGCGCCACGGCGCTCGAGCATGCCATGATCGGGCCCAGGCCTCGAAGTCCCAGGTCGAAGCATGTACGAGAGTTATGGCACCCCACAGGCACAGGCCCCGGACCTGTCACTGACGTGACCGGTCGCACACCGAGGCTCCCTCCGGACAGTCAAACCCTCGCCATCGGCCTGCACCCGACCCTGGTCCTGTGGCGGCGCGTACGCGAGCTGTCGAACAACCTCTCCGTCTACGGCGCGCGCACACGGGAGGCCCACGGGTTCACTGTTCGCTTCACTCCTTGAACGGGGTGTCGCCGTTCATGGCGAAGTGGGCGGAGCACTGCTCGTCGGATCGATCGCTCGCGTTCCAGACGCAGATCCACATCGTGTGGCCGACGTTCGAGATGGAGTTTGTTTTCGCGGCGCCCCAGGAGGCATGGAACGTGTACGCGATGCCGTCGTTGCGGTGGAGCTCGGCGTTGCAGCTTTGGTTCAGGGAGGTATTGAGCACGCCTGCGAGTTCGCCGGAGCCGTTGTCGTCCAGCCAGGCGGAGCAGGCGGCGTCGTTGCCGACCCAGGAGGTGTCCGCCTCGGAGCCCTTGACCTGTGCCGGGTCGTCCTTGCCGCTGATGCCACGGATCGACGACGAGGTGACGCGGGTGGCGGCTGCTGAGGACGCGGCGGTCGCGACGGGGCCGGAGGGCGAACGCGCGCCGGAGGCGCGCGGCGGGAGGGTTGTGTGCGTGCCGGCCGGGACCCTCGGGGTCGGGCGCCCGGACTCCGCGGTGGGCGAGGGCGAACGGCTTGGGCTCGAGGAGGGTTTCCGTGGCGCCCCTGCCGCGAACCCGGCGTCGGCCGACGCGCTGTCGGACGGATGCGCGGCGCCGTTGTGCCGAGCGATGGACGGGACGAGTACGAATGCTGCGACGGCGCCGAGGGCGATCACTGCGGCGGTCAGGATCAGGCGTTTGCGCGGGTGGCGAGGTACCGCGGTGGACGGGGGCGCGGTCTCAGGCGTCGGATCCGCATCCAGGTCCGGCGGTGGGACGGTCTCCAGCTTGCCGACCGGCGTCGCGGCGAAGGCAAGCCGCGAGGCGATGCGTGACATGACCTCGGAAGGCCAGGAGGGAGGAGGAACAGGCAGGTGTGCGCGGGCCGCCTTCGCCACCTCGCCGGCGGTGGGGCGGGCTCCGGGGCTGGCCGCAAGGCAGGACCCGATGACAGCGGCGAGGCCGTCGTCCACGGCCCGCAGCGGCTCGGCGTCGGGGACGACACCGGGCGTGCGGCCCGAAGCCGCGTAGAGCACGAGCGCCCCGAGCGAGTAGACGTCCGCGGGCGCGTCCACGTCCGCGTCCCCGGCCTGCTGTTCCGGCGCCGAGAATCCCTGCGTACCGTAGCTGCCACCGCTCTTGGTGAGCCTCGCCTGGTCCGCGGCGCGTGCGATGCCGAAGTCGATCAGCTTCACGCCGTCCCGCACCAGCATGACGTTGCCGGGCTTGACATCACGGTGCACGATCCCGAGCGCGTGCACGGACGACAGATGAGTGGCCGCCTCGGCCAGCAACAGCCACAGTGCCTCGGCGGGCAGCGGGCCGCGCAGCCGGACCGCCTCGTCCACGGTGAGTCCGGGCACGTACTCGCTGGCGAACCAGGGACGTTCCGCGGTGCTGTCGCTCGCCAGTACCCGCGGACCGACTCCTGCCGGCACACGGTAGAGGATGCCGACCTCCCGTTCGAAGCGCTCGTGGGAGACCAGCCGGGACCGGACGCGCTTGACGGCGGCGTAGCCCTTGTCGGAGGCACCGAGGTAGACCTCGCCCATGCCGCCGACGCCGAGCAGGCCGATGATGTTGAAGCTGCCGATCTCCTGCGGATCGTCCGCACCGAGCGGTTCGGCGACCGCGCTATCCACCATCAGCAGTTCCCCGCCCGCTCACACTCACGGCGGGCAGGCTATCGAGCAAGTCAGGCCAAGGCAAAACGAGTTGGGCGTGAATACGCCATGCCCGGCATACCCATCTGCGGAAGGACCGGTCCCCGCGGTGCGCTCCTACACTGACGCGATCTGATCCGGAGGTATGTGACATGGCGAACGGAAATTTCCCACCCCAGATGCTGCCACCGGGCAGCCCCTCCGACCGAGTGCCCTCGGCGCCGCCGGGGACGATCTTCGTACTGGGCCCGGAGGGTGGGTACGCCGTGCCGCCGCGCCGGTACACGCTTCTGTTCGGGCGCGACCGTGAGGACGTGCATGTGCCGGTCGGGGTCGACGACCCGACCGTCAGCCGTCGGCACGGGGTGTTCACCTGCACGGCGACGGACGGCGACTGGTGGCTGGTCAACACCGGCAATCTGCCGATCGAGCTGCCCGACGGCGTGCTGATGCTCACCGGCCACAAACGGCTCGTCGGGCCTGGGTACACCCCGCTGGTGATCAACTCGTCCAAGCGACGCTCCCATCTGGTGGAGGTCCGCGTCGTGGACGAGGACAGCCAGAACCCCCGATCCACGACCGGTGCGGACACCGTGGATCCCGAGACGGTCTACGAACTCTCCCCGCAGGAACGGCTGGTGCTCACCGCACTCGCCCGGCGCTATCTGGAGGGCCACGACGCCTTCCCTCTACCCCTTGCCTGGGAGGACACGGCCCGTCTGGCAAATACCTCCCCCTACGCGACCAAGTCCTGGACCCACAAGTCGGTCGCGAACACGGTCGAGGACGTACGCGAGCGGCTGCACCGCCGGGGCGTGCGCGGCCTGCTCCGTGACGAGGTCGGCGAGCCGGTCGGCTCGACCCTCAGCGTCAACCTGATCCGGGAACTGCTGAAGACGGCGACACTTTGCGCCCAGGACCTGGAACTGCTGACCGACAAGGACTGAGCGGATGCGCAAAGTGCGTGCCCCGGCCGGTCACCGGCCGGGGCACGCGGCGGTCCTCAGTCTTCTTCCGCCTCGCGCTCGGCGGCGGCGTTGTACGTGACGTGCATGGTGCCGTGCCCGACCGCGAAAACGGCTGCCTGGTCCTCGGCCGAATTCTGCTGCTGGGGCTGTTCGGGGGGACACGTCGTGGTCGTCACACGGTTGTTGTCCCCTACGACGAAGGTGCCGGAGACGTCCCCGGTGTGAATGTCTCCGTGGGCGGATTCCGCGGGCATGGCCGGCCTTTCTCAGTAGGTCCTGGAGCGGAAGGTCACTCGCCGCAGTCGGTCTGCAGGCTGGACCACGCCGAGTTCAGGTCCGAAACCTGACTCGTCGTGTCGATCTCCGAACTTCCCTGACCGCCCCCGAACGACTCGTACTGGCTCTTGATGTCTTGAGTAGCGGTCAGCATGTCGTCGAGGTCCGATGACACAGAACTGTCCTGGGCCTGCGCGGATGCCTCCTGCAGCGTGGTCCCGAAGTCCTCCAGATCACTGACGACGGTGCCGGTCTCGGTGAGAAACATGGTGTCGTCGGGAGGAGTGGACGTGGCGCCCGAGTTGTAGGAGGCCATGGCTGTGTTGTACGAATCGATCGCGGAGCTCGCGAGGGCGCTGTCGGTGTTGAACGTCCGGGATTCCGACGACAGGTCGGGGAGCACGGTCGCGCACACGGGGTCGGCCGTGTCGGAGGTGTCATCGATCTGGCCCGGCGTGCCGATCGGGTCCGGCGTGCCGATCGGGTCGGCCACGACGGTGGGAGACGGGCTCGACTGGTCGCTCACGTAGGCCATGGCACCCACTCCCAGCACAGCCGCGACGCCGAGCGTGCAGGCGAGAGCTAGTGCCGATACTCCGCCCTTGGCGCTCGCGGCACCGCCGGCGGTGAGCGCCGGGTGGCTCGCACCCGCGGCAGACATGGTGGCGGAGTGAGAGTGCACCGCCGAGCCCGAGAGGTCGATCGGCGGGGGTCCCTGCGCGGCTGTCGCGGATGCATTGGCCGCATGTGTGGCGGCATGTGACGGCACGGAGGTCGAGGACATGTCGATCACCGGCCTCGCCACGTTGGCGGCGTGCGCGTGAGCCGTCCCGACGGACGTAACGACAGGCGCATGTGCGAGCACCGGTGCTTGGACCGCGCCCTGGATGGCAGCGGGGATCGCCGGCGTACCGGCCGACACCGCGGCAGCGACCTGAGTACCAGCCATATGTGCATGCAGGGCGACGAGTTCATGCATCAGCACGCCCGCCTCGATCCCCATGACGGCCGCCTGCGTAATTCGCCCGATCGCCCGCTTGCGGGCACGGGCCTCCCGCAGGAAGAACTCCTCCCCCGCCTTGTCCCCCGCGCTCTTCGCCGCTGCCCAGCCGGCTCCGAGCAGGCTGCCCCACGCGTCGAACTGCCGTGACAGCGCCAGCTTCGGCGAGGCGGCACGGGCCAGCGCCGCGCCGAGCTGCGCGTGTCCGCTCCGCTCCGCTCTCAGCACCGCTACGTCCAGGGCCTGGAAGTGCGCCGCGACGTCGTCCGGAGTGGTGTCCCTCGCCTCGACCCATACGGTGAGCGCCCGGCAGAGCCGATCGGCGGGAAACTCCGTCCTCCGCATGTTCAGCACGCACTCGGCGACATCCGGCGGACAGCTGTAGCCGGTCTCCGAGGCGAGCAGCAGTCCGTGTCGCACCAGACCCTCGGCGAGCGCTTCGGTGTCCGGCCGGCCGAGCAGCTCATGGAGATGCCGGGGGGACAACTCGGCGCCGGACAGCGAACCGAGCAGGTACAGCAGGTCGCGCTCCTGCGGCCGGAGCTTGTTCAGCAGCGCGGGAAGCAGTTCGGGAAGATCGGCGATGCCCGGCAGGCCCTTGCCGGTCGCGGCCGACAGGGCGATGCGCCGCAGCCGCAGCGGGTTGCCGTCCACCGCGTCGCACAGCGCGTCCACGATCGGCGCCTCGTCGGGCCGCAGCTCGCGGGAGAGCAGCGCTTGTACCAGTTCCGCCGCCGCCGAGGCCGTCAGCCCGTCGAGTCGGATCGCGTGCACACCGTCGACCGCGGACCGCTGCTGCGAGGTGAAGACGAACGTGGACTGCCCGGCCATGTCGAAGAGCCGGCGCAGGTCCTTCTCGTCGAGTCCCACGTCGTCCAGGTAGATCCGTAGCCGCAGGGTCTTCAGATGCTCCTTCAGCACCTCCAACGAAGGCTTGTAGTTCGGCGCGTCGAAGCTGATGTCGAATATCGCCTGCGCGATGTCATCAGCCGTACGTCCGCCGGCTTCGACATGGGCCACGCCTTCGGGCCCGCGCGCCATCGTGCACGCGAGGTGGCGCAGCAACGCGCTCTTGCCGACCCCGGACGCACCCCAGACCTGCACCAACTGGCGTGTCTCGATCGCCTTTTGCAGTACGTACACGTCCCGCGCTCGTCCGATCAGCGGCTCGGCGACGGACCGCGGCAGCTGGGAGATCGACGGGCGCCTGACCGGATCCGGCAGCGGTCCCCCGTGCACAGTGACGGTCGAACCTGACTCGGCGGTGATCTTCAGGTTGCTCACGGTGTTGTGGCTGCCTATGACCATCGTTCCGGACACGTCGCCGGTCCGGATCCGCCCGGAATCCTCCGGAGCACCGTTGTTCTCTGACATCTGCTTCCCCCGTCCTCTGCAACGCCCGGGTCCTGGCACTCGGTCAGGCTCGCGCCGACCCGTCGTGCGAACCCGGCGTTATTACGTGTTCGGTGAGATCGCCGGCGATTCGGCGGGCCCGGCCGCGGCGGCGATCCGGGCGAGGTGTTCCAGGTCGAGGATCGTGATCCTGCGGTAGCCGGTCACGACCGCGCCGGAGTCCCGCAGCACCCGCAGGGCCTTGTGGATCGACGACTCCGCCGCGCCGACCAGGGTGGCCATCTCCGGTTGCGACAGCGGGAGTTGGGCTTCGTTCCGGCCGGGACGCCCGTAGGTGACGGCCAGGTGGTGCAGGATCCTGGCCAGCCGCCCGAGCACGTCGCAACCGGTGAAGTCGACGATCCGGCCGGTCGCCGTGCGCAGCTTGGCCACCACGCTCGCGCTGAGCGCAAGTCCTATGGCGGGGTGCTGTTTGGTGCACTCCAGCAGTTCGGAACGGAGTATGTAGCGGGCCAGCACCCTGCCGCAGGCGGTCACGGTGCCGGAGCGCGGCCGGCCGTCGATCCCGGCGAACTCCCCGACCAGGTCCCCGGCCATCCGCACGGCCAGCAGCGCCTCGCGGCCGTCCTGCGCGTGCGCGGTGACCTTCACCGTGCCGCCGAGCAGGAGCAGTGCGAAGTCCGTGGTGTCGGCCTCGCGGATGGTGATCTGGCCGGTCGGGTAGGCCACGCCGTGGCCGAGTCCCATGAGGATTCCGCGGTCGGCCTTGTCGACCCGGCCGAGCAGCCCGGCCGACGGCCAGTAGGCCGCGGCCCCGCGAACACGTGTGTTGCTCATCGGCCACACCTCTCTTCCTCGTGCAGCCGAAGCCGCACAAGCCGTATTAGTAGCCGTTCTACCCGGGGACCCCTCCTCTACGGTCTCGTCAATCATCTTGTCGACACCGGATGTCCCGGGCGACAGCAAATCGATCTTCGAATTGTCTGCGCCCGTCGTGATCGCGGAGGAATTGTGAATCCGAGGTACGAATACCGAGCCCTGCTGGCGTGCGACATCGCGGGCTCCGCGGGCCGCGGCGAGCAGCGGCTGCAGGAGATCCGCAGAGTTCTGCGTTCCGCGCTGTCCGACGCCTTGTGCGTGGCGGATCTGGACGAGCGGGACTTCGCGTACGTCGACACCGGCGACGGCTGCCGGCTCGTCGCCCCGGCCGCACTGCCCAAGGCCAGGCTGCTGTTTCCGCTGCTCCCGGAGCTGTGCTCACGGATCCGCGAGCACAACCGGCAGGCCGGCGCGGACACCCGGCTGCGGGTGCGGGCCGCGGTGCACGCGGGGGAGATCCGGTTCGATCCGGACGGCACCGTCTCCGGCGCCCCCTTCGAGGCGCTGGCCCGGCTGCTGGACTCGGCACCGTTGCGGCACGCGACCCTGGCCGGTACCGGCGGCACCCCGCTGGCCGCGATCCTTTCGCACCACGTCCACGAGGAAACAGTCGGGCACGGCTACGAGGGTCTCGACGCCGACGCCTTCACCGCGGCCGACGTCCGGGTCAAGGAATACGCAGCGCGGGCCTGGCTCTGGTACCCGGGCAGCCCCGTCGGGCCGCAGGTCGGTTCCGGCCGGGATGCCGGCTCCGTCGAGCAACCCGCGCAGCCCGGGCCGCGGACCGCGGATCAGCTCGTCCAGGCCACGGGAAACGGCACGGTCTTCGCCGTCCACCGGGGCGACCAGTACGTCCGCCACAACGACCGAGGTTGATACGCGCTGATGAACGAGGAACTCGTCGAACTCGCCGCGAGCGGCGCCACCGCTCTGGTCTCCGCAATGGGCACCGATCTCTGGCAGGAGGCGAAGAGGCTGATGAGCGGCCTCCTCGCACAGGCTCGCGGCAGCCGCAGTAGCGAGCTGTCCGTGGCACTGAACCGGCCGTCGACCGCCACGAGGGGAGCGGTCGACGCCGGGGCAGTGCACTACTGGACCGAGGCTCTGTCCCAGTTGCTCGACCGGAACCCGGATCTCGTCCAGGACGTCAAGGCCCTGGCTTCGCTGCGAAACCCAGAAAGGCCGGACATCGTGATCCAGGTCAATTCCGCCAACAATTCAGGTGAGATATTCGCGGTGCAGTACGGCACTCAGCACTTTGCCTCCGAGCCGAAATCCCGCGATTCCGGGGAACGGCCGTGAGCCGGGACGACAGCCGGCGAGGCGGCCTCATGGACGGACGGTTGCGGGCGGTGCTGTTCGTGGCCGTCGTCATCGGGGCCTTCATCGAGGTCAGCACGCCGCATCGGCGGTACGGCCCGCTGGTGGACGTGTTCGCCCTCGCGGCAGTGGGTGTCGTCAGCGCGGCGGCCGTACTGGGGTACGAGTCCGCCGCGACGCCGGCCCGGCAGCAGGATCGGCTCGCACAGGAACCCCAGCCCAGCACACCGGTTCCGATCTGCCGCTACGTCACCGGACCGGCGGCGCCGCAGTCCCAGCCCCTGAGGGCCCGGCCGTTCCTGCGCGAGCGGCCGACCGACCTGAGCGTCCCCCGCTTCGGCGACGGCGCCCGTGCCCAGGGCTACCCCTGGTTGCTGCCGGAACGCACGGTACCGAACGGGATCGCTGCCGACGAGGCCACGGTCGGTGCCTTCACCCTCCGCGCGGCCTCAGTCATCGGGCCCGGCCACCGCTGCGGCCAACCCGCCGAGCCGCGCCAGGACTCCTACCGCATCGGGCGAAGCCGGGACAGCCGGTACGCGATCGTGGCCGTGGCCGACGGCCTGTCCAGCGCGGCCCGGTCCGACGCCGGGGCCACCACGGCCTCAAGCCATGCCGTCACCCTGCTGCGCGAGCAGATCGAGACAGTGGGCTTCAGCGGGCTCGATGTCAAGGAGCTGTACGGGCGGATCGCGGAATCGATCGCCGCGCACGCGGCCGGCCGCGGCGTCGACACCTCGCACATGGCCACCGTGCTCATCACCGCGGTACTCGCCAAGCCGGACACGAACGGGGATGCGAAGGCCTGGATCGCGTGGCTCGGCGACAGTTCGGCCTGGACGCTCGACCCGCACGTCCCGCTGTGGCGGTTCGCCGCCGGCGAGGCCAAGGACCGCGCGGCCGCGGTGGTCTCGAACGAGGTCGCCGGACGACTGCCGGACACGCCGCAGCTGGCCAGGGCCCACTACGTCACGCTGGCTCCCGGCGCCGCCCTCGCCCTGGTCACGGACGGGATCGGCGACGCGTGGGCGGACCCGGCGGGCAATATCAACGAGTACTTCGCGAACACCTGGCGCTCGCCGGTCCCGGCCACGCGGTTCACGGCCGACGTCGGCTTCGACGCGCCGCAGTGCCTTGACGACCGCACCGCGGTCGTGGTGTGGAACGGTGAGCGGGCATGACAGAACCCCATCTGTTCGACGCCGCAGCCGACAGTGCCGGCGGCGGCCCGGCTGCCGATCCACGGGGCTGGGTGCTGCCACGGACCGTGAGCGTCGGCGATCTCGGACCACTGGCCGAGCCGATCTCCGAACACAACGGCCAGGCCATCGCCGTAAAGCCACTGACGAACCATCCGGGCTGGCTGGCCAAGCTCTACCGGCCGGACCAGCACCCGGAGGACGCCCACCGGCTCGACCTGCTGATCTCGGCCCCGGGCACGCTGCCGGAGGCGGATCGTGCGCTCCTGTACACCGGCACATGCTGGCCCGCGGCCCGGATCCACGAGCCCGGCAACCCGGCCGTCGGCTGCGTGATCCCGATGGCGCCCGAGCAGTACCGTTCCGAGCTGCGGCGCGGCGAGTTCAGCGAGCGCCGCTTCGTGGAGATCGACTGGCTGGCGAAGTCCGACGAGTCGATCCGGGGCGTCGGACTGCCGCCCCCCGGCCTCGCGGGCAGGCTGGCCGCCTGTCGCCAACTGACAGCGCTCGCCGCAAACTTGGAGAGCCTGGGCCTGATCTACTCGGACTGGTCGTTCTCCAACGCCTTCTGGAGCCCGGAGCAGCGCTCTGTCTACCTCATCGACGTCGACGGCTGTCAGCCGAAGAAGATGCCCGACATCCACCAGCCGAACTGGGCCGACCCGCTCACACCGCCGGGCACCGACGCGGACGAGTACACCGACCGCTACCGGCTCGGGCTCCTCGTCGCCAAATGCATGACGGGCCGGCGTGACGCGCACACCTTCCACAGTGTGGCCGCGTCCCCATGGCAGGACCAGCCCGCCGTCTCCGAAGTACTGCTCGACATGCTGCTCGCGACCGACCGCGAGCGACGACCCTCAGCCGCCCAGCTGAACCAGGCACTGAACAGCGGTCCCTATCTCAGGACCACGCCACGTCCGGCACGCACCGAGCTGCCCCCATTGCCTCCGCAACCCACGCAGCCGATCCCGCGCCCTTCCACCGGCGGCCACACGCCCGAGAAGAAGAAGACCGGGCCGACACCCGCCAAACCACCCGAGACCGATGCGTCCGCCGGCTGGATTCTCGTAGTCGTCATCGGCCTGATCCTGCTGATCATCATCGCCTCCAACCACTAGCTCAGAGGTGCACCATGTCACTCTGCCTGCCTACCTACGTGGTGATCGACGCGTCCACGTCGATGAAGCCGCACGAGGGAGTGCTCAACGCGACCCTCGCCCGTCTGCACTACAACCTGGCGACCAACCCCCGCGTCTCGGAATTCGCCCAGGTCTGCGTAGTCGCCTTCTCCACCGATGTGCACGTGGTGATCCCGATGTCGGACATGGAGCAGGTGCCGGCCATGCCCGAGGTGATCTGCGGCGGGCGCACGGAGTACGGCAAGACCTTCGACCGGGTGCGGGAGTGCATCGAACTGGATGTCAGCAACCTGAGGATGCAGGGCCTCGACGTGCTACGGCCGACGATCTTCTTCCTGACCGACGGCGGTCCGACCGATGCGCACTGGCAGGACTCCTTCCGCAAGCTCGTGGACAAGGACTGGCCGCGCCACCCTCACGTGATCGCCTACGGGTTCGGCGGCGCGAAGCGCGACGTGCTGGAACAGGTGGCGACCAAAGCGCTGTTCATCGCCGACGGTTCGGACACCGAGTCAGCGCTGAGCGCAGCGATCACTGGTCTGCTCAACACCCTGATCGCCTCGTCGAAGACCGGTCAGATGCAGATCGCCACCGACGTCAAGGGCTTCCAGTACGTCGAGGTCGCCCAGGAATACGTCGACTGATGACGGACATCGACCCGCGTTCCGCCGCATCCCGGCCGCGGCGCGCCTCCGTCAGACTGACCGTGCTGGCCTCAGCGCTGCTCGTCTGCGGCGCCGCGGTCCAGGTGACGGGCAATCTCCCCGGTTCCTCGGCGAACGGGAACGGAAACGGCCCGCACCCGTCGACGACGGTGCAGCCGACCCACACCCGCTCCCGCGCCTCCGAGGCGCCGTCGCCAGACAGCCCGCCCCCGACCTCACCCACCCACCTGCCCACACCCGTAACCACGCCATCGCTACCGGCAGTTCGTCCAACGGACGGTAGAGACCAAGGCCGCCTCCATTAGCGCAACCACCCAAAGAGACAACACCGTCAGCAATCACCTGGGCTCGTAAGGCATTTGGGAAGGCAAACGGGCCCACAGCAGCCCAGAATGGGAGGCGCACATGGGAATACTGCACGCGATCCGGATGCAGAAGCTCGTCGCGGATGCCAGGCACGCACACGCGCAAGGCGACGACACCTTCGAAGCGTCCATCGACATCGACCCTCGAGCCATGGCCCGGGTCAGGAACCCCATGAAGAAGATCCGCAAGGAGATCGACCTGGTCGTGCGATCCGTCGAAGCCGTCGGCTGGACGTGCGTGAGCGTCGGCCAGTTCATGTACTCGATCGATATGGAGTTCGTCCGAGGGGGCTGAAAGCGCAGCCCGGTCCTCCCCACCCCTCGCCGAGACGACCGCCCCCACACCAAGCGACTGAAGTGGCGCCTACTGCCGGTACCCGGCGAGGAAGTCGACGGCGAGCCGGGGAACCATCGTGCCGATGGCGGCGCCCGAGAACTCCGCTTCCCGGGCCGGCCCGGCACGCTCATGTCATGTATGGCGATCTCACCGCTGCGGTAGGCGGCGATGGCGTTCCTCTTCCGGGTCGGTCGGCCGAGGCGCGGGGGCGGACGGCCTGCGGCCCGCACGGCCGACGGTGAGCCCGCAATACCCGATGAAGTCAACCCAGCCCATAGACCAGCCTGGTGCGGCCGGCTCAACGTGTGCCCCGCACCCGCGTGCGGTGTTTCCGACTTGCCCGATGCCGGGCGCGGACGGCTGTTCCACGAGGCCGGTGCCCGAGGCCGGTGCCCGAGCCCGGGTACTCGTACATGCCGCCCCGGTGCGCTGGGGTGAGCACCCGCAGGGGCGGCGTCCGCTGAGCTTGTCTTTTAACCTTTGGGCCTCTGGGGTGAAGTGCTCGATCATGGGTGAATGACTGCCTTTTACCATGTGTGCTTCGTGGTCCCGGACATCGAGCAGGCGATGCAGGACTTTCAGCGTGCGGCCGGGGTCGAGTGGAGTGATCCTGTGTCCGACCGGCTCGGTGAGTGGGACTACCGCATCGTCTTCACCGCAGGCGGGTCGCCCTTCATCGAACTCATCGAAGGGCCGCCGGGCAGTCCCTGGGACGCGTCCAGGGGAGCCAGGTTCGATCACATCGGCTTCTGGACCAGCGATGTGCGGCACGGTTCCCAGCGTTTGGAAGAAGCGGGCATGCCTGTGGACTTCTCCGGCTGTCCTTACGGCCGGCCGTTCGCCTATCACCGGATGGACAGCATCGGTGCCCGCATCGAACTCGTTGACGTCGCCAGGCAGGCCGGCTTCCTCAACGGGTGGCATCCGGGCGGAAAGCCGATGCCCACCATCGACGAGACGCCCAGAAACTGAGCTCTCGTCACGCGATGCAGCTTCGAACGGTGTCCCGAACCTAATCACTCAGACGAGCTTTCGCCGGACAGGTGGACGGCCCCCGCATGAGCATGCGTTCCGTCACAGAACCGCACTCATACGAAGGCCGCAGAGTCTGCTGCACCACGATGCCCGGCACGAGGCATTCGACCTCGCGTCCCACTTTCGGGCGGGCGACCGCCGAAGCACGGCAAGGAGTTCCGCTTCGCCAGGCCCGATACCTGGGGCGAGCCCGACGCGGAAACGGTACAGATCACCGACCTGGCGGCAACACGCACCCGACTCGACTCGGTCATCACCGGCGCCACCACCAACCTGCACACCGGCCAACCCTGCCCAGCCGCTGGCCCATCCGGCACGTCCGCCACTCGCTAGCTGTATTGCCCTGAAGCGTTGTTTGCGCGGCTGATGGGGGGCTTGCCTGCGAGTGCGGTGTGGCATCGGTGGTGGTTGTAGGTGTGGAGGA